>DAIUEV010000052.1:0-17276 GCA_036844945.1 Acidimicrobiales bacterium
GGCCGCGGTGGCGAGCGGGTTCCCCGACAGGGTGCCGGCCTGGTAGACGGGGCCGGTCGGGGCGAGGGCGTCGGTGAGCGCCGCCCGGCCCCCGAACGCGCCGACCGGGAGGCCGCCGCCGATCACCTTGCCGAAGCACCACAGGTCGGGAATCACTCCGAGGCGGGCCGTCGCGCCGCCGGTGCCCAGCCGGAACCCGGTGATCACCTCGTCGAACACCAAGAGCGCGCCGACCCGGTCGCACTCGGCCCGAAGGCCCTCCAAGAACCCGGGGTCCGGCTCGACCAGGCTCATGTTCGCCGCCACCGGTTCGACGATGACGCAGGCCACCGACTCGTCGAGCCCCGGCACCGCGTTGTAGGGGACGACCAGGGTGTCGGCCACCGACGCGGCGGTCACCCCGGCCGAGCCGGGCAGGCCGAGGGTTGCCACCCCGCTCCCGCCCCCGGCCAGGAGCGCGTCGGAGTGCCCGTGGTAGCAGCCGTCGAACTTCACCACCTTGTCCCGGCCGGTGACCCCGCGGGCCAGCCGCAGCGCGCTCATCGACGCCTCGGTCCCCGAGGAGACGAGGCGCACCCGCTCGCAGCCGGGCACCCGGGCGCAGATGTCCTCGGCCAGGAGGACCTCGCCGGGGGTGGGCATGCCGAAGGTGGTGCCGAGCCGGGCCGCCGCCGCCACCGCCTCGGTCACCACCGGGTGGGCGTGGCCGAGCAGCACCGCGCCGTAGGACTGGACCAGGTCGATGTAGCGGTGCCCCTCGACGTCGAAGACGTAGGGGCCCTCGCCCCGAGCGACGGTGAAGGGGGTGCCGCCCACCGAGGCGAACGAGCGGACCGGCGAGTCGACCCCGCCGGGGATCACCCTCTTCGCCCGGGCGAACCAGTCCTCGTTGCCGCCGGACCCCGCCCCCGCCGGGGGCGGCGGCCCGTCGTCAGCCACCGAGCGCTTCGGCCAGCTCGCCGGCGAAGTAGGTGAGGATGAAGTCGGCGCCGGCCCGCTTGATCGACAACAGCTGCTCGGCGGCGACCGCCGGGCCGTCGATCCAACCCCGCTCGGCGGCCGCCCGCACCATCGCGTACTCCCCGCTCACCTGGTAGGCGCACACCGGCACCCGCACGCGGTCGCGGACCGCCGCGATGACATCGAGATTGGTGAGGGCCGGCTTCACCATCACCATGTCGGCGCCCTCGGCCACGTCGAGGTCGGCCTCGGTCAGCGACTCGCGGCGGTTGGCCGGGTCCTGCTGGTAGGCGCGGCGGTCGCCACCGCCCGCGATGGTCACGTCCACCGCGTCGCGGAACGGCCCGTACAGCGCCGAGGCGTACTTGACCGCGTAGGCGAGGATCGCGGTGTCGGTGTGCCCGTCGCCGTCGAGCGCCCGGCGGATCGCGCCGACCTGGCCGTCCATCATCCCGCTCGGTGCGACCACGGCCGCGCCGGCCGCGGCCTGGGCGAGCGCCACCGCCGCGTAGCGCTCGAGCGTGGCGTCGTTGTCGACGGTGCCGTCGGGACGGACGATCCCGCAGTGGCCGTGGTCGGTGTACTCGTCGAGGCACAGGTCCGCGATCAGCACCACCTCGTCCCCGAGCGCGGCGGCCAGCTCCCCGAGGGCGACCTGGACGATCCCGCCCGGATCGTCGGCCCCCGACCCGCGGGCGTCCTTGCGCAAGGGAACGCCGAACAGGACCAGCGCGGGGACGCCGAGGGCACCGAGGCGTTTGGCCTCGACGAGCAGCGAGGGCACCGTGTGCTGGACGTGGCCGGGCATCGAGACGATGGGGGCCGGCTCGTCGATCCCCTCCCGCACGAAGAGCGGGGCGACGAGGTCGTCGACGCCGATCCGGGTCTCGGCGACCAGCCGGCGCAGCGCCGGGGTCCGCCGGAGCCGGCGCATCCGCTGAGCCGGGAAGGCCATCGCCCCAGCTTACGGCGGCCCCGGAACGCCGAGGCCCGGCAGCGAGCCGAGGTGGGCGGCGATCGAGACCACGAGTGCCTCGACCGAGGCCTTGGCCGGTTCGATGGCCACCGACAGCCCGGCGGCCCGGGCCGCGACGGCGGTCGTGGAGCCGATGCAGGCGACCACCGGGGGCACCGGCAGGCCGCGCCCGGCCGTGTCCTTCAGCTGCAGGTAGGCGCGGACCGCCGAGGGCGAGGCGAAGGTGACCACATCGGCGCCCGACAGGGCGTCGGCGACCTCGGCGCGGGGCGGCTCGGCCTCGACGGTCCGGTAGGCGATCACATCGTCGACGGTCCAGCCCTTCCGGGTGAGGCCGGAGGGGAGGGTGTCGGCCGCCCCGGCCGCCTTGACGAAGAGGATGCGCCCGCCGCGCGGGGCGGCGGGGAGCTCGTCGAGCAGTCCCTCGGCGTTGGGCCGGGCCGGTACGAGGTCGGCGACGAGCTGGTACCGCTCGAGCGCCCCGGCGGTGGCCCGGCCGACCGCCGCCAGCTTCACCTGCCCGAGCCGGCGCAGGTCGCCGAGCAGCGGGACGAACCGGTCGACCGCGTTGGCCGAGGTGAATGCGACCCACGCGTAGGCCCGGACCGACGAGGCGGCCCGCTCGAGCGCGGCGCGCTCGTCCGGCGCGTCGGCGATCTCGATGACCGGCAGCTCGATCACCCGCGCACCGGCCAGCCGCAGCGCCCGCGAGAGCGAGTCGGCCTGCGCCGGCGCCCGCGTCACCACCACCGACCGACCGTGCAGGGGCCGGGGGTCGAAGGAGGTGAGGCCGAGCCCGGCCACCGGTCCGACCACGATCACGGCCGGCGACCCGAGGTGGACCGCGCCGAGCTCGGACAGCGTGGTCCGCACCACCCGCTGGCGGGGAGTGGTCCCCCACTCGACGACCGCCACCGGCTCGCCGGGCGGGCGGCCGCCGTGCTGCAGGCGGCGCGCGATCTCGTCCCGTGTGGCCATCCCCATGAGGATGACGAGGGTCCCGCCAGCCCGTGCGAGCGACTCCCAGTCGACCGCTCCGGGGCGGGTCTCGTCCCCGACCTGACCGGTCACCACCGTGACCGAGGTCGACAGTCCCCGCTGGGTCACCGGGATGCCCGCCGCCGCCGGGACGGCGAGCGCCGAGGAGACCCCGGGAACCACCTCCCAGGGGACCCCGGCCCGGCTCAGCGCGTCGGCCTCCTCGCCGCCCCGGCCGAACAGGAACGGGTCCCCGCCCTTCAGCCGGACCACGGTCCCGCTGAGGCGGCCGTGGGTGATCAGGAGGTCGTTGATCTCGTCCTGGCGGGCCGCCCCGGACCCGGCCCCCACCTCGGGGGGGTCGGCCGCGCCGGCGGGCCGCTTCCCGGCGTCGATGAGGCGGGCGCCGCGGGGCGCGAGCGCGAGCAGCGAGTGGTCGATCAGCCGGTCGTAGACGACGACGTCGGCGCGCGCGAGCACCTCGGCGCCGCGTCGGGTCAGCAGGCCCGGGTCGCCAGGCCCGGCGCCGACCAGATAGACGGTCACCGGTCCCGGCCCGGCGAGTCGAACAACAGCTCGGCCGCGCCGCACTCGGCCAGCAGCGCGCGGGCCACCTCGGCCCCGAGGGACGCGGGGTCCTCACCGCGGCGCTCGGCGTGGAGCACGACTCGCCCGTCGGGACTGGCCACCATGCCCCGGAGCCGGAGCCCGGCCCCCTCGGGCTCGGCGTATCCCCCGACCGGGAGCGCGCACGACGCGCCGAGGGCCTCCAACATGGCCCGCTCGGCCAGCACCGCGGCGTGGGCGTCGCGGTCGTCGACCGCAGCCAGGAGGGCGAGGAGGACCGCGTCATCCTCTGGGCACTCGAGCGCGATCGCCCCCTGTCCGACCTGGGGGAGCATCACGAGAGGCGGAAAGATCTCGGCGGCCTGGGGGGTGAGGCCCAGCCGCTCCAGCGCCGCCGCCGCCACCACCACGGCGTCGGCCACGCTCTTTGCCTTCGCGATCCGCGTCTCGATGTTGCCCCGTGCCGGGACGAAGCAGAGGTCCGGCCGCAGATTGGCGAGCTGGGCCCGGCGCCGGGCCGCGCCGGTGGCCACCTTCGCCCCGGGGCCGAGCCGGGCCAGCGTCGAACCGACCAGCGCGTCGCGGACGTCGCCGCGCCGCGGCACCGCCGCGAGCACGAGTCCCGGCGGGGTGAGCGGCGGCAGGTCCTTGGCCGAGTGGACGGCCACATCGGCGCGCCCCTCCAGCACCGCCTGCTGGATCTCCTTCACGAACACGCCCTGGCCGCCGATCCGCTCGAGCGGCTCGTCGGCGCGCCGGTCGCCCTCGGTCCGGACGACCACGGGCTCGATCGCGAGCCCCGGCCGGGCCTGCGCGAACAGGTGGGCGACCATGTCGGTCTGGCGCCGGGCGAGCGGCGAGCCCCGGGTGGCCAGCCGAAGCGTCCGCCCCTCCGGCCAGGGGGCCCGCGCGGGCGCGGGGGAACGCACCGGCTAGAGGTCGAAGAGCACGCGCAGCGCCTCGACGAGCCGCTCGCCGCGCGGGGTGCCGGCGGTCTCCTTCAGGAGGACGGTCGGGTGGTGGAGCGCCTTGGCCAGCGCGGCGCGGCTCGCCTCGTCGGCCTTCGCCCACTCGGTGTCGCTCAACGTGGCGCGCTGTCGCTCGAGCTCGGCGGCCCGCAGCGACTCAAGCCGGTCGCGCAGGGCCGCGATCACCGGCGCGGCGCCGCGCCCGCGCACATCGGCGCGGTAGCGGTCGAGCTCCTCGGCGACGATGGCGAGCACTGCGTCGACCTCGGTCCGCCGCTCCTCGGTCACCCGGGCGACCGCCTCGCGCAGCTCGTCCATGCCGAGCAGCACCACCCCCTCGACCGCCGAGACCGAGCGCTCGACGTTGTGCGGGACGCCGAGATCGACGACGAGCAGCGGACGGCCGGCGCGGTCGAAGGCACCGAGGAGCGCTTCGGCACTGATGGCCGGGGCCTGGACGTCGAGGGCGCAGAAGACCACGTCGCTCGAGCCGACCTCGGCCGCCAGCCCCGCCAGCTCGAATGCCGAGACCGGTGCGGGCGCGACCGAAGCCGCAAGGGCCCGAGCCCGGGCCACCGTTCGGCTCGTCACCGCGACGTGGGCCGGGCGCGACTCCGGGGGCGCCTCGACCAGGGCCTCGAGCAGCACCCCGCCGATCTCGCCGGCGCCGACGAGCACGGCCCGCCGGCTGCCGAGACCACCGTCCACGTGCTGACCGGCCAGGTCGACTGCGGCGTGGGCGAAGGACGTCGCCCCCCGGGCGATGGCCGTCTCCGCCCGGGCCCGGCGGCCCACCCGCACGGCCTCGCGGAAGAGCCCGCTCAGGACCGGCCCGCCCGAGTGCTGGCTCGCGGCGTGCTCCCAGGCCCGCCGGACCTGGCCGAGGACCTCGGATTCCCCGAGCACTGCCGACTCGAGGCCGGCCGCCACCGCGAACAGGTGCGTCGCCACGTCGTCGTCGAAGCGGACCGTGCACCACGACTCGAGGTCCTCGAGCGCGACCTCGGCCCGCTTGGCCAGGAACTCCTGCAGCTGGAAGACGGCGTCGTGGAAGCGGTCGACCACTGCGTAGACCTCGGTGCGCAGGCACGTCGAGAGCACGACCACCTCGGAGAGGTTCTCCCGCCCGCGCAGCCCGGCCAGGACGTCGTCTCGCTCGGCCCCCGACACGACGACGCGCTCCAAGAGGTCGAGGGGCACCCCGTGGTGCTCGAGCCCTACGACGACGACGGACACGGCGTGGCACGCCTCCTTGGGTCGGGCCGCCGGCCGGACCGTCGCGGGGCGGGGCTGGACTGGGCCTGCCCGTCCGGCGACGGTCCTCCGGCCGCGACCCAGTGTGCCGGTCTCTTCGGCCCCCCGCCAGTCATGGCGCCTCCGCCGCACTGGCCCCCGGACGCCGCCGGAGCTGGAAAAAGCTGAGGACCTGGAGCTCCGTGCCGAGATCGACGTGGCGCAGCAGGACGTCGTCGGGCACCCGGAGCACCGTGGAGGCGAAGTTCAAGATCGCGGTCACCCCGACCTCGACCAGCGCATCGGTGACCGACTGCGCCGCGCCGGCCGGCGTGGCCACCACCCCGATCGCCGAGCGGCCGAGGCCCGAGAGCTTCGGGAGCGCTTCGACCGGCTGGACCACCAGGCCGCCGACCTCCCGGCCGACCACGGCCGGGTCGGCGTCGAAGAGCGCGAGGATCCGGTACCCGCGGGTGCCGAAACCCTCGGAGTTGACGAGGGCGGTGCCGAGGTTCCCGATGCCGACGACAATCACCGGCCAGTCGTCCTCGGCCCCGAGCGCCCGGTCGATCTGGCCGAGGAGGAACCCGACGTCGTACCCGGTGCCGCGGGTGCCGAAGGACCCGAGGAGCGACAGGTCCTTCCGGACCTTGGCCGCGCCCACCCCGGCCCGCTCGGCCAGCTGCTCGGAGTGCACCGTGCGGTGGTCCTCGGCCAGGAGGTCCGAGAGGATGCGGCGGTAGACGGGAAGCCGCACGACCGTCGCCTCGGGGATCCGCCGCTCCGCCCCGACCGGGCGGTCAGCCGGCACGGGTCAGCTCCAGAGCACCGGGAAGAGCCGCTGGGAGTCGCTCACCCCCTGGAGCTCGACCGTCCGGGCCTCTCCGAACACGAGGTCCGGCGAGCCGGAGGTCGCGTCGTACAGCACCGAAGACACCAGGATCTCGTCGGCCCGGGCCGTGTCGGTGATGCGGCTGGCCAGGATCACGGTGCGGCCGAGGAAGTCCCCCCGGTTCTGGATCGCCTCGCCGGTGTGCATCCCGATGTGCACCCGGATCGGGTCGCCGTCACCCCGCGCGTTGTAACGGACCATCGAGCGCTGGATGTCGACGGCGCAGCGGATCGCCTGGCTCGGGTCGCCGAACGCGAGCATCGCCTCGTCGCCGTGGCACTTCACCTCGTAGCCCCCGTGCGCGGCGATCTGTCCCCGGACGATCTGGAAGTACGTCTCGAGCAGCCGGTGGCTCTCGCGGTCACCGAGTCGCTCGGTCAGCTGGGTGAAGCCCGAGACGTCGGAGAACAGGATCGTCACGTTGCCGTCGGGCGCGGTACGGGGCTCGCCTCGCAGGGCCCGCGCGGCGCCGGATCGGGGGAACATCACCTCGAGGATGTCGCCGGCGAGGGCGATTGCGTCACGGGCGTCGAGCATCGGCTCGCGTCGCCGGCTCGACCGCGGCGTGCTCCCCGCGCCGACCGATGGCGCCGGGGCGCCCGGTCCACCCGTGACCTCCCGGACCCGCGCGTCGACGACCGAGCGGAGATCGTCGATCATCCGGTGTGGCGTCCGCTTGGTGCGAACCGAGACGCCCCCGAAGATGGGGAAGGCCCGCACCTTGATGAGCGGCGCCCCCGGAAGCAGCGGCACGTCCGCCAGCCTCAGGTCCTTGCCGCCGAACAGCGTGAACCCGCCGGAGAGATGGACGGCGACGCCCTCTGGGACGACGATGTCGATCCCGCCGAACACGGCCCAGGTCGTGATCTCGAGCTCGCCCGCGTCGATCTCGGCATTGCGCAGGTCGAGGTCGACGCCGCCGAAGACGGCGATCGCCTTCACCTTCGGGCCGGGCCGCCACCGGCCCCGCCGCGACGCGCCGCCGAACACGGCGACGAGCGAGCTCGAGGGGGGTAACGGGCTCTGGTAGGGCGGGGCGTCGACGGGGAGGTCGCGCATCGCCGTGTCCAGGTCGGCCTGGGTCCGGGCGGCCAGCACCACCTCGACCCGCTGGGAGAACTCGTCCAGGGTGAGGCGGCCCTCGCTGCAGTGTTTGGCCAGGAGCGCGGCGGACCGGTCGCGCTCGGCCTCGGAGACCCGGGTCTCCGGCGTCCGTCCCGGGAGGGCGCCCGGCGGCTGGTCCACGGTGTTCAGCCTGCCCGATCCGTGCGACGCCTGCCGCGGAACCAGGCCATCAGGTCGGCAGTTCGGCCAGGCCGACCAGGTGGCCATTGCCGATCCCGAGCAGGTCGGCCGCCGAACCTTCCCGCACCACGAGTGCGAGCCGGCCGTTCGCATCGACGATCACCCCGAGCTCGCCCGTGCGCAGCTCGGCGAAGGCGCGGACCCGCCGCACCATGCGGTCGGCCATGTCGGCCGGGACGCCGGCATCCCCCTCGGCCCACACGAGCGCGAACGCCTCGGGGTCGTCCTCCTCCGGCGAAGCGCTGAGCTGCAGGTTGCCGAACCGGTCGACCCACCCGACCTGGCACCAGCGCACGCTCCGGCCATCGGCCAACCGCGAGTGGCGCGACAGCGGAAGGAGGAGCCGGACGAGGGACTCGGGTTCGATCGGCGTGCCGATGGACTCGAGCGGCTCGCCCAGACACAACGACGCCACCGCCGGGGCGAACATGTCTCGTCCGTCGAAGGTCGCGGCCCCGGGCTCGGCCGGGCGGGCCTCGAGCTCGACCGCGGCCACGGCGCCACCGCCGAGATCGGCGGCCGGCACCAGCAGCCCGTTGTCCGGGCCGACGAAGTACCGGTGCCCGCCGCCGTTCGCCTCGACCCGGAGGGCCACGCCGCGCCGGGCCGACCCCACGCCCGGGTCCACCACCCCGAGCACCACCCCGTCGCCGAGGTGCGGCAGGGCCCGCACGAGGGCCCTCGCCCCGGCCGCCACGTCGAAGGGCGGCACCTCGTGGGTCAGGTCAATGACCACCGCCGCGGGCGCCAGCCGGCGCAGCACCGCGCGAACGACACCCGCGAACTCGTCGCGGGTCCCGTAGTCGGAGAGGAAGAAGACGGTGTCGGGGGCCGCCACCCTGCCGGGTTCAGCCCGCCTTGATCAGGTGGCCGTGGAGGTAGCGGTCGACCTCGTCGGCCGGCAGGCGGACCGATCGCCCGACCTTCACGGCCTTCAGCTCGCCCGCCGAGACCAGCCGGTACACCGTCATGTTCGACACCCGGAGCGCCTCGGCGAACTCCCGTACGGTCAGAAAGCGTTCCGACGTCCCGTCGCTGTGTTCATTCATGCTTCCCCCCTCCGGCCGAGGAAGAGGAACACTACGCCGACGCGCCCGGTCGCGCGTTAGTGACCGAGTTGGCGCGACCGCTCCGTCGCCGCAGCAACCGCCTCGACGAAGGCGGAGCGCACGGCCCCGGCCTCGAGGACGCCGAGCCCGGCCGCCGTGGTGCCGCCAGGGGAGGTGACATCGGCCCGGAGGGACTCGGGAGGCTCGCCGGTCTCGGCCAGCAGCCGGGCCGAGCCGAGCATCGTCCCGGTCACGAGCGACCTGCTGACGTCGGGGGCCAGGCCGGCGGCGACGCCTGCCTCGATCAGCGCCTCGGCGACCAAAAACACGTACGCGGGGCCTGAGCCCGACAGCCCGGTGACCGCGTGGAGAAGACGTTCGGGGAGCCGCACCACGGTGCCCACCGCCGACAGGATCCCCTCGGCCCAGTCGAGGTCGTCGGGGTTTGCACGGCTCCCGCCGGAGATCACCGAGGTCCCGGCGCCCACCACCACCGGAGCGTTCGGCATCGCCCGCACGACGACGGTCTCGGCCGGGAGTGCCGCCTCGAGCCGTTCGGTGGACAGGCCCGCCACGACGGAGAGCACCCGGGGGGCGCCCGCGGTCGCCATCTGCGCGCACACCGACTCGGCGATGTCGGGTTTCACCGCGAGGACCGCCCCGCCGTCGGGGTGGACCGAGTCGGGCTCGGCCCGTTCGAGCACCACGAGGCCCGGGTGCGCGGCGGCCAGTTCGGAGCGACGGGGCCCGGAGGGCTCGACGACGGCCAGTTCGTCCGGGGCCGCCCACCCGGCCCGCAGCAGGCCACCGACGAGGGCCCCGCCGATGCGTCCACCGCCGACGACCAGGAGCTTGACGGGCACGGCGCGAGGCTAACGCCGCAAGGGTCAGGCCCGGCGGGGCCGCCGACGGTAGAGCTTGGGATACCCGAGGGTCATGGCCGTCGGGAAGTGCTCGTCGACGTAGTGGATGGAGGAGCCCGTGATCCGGTCGAGCTCCTCGTCGTCCACCTGGGCCGCGGGCACCCGGCCCACGAGGTACACCGCGTCCTCGGGCCCGAGGCAGAACCACATCCCGTAGAGGTCGGCGTTGCGCCGCATGAGGTAGCGGTAGACGGCCTCGGCGTTCTCCTCGGGCGCCGGCATGAACTGGGCCTCGTGGTGCAACGTGCGCTGGCCGAGGGTCAGCCAGACGGTGATGAAGTCCTTCTCCTCCCCCTTGAAGCGCAGATACCACCGGTGCGACGCGGTCCGGTCGGTCACCTCCTGCCGCTCGGCGGCCACCAGCGACTCGCCCCGCTTGAGCTCACGGGCAGACCAGGAGTCGACCGCCGCCACCGCGGCGGCACGTTCCTCCTCCTCGGGGAGCTCGGCGACCGGCACCCGAGGTCAGCCCACGGGGGGAGCCGGGGCGCTCAGCACTCCACCAGGTGACCGGCGGCCAGCTCCTCGTGGAGGGCGGCCAGGCGTTCGGCCGCCTCCCGCCAGCTGTAGCGCAGCGCCCTCGTGGCCGCTCTCCTTGCCAGTCCCTCCGCGAACCGGCGGTCGTCGAGGATCCGGACGACCGGCTCGGCGAAGGCGGCGGGGTCCCGGCTCTCGACGAGGAACCCGGTCTCGCCGTGGTCGACGAGAGTGGTCAGCCCGCCGACCGCCGACGCCACGACCGGCGTCCCGCAGGCGGAGGACTCGAGGGCGACCAGGCCGAAGGACTCCGAACGGCTGGGCACGAGACAGACGTCGGCCGCCCGGTAGTACGTCGAGATGACCTCGTGGGGTTGCGGGTCGACCATGCGAACCGCCTCTGACACTCCCAGTCGCTCGGCCAGGGTCACGAGGCCCCGATACGTGGCGTCGCCCTGGGGCCCGCTCGGACCGCCGACCACCACGAGCGTGACCTCGCGTCCGGCCGACCGGAGCTCGGCGAGCACCCGGACCGCCACGTCCGCCCCCTTGAGCGGCTGGATCCGACCCACGAACAAGACGAGCGGCCCGGCGATCGGGAGCCCGAGCGCGCGACGCGCCTGAGCTCGCTCGCCGGGAGCGAAGAATGCGTGGTCGACCCCGAGCGGCACGATCCGCACGCGCTCGGGGTCCGCGCCGTAGAGATCGACGATCTGCTCCGCCTCCACGCTGCAGGAGGCGAGCACCGCGTCGGAGCACCGGATGATCGTGGCCTCGGCCTCGGCGCGGCGGTGCGGCATATCCGCCTCGACTTCTTCGGGTCCCGCCTCGGCCTTCACGCGGTCGAGGGTGTGAAACGTGCACATGAGCGGGAGATCGAGCTCGTGCTTGATCGTGTGACCGGCCAGGCCCGAGAGCCAGTAGTTCGCGTGCACGGCCTCGAAGGGGCCGCCCTCCTCGTCGCTCAGCCGGAGGCCGCTCGGCGACGTCATGATCGAAAGGACGCGGTCGGTGAACTCGGGCACGACGTCGGTCAGCGCTTCTTTGGCCATCGGGGCGAGTGGCCCGGCCGCGACGTGGTGGATGCGGAGCCCAGGCTCGACCTCGGCCACGGCCGGGAGCTCGGGCGACCATGCCCGGGTGAACACGTCGCAGTCCGCCCCCGAGCGGGCGACAGCGGACGCCAGCTCGCGGACGTAGACGTTCATCCCGCCGCTGTCGCCGGTGCCCGGCTGGGCCAGCGGGGAGGTGTGGAGCGAGAGGATCGCGAGCCGCCGCATGGCGTCGCGAGCCTACCGGTCCCCCTTCATCCCTGGTCCCGGGCCTGCTCCGCCTTTGGTGACCCTGCCGCTGCCGTTCGCCGGGCGTCCCTCCGACTCCTGTTCGTGGCGGAACGAGAGGTAGATCTGGACGAGCGCGTGCTTCTGATCCTCGGTGATGTGGGTGTCGGCGACGATCTGGCGCGTGAGGTCGTCACCGTCCTCGCGGGGCTCGAGGATCCCCGCTTGGACATAGAGAGTCTCGGCCGAGATCCGGAGCGCCCGGGCGATCTGCTGCAGGATCTCCGCGGAGGGTCGCCGCAGCCCACGCTCGATCTGGCTGAGGTAGGGGTTCGAGATGCCGGCGAGTTCCGAGAGGCGACGCAAGGACAGGCGGGCCGAGCCCCGTTGTTCCCGGATGAATTCCCCGAGGTCGCGCCAGCGGGAAGAGTCGCCCGTCACCATGTCAGCGTACTTCCCGGGCTCTCGAGCAGCGCTTAGTGGACGATGCCGGCCCGTTCGGGCGGCAAGTACCGGTAGAGCACGAGCCCGGTGACGTCGCCGAGCGGCCGCCGGCCGAAGCTCCGGCTGTCGGTGCTCGCCCCGGTGTTGTCCCCGACCACCTCGACAGTCGATCCGTCGAGATCGACGATCCGCTTCACCGCCACGCGGCCGGCACCGTCCCCTGGTAACCGGACCGTCACCAGATCCCCCGGCCGCAGCCGGAGCCGATGACCCACCCGCAGGACCAGCAGTCGGTCGCCCGGTTCGAGCGTCGGCGACATCGAGTCCCCGGACACGGCCACCCGGGCCAAGACGGCCCAGGCCCCGAGGGCACCGAAGAGGGACCACCGTGCGAGTCGGCGAAGGACCGATGGTCCCGTTCGACCAGCTCCGCCCGATTTTTTCAACTGCGAGGCGTGGGTAAGGTGGGACCGGAGACCACGAACCCACTCTTCACCGTGGGCCCCCGCTCAACAAGCCGACCCCGCGAAGGGAGCACCAACGATGTTCTTGATCGACCGCCTCTTGACCACACTCGACCGGACATTCCCGCCGTCGACCGTGCACGCGCACTGCGACCTCCCCTGCGGGGTCTACGACCCGGCCCAGGCCCGCATCGAGGCCCAGTCCGTGAAGGCGTGCCAGGAGAAGCACAACGGGTCCGACGACCACGACTTCAAGGCACGGGCCATCACCATCAAGGAGGAGCGGGCCGATCTGGTCAAGCACCACCTCTGGGTGCTGTGGACCGACTACTTCAAGCCCGAGCACCTGGAGAAGCACCCGCAGCTCCACGAGCTGTTCTGGAAGGCGACCAAGACCGCCGGCGAGACGAAGAAGACCAACGACGAGGCCGTCGGGCAGCGCCTGATCGACGAGATCGACCAGATCGCCGAGGTTTTCTGGGCGACGAAGAAGTAGCCCAGCCGGCTCAGCCGGCGTGGGCGCCGCAGCTGGCCGTCGCGGGCTCGGCCTCGAGGCGGTCCTCGGCGATCGGCGCGCCGCAGGTGGCGCAGGTGCCGTACGACCCGTCGGCAAGCCGTCCGAGCGCCGCGTCGACCGCGTCGAGCGTGACCTCGGCCCGGGTCAGCGCCTCCTCGTAGTCCTCGACCACCGGAAGCAAACCTACCGCCGCGCCCGGGCGGCCCGAGCCACCCCGGCGGTGGTCACTTCGAGGTGACATAGACGGCGCGGGCCCGGTAGCGCAGCGGCGCCTCGGTCAGCTCCTCGAGGTAGTGCGCGACCCAGCCGGCGACCCGGGCCACCTTGAACAGCACCCCCCCGGCCTCGGCGTCGATCCCGGCGGTGAAGCTCAGTGCCGCGAGCCCGTAGTCGAGGTTCGGACGTGGCAGCCCGCGTTCGGCAGCCAGGTCCTTCACGGCGGCGACCACTTCCATGCGATCGGTCGGGGCGAGCCGCTCGACGAACGACCACAGCACGTCGAATCGCGGGTCGGCGTCGTACAGCATGTGGCCGAACCCCGGGGCCAGGCCCTGCCACTTGAGGGCGTCGTCGAGCGCTGCGGCGCTCCCGCGCCGTTCGGCGTCCTCAAGCAAGAGGTGCGTCTGACGACTGGCGCCGCCATGGAGCGGGCCGGTGACCGTCCCGAGTCCGGCCAGGACCGCGTCGTAGACGTCGGATCGGGTGGAGGCGGCCACCCTCACCGCCACGGTGGAGCTGGCGAGCTCGTGGTCGGCCATGAGCACGAGCGACGCGCGGACGGCATCGGTGAAACCCGGAGGGACCGGCATCGACAAGGCGGCGGCGAGACGGTCCGCGATCGGGCTCCCGGCAGCAGCCGACTCGGGACCACCCAACGCCGCGACCATCGTGGCGACGATCGTCCGGGCGGCGCGAGCGACCGCGTCGGGCCGGAGATCCGATCGGAGGGGGTCGATCGCACCGCTCATCACGACGGCCCAACGGATCCGGTCGCCGACGGACGAGACCGGCGGTGGCCCGAGTGGGGCCGCGACCC
Source organism: Acidimicrobiales bacterium (assembly GCA_036844945.1). Lineage (GTDB taxonomy): Bacteria > Actinomycetota > Acidimicrobiia > Acidimicrobiales > RAAP-2 > Palsa-461. The sequence continues at coordinate 14,070 of DAIUEV010000052.1, forward strand.
ACGGGCCGGGCTCGGTTTGCCAAAGAAGGTCGGCGACCGCTTCGAAGGGCTCCGTGCTGGCCAGATCCGACGCGCGAGCCCCCCGGTACGCCGGGCCGTCGGGACGGATCTCGGTCACCGCGGTCACGACCGTGGCGAGGCGGCCCTCGGTCCGGCGCCCGCCCCGGCTCCGCCTGGCCAGCGCCTCCACGTCGTCGACGTCGAACAGGCTCCGGCGCCCGTCGGCCGCTCGATGGGCCGCCAACAGGCCCCTGCTCACGTAGGCGTAGACAGTCGTGAGCTTGACCCCGAGGCGACGAGCGGTCTCCTCGGCGGTCAGCATCCCGGCCATGCCGGACCTTACATTGACTTGATCAACGTTTACAGACTTCCGGCATCCAGCCACAATGAAGGCGGGCCCCGAGACGCGGGCCGAGGAGGAGGACCCGATGCTCGTTCGTGACCTGATGTCGGCTCCCGCGCAGACCTGTGGCGCCGAGGAGACCCTGAGCGGCGCTGCCGAAGCCATGCGGCGGGCCGAGATCGGGTCGTTGATTGTCGTCGGCGACGGGAAGGTGGCCGGCATCCTGACCGAACGCGACCTCCTCCGGGCGGCCGCCGCCGGCGTGGAGCCGGGGGCGGAGCCGGTCCGGCTCTGGATGACCGCCAATCCCGACGTGCTCGGGCCAGAGGAGGACGCCGGCGCCGCCTGGACCAGCCTCTCGCACCACCACTACCGGCACCTCCCCGTCGTCGAGCACGAGCAGCTGATCGGCGTGGTCTCGATTCGGGACCTGTTCGGCGCGGCCAGCCTCCGGCCGGCCGGCGAGCACGCCGCCGACGCACCGAAGGGTCTCGAGGGCGTGGTGGTCGCCACCACGACCATCGGGGACGTACGCGGGCGCGAGGGCTTCTACCACTACCGCCAGTACTCGGCAGTCGACCTGGCCGCCTCCCGGACCTTCGAGGACGTCTGGTACCTGCTGTTCAACGGCGAGCTCCCCGACCGCGACCAGGCCCGAGCTTTCGCAGCCAAGACGCGGTCGCTTCGTTCCCTTCCCGATGGCCTAGCCACCGTCCTGCCGTCGATCGCCCTCGCGGGCACGCCGCTCGACGTCCTCCGCACCGGGGTCTCGCTCTTCGGCGCGGAGCTGGGCTGGCAGCCGATCTCCGACGGGGACGTGGAGACGGTCCGGTCCGAGGCACTCCGCCTTGCCGCGGCCGTGCCGACGATCCTCGCCACCGCCTACCGGATCCGCAACGGGCTCGACCCTGTCGCTCCCCGCGACGATCTTCCGTTCGCCTCCAACTATCTCTGGATGCTCAGCGGGGAGGCGCCCGACCCCGCCCATGCTCGGGCGATCGACCAGTACCTCATCATCGCCACCGACCATGGCTTCAACGCCTCAACCTTCACTGCCCGTGTGATCACCTCGACGCAGGCCGACTTGGCCGCAGCGATCTGCGGCGCGATCGGCGCATTGTCCGGACCCCTCCACGGGGGTGCTCCCAGCCGGGCGCTGGACATGCTCGACGCAATCAAGACGCCCGAGAACGCCGAACCCTGGCTCCGGTCAGCCGTCGAACACAACGAGCGGCTCATGGGCTTCGGCCACCGCGTGTACAAGACCGAGGACCCTCGCTCGACGTTCCTTCGCAATGTGGCCCAGAGCCTCGGCGGCCCGCTCGTCGGGTTCGCGAAGACCGTTGAGGAGATTGCCGTCCGGGTCCTCGCCGAGTTGAAGCCAGGACGCGAGCTCTACACGAACGTCGAGTTCTTCGCGGGGGTGGTCATGCACAGTTGCGGTGTGCCGCGCGAGATGTTCACTCCCACGTTCGCTGCAGCACGGACCGTCGGTTGGACCGTCAACGTCCTGGAACAGATGGCCGACAATCGGCTCATCCGGCCGACCGCCCGGTACGTCGGCCCTCCGCCGCCCCAGCCTGTACCCCCAACGTGATTTGCTTCGCAGGAGCGAGCGGATTCTCGTTCGCACTGAGGTTCGGGGGCGGGCGGACGCCCTGAGCGTCCGCCCGACTTCGCCGGACCCGCGCACCGACCACTGCCCAACCGACTCCGATCAGACCCCGACCAAGACCCCTTGAGTAAGGAATCGCTCCGGGCTCTCCGCACGTCCGGGTTCTTGACCGCTCACATCTGGACGCCGCCGACCCACAGGTACGAAGGGCCGGGGAGGGAGCTCCTCTTCACCTAGCTCGACGTCGAAATCGAGGAATATCTGATGACCGACAGGTCGCCGTAGTAGACCACCGCATTTCCTCCGCTCTCGCCCTCGAAGCAGTACAGCTTGAGGCGGGAATCCGCTCGCACATTCATGAATGCGTCCGATGGCGCCAAAGTCATATCGCCGTTGTATCCCCAGGCGTAACGGCCGTCGTTCTTGTCGAGTGTATTGATAAAGCAGTCGATGTAATCGCTCGTATCCGTCGAGGGTGGGATTTGGCCAGACACCGCAGCATGGGCCAGGTAGTCACCTGCTGGGAGTGGCGGCGTTTCGACGAGCATCGTGGCGCTATTTGGGATCTGGTAGGTCGACCCCGATGCAGTTGCCTCGAAGTACGCAGCCGCATTGACGATTTTGGTTTTGGAGGCTGCGCCCACGTGTGGCGAGAAGGACCACGCACCCGCGAGGATAACGCTGGTCGTAACTGCCAGTCCCGCAACTAGCGCCGAAATCCGGAACGCTCGGCCCTTCGAGCGGTTTAGAGACCGCAAGCTCAATAGTCGATTCATTCTCACCGAAAGGTTCCTCCCTGCTTAGGTGGTTGATGAGTCCGGTACTCCGAGGACTCTTACAGCATCGCAAGGAACCGGCGCCGTGCGTCCCGCAGTCGCGGCAGTCGAACTGACAAGCCCCGCACATGGCTCCCGACGTCGGGCGATTCGCACGGTCGGATGGCACGTCCCGAAGGCATGCTGACCCGGGTCGGCTGTCGATATGTCAGTGGACCGGTCACCGGGCAAACCTTCGTCGGGCACCGTTGAGCTGCCTTAGTCTCACTGTGGGCCGCTAGCTCATCGGGTAGAGCAGGGGACTTTTAATCCCAAGGTGCCGGGTTCGAGCCCCGGGCGGCCCACACGTTTGTGTGTGAGTTCGGGTGACGACGGACATTTCGTATTCGGGTGATCCCCGACACGTGTTCGGTTGATACCCGACACGTGTTCGGTTGATACCCGACACCTTGCCCACCATTCTCCGCTCAAGG
>DAIUEV010000053.1:0-16250 GCA_036844945.1 Acidimicrobiales bacterium
CTAGACCCTCCTCCCGGCGTACCGGACCCTGGGAAAGAGCCTCAGGGTGTCGCGGCCAGGCACCATGTCCGGCGGCCGGGCGCATCGGCTCGGTGTGGCTCGTCGACCTCGAACGCCTGATCAATAGTGTGCGTCGAGATGGACGCCACCACCGCAGGGCTGCCCCTCGAGGACCTGTCCGTGATCGACCTCACGGTCGCCCGGGCCGGACCGACCTGCGTCCGTCAGCTGGCCGATTGGGGGGCGCAGGTGGTGCGGGTGGAGATGCCCGCCGAGACGACCGGGCCCGGCGTGGTCGGGGAGACCCGCCACGGGTCCGACTTCCAGAACCTCCACCGGAATAAGCGGTCGCTGGCGCTCGACCTGAAACGCCCCGAGGCGCGCGAGGTCTTGGGCCTTCTCGTCGACCGGTCCGACGTGCTGGTCGAGAACATGCGGCCCGGCGTGAAGGACCGACTCGGGTTCGGTTGGACCGACGTGCACCGCCGGAACCCGCGGCTTGTGTACGGCTCGCTGTCGGGGTTCGGCCAGGACGGGCCGTATGGGGACCGGGGCGGGGTCGACCAGATCGTCCAGGGGATGGGCGGGCTCATGAGCGTCACCGGCCTGCCGGGCGGCCCCCCGGTCCGGGTCGGCATCCCGGTCTCGGACCTGTCTGCCGGCCTCTACCTGGCCATCGGCATCCTCGTCGCGCTGCATGAACGGGAGCGCACAGGGGTGGGACGGTGGGTGCAGACCTCGCTCCTGGAGGCGATGGTGGCGATGATGGACTTCCAGGCCGCCCGCTGGACGGTCGACGGTGTCGTCCCCGTCCAGGAGGGCAACCACCACCCGACCCTGGTCCCGATGGGGTGTTTCCGCTCTGCCGACGGCTACCTCAACATCGCCGGCCCCTACGGGCGGCTCCTCGAGCGCCTGTGTGCGGCGATCGGGCTTCCCGACCTCCCCGGAGACCCCCGGTTCGACACCGGGGCCAAGCGGTCGGCCCGCCGGGAGGAGCTCAACGAGCTGGTCGGCGAGCGGCTCGCCGACAAGACGACCGATGAGTGGGTGCGGATCCTGAACGACGCCGGGGTCCCGTGCGGCCCGGTCTACGGCATGGACCAGGTGTTCGCCGACCCCCAGGTCGAGCACCTGGAGCTGCGCGAACAGGTCAAGCACCCGAGGCTGGGGAAGCTCGACCTCGTCCGCAACGCGGTCCGCCTGATGGCCCCGGACCGCACCGGGCCGTCGGTGCGGATGCCCAGCCCGGACCCGGGCGAGCACACCGAGGCGATCCTGACCGAGCTCGGCTACTCGCCCGAGGAAATCGATCGACTGAAGCCGGTGACGACGAGAGGGGTGCAGTGAGCGAGACGGTGCGCGTCAACGTCGACGGCGACGGCATCGCCGTCATGACCTTCAACAACCCGGAGCGCCACAACGCGCTGTCGGTGGAGATGCGCCAGGCGATCGCGGACGCGCTCCCGGGCCTTGACGCCGACCCCGCGGTCCGGGTGCTGATCACCACCGGGGCGGGCGATCGGGCGTTCATGTCCGGCGCCGACATCTCCGAGTTCGGGGAGCGCCGCACGGCCGTCGACGCCCGCGCCGACTACGACGCCGGGATGGCGGCCATTGGCCGGGCCTGGACGACCTTCAGCAAGCCGATCATCGCCATGATCCGCGGCTACTGCATGGGTGGAGGGGTGCTGACCGCGCTCCAGGCCGACCTCCGGTTCGCCGCCACCGACGCGGTGTTCGCGGTACCGGCAGCCAAGCTCGGGCTCGGCTACGGGATCGGGGGCGTGCACGCGCTGCGGGAGGCGGTCGGGCCGGCGTGGACCGCCGAGATCCTGTTCTCGGCCCGCCGCCTCAGCGCCGAGGAGGCGCTGCGGGCGGGACTGGTGAGCCGGGTGGTCGAGCCGTCCCAACTCCTCGACGAGACGATGACGCTGGCCCGGAGCATCGCGTCCAACGCCCCGCTCACCGTGGCGGCGTGCAAGGCCGCGCTCAGAGAGCTGGCCAAGCCCGAGGCGTCGCGTCACACCGAGGCCGTGACGCAGATGGTCGAGGCCTGCTTCGTATCCGAGGACTACCTCGAGGGGCAGCGGGCGTTCGCCGAGAAGCGGCCCCCGCGCTTCACCGGCCGGTAGCTCCTCCCGCCGTCGGGGAGTCGATTTGCTACCGGTCCCCTCGTCCTGGACCGACCTCGACCCTGACTGGATGACCGCCGCCCTGTCGGCGGCGTTCCCCGGCGCATCGGTCAGCGAGGTCCGGATCGGCGACATCGCCGCGGGGACCAACCGTCGGGCGCGGGTGCACCTTTCGTATGGGGCCGGTGCCGGGCCCGAGTCCGTGTTCGTCAAACGCGAGGGGCGGTGGCTCCACCGTCTGGCGCTCTCCGCCTTGGGGGCAGTGGCGACGGAGGCCCGCCTGTTCGGTTCCGGCGCGTTCCTGCCATTGGAACACCCGGCGCCGTTTGCGGCCGCGGTTGACTGCCGGCGACTGGCGACGATCGTCGTGATGGAAGACGTGGCGCTGCGGTCGGCCCACCCGAACGACGCCACGGCGGCCTTGACTGCGGCGGAGGTGCGATCGGGCCTCACGGGGCTGGCCCACGTCCACGCGGCCTATTGGGACCGGCCCCTCCCTCCTCCGCTCGGGTTCCTCCGTCCGTGGCGGCTCCGCCGTCGGTGGGCGCCGGTCTCCTTCGCCAGCCTGGCCCGGGCGCTCCATCTGTTGCGGGCCCACGGCCACGCCGACCTCGTGCCGACTGGCGCCGGCCCCGCTGCCGTCGAGCGCGGCTTCCGGAGTTGGGCGACCGTGGCGGCGAGCGGTCCCCAGACCGTCCTCCACGGGGACCCGCACATCGCCAACACCTACACGCTGCCCGGCGGAACGGTTGGCTTCTACGACTGGCAGCTGGTCCGGACCGGCAACTGGTCCCACGATGTCGGCTACTTCATCGTCTCGAGCCTCGAGGTGGCGGAGCGCAGGGTGTCGGAACGGGACCTCCTTCGGGCCTACCTCGACGAGCTCGCGACCGCGGGTGCGCCCGCCCCGGGCTTCGAGGACGCCTGGTCGCTCTACCGGCGGTCCCCCGTGTACGGACTCGGCGCCTGGCTCCACACCCTCTCAGGTGGCCGGTTCCAGCCCCTCGATCGGTGCCTCGCCACGATCGAGCGGTTCGGTGCCGCCTATGACGACCACCGGCCCGCCCGGTAGCGAAACGGCGCACGGAGCCCGTCCCACAGGCCGGGTGCAAGCGGTGTTCGCCCCGGCTGATTCGGCGGCATCGCCGGCCGCCGTTCAGTTGGGGGACCGCGCCGCGGCGATGCGACCGGTGACCTCGCGCCATCGCTCGAGGTGCTGCGGTTGCTCGGCCCACGAGAGCCCGGCGAAGTACGACACGACCCGGTCCGCGATCCCGTCGTAGCGCTCGAGCAGGCGGTCGGCGAGCCGGTCCCACGACGCGGTGACGACGAAGTGGTCGAGAAGCTCGTCGGAGATGGCCGCCGCCATGCCCCGCAGATCGCCCTCCTTCTGGCGCTCCCGGATCCGGGCGGTCGTCCCCTCGAAGCCGAGCTGGTCGAAGATGAACGCGTAGTTGGGGGTCGAGCCGTAGAAGGAGACCTGGATCCGGGCCAGCTCCCGCCAGCGGGCCAGCTCCTCGTCGGTGTCGCCGACGGCGGTAAAGCAGGGCACCGTGAGGCACAGCTCGGCGCGGTCCCGCCCCGCCGCGACGGCCCCGGCCGCCAGCTGCGGGAGGACCGTCTCGGCGAGGTAGGTCGGGGTATTGAGCGGATGCACGTGGACCCCGTTGGCCACCTCGCCCGCCATCTTCAGCATCCAGGGGTTGACCGCCGCGACGTCGACCGGCGGATCGGGGACCGCGAGCGGCCCCGGCGACCACTGGTCGGGCAGCAGCGAGAGCTTCCACCATCGCCCCTCGAACTCGAGCGGGGCCTCGCGGCGGAACGCCCGGAAGATCTGCTTGACCGCCAGCACGTATTCCTTGATCCGGGGTCCAGGCGGCTCGAACTCGGACCCGTAGCGGCGGGTGATGTGGGCCCGGACCTGGGTCCCGAGTCCCAGCCGGAAACGCCCGCCGGTCACCTCCGCGAGCTCCCAGGCCAGTTGGGCGGTCACCATCGGGCTGCGCGGGAAGGCCACCGCGATCCCGGTCGCGATGTCGAGGTCGGCCGCCAGCGCGGCGGCGGCGCACGAGAGGTAGGCGGTCCGTCCGGTCTCGGTCACGACCAACCCGTCGAACCCGGCGGCCGCGGCGTCGCGGGCCAGCTGCTGGATCGACCGCAGCGGCGCCGGGGTGACCATCAGATCGAGCTTCATGCTTCCTCCGTCCGTTGCCGCCCACGTCGCCCGTCGAGCCCGAGCCTTCCGGACAAGACCAACCCCCGGAGACCGACCATTTGAGCGCACACGTCGCCGGCCGGCCTCCCGATGATTTCGCCCTGACACCAGCAGAAGATAAGACTGCGCCAGCGGGCCGCCGCCGGGCCGGCCGGTGGGGGCACCGGACGCGAGACCCGAGCGCTGGAGGAGAACCGACATGGACACTGAGCACTTCGACGTCGTGGTGCTCGGCGCCGGCATCTCGGGGATCGGCGCCGCCTACCACCTCCAGGACCAGCGGCCCGGGACGACGTTCGTGGTGCTGGAGGCCCACCCGACCTTCGGCGGGACCTGGTGGACGCACCGCTACCCCGGAGTGCGCTCCGACAGCGACCTGTTCACCCTTGGCTACCGGTTCAAGGCGTGGGGCGGCGACCCGATCGCGACCGGCCAGCAGATCCTCACCTACCTCGGCGAGGTGATCGAGGAGAACGACCTCGCCCGCCACATCCGCTACTGCCACCGGGTCGAGCTGGCCTCATGGTCGAGCGAGGACAACCGCTGGACCGTCACCGCCACCAATCTGCAGACCGGCGAGACGGTCGAGATCAGCGCCGGGTTCCTCTGGATGTGCCACGGCTACTACCGGCACGGCCAGGGGTACAAACCGGTGTGGGAGGGGCTCGAGGACTTCAAGGGCGACGTGCTGCACCCCCAGGAGTGGCCCGACGAGGTCGACCTCAAGGGCAAGCGGATCGTGGTGATCGGCTCTGGCGCCACCGCCGCGACCATGATCCCGGCGATCGCCGACGACGCCGAGCACGTCACCATGCTGCAGCGGTCCCCGACCTACTACCTGCCCCTCGAGAACCGCAACGAGCTGGCCAACACCCTGCGCGAGCTCGACATCCCGCCCGAGTGGACGCACGAAATCGTGCGCCGGCAGATCTTCAAGATGTTCGAGCAGATGCGGCAGGCGTCGGCCTGGAGCCCCGACGAGCTGAAGAAGTTGATGATCGACGGGGTGCGGGCCCGATTGCCCGAGGACTTCGACGTGGACACCCACTTCACCCCGAAGTACCGGGTCTGGCAGCAGCGGCTGGCCATCCTCCCGGGCGGCGACCTGTTCACGGCGATAAGCGAGGGCAAGGTCTCGGTCGTCACCGACACGATCCGGCGGTTCACCGAGACGGGCATCGAGGTGTCCTCGGGGGAGCACCTGGACGCCGACGTGGTGATCACTGCGACCGGCTTCGACCTCTCGGTCCTGGGCGACGTCGCCCTCGCCGTCGACGGCTCCGAGGTCGATCCGGCGTCGCTCGTTACCTACCGCGGGATCATGTTCACCGGCCTGCCCAACCTGGCCTACATCTTCGGGTACTTCCGGGCCAGCTGGACGTTACGCGCCGACATCATCAGCGACTTCGTCTGCCGGCTGCTCGCCCACATGGAGGAGAAGGGGGCGAGCCGGGTGGTCCCGACGCTGCGCGACGACGAGCGGGACATGGAGCTCCGGCCCTGGGTCGAGCCGGAGAACTTCAACCCCGGGTACCTCAACCGGTCGATGCACCTCATGCCGAAGCAGGGAGACCACGACCCGTGGACCTGGGGCGTCGAGTACTTCCGAGAGAAGGAGGCGCTCTCTACCGCCGACCTCGAGGACGGATCACTCGCCTATAGCTAGACGACCGGAGCGCGACTCCGGTCGGGTTGTTCCTGCGAGTGGGCCTACAGCGGTTGGTGGGTCAAGCGATGCGCCAGACGGACGCTCATGGCGGTGAGACTCGCCACGGTCAGAGCCGCGACGGCGTCGAAATGAAATCCAGCCGAGAGGGCGACGAACACCACGCCGCCGAGGGCCAGCGGCCTCGTCCAGATCCGCATCGCTGCGCTTTTCACCCTGCTCACGGTACTCGATCGTCGACACATCGTCGGAGCCCCGACCCAGTGGTGCCGACGCCGGCATCTGCCGGCAAGAGCCGCCCGGCGAGTGCGCCGAGTTGGCCGAGTTCCACAACCTCTCGAGGTCGGAAGTCAGGTCCCCCGCTCCGGCAAGCCAGAACACTGGTGCGAGGGTCGATCGGCGCAGCCGCCAACGCCAGCAGTCCACTCCCGTGCCAAGCGGAGGGAACCCAGGACTCATCGGGATCGAGGGTTGTCGCTGCACGCAATGGCAACCACGGCAAGTTGGTCCAGCGGATCCGGGGTCCGCTGACGCTGGAATGGGTGATACCGACCGCCGCCCCGGCCGACGTAAGGACGGCGGCCCAATCACAGCGGATGATCGCAGGAGTGAGTCGGGCCAACAGGTCGAGGCGGTCGAGGCTGAGCCGTGAGTCGACGGCCAGCCTCGTGATCAGCTCGAGCTCGCGGTGGAGCTCTCCTTGGGGGGTAGGCCGCAAGCACTCCACCACGACACCCGGCACTGCGCTGAGCCGATTGGCCACGCTTTCGAGGTCGCCAGAGCCCCTTTGGCTCAGTTCGACGACGAAATCGTCGGTGACCGTCGCGTCGTTCCGATCGACCACATCCATGGTCACGATGTCACCACCGACCTCGGCGATCGCCGCGGCCGCGCGGGAGAGAGCGCCTGGGCGATCCTCGAGCACCAGTCGCACCAGTACGCGCACCGAATCCTCCTCTCTCCAAAGGTCTCACGCGTTGGTTTCGGCTCGTTCTCGGGGAGGTTACGCGCGCGTGAACTCCTCGAATGACGAGATCGAGTGACGAGGTGCGCGGTCGGTCCCCGGGATGTGCCGCATGTGAACGGCACGAGACCCTCGGTCCATTGAAACCGCCGGGAGGTCTTCTGCCTGGTCGGTTCCCGCTTCTCGGTCCACCTCCCCCCGGATCGGGAAGTGGATCGAGGTCGTGGGAGCGTCAGCCGCCGGCCATGGCGCCGACGACATGGAGCGGTTCGTCGCCGCTCAGCACCCGGGCCGGCAGGACCGCGTCGGGTGACTCGTGGGAGAGGTCCTCCTCGCAGGCGAAGAAGCGGATGAAGGGGCGTCGGCGTTGCGTAGCCGGGTCCCGGATGGTGCCGCGCAGCATCGGGTATGCCGCCTCGAGGGAGTCGAGCACGTTGCGCTGGGTGACATCGCCCTCGACCTCCAGGCACACCTCCCGGCCGGTCCCCGACAGGGTCCGGAGGTGGTGTGGGAGGACGACGCGGATCACGGGACCGTCTGGACCTCCACCGAGAGGACGCGGGGGAGGTCGCGGACGATCGGTGCCCACGTGTCGCCGCTGTCACTCGACCCGTAGACCTGGCCGCCGGTGGTGCCGAAGTAGAGCCCACAGTCGTCGAGGTCGTCGACCGCCATCGCGTCGCGCAGCACGTTCAGGTAGCAGTCGGACTGGGGGAGACCCTTGGTCAGCGGTTCCCACTCGTCACCGCCGGTCCGGCTCCGGTACACCCGCAGCTTGCCCTCGGGCGGGTAGTGCTGCGAATCGCTCGTGATCGGGACGACGTACACGGTGTCGGGCTCGTGCGCGTGCACGGCGATCGGGAAGCCGAAGTCGCTCGGGAGATTCCCGCTGATCTCCCGCCAGGTGCCGCCGCGGTCGTCGCTCCGCATCACGTCCCAGTGCTTCTGCATGAACAGCACGTCGGGCCGGCTCGGGTGCCTCGTGATCCGGTGCACGCAGTGGCCGACCTCCGCTTCGGATTCGGGGATCCCCTCGGAGTGCAGGCCGTGGTTGGCCGGGCTCCAGGTCTTCCCCTCGTCGTCGCTGCGGAACACCCCGGCGGCCGAGATCGCCACGTGCAGGCGGTCCGGGTCGACCGGGTCGATGAGGACCGTGTGCACGCACATGCCCCCGGCTCCCGGCTGCCACTTCGGGCCCGAGTCCTGGGTCCGAAGTCCGGGCAGCTCGGTCCAGGTGGCCGCCCCGTCGGTCGTCTTGAACAGGGCGGCGTCTTCGACACCGGCATAGACGGTGTCGGGGTCGGTCGCGGATGGCTCCAGGTGCCAGACCCGGGCGAACTCCCAGGGGTGGGGGGTCCCGTCGTACCACTGGTGGGTGCCCGTCTCGCTGGCGTAGGCGAACTCGTTGCCGGCGGGGTTCCAGGTCCGCCCGCCGTCGTCGGAGCGCTGGATGAGCTGCCCGAACCAGCCGGTGGACTGGGAGGTATAGATCCGGTCGGGGTCGGCCGGGCTCCCGGCCATGTGGTAGATCTCCCAGCCCCCGAAGAGCGGGCCCTCCACTTTCCAGTCCTTCCGGGCCCCGTCCGAGGTCAGGATGAACCCGCCCTTCTGCGTGCCGACCAGCACCCGAACCACGGTCATCGCATCCCCTCCGCCTCGACGTCGAAAGCTTTCCTCAATTTGGACGGCCCAGTCACCCGTTTCTCATCGGTGGGCCTACCTACCAGGGACGATGCCGCGGACCAGATGCCGGGTCAACCGGTGAAGAGGCTCGGATGGGGTCGGGCGGGCGGGTTCCGGAGGAACGGCCGGGCGATCGTCTCCATGAGCTCGTCCACCACCGGCTTGGCCGCCGGATCGACCAGCCGGTTCACGTCCTCGTCGGGGTCGTCCACCAGGTCGAACAGCTGGCAGGGCTCGAGCGCGTCCTCGTCGACCACGAGCTTGTGCCGGCCCGTCATGAACGCGGCGAACCCCCAGTTCTCGCTGACCGAGAAGGGCCGCTCGGGCACCTTCCCGCCAGTGAGGTGCGGCAGCACCGACCGCCCCTCGGAAAGCGGGACCTCGGGGGCGCCGGCGATCTCCCGCACCGTCGCGGGCACGTCGAGGTGCTCGATGAGCGCGTCGACCACCCCGGCGGGGCCGCCGCCGGGTGGGTGCACGATCAGCGGGACCCGGACCGCGGGCTCGTAGAGGACGCACTTGGACATCATCGAGTGGGTGCCGGCCATCTCGCCGTGGTCGCTCGTGTAGATCACCCAGGTGTCCGCGAGCGCGCCCGTTTTTTCGAGGGCGCCGAGGATCGCGCCGACGCCCTCGTCGATGAGGGTGACGTCGGCGGCGTAGGCGCGGCGCATGCCGGCGATCGCGTCGACGGTCATCGATTCTGAGTCCGAGACCCAGAGGAACGACTCGAGCAGGCCCCGGTACTTGCCGGTGCCCTCGAGGTCGGGCCGCTTGGTCGACCGCGGCATGGAGATCTCGACGTCCCGGTAGGCGGCGACGGCTTCCTCGGGGGCGTCCCACGGGTCGTGGGGACCCGGGAAGCCGACGAACAGGAAGAAGGGCTCGGGGCGGTCGTAGCGCTCGATCCAGGTGGCCGCTTCGGCGCCGTGCCAGACGTCGATGTAGGCGTCCAGGGGTACCGGCATGGGGGTGGCGTCCCACATCGGCACCGTCTTGGTGGCGTTGGCCCCGTCCTCGTTGTCGCCCTGGTAGCTGCGGGCGGCGACGTGCCGGCGGTAGGTGTCGAGCAGGCCGCGCTCCTTGAGGAAGTCGGTGTAGCGGTTGGCGATGGGGCCGATGAACTTGTCCGTCGTCTCGTGGACCTCAGCGAAGCCGAGGCGCTGCAGTTTGGGGGCGAGCTCGTCGTTGTGCCGCGCCTCGAGCCCCTCGTCCCGATACAGGTGGGCTTTGCCGATGAGGGTGGTGTGGTAGCCGGCCTCCCTCAGAGCCCCGACGTAGGTGGGGGAGGCCGGGTCGAGCTCGGCCCAGTTGTCGTAGACCCCGTGGTCCCGGACGTAGCGCTCGGTCATGAACGATGCCCGGGCCGGCATGCACAGCGGTCCCTGGCAGGCGACCCGGGAGAAGCGCACCCCGCCGCCGGCCAGCCGGTCGAGGGTGGGAGTCCGGACGCTCAGGTCGCCCGCGCAGCCCATCATGTCGGCCCGGTGCTGGTCGGACATGACCAGCACGATGTTCGGCGTGCTCTTCGCCACGGTGCGATCCTGCTCCTCTCGGCGCTGGGACGGCGCCGCTCCTGCCGATTCCAGTGCCGGTGGTGACGGCCCGCAACTCATGAGGCATGCTGAATCGATGGCTGGCGACTCGAAAAGGCTGACCCTGATGGCGGTGCACGCCCACCCCGACGACGAGTCCTCGAGCACCGGCGGCGTGCTCGCCCGGTACTCGGATGAGGGCGTGACTACGGTCCTCGTGACCTGCACGAACGGCGAGTACGGCGACGGCCCGGACCACGTGAAGCCCGGTGAGGAGGGGCACGACCCCGATGCGGTCCGGGCAACCAGGCTGGCAGAGCTCGAGGAGGCCTGCCGACACCTCGGCGTGACCCATCTCGAGATGCTCGGCTACCACGACTCGGGGATGTCCGACTGGGAGTTCAAGCATGGCGGGCACGTCTTCGCCAACGTCCCGATGGAGGAGTCAGTCGGCCGCCTCGTCGCCCTGGTCGAGAAGTACCGGCCCGACGTGATCGTCACCTACGACGACCGTGGTGGCTACAACCACCCAGACCACGTCCAGGCGCATCGGATCGCGGTCGAGGCCTATGCCCAGACCGGCATCCCCTCAAAGCTCTACTTCGTCGCCCGGCGGCGGCGCGACTGGGAGAAGATGCGCGAGCGGATGCAGGCTGCCGGCATCGAGGTCCCGTTGCCGCCCCAACGGACGCCGGACCCCGAGGCTATCGCCCGGATGGAGGAGATGGAACGTCGCATCACGACGACCGTCGACACGACCGCCGTTGCGACCCGCAAGCGCGACGCCCTGGCCGCCCACGCCAGCCAGCTCGATCAGTCGTGGTGGGTGAAGTTCCCCCAGGACGCCTTCGCGGAGGTCTTCGGCCACGAGACCTTCATCCGGGAGAAGGACCGCACCGGGGCGGAGGTGCCCGAGGACGATCTGTTCGCCGGGCTGCGCTGAGACGAATGCTGGGAATCGTCGGATGACCGGTTAAGGATCGAGGTCGCCGGTGTCGACCCAGCAAGATTGGATCGAGCGGGTCGGGGCGATCCGAAAGTGGACCCGTGGAGGGGAACGAGCACCCCACAAGCCACTGCTTCTCCTTTTCGCTCTCGGGCGACTGCAGCGTATTGGCAGGAACGAACCGATTCGCTATGTCGATGCCGAACTGCCTCTCGCGTCGCTGCTCGCCGACTTTGGTCCGCCACGCCAGACAAGCCCGGCGTATCCCTTTCGGCGCTTGGCGAACGACGGACTCTGGGTGCTCTCGACTCCTTCGGGGCAATCGGTTGAAGACCAGCCCGCGGCCTTGCGTCGGGCCGACGCAAGGGGAGTGCTCGAGACCCAGTTTGCGGAAGCACTCCTTGGTGACTCCGCCCTCTTGTCTCGAGTCGCGCGTTTTCTTCTCGACTCAGAGTTTCCGGATTCCCTGCACGCTGCCATCTGTACGCAGGTCGGATTGGAACTGGACTGGGCAGAGCTGGGAGTGGCGGTGCCGACCGAGGGTCGCCGTCGCCGAAACGCCTCCTTTAGGTCCGATGTGCTCGTGGCGTACGAGTACCGATGTGCGATGTGCGGCTACGAGGGTCGCGTCGGAGCCGAGGCGGTGGGGCTCGAAGCAGCACACGTCCGGTGGTGGGCGTTTGACGGTCCGGACGATGTCACAAACGGCCTCACGTTGTGCACGATGCATCACCTGCTCTTCGATCGCGGTGTGATCGGGGTCTCCCAAGAACGGACAATGGCTGTTTCCCGGCACTTCGTCGGACACGATGAGTCTTCTGCCCAGTTCGTTCTCGCGCTTTCGGGTCGAGATCTTGCCTTGCCACAGACGGGCATCGCGCCTGTCGAGGAGAGCCACTTCTCTTGGCATCGAGCCGAAGTCTTTCGGGGACCACCTCGGGGATAGTGGGGAATGTCGTTGCGTTTCGCGGTCCGCCGGCTCGTTGGATAGATTCCGCGCCGTGTTCGGTCATCCTCGCCTGTCGGTCAACTCTGTCTCGTCGTACATGCAGCCCTTGGCCGCCGACATCGAGATGTGGCGCTCGCTCGGAATCGACCATGTCGCGTTGATCCTTCCGAAGATCAGCGAGATCGGGTGGGACGCGGCTGGGGAGATGGTCACCGCTGCCGGTCTTCGCGTGTCGACCATCTTCGGGCCGACCTACCGGGCACTCGACGCCGACCGCTCCCTCGGGTGGTGGGACGCTGACCAGCAGGGGACGGTCGACACGATCGAGTTCGCGGCGTCGATTGGCGCGGCGTCGGTCTACGTGTGCAGCGGCGGGACCACGACGATGAGTTGGGAAGAAGCCGCCGCGGCGTTCACCGAGTTGGTCGCCCCGGCGGTGGCCCGCGGCAAGGAGCTGGGGGTCCCACTGCTGGTCGAGCCAACCAACCCGCTGCGGGCCGATATCAGTTTCATCTTCTGGCAGCGTGACGCCATGGACCTCGCCCGTCGATCCGGCACCAAGGTGATGCTCGACCTTCAGTCCTGCTGGTACGAGCGGGGACTCGAGGAGGTCGTGCGGCACAACATGGACCTCGTGGGCCTCACCCAGATCTCGGACTTCGTCATCGGGACCACCCAGACCGGCAACCGGGTGGTGCCGGGCGACGGCGACATCCCGCTCGAACAGTTGCTCGCGATGGTGGTCGACGCGGGCTTCCAGGGCTCCTTCGACCTCGAGGTGATGGGCCCGCGGGTCGAGGAGGAGGGCTACGCCTCATCGGTGCGGAGGGCGGTCGAGCGGGCGAGCGAGCTGCTGGAGCGCGTCGGGGCCTGACTTCCATGCCACCCTGGTCGCTCACAGGAGACCAAGACCATGATGATCACTCAGGGTCAGACCACTCATTTCGTCGTCAAGTACGACGCTTCGTTGACCGGCGGGCCGGGGCAGCAAACTGGAGCCCAGCTGGCGCAAACGGTGCTCGACTATTGCGAATACGACTTCGCCCGGTTGAGCGCGTTATTTGGAGGTGTCCTACCCGAACCCCAGCACCTGCCGTTCACCATCAGCATCATTCCCGCCCCCCTCGGCCAGGGTGGGGCTTCCAATGACACGGTTTCCAATATCACCTGCTTGTACAACCCCGACGAAATCACTCTCTACGGGTCAGGGCTAAACCCACTCATCGTCGCTGAGGAAGCAGAGATCTTCATGGTCATCCAGAACAAGGGTTGGGACCCCGGTTGGAGCGATGGAGAGGCCCTTTCTCGGGTTTCCGTTCAGGTTCTTTATCCCCAAAGCAGTTGGCTGTTTTCGACTGGCACCAAATGGTTCAATGAGGGCACCTACACAGACCCTGTGGACTGGGTGGACGACGTCGAACAGACGGACCAGGACGAAGTTGCCACCGGCTGTGGATCACTCTTCTTCAACTACCTCGCCTACCAGTTGAACCACACGTGGCCGACGATCATCGGCGCTGGCGCGCAGAGCACCCACGCGCTCGCGGAAACGGCAAGCGTTTTAGGGGATGCCGGCGGTTACCCCGCGTTCTTGGAATTGCTTCAAGCCAACTTTCCGACCGGCGACCTCTATCCCGCCACCACGCCTTACGACCTACAAACCGACGATCTTTTTCCATTGGGACAACTGCCGGCGCCCGCCCTTTATATGCGCCACAACACCGCTGACGACGGGACCTCCCACCTCCCACCCCTGGGGCAAAGTCCCGACATCATCGTCAGGAACAACCAAGTTGCGGACCCCCAGGCCACGTTCTCAAGTGCTGCATCGATCGCGAGCGCGACCGAGAGCGATCGGTTCGTTCTTGGGGACCAAACCAACTACCTCTATCTCCGGGCGTGGAATCGTGGGGAACAGGCTCAGAACGTTTTCGCGACCGTCTATTGGTCGCCGCCCGCCACGCTGGTAACTCCGCCGATGTGGAACCTCATCGGCACCACCTACTACCCCGAGATACCCGTCGACGGCGAACCGGTGCAGGTCTCGGTCCCGGGTATTCCTTGGCCGGAAAGTCAGGTTCCATCGACCGGCCACTATTGCTTCGTGGCGGCGGTGGGAAACAACTACCAGCCCGCCCCGACGCCTGCATCGCTTTCGTTTGCAACCTTTGACGCCTACGTCGACTACATCCTGGCGAACAACAACATCACTTGGCGAAACTTCAATGTGGTTGAGATTGACTTCGGACGGATCAAGGGCCCGTTCGGGGGCCTGTTTGGCTTACCCTTTCAGATCTCGGGGGCCTGGGATCACGAACACACGTTTCACCTAGGAACCGTCGCTGATCTTCCGGAGGGCAGCGTGTTGGCCCTGCAGGTGCCGAGGTGGCTCGGCCGAGGTCTCGACCCCGTCCCCGACCGACTCGAAGTGTTCGAAGACCTTGAGACTGACCCCACACATCCGCAACGAGTCCGCGCGCACCTTCCGGTGAAGGAAAGCCATCGCCTCGGGCAGATCAAGTTGCCGACAGGGACTGCCGCGGCCAGCCATCTGCTTGTGCACATCCCGCCCGAGCGACACGACAGACCTTTCGACATTGCGATCCGCCAGCTCTACAAGGGACATGAGGTAGGGCGAATCACGTGGCGCCTCGTTCCCAAGAGCTAGCCAGGATCGCGAGACGATTGGCCCGGCCATCCTCCCTTGAGCCGGACCAACGTTCTGCAACCGTCGATCAGCTCGCGACCCGAGAGCCGGGCTTGAACTCGACCGGGAGATGCCTGACGCCAGAGATGAAGTTGGAGCGAAGCCACTCCGGCTGCTGAGCGATCCGCAGCCCCTCCAGCCGCGTGAGGACCTGCCCCAGCATCGCCTGGATCTCGGAGCGACCCAGGTGCGAGCCGAGACAGAAGTGCGGCCCGCCTCCACCGAAGGCGACGTGCTCGTTCGGCCGGCGCGTGATGTCGAGCACGTCCGGGTCCGTGAACGCGCGCGGGTCCCGGTTCGCGGAGCCGTAGTACATGACGACCTTGTCGCCTGCTGCGATCTCGGTCTCACCGAGCACCGTCGGCCGCCGGGCGGTGCGCCGCATGTAGACGACCGGGCTCACCCACCGGAGGAGCTCCTCGATGGCCGTGTTGAGCCGCCCGTCGAGGTCACCACGCAGGACACCCAGCTGGTCGGGGTGCTCCAGAAGCGCAAGCATGCCGGTCGCCACCAGGTTTCGAGTCGTGTCGCCACCGGCGTCAATGAGCAGAAGGAAGTACATCCCGAAGTCGACTTCGCTGAGTGGCTCCCCGTCGACGGTCACGTAAGCAAGCTTGGTCGACAGGTCGTCGCACGGCTGGGCTCGCCGCTCCTCCCAGACGCCGTGTGCGTACTGCAGCATCTCGAGGACCGCCATCATCCCCGCTTCGGGGTGCTCAGGGTCCGGGGTGCTGTGGATCGTTTCTGTGAGGTCGTAGAGAGCCACTCCGTCAGCGACCGGGATACCGAGCATCTCGGCGATCACGTAGGAGGGCATGAGACCGGCGATGTCGGTGACGAGATCGCACTCGCCTTTCTCGATGACACCGTCGACGATCTGTGCGGCCAAGACCCCTATGCGCGGGGCCATTTCCTTGACTGCCTTTGGGATGAAGTCGGGGACGGCGAGTCGCCGGTAGTGCTTGTGATCCGGGGCATCCATGGAGATCATCATCCGGGGCGCGCCTTGGCTATCGCCGCGCATTCCGGCAGCGTCCGGGATCATGATGCCGTGTGCGGAGGAGAACGTCGTTGCATCGTGTCCAACCACCTTCACGTCCTCGTACCGCGTCACCGCCCAGAAGCCCGGCCCGTTCGGCTCCTCGTGCCAGTGGATCGGATCGTTGTCCCTGAGCCACGCGAACGTGTCGTGGGGTTGGCCGCCTTCAAAGGCAGTGGGATCCAGGAGATCGAGCGAAGGATCCGTCGTCATCGCTCGTGAGCCAGAAGATGACCTTGGTGCACCGGCGCTCCTTTTCTACCGTTCGGCCATGTTCGTCGTGCCTGCCGGAGCGGTCGGTCGCGACGAGATCTATCAGGTCCGTGGCTCGGCGAGGAAGAACGTGCGGCCGGTGACCTTGGCCAGCCGCGTCGCCTCTTTGAAGGTGTCAGTCTTGAACCACTGCAT
>DAIUEV010000054.1:0-1137 GCA_036844945.1 Acidimicrobiales bacterium
CATTGGTAGCGTTCCTTCCATGAGCGACGCCGGCCCCGACCCGCGACCAGCTGCATCGGAGGCCCCGACCAGCAATGCCGCGGTGCTCGACTTCTCCGGCGTGCACGGCATGATCCGGGGATTCCTCGCCAAGATCGGGGAGGCCCAGGTGAACACCCCCGGCGACGCGAAACGGGGGAGAACGCTCGCCGATCTCGTGCTCTTCGGCGTCGCCGGCCTCCGTTTCCACCACCACGTCGAGGACCACGAGTACTGGCCGGCCCTGATCGCCAAGGGAGCCGACCGCCACCTCCTCGAACCGCTCGAGCAGGACCATCGGGAACTCGACTCGCTGTTGGACGACCTCGAGGCGCGGGCGGGGCGGCTGCGCAACGCCCCCACCGATGCCGGTGCGCTCGCCTCGGTGGCCGAGCTCCTCCCCGGATTCGAAGCCCATGTCCGTGGCCATCTCGACAAGGAAGAGCCGGTCATGTTCCCCATGCTGGAGCAGTACATCTCCAACGAGGAAGCCCACGCCATGGCCACACGAGCCGCTCGGACGGCGCCGAAGAAGGGCATCTCCTGGTTGATGGGTGGCATCGTCTACTCGATGACCCCCGCCGAGGCGGACAACTTCCTCAGCGTCTTTCCCAAGCCGATCGTCTGGCTGCAGCCGCTGCTCCTGCGGAGGTATCGGCGGAACTGCCGGACCCTCGGGATCGCCCCGGAGCTGTCCGCCTAGGAGCGACGTCGCCGGCGACCGGACTACCGGTTCGCCCTCGGTTTGCTCGATTCGAGCTCCTTCGCGCGGTCCTTCATCCGTCGTCCCTTCGCCACCCATTCGTCGCGGAACGCGGCGATGCGAGCGAGGCGATCGTCGATCCGCTCCACGAGCCGATCGTGGGCGTCGATGGCCTCTTTGAGCAGCCGGAGCCGATCGACGATCGGGGCTCCGCTCTCACGCGCCTGGCGAGCGCGATCCACGGCGTCCTCGGACTTGAGCACTGCTCCGATCTCGGCCAGGGTGAGACCCAGCAGCTCCTGAAGTTCGCGGATGTGGGTGACCCGTCCGAGCTCGGCGGGCGAGTAGAGCCGCTCCCCGCTCTCTCGGTATCCGACCGGCTGGAGCAGGCCGATCTCCTCCCAGTAGCGGAGCGT
>DAIUEV010000054.1:1237-15928 GCA_036844945.1 Acidimicrobiales bacterium
CGCAGACCGTTGTGGAACGGGCTGGAGATGAGATTGGGGAAGAACGAGCGGCCCTCCAGGATCGCCGCGTGGCCCGCGGGCAGATGCGCCAACACCGAGGCTCCGAGGAGATGTTTCATCGGATTGACGCCCAGGAACGCGGAGAACAGCGTCGACACCGGCGGGAGATGGGCCACCCGGGCGGCCACGGTGGCCGAGACCCCCTGGTTCACCAGGCCGTGGTAGAGGGTGGTCGGCAACACGCTCGAAAGCCCGACGATCATCAGCGAGAAGAAGATCCCGATTGAGAGCACTTGGGCCGAGTTCTGGAAGGTGGTCATCATCCCCGACCCGGCCCCTCGGTGTTCGGCGGGGAGGCTGTTCATGACCCCGGCTTGGTTTGGGGACATGAACAAGCCGTTGCTCAGGCCCATGAGGAGCAGCAGGGGGGCGAAGGTCCAATAGCCGAAGTTGACCGGAAGCAGCTCGAGAAGGACGAATGCGACTGCGGTCAAGACCATCCCGCCGGTGGCGAACGGCCGAGCCCCGTAGCGATCGGAGAGGATTCCCGAGATCGGCCCGGCGGTGAGAAACCCGAGGGTGAGCGGCAACATGTAGATACCGGCCCACAGCGGAGTGCGGGCGAAGTCGTATCCGTGCAGGGGCAGCCAGATCCCCTGGAGCCAGATGATGAGCATGAACATGAGCCCGCCGCGGCCGACCGCGGAGAGGAAGCTGGCCAGGACCCCGGCGCTGAACGCCCGGATGCGGAACAGCGGCAGCCGGAACATGGGCTCAGCGGTGTGCCTCTCGATGACCAGGAATGCGACCAGCAGAGCCACCCCGGAGCTCAGCTCGGCGATGACCACCGGGCTCATCCAACCCATGGTGTGGTTGCGGTAGGGCTCGATGCCATAGGTGATCCCGATCATCACCGCGACCAGCCCGAGGGCGAAGGTGATGTTGCCCGCCCAGTCGATCGAGGTCCTCCGGGGCGGAGTGAGATCGTGGAGCATCCGGTAGGCCCACACCGTGCAGAACAGCCCGATAGGCACCGACACGAGGAAGATCAACCGCCAGTTGATCGGGGCCAAGAGGCCTCCGAGAACGAGCCCGATGAAGGTTCCGCTGGTCGCGAACACCCCGTTGATCCCGAGCGCCATGCCACGCTGGTTGGCCGGAAACGCGTCGGTGAGGATCGCCCTCGAGTTGGCGAACACCATGGCCCCGCCCACGCCCTGGAAGATCCGTACGACGATCAGCCAGATCGCCCCGTCGGTCCCGGACATCCAGGTGACGGTGAGGAGGAGCGAGAAGAACGTGAAGAGGGCAAAACCGAGGTTGTAGACCTTCACCCGGCCGAACATGTCCCCCAACCGGCCAAGGCTCACGACCAGCACGCTCGTGACCACCAGGAATCCCAGGATCATCCACAGCAGATAGAAGCTGTTGCCCGGTCGGAGAGGGTCGAGCCCGATCCCCCGGAAGATGTCGGGCATGGCGATCAGCACGATGGACCCGTCGATCGTGGCCATCAGCACACCCAGCGTGGTGTTCACGAGGGCCACCCACTTGTAGCGGTCCGACGGCGGAGCCGCGGTGGGGGTCAGCGAGAGAACGGCGGCTCGTGGGTCAGCTGCACCGTTCGAGGAGGCGCGTTTCGAGAACTGCGTGCGGAGGGGGATTCCCGAAACCTATGCGCAGTTAACGCAAACGTCAACTTCCGGCGAGGGGTCGCCGGACCGCGGGGACAGCGCCGGCCCCTGGCCTCGTCGACCGGTCGCACCCACGAGCGCTCTCGTGCATCAATCAGCCGTCGGCCGCGGACCGGTGCAGCCAGCGACGGAGGTGACCGGCGATCAGCGCGATCGCCCCCCCGAGCAGGACCGGGAGGTCGCCCAGGCGCTCGTACAGGGTCGAGCCCCGGCGCAGGGAGACGGTGGCCAGCAGCACCTGGCGGTCCGAGAGCTGCGTGCGCAATCGCACCGTCCCGCCGTTGCTGACCACCGTCGAGTAGCCCGTCGGTGCGGCTTGCACGAGGTCGCGACCCTCCTCGACCGCCTGCACCCGGTCGGCTGCGATCTCCTGGCTCGGCATCTGGGCGGTCGAGTACGACGAGGTGTTCGTCGGGACCACCAACAGCTCGGCACCGGCACGCACCGAGGACCGTCCCCGGTCGGCGTAGAAGACCTCGAAGGAGACGAGCGCACCGACCGGCCCGGCCGGGGTGCGCATGAGCCCGGAGCCGTGGCCGGGGACCGCGTCCCGGGGCACCCCCGACAGGCCGGCCAGGTGGGAGAAGAACCCGCGGTCCGGGATGTACTCGCCGAAGGGGACACGGTGGACCTTCTCGAAGACCGAGACCACCCGTCCGTCGGGGGCCCAGGCCACGATCTCGTTGCGGAAGGTGGCGCCCGGCTCGGTGATGGTGACCCCGGCGAGCACGGTCGCATGGAGATACCGGGCGAGGGAGGCGAGGTGGGCCGCGTCCGAGCTCTCTGCGAGCGGCACATGCAGTGCGACCACGTCCTCGGGCCAGACGACGAGCGCCGGGCGGGACGAGGCCACGGCGAGCGGGGTGGTCGCGTCGAGCTCGGCGCCGAAGTCCCCGGCCCGGCCGGTCTCGAGCTGGGTGAGGCCCCGGGTGCCGCCCCCCTGGACGGCCGCCACCCGCAGCGTCCGCACCGGCGGGCCGCCGTCGGCCGACCCGGCCCCGAGGGACCCGACCGCCACCACGACGAGCGCGCCAGCGAGCCCGCCCCAGGGCACCGTCCCGGCCGGAAGCCGCCGAAGGAGCCGGGAGGCGGGCACGGCGAGCTCGCCGAGCGCGACGCCGCCGCACCACACGAGGGCGGTGAGCAGGAGCGGGCCCCCCAACCGGGCCGCCGCCAAGAGCGGTCCCCCCGCCTGTCCGAGGAACACCCCACCCACCGGCAGCCCGCCGAAGGGCCAGGCCATCCGGGCCGCCTCGAGGAGGGTGGCCGCCCCCACGAAGGCCGGCGCGCGGCCCCAGCGCGGGGGGGTGGCGGCCGCTGCCGTCGCCGGGAAGAGCGCCTCCACGAGCACGAGGACCACCGCCCCGTACCAGTTGAAGGAGACGGCCCAGGCGAGGCCGATGGCGAAGCAGCCGATGCCGGCCATCCAGCCGGCCAGGAACCGGGCCCGGAGGCGGAGACCGCCGAGGCGCCAATAGAGCAGCGCGGCGCCGACGAACGCCAGCGGCCACACGCCGAAGGGCGGCACCGACAGCGCCAGCAGGACTCCGGCCGCCAAGGACGGGGCGACCACCCCGCCTCGGCGCGGCGTCACGGCCTGGTGTCCGCGAGCGCGCCGCGGACTGCGGCGGCGGCCGCCCGCCCGCTCCCGATGCAGGCCGGCACCCCCACCCCGCGGTAGGGGGCACCGGCGACCGCGAGCGCGGGCAGGCGCTTCACCGCCGCCTCGATCCCGCTCACCCGGAGGAGATGGCCCACCCGGTACTGGGGGAAGGCGTGGCGCCACCGGGTCACGAGGGTGGCGGTCGGCGAGGCGCCCAGGGCGAGCACGGCGGCCAGCTCGGCCGTCACCCGGCGCGCGAGCTCGGCGTCGTCCATCTGCTCGGCGCGCCGGTCGCCGAAGCGGCCGACCGAGGCCCGCAGCAGCACGGTCCCGGGTCGCTTCAGGTGTGGCCACTTGGCGTCGAGGAACGTCCCCGCCGTGAGCAGGAGGTCGCCGCCCTCGGCGGAGGCGAGGGGGGACCGGGCCCCCTTCGGCACGAGGAACCCGGTGCCCGGCGGCAGCGCGACGCCGTCGTCCGGGTAGGCAAGGGTCACCACCGCCACCGACCCGTACTCGATGGTCCGCTCGAGCGACGCCGCGTCGGCGTCGTGGGGCGCGAGAAGCTCGGCCGCCGCGCCGGCCGGGACCGCCAGGACCACCCCGTCGGCGTCGAGCCGGCCGACCCGGGTCTCGACGGTCCATCCGCTCCGGCCGGCCCGGTCCAGCCGCTCGGCACCGAGCTGGGTCCGGATCTCGACGCCCCGGGCCAGCAGGGCCTCCTCGAGGCAGGAGACGAGCGTCGACATGCCCCCCTCGACCGCCCAGAACAGCGGGGGTGGGGCGTCGGCGCTGTCGCCGGTGGCCGCCGTGCGAACGCCCCGGCGCAGCGCCCGCATGACCGAGCCGCGCCGGGGCGCAGCGAGGAGCTGGGGGAGCACCGCAGCGGCGCTCATGTCGCTCACCGATCCGGCGTGGATCCCGCCCACCAGGGGGTCGACCAGCGTGTCGACCACCGCCCGGCCGAGCCGCCGGGCCACCAGCGGGCCGAGCGCCCGGTCCCCGAGCGGGCCCCGGCGGTCGGCCCGGGGGGCGACGGCGTCCCGCAGCAGGCGGAGCGAGCCGCCCGCGCCGAGCACGCCGGAGCGCGCCACCGGCCACCACCGCATCGGCACGCCCAGCAAGAGGTCGGAGGGGAGCCGGCGGAGCCGGCCCCGCGCGTAGACCGAGGCGCCCGACGCGCCGATCGGCCGCAGCCGGTCCTCGATCCCGATCTCGCGGCAGAGCTCGGCGGCCTCGGGGCGCCGGCCGAGGAAGCCGTCGGGGCCGAGGTCGACGGTCCGGCCGTCGAACTCGGAGGACAGGAGCGGCCCGCCGAGCCGGCGCGAGGACTCGAGCACAACGACCCGGGGCCCCTCGTGGTCGGGGGTCGCGCCCCCGGTGAGCTCCCAGGCCGCCGCCAGGCCGGCGATCCCCCCACCGACCACGACCACGGCGGCGCGCCCGGTCACGGGCCCACCCCGACGGCGGCCCGCTGGACCACCCCGGCCAGGATGCCGAGGAACGCCGGGTCGTCGTTGAGCGACGGGGTGCGGGCGAACGCCAGGCCGACCTCGGCCGCTCGTGCCTTCGCCTCGATGTCGAGGTCGTAGAGGATCTCCAGGTGGTCGGCGACGAAGCCGACCGGGCAGACCACGACCGACCTCGCGCCGTGGGAGGCCAGCCAATCCAGCGTGCCGAGCAGGTCCGGGCCGAGCCACTGCTGGTCCGTGCGCCCGGCGCTCTGCCAGGCGACCCGCCACGGCACTGCCGCGTCGTCGAGGCCCGCCGCAGCGGCCACCAGCCCGGCGGAGCGCTCCACCTGGGCGCGGTAGGGCTCGGAGCCCGCACCCTCCGGGACCGAGTGCGCGGTGAAGAGGACGGTGGGGGCCTCCTCGCCCTCGGCCACCGTGCGGAGCCGTCCGGCGAGGAGCTCGGGGAAGCCGGGCTCGTCGAACCACTCGTCGACCCGCATGAAGGCGAGCCCGGCGGCGACGTCCTCGACGGCCGCCGCCGCCCGGTCGAGGTACTCGCCCGAGCCGCGGGCGGAGCGGTGCGGCGTGAGCACCAGGCCGACGACACCGGCGACCCCCGAGGCGGCCAGCTCGCCGGCGGCCCGCTCGATCGACGGCTCGGTGTGCTTCGCACCGAAGGCGACCCGGAACCGTCCCGGTGCCGACGACTCGAGCGCGCCGGCCAGGCCTTCCACCTGGGCCCGGGTCCGGGCGGCCAGGGGCGAGGTGCCCCCGATGGCCTCGTAGCGGCGCACCAGGTCGGCCAGCTGCTGCGGGCTCGGCGGCCGCCCCCGCCGGATGCGGGTGTAGAAGGGCTCGATCTCCTCGGGTGACCCCGGCGTGCCGTGGGCCATCACGAGGACGCCGACCGGCGTGCTCACGCCGTCACGCCCGCCCTTCCCTCGGCGTGCACCAACTCGACCAGCGCGGTGAGGATCCCCGGGTCGGTCGTGGGCAGGACGCCGTGGCCCAGGTTGAAGATGTGGCCGGGCTCGGTCCCGGCGCGCCTCAGGACCTCGCGCGCCTCGGTCGCCACCGCGTCGAACGGTGCGAGACAGGCCGCCGGGTCGAGGTTCCCCTGGACCGCCCGTCCGGGACCGACCCGGGCGCGGGCGACGTCGAGCGGGACGCGCCAGTCGACACCGACCACGTCGGGACCGGCCGAGCTCATGAGGGAGAGCAGCTCGCCGGTGCCGACGCCGAAGAGGATCGTCGGCACCCCGAGCTCGCCGATCGCCGAGAGCACCCGCCTCGTGGCGGGCAGCGCGAAGCGCTCGTAGTCGGCCGGGGACAGCGACCCGGCCCAGCTGTCGAACAGCTGCACCGCCTGCACGCCCGCGCCCACCTGGGCCACCAGCGAGTCGACGGCCATCTGCGCCAGCTTCTCGGCGAGGCGCTCCCAGGTGCCCGGGTCCGTGTGCATGAGCGCCTTGACCACCGCGTAGTCACGCGAGGGTCCGCCCTCGACCAGATAGCTCGCCACGGTGAACGGCGCGCCGGCGAAGCCGATGAGCGGCACCTCGGGCGGCAGCTCCCGGCGCAGGATGCCGATCGTGTCGAGCACGAACCCGGTGTCGGTCGGGGGGTCGAGCGGGCGCAGCCGGTCGACGTCGGCCGGCCCCCGCACCGGGTGCTCCACCACCGGGCCGCGCCCGGGGACGATCTCCACCCCGAACCCGGTCGCCCACACCGGGACGACGATGTCGGAGAACAAGATGGCGGCGTCGACCCCGTAGCGGCGCACCGGCTGCAGGGTGATCTCGGCGGCCAGCTCGGGCTTGGTGATCGTGTCGAGGATCGTCCCGGTGCCGCGCAGCGCCCAGTACTCGGGCAGCGCCCGCCCCGCTTGGCGCATGAACCACACCGGGGTGCGCGCGACCGGCTCCCGCCGGCAGGCCGCCAGGAAGGGGGGCGTCGGCGGCCCGGTCACCGTCGGCCCCCCCGCCGCCTCCCGCGGCCGGCTCAAGCCGGTTCGACGACGACCGCGGTCCCGTACGCGCAGATCTCGGTCCAGTTGCCGCCCATCTCGGAGGTGTCGAACCGCATGGCCAGCACCGCGTTGGCGCCCCGCCCCTCGGCCTCCTGGACCATCCGGTCGATGACGTCCTGGCGGCTCTTCTGGAGGTTCTTGGTCATGCCGACGAGCTCGCCGCCGACCACCGACTTCAGGCCGGCCCCGAACTGGGAGAACACGTTGCGCGATCGGACCGTCAGCCCGAAGCACTCACCGAGGACCTTTGAGACTCGGTATCCGGGCACGTCGTTCATGGTGGAGATCAGCACGGAGATCCTTTCGCCCGGGACCGGGCCAGGCGCCCGGTCGGACCGGTCGATCATCGCAGGCCGGGGCATCCGTGACCAACGGCCGTGCGCGTCGCGACCAGCCCCTAAAATCTCTGGGTTACCCGGGCAGAGGGGCCTCGGTCGATCGGATCTCGGCGGTGCCGACCCCGAGGTCGCGAGCCGGGGGCCGGGCAGGAAGGGACAGGTGGCGATCGATCTCGAGCTCGAGGAAGAGCAGCGGTTCCTCGACCGTGCCCACGACAGCCTCGACGCGATGCGCGACGAGTCCAGGCGGATGCTCGAGTCCGTCCTCGACCTGGGGAGGGGCGGCACGCCCCAGTCCCGCACCGAGCGGGACATCGTCGTCCGGACCAGCCTCGCCCGCCTGGCCCAGCTCGACATCGGCGACCAGGCGCTCTGCTTCGGGCGGATCGACCGGGTGCCCGAGCAGGAGCACGAGCCGGGGGAGACCTTCCACATCGGGCGCCTGGCCGTGTCCGGGCTCGACCGAGAGCCGGTGGTGGTCGACTGGCGGGCGCCGGTGGCCGCGCCCTTCTACCGGGCCACCGGGCTCGACGCCCAGGGCCTCGCGCGCCGCCGTCACCTGGCCGTGCGGGGTCGGCTGGTCACCGGGTACGAGGACGAGTACTTCGGCAGGGCCGACGGCGACCGCCCCGCCCCGCCCGCCTCCAGCGGCCAGGGCCAGGAACAGCTCGACGGCACGCTGACCCTCGGGGGGCCCGGCGCGCTGCTCGCCGCCCTCGGCACGGCCCGGACCGGGCACATGGCCGACATCGTGGCCACCATCCAGCGCGAGCAGGACGAGATCATCCGGGCGCCACTGGCCGGGCTGCTGATGGTGCAGGGTGGCCCCGGCACCGGGAAGACCGCGGTGGCGCTGCACCGGGCCGCCTACCTCCTCTACACCCACCGCTTCCCGCTCGAGCGCCAGGGCGTCCTCGTGGTCGGCCCGAACCCGCTGTTCCTCCGCTACATCGAGCAGGTGCTCCCGTCGCTCGGGGAGGCGGGCGTCACCCTCTCGACCGTTTCGGGCCTGGTGCCCGAGATCCGGGTGCGGGTGACCGAGCCAGCCGAGGTCGCGCGGCTGAAGGGCGACGCCCGCATGGCCAAGCTCATGGCGAGGGCGGTCCGCTCCCGGGAACGCCGGCTGCGACGAGACGTCGAGGTGCCGTTCGGAGCGGCCGTGGTGCGGATCGGGGTCGAGGACTCGGCCAGAATCGTCGGCCGGGCCCGACGCCGCCCCGGCCACCACAACGCAAAGCGCCGCTTCGTCGAGCGTGAGGTCACCTCGCTCCTGGTCGAACGCTACGAGCGGTTCCTGGAGTCGGCCCAGGAGCGGATGGGGCCGAGCGTGATGGGGCGCTCGCCGCTCGAGGACTGGGGCGGCGACAGCGAGGTGACCGCCGACGAGGAGGAGTTCAACCGCGCCGACCTCGCCGCGCGGTTCCGACGGACGGCGCCGGTCCGCGAGGCGCTCGACCGGATGTGGCCGCGCCTCGCCCCCCACGAGCTGCTCCATGACCTGCTGGGCGCCCCCGCCCTGCTCGCCGCCAGCGCCGAGGGGCTGCTGAGCGACGCCGAGCAGGCGATGCTCGTCCGGCCCCGGAGCCGCTCGCTCGACGACGTGGGCTGGACGGCGGCCGACGCCGCACTGGTCGACGAGGCGCGCGCGGTGCTCGGCCCGTGGCGCCCGCGGGCCGCCCGCGCCCGGACCGAGGTACGGGCCCGGGGCGAGCGGCCGGTCGAGGGCTTCTGGCCGGCCGGGCTGGACCCCTCGCCCGAGTCGCCCGGCAGCATCCAGGTCGCGCCCACCGACGAGGTCCGGTCGTTCGGCCACATCGTCGTCGACGAGGCCCAGGACCTCTCACCGATGCAGTTGCGGATGCTGGCACGGCGGTCGCTGTCGGGCTCGATGACCGTGGTGGGGGACATCGCCCAGGCCACCGGCGCGTGGACGCCGACCCGGTGGTCCGAGGTGGCCGCGCACCTGGCCCCGAAACACGAGCCCCGACTGGTCGAGCTGACCGTGAGCTACCGGACCCCGGCCGAGGTCGTCGAGGTCGCCGCGCGGGCGCTGCGCGCCGCCGCCCCCGAGCTCAAGCCGCCGACGCCGGTCCGGCGGTCCGGGGAGTTCCCGCTGATCGAGCATGTGCCGAGCGCGGGCCTGAGCGCGCGGGCCGCCGCCGTGGCCGCCGACCAGCTGGCGGCGGTGGCGCCTGGACGGGTCGCGGTCCTCGCCCCGGAGCTGCTCGTCCCCGAGCTGCAGCGGGCGCTGCGTGACCACGGGCTCGATCCGATCGACCCCCGGGACCCGGCCGGGGAGGGGCTGGGCGCGCCGCTCGTGCTGCTCCCGGCCGGGGAGGCCCACGGGCTCGAGTTCGACGCGGTGGTGGTCGTCGAGCCCGCGCGCATGGGCGACGACGGGGCCTCCGCCGGGGAGCGACCGCCGACCGTCGACCGGCGCGGGCTGCGGGTCCTGTACGTCGCGCTGACCCGTCCGACCCGGCGTCTGGCCGTTCTCCACTCCCTCCCGCTGCCGGTCGATCTGACCCCTCGAACGGACCGCCCGATCGCCGCGAATTGACCGCGACGTCCCTGGTCGGTGGCACGCCCGCCCCTCACCAGGATGTTGGCGTCCCGCGTGCGCGGTCGAGTAGGAAATACCTCGTGAGCCAGGCGATCTCGGTGGGCAAGCCGGCCAGGCCCCCCCGGATCACCCATGACCGGCCGCCGATGCTCGCCATCGGCGTCATGATCTGGCTCGGCTCGGAGCTCATGTTCTTCAGCGGCCTGTTCGCCGCCTTTTTCACGATCCGCTCCCAGCACACGGTCTGGCCGCCGACCGGGACCCACCTCGACACCATCCGGGCCGCGGTCTTCACCGCGGTGCTCGTCTCCTCGAGCTTCACGATGCAAAAGGCGGTGTTCGACGAGGAGCGGAGGGACCGCCGGTCCGCCAAGATCTGGGTCGGCGCGACGATCGTGCTTGGGTTGGCCTTCCTCGGCAACCAGCTCTCCGAGTGGCTGTTCCTCACCACTCGTGCGAGCACCAACGCCTACGGCTCTCTCTTCTTCATCATGACCGGGCTCCACGGTCTCCATGTCTTCATCGGGATCATCGCGATGACCTTCCTCCTCTTGCGGATGCGGGGGAAGTCGGGCGACCCGGGCGAGCTCTCGGTCTTCCAGGGTGTCAGCTACTACTGGCACTTCGTCGACATCGTCTGGATCGGGTTGTTCAGTTGCCTCTTCCTGCTCAAGTGATGGCGCGGATCCGCCGGGTCTTCTCCAGCCGGTTCCTGCTCCCGGGAGCGGTGGTCGCGGGAGTGGCCCTCGGTGGTCTCGTCGCGTTCTCCGGAACCGGCGGCGCGCAGGGGCTCGACCAGGCCACCCACTCCTACGGCAACGCGGCCATCACCTACGTCTTCCCGCCGAGGTCGTACATCCCGGCCGGCCAGGCCCTGTTCGACACGTTCTGCGCCAGCTGCCACGGCGCCCAGGCCGAGGGCACCTCGAGGGCCCCCAACCTGGTCGGCGTGGGGCCGGGCACGGTCGACTTCTGGGTCTCGACCGGCCGCATGCCGGCCGAGAACCCGAACGCGATCCAGGCGCCCCGCAAGCCGGCCCGGCTGAGCGACCAGGAGGCCCTCGAGGTCGCCGCGTACGTGAACTCGCTCGACCCGGCCCGGCCCGCCATCCCCCGTGTGAACATCAAGGATGCCAATGTGGCGATCGGGGCCGACCTCTTCTCGCTCAACTGCGCGGCCTGCCACACCATCACCGGGGCGGGTGACGAGCTGGCCTTCGGCACCTTCGCGCCGTCACTGCGGGCCGCCACCCCCACCCAGGTGGCCGAGGCGATCCGCACGGGTCCCGGCAACATGCCGCGCTTCAGCGGCAACCTGACCAACTCGCAGGTGGCCGACATCGACGCGTACGTCACTGAATACATCCAGCACCCCTCGAACCCCGGCGGGTTCGCCCTGGGCGGAGTGGGCCCGGTGGCCGAGGGCTTCGTGGCCCTCCTGTTCGGCGTGGGGCTGCTCGCGCTGGTCGGGTTCTGGATCGGGGAGCGGTCGTGAGCGAGCACGACGAGCTCGAGGCCGCGCTGGACGCGCCGGCCCCCGTGGCCAGCCTGGACGACCCCCACCTGCGGGAGGCGGTGGCGAACCCCCCGGGGGCCGAGCGGGCCATCGCCACCTACTTCGTCATCGGGATCGCCGGGGTCGCGGTGTTCGGGGCCGCCTACTGGCAGAACTGGAAGCCCTGGACGCTCGGCCTCTCGCTCGGGGTGGGCCTGTTCTTCCTCGGCTTCGGGGTGTCGGCGTGGGGCAAGTACCTCATGCCCCAGGGGCCCTTCAGCGAGGCCCGGCATGCGCTGCACTCGGCCCGGGCCGAGCGCGAGGCGATCTCGGCGGCCCTCGTGGAGCGGACCGGCTTGGTGGTCCGGCGCCGTCGGATGCTGCTGGGGTTGTTCGGCACCGGCGTCGGGATCTTCTCGATCGTGGCCATCTTCCCGTTGCTGCGCTCGCTCGGGCCGCTGCCCGGCCTGACCCTGACTAAGACCAACTGGCGGCGGGGTTCGCTCCTCGTCGACGCGAGCGGTCGGGCGGTGCACAAGGACGACCTCGCCCCGGGCGGGCTCGTGACGGTCTTCCCCGCCGGCTACGAGAAGAACGACCAGACCCTGGCCGTCGACCAGACCGTCCTCATCCGGGCCCAGACCACCGCCCTCGTGACCGAGCCGGGCCGGGCCAGCTGGGCGCCCGATGGCTACGTCGCGTACTCGAAGCTCTGCACCCACTCCGGCTGCCCGGTCGGCCTCTACGAGCGGGAGCTGCGCCTCCTCGTGTGCCCCTGCCACCAGTCGATGTTCCGCATCGACGACGGCGCGGTGCCGGAGTTCGGGCCGGCGCCGCGCCCGTTGCCCCAGCTGCCCCTCTACATCGACAGCTCGGGGTTTCTGCGCGCCCAGGCCGGCTACGACCAGCCGGTCGGCCCGGGGTACTTTGAACGGACAACGACGTGAGCGCCGACACCACCGCCCGAACCCAACGTCAGGCGAGGGCCGCGCGCGGCCCCTACGGGCGCGTCGGCCAGGTCATCGAGGAGCTCGACGACCGACTGGGGCTGGCCAAGGGCGGACGGGTCTTCCTCGACAAGATCTTCCCGGACCACTGGTCGTTCATGCTGGGCGAGATCGCGCTGTACTCCTTCATCGTCATCATCGCCACGGGCATCTTCCTCACCCTCTACTACGTCCCGTCCCAGACCGAGCTCGTCTACCACGGCGCCTACGCGCCACTGCGCGGCCAGACGGTGACCGCCGCCTACGCCTCGACCGTCAACCTCAGCTTCGGGGTGCGGGCCGGGGTGCTGATGCGCCAGATGCACCACTGGTCGGCCGACATCTTCCTCGGGGCCATCGTGATCCACATGGCCCGGATCTTCTTCACCGGGGCGTTCCGCAAGCCCCGCGAGCTCAACTGGACGATCGGGCTGACCCTGCTCGTCCTCTCGCTCGCGAACGGGTTCATCGGCTACTCGCTGCCCGACGACCTCATCTCGGGGACCGGGCTGCGGATCATGTACTCGATCGTGCTGTCGATCCCCTTCGTCGGCACCTACCTGGCGTTCTTCCTCTTCGGGGGGAACTACCCCGGCCAGGAGATCATCATCCGGCTGTTCATCATCCACGTCCTCATCCTCCCGGCGATCCTCGCCGGGCTCATCGGGGCCCACCTCTTCCTCCTCGTGCGCCAGAAACACACGCAGTTCGCCGGCGGGGGCCGGACCGAGGAGAACGTGGTCGGATCGCCGATGTACCCGACCTTCATGGCCAAGACGACCGGGTACCTCTTCATGATCACGGCGGTGATCACGGTGCTGGGCGGGGTGGCCCAGGTCAACCCGATCTGGCAGTTCGGCCAGTACCAGGCGGACAAGATCTCCTACGCGGTCCAGCCGGACTGGTACATGGGCTGGCTCGACGGGGCGCTGCGCATCATGCCGAGCTGGGAGTTCACCGGCTTCGGCCACACCATCCCCTTCGTGGTGCTGCTTCCGGCCATCGTCTTCCCCGGGCTGATCTTTACCCTCTGTTACGCCTGGCCGGCCATCGAACGGCGGTTCACGGGCGACAACTCGATCCACCACCTGCTCGATCGGCCCCGTGACCGGCCGAAACGCACCGCCGCCGGTGCGGCCATGATCGCGCTCATGTTCACGCTGCTCGGCGCGAGCGCGACCGACGTGCTGGCCAACTTCTTCCAGGTCTCTCTCAACGAGGTGCTCTGGACCTTCCGGATCCTCGTGATCGTGGTGCCGATCGTGGTGGGCGTGTTCACCTGGCGGATCTGCATCGAGATGCAGGGGGGCGGCGACTCGATCGGCAAGCGCAAGCGGGCCGTGCTCATGCTCCGCAGCACGACCGGCGAGTACCGGACCGTCGACACCGCCCCGCAGCCCGACGACGAGCACGAGGAGCTGCGGCCCATCCCGGTGCCGGTCCGCATCGACCTCGACACCCCGGTCGACGCCGGCGACGGGGACGGCCAGGCCGGGGTCCGCACCGTCACCCGGTAGGTCGGGGCTGGGCCCCGCACCGGCGCGTGGCCACCTTCGAGCGCAACGGGGTCCGCCGCCACTACGTCGAGTCGGGAGCAGGCCCGCCGATCTTCTGGCACACCGGCGGCCGCAGGGCGCCGTCCACCACCGGCCAGACGGCGCCCGGAGGCGCGAGTTCCATCAGACCCTCAGGACGGTCCGGCGAAGCGCAGCCCAAGGCGCAGCGAGGGCCAACTAACTTGCCATTGGGATTGCGCCGGTCGTGTGGACTCCGAGAGGCCGGTGATGCCGATCGGCTGGCCGGTGTTGGGAGGCGATGAGATGGGAAGCGGCAAGTCGAAGATGATCGATGCAGACGGCCACGTGTTGGAGCGTCTCGAGCTCTCACCCGAGGTCCGTGAAGCCTTCTTCGCCAGGATCCGGGGGGATGAACCGATCTCGGCGGACGATCCGGCCCCCTCCGAGGCATCCCATGCCGAGCTCATGAATCGACCGGGCGCGTCGGAGCCGGGACCGCGCCTGGTCGACATGGACGCCGAAGGGATCGACGTGGCGGTGCTCTATCCGACCACCCCCGGACTGGCGTGGGTCCCCGAGGCCGACGTGTTCCACGAGATGGCCCGTGAGTACAACCGCTGGCTGCACGCGTACTGCGCGTATGACCCGACCCGCCTCGTGGGGGTGGGGCTGGCGGCGTTGCAGGACCCGAAACTCGCTGTCCAAGAGATGGAGCGCTGCGTCGAGGACCTCGGATTCAAGGCGGTCATGATCCGGCCGGCTCCGTACATCGACAACAAGAAGCTCAACGACCCCGTCTACGACCCGTTCTGGGACGCGGCCGCGCAACTCGGATGTCCGATCGGGGTGCACCCCTTCTCCTTTGCGGACATGCCATGGAACGTCGTGAGCAGGCTCGGGCTCCAGGAGGACGCCTACGGCCACCTCGACAAGGGGCTCGCCCTGCGCCAAGGGCTCGGAAACGCCCTGGACGTGATGGTCGCGATGGGGTGGTTCGTGGCGGGAGGGATCTGCG
>DAIUEV010000055.1:0-15554 GCA_036844945.1 Acidimicrobiales bacterium
GCCGGTGTGCCGGGCCGCGAGGTCATGGTGGACGGCGAGGTCGTCGGCCACCTGACGGTGGCGATAGGCGAAGGCCCGTCGGAGCGCGGTGTCGGGCAGCGAGGTCTCGACCGTGTCGGTCATCCGCGTCCCGCCGTCGACGGCCTC
The DNA here is from genome assembly GCA_036844945.1 of Acidimicrobiales bacterium. Classification (GTDB taxonomy): domain Bacteria; phylum Actinomycetota; class Acidimicrobiia; order Acidimicrobiales; family RAAP-2; genus Palsa-461. Next base: position 148 of record DAIUEV010000055.1, read on the forward strand.
GAACCGGTGGATATGCCGCCACCGGAACGGCGCCCGCACGAGCTCGTCGGCGAACATGTTGGGCGGCTCGTAGTCGATGTGGCGGGAGACGAGTTTCAGCCCGAACGGCAGGCCGAGGACGGCCCGCCCGTCGCGCAACGACGACGCCTCCTCGACGACCCGGACGGAACGCCAGGGCGGCAGGAGCCGGGCAAGCGCGCCCGGACGCTCGTGCCAGCCGAAGACCTCCGGCGGTGGGGCGTCGAGGACGCTCGCGTAGCTGAAGGTGCTCAGCTCTGGACCAACCGATCCAGAGCCGAGCGCACCGAGCCCGGGGCCTCGTGCCAGATGAAGTGCCCGGCACCCGCCACGATCTCGACCCAGGCCCCCGGGATCCTCGCCGCCGTCGCCTTGGACGCGTCGACTGGGATGGGGCTCGCCGCGCCGACCGCGAACCCGAGAGGCACCGCGATCTTCGGCAGGTTGGCCTCGAGGTCGCCGAGACCGGCCAGCACGCTCGCAAAGACGGTCTCGTACGCGGCGGCGCGGGCACGGATCGGAGGCATCGATGGCGCGTCCGCAGGGGACGCGAAGTACGAGGGCCACATCGCGGCGAGGTGGGCGAGCATCAGCTCGTCGCTCTGGCCGTCGCGGGCGACCTGGGCATCGATCTCCTCGGCCCTCGCACGATCGTCGTCGCTGGCGCGCCGCATCATCTCGGCCCCGAACGCCGCCAACCCCCCGTCGCCGACGCCACCCAGTGGGTCGACGGCCAGCCCCCCGTGCAGTCGCTCGGGGTGGGCGAGAGCGAGGTGGAGCAGGAGGTGGCCACCCCACGAATGCCCGATCACGTACGCCCGGTCCCAACCGAGGTGGTCGAGCACCCGGACCGCGTCGTCCGCCTCCTCCGCCACACCTGACGACAACGACGTCGTGGACGGGGCGAGTCCTCGCTGCTGATACGACGCGATGGCGTAGCCGTCCCCGATGTCGTCGGCCATCGGATCGAGATAGTCGAAGGAGAGGCCGGGGCCGCCGTGCATGAGGAGCACTCGCGTTCCCTCGCCTTCGCACCACCCCCCGAGGTGGTCGTCGCGGCCCATGTCGACGCTGAACGGTGTCCTCACCTCTGACCCCTTCCGTCGCGTGCGTCGACCTTAGGTGCCGGGTTGTGTCCCGGTCCCGTGGTTCGGCACCGTGGGACACTTCGGGCCATGCCCTACGACGAGGGCCTGGCCGACCGCCTGCGCGCCTTCCTACACGGCCAGCGGGGCGTGCGAGAGCAGAAGATGTTCGGTGGGCTCGCCTTCCTCGTCAACGGGAACATGGCCGTCGCCGCCAGCCGGGAGGGCGGACTCTTGCTCCGGGTCGATCCCGAGCAGACCGATGCACTGCTCCGCCGGGTCCACTCCGCGCCGTTCGTCATGCGGGGCCGACCCATGGACGGCTGGCTCCGGGTGGACGCCGAGGGTGTCGGCACCAAGCGACAGCTCGAGAGCTGGGCACGGGTTGGCGTCGAGTACGCGAAGACCCTGCCGGCAAAGCGCTGAGTCGGGGCGCGGCCCCCTCAGCCCATCGTCTTCTGGCCGTCGAGCGCCTCGCGGATGATGTCGGCGTGGCCGGCGTGCTGGGCGAGCTCGGCGAGCATGTGCACCACCACCCGGCGGGCGCTCCAGGTCGCGCCCGGCTCGAACCACGGCGCCTCGGGCAGCGGGTGCGACACGTCGAGGGAGTCGAGCGACGAGACCAACTGGTCGGTCCGGGTCGCGGTGTCGGCGAAGTCCTCGAGGAGCCCCTTGAGGGTCTCGCCCTCGAGCACGTGGAAGCTCTCCGCGTGGGCCTTGAAGGCCGCCTCGTCCATGCCGCCGATGGCCTCGGCGCCCACCACGATGAAGTCGGCCCATCGGCGTTCGACTCGGGTCACGTGCTTGAGGATCCCGCCGAGGCACAGCTGGCTCACGGTGGTGCGCTGGCGGATCTGTTCGTCGTCGAGACCCTCGAGCGTCCGGAGGAACAGGTCCCGGTGCTGGTGTAACGCGTCGAGGAGGTCACGGACCTCCGCCGGGTCGGCGGGGCGGGGGGTGTCGGTCATACCGGCCACCGTATCGAGGCCCTGTGTCAGGTCCCCCGGGGCCAACGGACTCAGTCGGGGGCACTCCCCTCATCGGTCCGGGCGGCCCGCAGCGCCTGCACCTCGGCCTGGAGGGCTTCCAGCCTCCGGTAGAGGGCCTGGATCGACACCATCACGACGCCGTTTGCGTCGACCACATTGATCCTGCGGTCGTTGTCACCCAGCCCAAACGTGGCCGCGAAGTCCTGCGCCATCGGCCCCAGGTGCCGGACCTGGGGCGATTCCCCCTTGTAGTTCCAGGTGCTGATCGGCAGCGAAGCCAGCTTCTCGAGCACCTCTTGGCCCTTGACGGGCTCGTGTTGGGTGGGGGCCTGTGGGCGCGGGCGGCGCCGGAACAACATCGCGAACCGACCCGAGACGCCGCTACCAGACGACCGGGACGATGTTCTCCTTCGCCGCGACGTCGCTGATCAGCGACTCGCAGAAGATCATCTCGTGTCCGTGGGGCACGCAGCCGGAGAAGAAGGAGAACCCGGTCCCCGAGGCCGGTGCGGCCGTGATCGCGGCGGTGCCGGCCAGGGCACCTCCGGCGAGCGCGCCGCTCAACGCCAGGCCAGCCACCACCCGCTTGATCCGCTTTGGCATATCGAAACGCTCCTCTCCGGCGGGTTCGCCGCCGATCCCCTCAGTCCGCCGAGGAGACCCCCGGGTCAACTCGGCTGTGCCACACCCTGCCACCTGGAACCTTTGTGCGGCTGGCATGGTCGCGGGAACTGTCTCATACGGCGGCCCGCCCGTCGAGCGGTTCTCAGGTGGCGACCGCCCCTCCGCCGGTTACTTGGCCCTCTGCTTCTTGGCCCGGCTCGGGGCGACCCGGGGCGGCTCGCCCGGCATCTTCGGGTAGACGGGCGGCCAGGGCGCGTCGAGGAGCCCGGACGCGCGGTCCCGCTCGTGGAGCTCAAGCACCGGCTCGAGCGACTGGGGGTCGGCCCGCGTCCACGGGTCGCCCCGGGCTCCCAGGCGAGCGGGCACGGTCCTGATGGTCAGCTCGTCCGGCGCGATGGTGGCCAGCTCGTCCCAGGAGAACGGCGTGGACACCTGCGCGCCGGGACGGGCCCGGACCGACCACGCCCCGAAGATGGTCTTGTGGGGGGCGTTCTGGTTGAAGTCCACGAAGACCCGGGTGCCGCGCTCCTCCTTCCACCATGCCGCGGTGATGAGGTCGGGGCGACGGCGCTCCAGCTCCCGGGCCACCGCGACCGCGCCGGCGCGGACGTCGTAGGAGGTCCATCGGGGTTCCAGGGCGGCGAAGACGTGGATCCCGCGGTTGCCCGTCGTCTTCGGCAGCGCCTGCACGCCCAGCTCGTCGAACAGTCGGCGGGTCTCCTCGGCGGCCTCCTGGACCATGGGGAAGGTGACGCCCGGGGTCGGGTCGAGGTCGATGCGGAGCTGGTCGGCGTGCTCCAGGTCCTCGGCACGCGAGGGCCAGACGTGGAAGCCGAGGCAGGCCAGGTTCACCGCCCACAGCACGTGGGCGAGGTCCCGGGTCACGAGGGCCTGTGAGGTCGTGCCGTTCGGAGTGGACACGACCGCGGTCTCGAGCCATTCGGGTCGCTGCTCGGGGACCCGCTTCTGGAAGAAGGAATTGCCTGACGCCCCGTGGGGGAAGCGCTGGAGCAGGACTGGCCGGCCGCCCATCGCCCGCATCAGTGGCTCCTCGACCGCCTGGTAATAGCGGACCAGGTCCAGCTTGGTGTCGCCCCCCTCCTCGAAAAGCACCTTGTCGGGGCTGCTGATGCGGACGTCGTGGCCGTCCGCCTCCACCACGACGCCATCGGTGTCGGGCTTGCTCGGCACCGCGCGACTGTAGGTCCGAGCCTCTCGAAACCGGTGACGACGGGTCTGCCGACCCGCCCTCCACCGGCCGCCGGACCCGCCGCGGTGACGTTCCGCGAAAGAACCCCGTCACCTGGGCGAACGACGGGGGGCCGGCCGCGTCGAGGTGGGACCCGGTCGGTAGCGTGAATGAAGGCTCCGCCCAGGGAGGTTCGATGCGCGAGCTTCGGCGCCGGGCCGGCGCACGACGGGCGGCCGGCGCACTCATCGCCGTGGTCGGGCTGGTTGCCGGCCCCATCATCGGCCTCGGGGCAACCGGCGTCCTCGGCGCGCCCCCGGCCGGCGCGGTCGCGAACTCGAGCTGCGCCCAGTTCGCGGTGATGCCCGTCGACGGCGGGCTCTACAACGTGCAGACCGACGAGTGGAACTCGTCGGCGACCCAGTGCGTGAGCACCGACGGCAACGCCGACTTCGACGTGACCCAGTCGGGCATCGACACCGGAACCAACACACCGGGTGCCTACCCCTCGATCTATCGCGGGTGCCACTGGGGCACCTGCACGCAGGACAGCGGCCTGCCCGTCCAGGTCGCGAGCCTCGGGGACCCGACCACCAGCTGGCAGACGACCCAGACCGCGGCGTCGACCTACGACGTCGCCTACGACGTCTGGTTCAACCAGACCCCGACGACCGGCGGCCAGCCCGACGGGGCCGAGCTGATGGTCTGGCTGAACCACAACGGCCAGGTCCAGCCAGCGGGCGCCCAGGTCGGGACGGTCACGCTCGACGGGTACGCCTTCGACGTCTGGTACGACGCCGCGCAGGGCTTCAACTCGGTCGCGTACGAGATGACGTCGGGGACGACGTCGGTGTCCGGGCTGGACCTCGGCACCCTGGTGCGCGACGCGATGGCGCGTGGGTACATCGACAGCTCCTGGTACCTGATCGACGTGGAGGCCGGATTCGAGATCTGGAACGGCGGGACCGGGCTGGCGACCGACTCGTTCTCGTTCTCGCCGACCTCGGCGCCGCCGGCACCGGTCGGTCCGCCCACCACCCGGATCGCCGGGGAGGACGCGATCGGGACGGCCGTCGCGGTCTCGCAGAACGAGTACCCGGCCGGCGGCTCGGCCTCGTCCGTCATCCTCGCCCGCTCCGACTACTTCGCCGACGCGCTGGCCGGGGCGCCTCTCGCGGCGGCGGACCACGGACCCCTGCTCCTCACCCCCGGGGCGGCCGAGAGCGCGACGCTCGACCCCCGCACGCTGGCCGAGATCCAGCGGGTGCTCCCCGGCGGGGGCACCGTGTCCATCCTCGGCGGAGCCCTGGCGCTCAGCGGAGACATCGACGGACAGCTGACCGGGCTCGGCTACCTGGTCCAGCGGATCGCCGGCTCCGACGAGTTCGGCACCGCCGTCGACATCGCCGGCCGCCTGGGCGATCCGTCGACCATCTTCGAGGCGAGCGGGCTCGACTATCCCGACGCCGTGTCGGCCGGCCCCGCGGCGGTGGCGACCCGCGGCGCCATTCTCCTCACCGACGGGGCGGTGCAGGCGCCCGAGACCGCCGACTATCTCGCCGCGCACCCGGGCGACGTGCGCTACGCCATCGGCGGTCCGGCGGCGGCGCTCGGTGCCGACCCGGGTGCGATCGGCGTCTACGGGGACGACGCCTACGGCACCGCCGCGGCGGTCGCGGCGCGGTTCTTCCCGGCCGCGGCCGTGCTCGGCATCGTCGACGCCGGGGGTTTCTCGGACGCGCTGGTGGCGGCCCCGTTGCTCGGACCGGCCGGCGTCCCGCTCCTGTCGGTGCCCGCGTCGCTGCCGCTCCCGGGGGCGCTCAACTTCTTTCTCGGCCTCGTGGCCGGCCAGATCGGCTCGATCAGGGTGTTCGGTGGCGAGGAAGCGGTGCCCGACGTCGTCGTCGCGGCGGTCGACGCCGCGGTGGTGTGACCTCCGCTCAGCCGGCCGCCGCTCCCGTCACCGCGGTCGCGCCCAACATCTCGGCCATGTTGTCGAAGTAGAAGAGCCGCTTCCCGGCGTCGTCCACGCCGGAGAGGGTCTCCTCGAACTTCGTCAGCGGGTCTTTGCCCCCCTCCGGATGCGGGTAGTCGGTCGAGAACATGAACAGCTCGGGCCCGGCCGCCTCCATCATCCAGCCGACCGGCTCGCCGGGGAACGGCGTGAACTTGAGGTGCCGGCGGACGTACTCCGAAGGCTGGTCGGCCAGCCGCTGGAGGGGCGGCTCGGTGCGACGGAAGGCCCGATGCGCGTGGTCGAGGTGGCGGAGCCAGGACACCACCCACCCGGCGCCCTGCTCGATGCAACCGCCACGGAGCTTCGGGAACCGATCGAACACCCCGTCGAGGACGAGGGTGCCGAGGAAGATCTCCGGCGAGTGGTGGATGGCGAGGTAGTCCTTCGAGCGGATGTTCTCGCCGCCGCCCAGGTGGTCGGTCACGGGCATGTCGTTGTTGTGGAACGCCGGGTCGAGCAGTCGGCCCCCTCCTCCGACGTGCAGGACGAACGGGATGTCGGAGCGCTCGAGGAGCGACCAGAAGGGATCGAGGGCGGGGTGCGAGGGCGACCGCTCGCCGGCCGCGGTCGACGGCACCATCACCGCGGCGCAGCCGGCCGCGATGGCCTCCTCGCCGCACCCGACGGCGCGCTCGGGATCGTCGAGCGGGACGTAGGCCACTGCGAGCAGCCGAGGGTCGGCCGCGCAGAAGTCGGCCATCGCCCGGTTCTGCGCGGAGGCCCCCGCGTAGTGCCGGTCGAGGTCCCGTCCGGCGAACAGGGCGGTGGCGAAGGTCGCGAAGACCAGCTGGCCTTCGAACCCGAGCAGGTCGAGCACCCGGCTCCGCTCCTCGCGGTCGAAGCCACCCATGGCCGACCAGCCCTTGTCGGCCATCAGCCGCTCCTCGGCCTCAGCCGCCTTGGCTGGATCGGAGCGCCGGCCGGCGGCCAGGTCGACCGCACGGTCGAGCACGGGCTGCAGCGCCTGCATGCGGTGGCGGCGCAGCCGGTCGCTCTGGGCGGGATCGATGAAGTCGTCGAGGAAGTCGGCGAGCTCCATCACGTGGCTGTCCGCGTCCAGCATGACGCGTCCTTCTGCGTAGGTCATCGGGTCCCTCCCCGCCTCCGCCGGTGACCGATCGTCACCTCCGACAAGGCCGAAAGGATGCCACCGGACGCCGGATCGCGCCTCTTCGGCGCTCCCTGTGCCGTCGCGACCCGATCGGCTCACGAGGTGGGGTCACGTTCCCCGCAGCCGCGAGGCGGGCTGGTAGTTCGGCCCGGCGGTCACGTCGACCCGGTGGAGGAGCCGGGTGCACGGGGGCTCGAACTCCTCGGCGAAGCGCTCCGTGGCCTCGATGCCGAGGAGCTCCCATGGGAGCGTGGTCAGCCGGTCGGTCTCGTCCTCGATCTCCTGGCGGAGGGCGAGCGCCGGCGGGGTCGCCCGGCGACCGCGGGCGAGCCCGCGCGCTTCGAGGGCGGCCCAGCCGGCGTCGAGGTCGGACCGCTCGGTGCCCCGCGACACCGGGATCCAGTCGGGCTCGTAGCCGAGCCACTCGTTGTGGAGGATCGACGCCTCGACCCCGGTCAGCCCGTGGGCGGCGACGAGGGCCCAGTGCGTGTCGCCGCGCCACTCCCGCAGGCAGTTGACGGCGTGCCAGCCGGAGAGCACGGGGTCCTCGGGCCGGGCCATGTCGAGGTGGGCGCCGAACAGCGCCCGGCCGACCGTCGGGAGCCGCACGACGACCGGCCAGAGGACCTCGCCGAACCGGGCGAGCGGCGCCATCGCCGCGGGGGCATGTGCCTCCAGGCCTTCGAGCACCGCTTCGTCCCGGGCCGCCCAGAGGTGCCCGAAGTCGGTGGACGCCTCGACGAGCGCGAACGCGGCCCGGATCGCGGCGGGCGAGATCGAGCCGAACGCCGCGATGACGGCGGACGGTCCGGCCGGCGCGAGCGGCGCGGCGCGTGCCGCGATGTACCCCAGGGGACCGGGGAGCCCGAGCCTCTCGTAGCGGGCGACCGCTCCGGGGTCCCAGAAGATCCACCCGACCAGTGTCTGCACCGAGCGGGCGTTGCGCCGGGTCGCGGCGAACCACTCGTCGGGTCCCCACACGGCCGCCGACCGTACCGTCGGAGGGGTCGAGGCAACAGCCGACCGGCCCGCCCGGTGCAGCCCTGTGCCCGCGTCGGGCTCCCGCGCCGCTACCGTGGAACCGCATGGACGCATTGCGCTGGGAGAACGAGCCCTCGCTCCACGCACCGACCCTGGTCGCCGCCTTCGAGGGATGGACCGACGCGGGCGGTGCGGCGTCGGGGGCGGCCGCCTACCTGGCCGACCAGTGGCACGCCCGCCAGTTCGCCACGATCGACGCAGAGGAGTTCTACGACTTCACGTCGCTGCGCCCCCAGGTCCGGCTGCGCGGGGACGGGAGCCGGGAGATCGTGTGGCCCGAGAACCGGTTCCTCGCCGCCAGCTCCCCCGACGCGCGCGACGTCGTGTTCCTGATCGGGACGGAGCCCCACCTGCGCTGGCGCGCGTTCAGTGACTGCGTGACCACGGTGGCCAAGCGGCTCAAGGTCGAAGCCGTGTTCACCCTCGGCGCGATGCTCACCGACGTCCCCCACACCCGGGCCACCCCGGTGCGCGGCTCGTCGGCCGACCAGCGGCTGGCCGACCGATTCAACCTCTCCCGGCCCCGTTACCAGGGCCCGACCGGCATCGTCGGGGTCCTGCAGGACGCGTTCGGGAGGGTCGACATCCCGGTCGCATCGCTCATGGCCCAGGTGCCCCACTACGTCCCGAGCACGCCGTCGCCCAAGGCGACCCTCGCGCTGGTGCAGAAGATGTGCGGGGTGCTCGACACCCGGGTCGGGACGTCCCGCCTCGAGCTCGCGTCGCACGCGTACGAGCGCGAGGTGAGCGAGGTCGTGGCGGCGGACGAGGACATCGCCGGCTACGTGCACCAGCTCGAGCGGCGGGCCGAGGGCGCCGAGCCCGAGGTGAGCCTCGAGGACCTGCCGAGCGGTGACGCCCTGGCCGAGGAGCTCGAGAAGTTCCTGCGGGAGCAGGACGGCTCGAACTAGACCGCGCTCAGCCGTCGGCGTCGCCCGGCGGCATGGCCGCCTGGGCCTCCGACCACCGATAGAGGAGGGGCCCGGTGCGCCCGCTCGTCACCGCCAGGGTGGCGGCCATCGAGGTGCCGCCGACGTCCCCCTTGTTGGTGTCGCCGGTCGGGTCGACCGCCGTGCCCATGACGAGCTCGCTGCCCGAGCCGAAGTTGTCGAGGATGCCCTTTCGGTGCCCCCAGCACCCGGCCGCGTCGATCTTCAGGCAGTCGAGGTTGCCGCTGTTGAACCCGTCGTCGTACATCCAGCCGTACACGGCGTCGAGCGCGTTCGCCGAGCCGCCGGCCCACTCGCCGTCGAAGAGGAGATAGCGCGGGCCCGGATCGGGCGGGTCGTTCGCCGTGTCGGCCCCCTTCTGCGCGTCCCGGTCGAGCGCGGCGGTGAGCCCGACGAACGGCGACAGCCCGCGGTCGACCCGCTCGAGGTCGATCACCACGAACAGCTGGTCGGGCAGGCTGAGCTGCCCGAAGTTCGTCGGGAGCACCATCGGCCGGACCCCCTCGAGCGCTCTGGCGTGGTTGATCGCCGCCAGCACGGCGTCGTTGCAGCGCGCCGAGCCGTCGAGCCCGCTCGGCGCGCAGATGCGCGGGTAGTCAGGGTGCGCCCGCACGTTGTCGGGCGGGTCGGCGATCCCTGTGTCCGACTCGTCGGCAGGGATGGAGTCGAGCGGCGACAGCGTGCCCGCGGCGATCTCGGCCTGAGCCTCGGCCCAGGTGAAGACGAAGGTCGGGGGAGGGCGGCGGGCCACCGCGAACGTCGCCGCCAGCGATGGGCCACCCGGCTGACCGGGGGAGCGGTCGCCGGCCGGGTCGAGGGCGGCGCCCATCACGAGGTCGGTGGCGCCGCCCAGCCGGTCGAGCACGATGCCCCGGTCCGCCCAGCACCCCGAGCGCTGGCGGGCGTCGCAGGCCGGCACGCCGGCGTTCAGGCCGTCGTCGTAGACCCAGTCGAAGTCGGCGTCGAGTCCGTTCGCGATCTCGCCGATCCACTCGGCGTCGGACCGTCGGTAGGAGGAGCCCGGACCCTTCGGGAGCTGCCCCTTGCTCGCAGCCCGCTGCGCGCCGGCGTCGAGCGACGCGCTCAAGCCGGCGAACGGCGCCAGGCCACGGTCCACCCGCTCGGCATCCACCGCCACGAACAGCTGCTCGGCGACCGACAGGTGCGGGAAGCTGGCCGGCAAACGCATTGGACCGAGGTGCTCCTTGGCTCGGGCATGGTCTATGGCGGCCAGGGTGATGCGCAGGCAGGTCGTCGAGGTGTCGATCCCGGCGGGCGCGCACAGGTCCAGGTAGTCGGGGTGCGGCGAGATCGAGGCGGCGGGATCGGCCAGCGCCGGTGTCCCCGCGCCGGCGACGCCCGGTGCCCACGAGAGCACCAGCACGGCCGTTGCCGCGACCGCGACCGCGCTCCGACGGAGTCCTCCCGGCAGTGCCCGTCCCCGGCAACCGGGCGGACGGTCAGTCCCGGCGGCCGCAGCGGTTGGCATCGGACCAGCCTGCCCCGCGTCGGGTCCCCGTGTGATCTGATCTCGTCATGACCGTGATCAAGATCAACGCCATCACCGTGCCCGAGGACGCCGGCGATGAGCTGGCCCGACGCTTTGCCGCCCGGGCCGGGGCGGTCGACGACCAGGAGGGTTTCGAGGGGTTCGAGCTGCTCCGCCCGACCGACGACCGGCGCCAGTGGCTGGTGGTCACCCGGTGGCGCGACGAGGCGTCGTTTGCCGCGTGGGTGTCCTCGCCCGCCTTCGCCCACGGCCACGCCGGGGCCGACCGGCCCTCGCCCCACGGCGGGCCGGTGTCGGTGTCCTCGGAGTTGTGGTCCTACGAGGTGGCCGGCGGCTCCGCCGACCACGCCACGACCTGAGCCGGCGAGCCGACCCGTGAAGCCGTACGACTACCGGGGAAAGACCGCGCTCGTGACCGGCGCGTCGTCGGGCATCGGCAAGGTCTTCGCCGAGCGGCTGGCCGCGCGCGGGGCCGGTCGCCTGATCCTCGTGTCGCGGCGGGAGAGCGCGTTGCGGGCGGTGGGCGACGGCATCGCCGGTGCCGCCGTCGAGGTGGTCGCGGCCGATCTCGCCGTCCCCGGCGGTTACCGCACGGTCCTCGATGCCCTGGGTGAGCGCGGCGTCGAGGTCGATGTGCTCGTGAACAGTGCCGGCTTCGGCACCCACGGACGGCTCGAGGACCAGGACGCGGCGGCGGTGCAGGAGGAGGTCGAGGTCAACTGCACGGCCCTGGTCGGGCTGACGGCCGCGCTGCTCCCGGGCATGCAGCAGCGGGGGAGCGGGGTCATCGTGAACGTCGGCTCGACGGCCGGCTTCCAGCCGCTCCCGTTCATGGCCGTCTACGGCGCGACGAAGGCGTTCGTCCTGTCGTTCAGCGAGGCGCTGTGGGGCGAGAACCGCCGGAGCGGTGTCCGCGTCCTCGCCCTCTGTCCGGGCGCGACCGAGACCTCCTTCTTCGACCGGGTCGGGACCGAGGACGCCTCGGTGGGCCGGCGTCAGGACCCGGGCGAGGTGGTGGACGTGGCCCTGCGCGCGGTCGACCGGGGCCGACCTTCGGTCATCTCGGGTCGCTGGAACGCGGTGCTGGCCGGGTCGACCCGCCTCGCCCCCCGACGGGTCGTGGTCATCACCGCCGGCATGACGATGCGGCCCCACCGACACTGAGCTCTCCCGTCTGATCAACCCGTGCGGCCCCGTTCGTCAGAACCTTGACCGCCGACCTTGAGGAGGAGCCCATGCCCAGGATCACCCCCAGCCTGTGGTTCGACACCGAGGCCGAGGAGGCCGCCAATTTCTACGTCTCGATCTTCCCCCGCTCGAAGGTCGGGGACGTCGCCCGCTACACCGAAGCGGGCCCGGGGCCGGCCGGCTCGGTCCTCACCGTCCAGTTCGAGCTGGACGGCCTTACGTTCATCGCCATCAACGGCGGCCCGCAATTCCCGTTCACCGAGGCGATCTCCCTCCAGATCGAATGCGCCGACCAGGCCGAGGTCGATCACTACTGGGCCCGCCTGAGCGAGGGCGGCGAGGAAAGCCAATGCGGCTGGCTGAAGGACCGCTACGGGCTGTCCTGGCAGGTGATCCCGCCGGGCTTCGGGGAGATCATGGGCGACCCGGACCCAGCTCGGCGGGAGCGGGCCATGCGGGCCGTGCTCTCCATGGGCAAGCTCGACATCGACGCGATCCGGGCTGCCGCCGCCGGATAGCGCGGGTGCGGGTCAGCGGGGCTCGGCCGGGGGGTCGCCACCCTCGTCGAGCGGGCGCTGCGCCCGAGCGACGTCGTGCCACGCGCCGAGCTTCCAACCGATCCGGCGGAAGGTGCCGACGGGAGTGAAGCCCATGGCCGCGTGCAGCCCGAGGCTGGCGTCGTTCGGCATGGTCATGCCCGCCACCGCGGTGCGGTACCCGCGGGCGGCGAGCGCCGGGAACAGGGCCTCGTAGAGGAGCCGGCCGCCGCCGGTCCGCCGCCGGCCCATCTCGAGGTACACGCTCACCTCGCAGCTCCAGCGGTAGGCGGCCCGGGTCGCGAACGGCTGCCCGTACGCGAACCCGACGACCCGGCCGTCGGTCTCGAGCACGAGCCAGGCGTGGTTCCGAGTCGCGGCATCGATCCGCCGCGCCATCTCGGCGCCGTCGGGCGGGTCGATCTCGAAGGTCACCGCGGTGTCGGTGACATACGGGCGGTAGATGGCGGCGCAGGCCTCGGCGTCGGCGGCGGTCGCCGTTCGCACGGTGTAGGCGGGCTCGGGCATCGCCCGAACGTAACGGCTGGACGGACGGGCTCGGGCTCAGAGCGCCGCGGCGACCCCTTCCATCAGGCGGTCGATGTCCTCGGTGGTGACGTGGAGGTGGGGGGCGAGGCGCAACGAGTTGCCGCGCACGCTGGCGATGACCCCGCGCTTTGAGAGCTGCTCGCCGAGCCGGAGCGCGGTCTCCTGCGGCACCTCGATCCCGATCATGTGCGGGCCGCGCTCGTCGGGAGCGGGCACCGTGAGGCCGAGACCCTCGGCCCGCCGGCACACCTCGTCGGTGACCGCCCGCAGCTCGGACGCGACCCGGTCCACGCCCCACTCGTTCAGCTGCTCGATGGCGGCGGTGGCCATCGGGACGAGCGTGAAGCTGCTCCGCTCGCCGAAGTCGAACCGCCGGGCCCCGTCCCGGTAGGCGTCCGCGTAGTCGACGAGCGCGGCGAAGTCCTCGGAGCTCGACCGGTTGATCCAGTTCTCCTCGAGCGGTTCGCCGTCCCGGTGCCGTTCGGCGACGTACAGGTAGCTGAAGCCCATCGGACCGAGCAGCCACTTGTAGCCGACCGCGACCACATAGTCGGGATCGACACCGGCGAGGTCGAGCGGCAGCGCGCCGAGCGACTGGCTCGCGTCGATCACGAGCGCCGCGCCCGCGGCCTTGGCCCGGGCCGAGACCGCCACGAGGTCGACGAGGGCCCCGTTTGTCCAGTGGACGTGGGGGACCGCGACGACCCGGGTGGCGTCCCCGATCGCGGCGAGGACGGACCCCGTCCATCCGAGCGACTCCTCCCGCTGGACGACGACGAGCTCGGCGGCGGTGCGCTCGCAGAAGCGGTGCCAGGTGTAGAAGTTCGAGGGGAACTCCTCGGCCAGCACGACCACCTGGTCACCCGGCCCCGCATCGAGGTTCCGCGCCGCGGTCGCAAGCCCGTAGCTGCTCGAGGGGACGAACGCGACCGCCTCGTCGCCGACTCCGAGCAGGGCGCCGAAGGACTCCCGGAGCCGCTCGACGTCGACGAACCAGTCCTCCGAGGAGATCGCCCACGGGCTGGCGGCCCGCTCGAGGGCGCGCTCTCCGGCGCGATGGACGCCCTGAAGGACCGGGGCCATGGCGGCGGTGTTGAAGTAGGCGATGTCCTCGGGCATGAGGAACAGGTGCCGTTGCGATCCCGTCTGGCCCGCCCCGGGCCCTTCGGTGCTCGACGGTGCGTTCATGCCGGACCTCGCTCTGTCGCTCCTTCCGACCCTAACAACGGAGTCTTTCGGTTCGGACCCGGGCCGATCGTCAGCTCAGTCGAGGGCGGCGTAGGCCGCGTCCTCGATGTCCCGGTGGAGCGGCGGTCCGTCGGCGGTCTCGAACAGCCTCTGGGTGAGGACCACGATCACGAGGTCCCTCGCCGGGTCGACCAGCCAGGAGGTCCCGAGGCCGCCGTTCCAGCCGAACGCGCCGGCCCGGGGGCCGTCGGTGATCACCGACTGGCAGAAGCCCCAGCTCCGGCCGTTGAGGAAGCCCGGGGCGATCCCCGCCTTCTGGTCGGCGGTCAACTGGTCGCGGGTGAACTCGCGTACCGCGTCCCGGCTGAGCACCGGGTCGCCGCCGCGAAGGAGGGCCCGGGCGAACCGGAGCATGTCGTCGGCGGTCGACACCAGGCCGGCCGCGGCGTCGGGGAAGGCCGGGGGCCGGCTCCACTGGCCCTCCGGCGGGTCCCACACGGTCAGCCCGCCCGACCCGGCCGTGTAGGCGGTGGCGAGCCGCGCCGTCTCGGTCGTGAAGAAGGCGGTGTCGGTCATCCCGAGCGGCTCGAACAGCCGGGTGCGGAGGACCTCGCCGAGCGGTTGGCCCGCCGCCCGGGTGAGGAGGACGCCCAGCACCGACGCCCCGGTGTTGTAGAGCCACCGCTCGCCGGGCTGGGCGATGAGCGGCAGTCCACCGAACGACGCCATCCAGGCGTCGGGGTCGGGTGGTTCGTCGGGGCTCGGCGGTCCGAGCGTGGCCAGGTGGAGCTGGCTGGCGGCCGTCACGATCGGCCACGGTGTCTCGGACATGAACATCTCCACGGCCATCCCGAACCCGAAGGTGAAGGTCAAGAGGTCACGCAGGGTGATCGCCCGGACCGCGGGCACCGTGTCGTCGAGCGGCCCGTCGGGGCGCCGCAGGACCCGCGGCGAGGCGAGCTCGGGGAGCAGGCCCGCGACCGGCTCGTCGAGGGAGAGCAGGCCTTCGGCGACCAGCGCGAGCGCGACGGCCCCCGCGACCGGTTTGGTCATGGAGGCGATCCGGAAGAGCGAGTCGCGAGCCAGCGGTGCCGCGTCGCCCGGCCCGAGGTTCCCGAGGACCTCGGCGTGCAGCCGATCGCCACGGGACACGAGTGTGACGAGGCCGGCCAGACGGCCGTCCTCGATCTCAGCGCGCCCGAGCGCCCCGATCCTGGCCAGCTTGCTCTCGTCCAGCCGTCCAGGCATCGCACCTCCCGGCGCTCGATTCTGTCGCGGTGGAGACGGAGCCCGACCGGCGGGGTGATCGATCTCTTTCGGCCCGATTCTTCCCTAGTCAGGCGGGAATTCACCTCAGAGTGGTCGCGGCCGATGAGTCTGCGGTCCCACCTCCGTCCTCCCTCCGATGGCAC
>DAIUEV010000056.1:0-1497 GCA_036844945.1 Acidimicrobiales bacterium
TCTGCATGGCCCGAGCCTTGTTCTGGTGCTGGCTCCGCTCGTTCTGGCACGACACGACGATCCCGCTCGGGCGGTGGGTGATCCGGACCGCGGAGTCCGTCTTGTTCACGTGCTGGCCGCCCGCCCCCGACGCCCGGTAGGTGTCGATGTCGAGGTCCTTCTCGTCGATCTCGATCTTGTCCGAGAGGTCTTCCAGGAACGGGATGACGTCGAGCGAGGCGAAGCTCGTCTGCCTCCGGCTCTGTGAGTCGAACGGAGAGATCCGCACCAGGCGGTGCACGCCCCGCTCGGCGGAGAGGAGTCCGAAGGCGAACCGCCCGCGCACGATGAACGTCGCGGAGAGCAGCCCGGCCTCCTTGCCCTCGGTCACCTCGTCGACCTCGATGCTGAAGCCGCGGCGCTCGGCCCACCGGGCGTACATCCGCAGCAGCATCTCGGCCCAGTCCTGGGCGTCGGTCCCGCCGGCACCGGCGTGCACCTCGGCGACCGCGTCGCGTTCGTCGTACTCGCCCGAGAGCAACGATTGGAGCTCGAGCCGGCCGAGCCGGGTGCCGAGCCCGTCCAGTGTCTCCTCGAGCTCCTTCGACAACGACTGGTCCGGCTCCCCCTCGGTGTCGGCCTCGTCGGCCAGCTCCAGCAGGACCCGCGCATCGTCGAGGCTGGCCTTCAGCGCGTCGAAGTCCTCCAGATCTCCGGCGATCCGACCGAGCTCGGTCGTGACCGTCCTCCCGTGCTCGGGGTCGTCCCAGAGGTCGGGGCGGGCGACCTCGGCCTCGAGTTCGAGCCGGCGGGCCCGGTGCGCGGCGATGTCGAGGTAGTCCTCAGCTTCAGCGATGCGACCGGCCAACGCCTCGAGCTCGGCCGGGAAGTCTCGACGCTCGCCGGCCCCCGAGGCCTCAGGCGGCGCCATGGCAGAGCTTGTACTTCTTGCCGCTCCCGCACCAGCACGGCGCGTTGCGGCCGATCTTCTCGTTCGGCGCCTTCACCATGGGCACGAGGGTCTCCTCGCCGTCGGCCGAGACCACCACCTGCTGCGGTCGTGCCGCACCGTTGCCCGACGGTGGGGTGGCCGCAAGGGCCTGCACCGTGGGGTCGACCGCCGTGCCCTGGTCGGCCAGCAACGACTGGGTCAGCGCCAGGGTCCCGGCGACCGGGTCGTCGGCCGCCTCGTAGGTGGCGCGGGCGAAGTCCGGCTCGGCGGGCGCGTTGACGATCGCCTCGACGTGGAGGACATAGCGGAGGTAGTCGTCGTCGATCGCGTCGACCAGCTGCCCGAACATCGAGAAGCCCTCGCGCTGCCAGGCGACGAGCGGGTCCTGTTGCCCCATGGCCCGGAGGTTGATGCCCTCCCGCAGGTAGTCCATCTCGGCCAGGTGGTCCCGCCAGCGCTGGTCGACGATCTGGAGCATCACCTCGCGTTCGATCTGCCGGGCCATGTCCTCGCCGTCGGGCGCGGCCTCAGCGGGGCCGTCGGACAGTGCCTCATCGGGGCCGTCG
>DAIUEV010000056.1:1597-15433 GCA_036844945.1 Acidimicrobiales bacterium
GCCGTCGGGCGCGGCCTCAGCGGGGCCGTCGGACAGTGCCTCATCGGGGCCGTCGTCCGGGCGGCCGGGCCGGGCCAGGCGGTCCATCTCGGCCGAGCGGTTCTCGTAGTACTCAAGCGCCTCGGTGACGACGCTCTCGGTGATCTGCGCGGCGGTGGACGCCTCGGCGAGATCCTCGGCGGTGAACTGCGTCGGGTAGTACTGGGTCAACTCGGCGATGAGGTGCTCGAGGTCCCACTCCTCGGCGTAGTCGTTCGGGCACGCCTGCCCGACGAGCGTCGCCAGGGTCTGCTCCAGCATCTCGACCGTCCGGTCGTGGAGGTCCTCGCCCTCGAGGATCGACAGGCGGTGCGCGTAGATCACCTTGCGCTGCTCGTTCATCACCTCGTCGTATTTCAAGACGTCCTTGCGGATCTCCGAGTTGCGCCCCTCGACGGTGTTCTGCGCCCGCTCGATCGCCTTGGTCACCATCTTCGCCTCGATGGGCACGTCTTCTGGAAGGGCCTTGGACATCACCCAGCTCATGGCCCCGGTGGCGAAGAGACGCATGAGGTCGTCCTCGAGGCTGAGGAAGAAGCGGCTCTCGCCGGGGTCACCCTGCCGGCCCGAGCGTCCCCGCAGCTGGTTGTCGATTCGGCGGCTCTCGTGGCGCTCACTGCCGAGGACGTACAGCCCGCCGAGCGCCCGGACCTCGTCACCCTCGAGTCGGCAGCGCTCGTCGAGCTCGCCCCGGAGCTTCGCCAGCTCGGCGGCACCCTCCTCGGTGTCGAGGTCGATCCCCTTGGCCACCGCCTCGTGCCGGGCCAGGAGCTCGGGGTTCCCGCCGAGGATGATGTCGACGCCGCGTCCGGCCATGTTGGTGGCCACCGTCACCGCTCCGAGCCGCCCGGCCTGGGCGACCACCTCGGCCTCCCGGAAGTGCTGTTTCGCGTTCAGTACCTCGTGGCGGATTCCGCGCTGGGACAACAGGCGCGCCAAGAGCTCGGACTTGGCCACCGAGGCGGTGCCGACGAGGATCGGCTGCCCGCGCTCGTTGCGTTCGACGATGTCCTCGACCACCGCCGCGAACTTCGCCTCCTCGCTCTTGAACACGAGGTCGGGCGCGTCGGCGCGGATGAGCGGGAGGTTGGTCGGGATGGGCACCACCGGGAGCGAGTAGGTACTGGCGAACTCGCTCGCTTCGGTCTCGGCGGTCCCGGTCATGCCGGCGAGCTTCTCGTACAGCCGGAAGTAGTTCTGGAGCGTCACCGTCGCCCAGGTGTGGTTCTCCTCTTTGATCCGGACGCGCTCCTTCGCTTCGACCGCTTGGTGGAGACCGTCCGACCATCGCCTGCCCTCGAGGGTGCGACCCGTGAACTCGTCGATGATCTTCACCTCGCCCTGGTCGACGAGGTAGTCCTTGTCCCGGTGGTACAGCTCCTTGGCCCGGAGGGCCTGGGTCAGTTGGTGGACGTAGTTGATCGCCACCGCGTCGTAGAGGTTCGACACCCCCACCTGCTGCTCGACCTTCTCGATCCCCGACTCAAGCGGGACGACGATCTTCTTCTCCTCGTCGACCTCGTAGTCGTCGTCGCGCTCGAGGTTCCGGACGATCGCCGCGAACTGGTAGTACAGCTTGGCCGCCTCGTCGGCGGGACCCGAGATGATGAGCGGCGTGCGGGCCTCGTCGATCAGGATCGAGTCGACCTCGTCGACGATGCCGAAGATGTGGCCCCGCTGCACCATCAACTCGGTCGAGCGCGCCATGTTGTCGCGCAGGTAGTCGAACCCGAACTCGGTGTTGGTGCCGTAGGTGACGTCGCAGTCGTAGGCGGCACGCTTCTGGTCGGGGTCGTCGATGTCCGGGCCCACGCGGCCGACGGTGAGCCCGAGCCACCGGTGCAGCTGGCCCATCCAGCCCGCGTCGCGGGTGGCCAGGTAGTCGTTCACGGTCACGATGTGGACGCCCCGGCCCGCGAGGGCGTTCAGGTAGACCGGCATCGTCGACACCAGCGTCTTGCCCTCGCCGGTCTTCATCTCGGCGATCCAGCCGAAGTGCAGGGCCATCCCGCCCATCAGCTGGACGTCGAAGGGGCGTTGCCCGAGGACCCGCCACGCCCCCTCCCGGACCACCGCGAAGGACTCGATGAGGAGATCGTCCAGGCTCTCGCCCCGGTCGAGCCGCTCCTTGAACTCGACGGTGCGGTGGCGGAGCGCCTCGTCGGAGAGGCCCTCCATCTCCTCTTCGAGGGCGTTGATCATGGGCACGAGCTCGGCCAAACGCCGAACCTTCTTGCCCTCGCCGGCCCGGAGGACCTTGGTCAGCACACTCATGGTTTTTCGGATCCTACCTGGGGCGTTGTGCCGAATCGGTGCGAGACCGGGGCGGCCGCAGTCGGGCTGCGTGCGGCTGACCTGGTCTTTGACCCCACACCCGCCTGCTGCGGGGCTGGCGGCCCCGGGGTCGGCGGCCTTCTCGGCCCTTCGACCCCGGCAACGGACGCATCACCCCGTCTCCGTCGTCCCCCGACGGTCGGGGGGGACGGGCAGGACTTACCTCTAAATCGCACCATGCTCAGCAACCACGAGTTGCCTTACGTGGGTCGTTTCGCCTGCGACTGGCCTCGACTTTCAACCACAGACCCGCACGCAGCCCGGCACCCATGTTAGGACCCCGACCGGCCGGGGCCGGCCGACGCCAGTCGGTCAGGTCGCGCGCATGGAGTCGCGGAGCTGACGAAACCCGGTCAGGTGCACCCCGTGCGCGTCCAGCGCCTCGCGAAGCTCGCTGTCATGGACGAGGAACCGGTAGTCGTCGACGCGACGCTCCCAATCGGGCGCCGCCGCTCGCAGCTCCGGGCTGTCGACGGCCGGATGGAGGTACGCCTCGGTCACGCCGGACCGGAGCTTCGGGACGAGGTCGAGCAGGACCGAGCGACTCCCCACCCCCTCGACGTGGATGAAGTGGTCGGTGAAGGTCACGCCGCGGGCGGCGGCCGGGCCGCGGAAGGCGAACCCCAGCACCGGCTCGGTCTCGGCACCGGAGAGGCGGAGGGGCAGGCGGTAGGCGACCCCGAGCTCGAGGTAGACCTCGAAGAACCGGGGCCGGAGCTGCAGTGTCCCCATGTGAGCGTCGAGATGGGTCACATCGACCCCCCAGTCGAGCGCCTGTTCGATCTGCGCACGGCACTCCCGAACCACCTCGTCGAGGTCGGCGCCCGCCCAGACCGCCTCGCTCGTGCGCGGAAGCCGGCCCTGCTCGTCCACCAGCGACCGGCCCGCGGTGAGGGGGGCCCAGCGGTAGACCTCCCACTCCGAGGTGAGGGTCAGGTGGACGCCGACGTCGTCTCCGTCGTACCGGACGGCCGCATCGGCGGCCCAGGGACACGGCACCATGAGGCTGGCGCTGGTGCCGAGACCCGACCGGAGCGCCTCGTACACGCCCTGATTGGCGGCGTGGCAGAAGCCGAGGTCGTCACAGTTGACGATGAGCACCCGCTCGTCGGGGCCGTACCCCAGCCGCTCGTGGAGCGAGGACACGGCGGGAGCCTAGGACCGCCCCGGTGCGGCGGACTCGTTGGGCGACGGCGTGGCCCGTCACCACCCGGCCGGCGTGGACGAGGCCAGGATGCTCGCATCGGCCACCAAGACCAGCCGGGTCCCCTGGTTGGCTTCCGGCTCCACCAGCCAGAGGAGGCCGTCCGCCACCGCGTCGGGCACGGAGGCGGGCTCGGCGAGGACGAAGGCGAGGTGGTGCAGACGACCGGCCCGGTCCCCGAGCCAGGTGTCGACGTCGCCGGGCCCGGTGGGTTCCAGGAGCCGCAGTCGCCCGGGCCCCGACCACCGCAGCTCGACCCAACGGAACCCCGGGCCGCCGCCCTCGGGGCCGCGGGCCCCGCCCAGCAGACGTTCGAAGAGCTTCAGGCCATCTTCGATGGAGCGCACTGCGTGGGCCACGTACGTGAGGCTCGCGGCACGGCTCGACGGATCGTGGCGCGGGTGCACATGGCGCTCATGGGATTCAGCCAGCTGCACCACGACGCCCGGAACCTCGCTCGGATGGAGGAACGCCTCCTTCCAGTCCGGATCGGAGTCGTCGACCGCCACCGGGTGGTACCCGGCCGTCTCGACCGCCTCGAGCGCACGCGGAAGATCCGGGACCTTGAACGTCAGGTGGTGTGGGCCGGCGCCGTTGCGGTCGAGGAAGCGCCGCAGGAAGTCGTTCTCCTCGACCCGACAGGGCTCAAGCATCTCGACGACCATGCCGTTGACGAACTCCAGCTGGGCCCACAGGAAGCCGGGCGGCTGTCCGCCGGCCAACGGCAGTCCTCCGAGCTGCTGTGCGTAGCGCGGCTCGAGGAGTGTCTCCGACTCAGCCGCCACTGCGACGTGGTCGAAGTCGGCGCCGGCGATCACGAGTCCGGCCGGGTCAGCAACCGCCATGGCGCCGCCGATCAGCTGGCGCCGGCACGCAGACGGTGCACCAGCGTCGACGACCACACCGCGGCCAGCCGGGCCCCGAGCACGAGGGCGGCGAACGGCAGGAGCAGGCGCCGAGGTCCCTCGGTCGTCTTGGCGGCGAAGCGCAGGGCCGAGCGATGGTGGGCCAACGCCATCCGGTACGGGTGGCTCCGCCGGGAGATCCCCTCGTGGTGGGTGACGACGGCCGCCGGCTCGAACCCGACCTTCCACCCCAGCCGTCGGGCCCGCCAGCACAGGTCCATGTCCTCGGCGAACATGAAGTAGCGCTCGTCGAAGCCGCCGAGGTCGTCGAGGACGCTCCGGCGGGCGAGGAAGCATGCCCCCGAGACCCAGTCGACCTCGGTCGGCCGGTCCTGGAGGTGCGGGGTCCGGTAGCGGCGGGTGAAGGGGTTCTCGGGAAACACCCCGCCGAGCAGCGCGTGCCCGGCCGCCACCCACGGCGAGGGAAAGAGCCGGGCCGACGGGTACGGCGCGCCCTCGGGGGTGAGCACCCGCGGCCCGACGATCCCCCACTCCGGATGGGCGTCGAGCGCGGCGACCAGCGGGTCCAGCCCGCCGGCGTGGACGACCAGGTCGGGATTGCAGACGAGGACGTACTCACGCCGCTCGATCGCGGCCAGGCCGCGGTTGGCCCCCGCGCCGTAGCCGAGGTTCTTCCCGGTGGCCAGGAACGGGGTGGCGGCGAGCCCGTGGTCGGCGAGCGTCGCCCGGGCGGCCGCGGCATCGCCGTTCTCGACGACCACCATCTCCTCGACGTGCTCGTCCATCAACGACCGGACGCACTCGGCTAGGTAGGGCCCGGTGTCGTAGTCGACGATCACCGCCGAGCGGCGCCCGGAATCCTCGGGTCCGTTGGTCATCGGCTGCTACCTGCCAACCGAGCGATGAGGCGGGCCAGCCCGTCGCGCCAGTCCGGGAGGCCGGGGTAGCCCGCGGACTCGAAGGCCCCGTTGTCGAGCACCGAGTACGCCGGCCTGACCGCCGGCCGGGGCGGGTCGAGCTGGCCGGTCGAGATGGGCTCCACCCGGTCGGGATCGGCGCCGGCGATCGCCAGTACCTCGCGGGCCAGCTCGTAGCGCGACGCGTCGCCGGAGTTGGTCACGTGGAAGCAGCCGGGGCGTCGGTCCCGCGCCAACGCGGCCAACGCGACGGCAAGATCGGCGGTGTAGGTGGGTGAGGCCCGCTGGTCGTCGACGAAGCGCAACGGCCCCGATGCGCCGGCCAGAGCGAGCACGGTGGCGACGAAGTTGGGCGCACCCTCCCCCGCGACCCACGAGGTCCGCACGATGGTGGCGCGTTCGCCGCAGGCACGCTCGCCGGCCAGCTTGGTCCTCCCGTAGACCGACAGGGGGTTGGTGCGGTCGGTCTCCCGGTACGGCCGGGTCGCCCGCCCGTCGAACACATAGTCGGTCGAGACGTACACCAGGTGCGCGCCGACACGCGTCGCCGCGTCGGCGACGTGGCCCGTGCCGGCGGCGTTCACCGCCTCGGCGAGGTCGGGCTCCTCTTCGCAACGGTCGACGTTGGTGAGAGCGGCCGCGTGGATCACCGCGTCGGGCCGGACCGCGTCCATCACGGCGTCGACGGACACCGGGTCCTCGACGGCGAGGGAAGCGTGGTCGAACGCGGCGACTTCGTGGGCGTCGGCGGCGAGGACGGCGCAGACATCGCGGGCGAGCTGGCCGCCCGCGCCGGTGACGAGGACCCTCACGGTGAGGTGCGGTGCGACCCGGCGCGCCGGCGAGTGCTCACCGGGCGCCCGTACCCCCGTCCGCCCAGGCGTGCTCGTCGACGGAGGCCGCCACGAGCAGGGGCTCCCACCAGCCGCGGTTGGCGGCGTACCAGGCGACGGTGCGGGCGATGCCCTCCTCGAGGCCGACCTCGGGAGCCCAGCCCAGCTCGGCCCGCAGCTTGGAGGAGTCGAGCAGGTACCGGGTGTCGTGTCCGGGCCGGTCCGGGACGATCTCCTTCAGCGACCCGGGCTTCCCGGCCGCCGCGAGCACGAGGTCCGCGATCTCCTCGATGGTCGCCTCGACGCCGCTTCCGACGAGGTAGGTCTCGCCGATCCGGCCGTGCAGCAGGACCGCCTCGATCGCCCGACAGTGGTCGAGGACGTCGAGCCACTCGCGCTTGTGGTCGAGCGACGCGTACAACGGCAATGGGCGGTCGTCGAGGGCGCGGGTCGCGCAGAGGGCCACCAGCTTCTCGGGGAACTGGTAGGGGCCGTAGTTGTTGGCGCAGTTGGTGATCGTGACCGGGAGCTCGAATGTCTCGGCGTAGGCCCGGACCGCGTGGTCGGCGCCGGCCTTCGACGCGCTGTAGGGGGTGCGCGGCCGGTAGGGGCTCGATTCGGTAAAACCGACGGGGTCGTCGAGCGCCATCTCCCCGTAGACCTCACAGGTCGAGATGTGGTGGAAGCGCTCGACCCCGTGCCGACGCGCGGCCTCGAGCATGGTCTGGGTGCCGATGACGTTGGTGCGGAAGAACAGACCCGGGTCGAGCGCGGCACGGCTGTTGTGCGACTCGGCCGCGAAGTGCACGATCGCCTCGATGCGATGCTCCCGCAGGGCCCCGGCCGCCGCCTCGCCGTCGGCGACGTCCGCGTGGACGAACTCGATGGCACCGTCGATGTCGGCGAGGCTCGAGCGGTTCCCGGCATAGGTGAGGGCGTCGTACACCACCACCTGGTCCCCGGGATGCCCCCGGACCCAGTGGTGGACGAAGTTCGAACCGATGAACCCCGCCCCTCCGGTGACGAGGAGCCGCATCGCCCGGTCAGCCTACAAGGGTCCGTTCACGCCCCCGGAGGGCTGGGTCAGCGCAGATGCACGACGTCGCCGGCCGAGACGGTGCGCGGCCGGCCCGCGACGTCGACAACGAGCCGCCCGTGTTCGTCGATCGCGAGCGCCGTGCCCTCGCAGGTCTCTCCGGCCAGCTCCACCCGTACGCGCCGACCGATCGTGACGGTGCGGCGAGCGAGTTCGGCGATCAGCTCCCCCCGACCGGTCGGGCTGAGAAGCGAGGGGTGGCGCGCCTCGAGGGCGCCGAGCAGCGCGTCGAGCAGACCGCCGACCTCCAGGGCCCGGCCGGCGAGTGTGTCGAGGCAGGTCGCCCGGAGCTCGGTCGCCTCGGGACCCGGGGCCGGCCAGTGCACGTTGACGCCAATCCCCGCCACGACCACCGGCTGGTCGGTACCAATTCCCCGGCTCTCGGCGAGGATGCCGGCCACCTTGAGGTCGCCGGACACGAGGTCGTTGGGCCACTTCGCCCCGAGCGCCACCCCGGCGCACGCCTCGACCGCCTCGCAGGCCGCCAGAGCGAGGAGCGCCGTCACGGTGAACAGCTCGGCGGGGTCGAGGCGGGGCCGGAAGAGGATCGAGGCCAGGAGCCCGGAGCCGGGGGGCGACTCCCACCGGCGGTCCAGCCGGCCACGACCTGCGGACTGGTGGTCGGCCACGACGACCGCCCCTTCGGGGAGACCCGACGCCGCGGCGTCCAGAAGGAAGCTGTTCGTCGAGCCGACCTCGGCGAAGTGGGTGACGACGGAGAACGCCGCCGGTCCGGGGGTGGTCATGGTGGTGGTCCGGGCACCGCCGGCATGGCGGCCGTCCCGTGCGCCGTGCCAGTGTATTTGCCCGAAACCGACCAGGTCGTGGCCGCGTCGCGCAATGTTCGGGTCGGCGCGCGGCCAGAGGGGACAGGGGTGTTCGACAAGGTATTGATCGCCAACCGCGGCGAGATCGCCGTGCGCATCATGCGGACGTGCCGCGAGCTCGGGGTGGGCACGGTGGCGGTCTACTCGGAGCTCGACCGAAACGCCCTGCACGTGCGGATGGCGGACGAGGCGTACGCGCTCGGCGGACAGAGCGCGTCGGAGAGCTACCTCAACACCGAGGCGATCCTCGCCGCGATCGAGCAGAGCGGCGCCGAAGCCGTCCACCCGGGCTATGGGTTCTTCTCGGAGAACGCGGACTTCGCGCGGGCGATCGTGGCCAAGGGCGTGGCGTTCGTCGGCCCTCCCCCCGAGGCGATCGAGACGATGGGCGACAAGATCAGCGCCCGTCTCGCCGCCGAGCGGGCCGAGGTGAGCGGGGTCCCCGGCCGCTCCGAGACGGTGACGGACCCTTCCGAGGTCATCGCGTTCGGCGAGGAGTTCGGGTGGCCGGTCGCGATCAAGGCCGCCTACGGCGGCGGCGGGCGCGGGATGAAGGTGGTGGCCGCCGCGTCCGAGGCCGCCGACGCGATGGCCTCGGCGCAGCGGGAGGCGAAGTCCTCCTTCGGCCGGGACGAGATCTACCTGGAGCGATACCTCGAGTGGCCCCGCCACATCGAGATGCAGGTGCTCGCCGACTCCCACGGCACCGCGCTGTGGCTCGGTGAGCGCGACTGCAGCTGCCAGCGGCGCCACCAGAAGCTCATCGAGGAGTGCCCGGCGCCCAACTTCCCCAACGACATCCGCGTCGCCATGGGCGAAGCCGCGGTCAAGGTGGCCAAGGCGTGCAACTACACGAACGCCGGAACCGTCGAGTTCCTCTACCAGGACGGCGAGTTCTACTTCCTCGAGATGAACACCCGGCTGCAGGTCGAGCACCCGATCACCGAGCTCATCACCGGACTCGACCTCGTGGCCTGGCAGCTGCGCATCGCGAGCGGCGAGGCGCTCGACTTCGGCCAGGACGAGGTCCGCCGGTTCGGCCATGCCATCGAGGTGCGGCTGAACGCCGAGGACCCCACCGGCGGGCGCTTCCTCCCCTCGCCGGGACAGATCGTCCGCTTCGACGCGCCGGCCGGGCCGGGCGTGCGGTTCGACACCGGCTACGAGGCCGGCGATGCGGTCAGCCAGCACTACGACAACCTCATGGCCAAGCTCTCGGTGTGGGCCCCCGACCGCGACGCGGCCCGGCGGCGGATGCTGCGCGCGCTCGAGGAGACCCGGATCGAGGGCGTGTCGACCACGATCCCCGCCGATGTGGCCATCCTCAGTCATCCCGACTTCGCCAACGCGACCCACTCGACGCGCTGGGTCGAGGACCGGCTCGACCTCTCGGGACTGACGGCGACGGCCGAGCCGGCCGAACCGGAGCCCTCCGAGGGGGAGAAGGTCTTGCGCGAGGTCGAGGCCGAGGTCGACGGGCGCCTCTACCGGGTGAAGCTCTGGGTGCCCGCCGTCGACCCGTCCGGTCGCACCGGCCCGACGCGCCAGGCGCCGCGCCGGCCCCGGGGCTCGGCCCCCGCCGCCATCGGCACCGGGACGGTGACCGTGCCCATGCAAGGGACCATCGTGCGCGTCCTCGTCTCGGTGGGCGACACCGTCGAGGTCGGTCAGACCATCTGCGTGCTCGAGGCCATGAAGATGGAGAACGCCATCGCCGCCGACAAGGACGGCACCGTCGCCGAGGTGCGAGTGGCCGAGGGGGACTCGGTCGGCGGTGGCGACGTGGTCGCCGTCATCGAGTAGACCTGGCCGGGTGAGCGCGCGCAGCGTCGAGAACGCCAAGGCCCAGGCCCGCGGCGCCCTCGAGGACCGCCGGCACGACCTCGTCGAGCTCAGCCACGCCATCCACGCCCACCCCGAGCTGGCCTTCGAAGAGCACTTCGCCGTCGAACGGTTGGCGGCGGCGCTGTCGGACCAGGGGATGCAGGTCGAAACGGGCGTCTGCGATCTCGACACCGCGTTCTGCGCCCGGAGCGGGTCGGGGCCCCTGGTGGTCGCACTGTGCGCCGAGTACGACGCGCTGCCCGGCATCGGACACGCCTGCGGGCACAACATCATCGCCGCCTCGAGCCTCGGGGCCGCCGCCGCGCTGTCGGCGGTCGCCGACGACGTCGGCCTCACCGTGCTGGTGCTCGGGACCCCGGCCGAGGAGGGCGGCGGCGGCAAGGTGCTCATGCTCGAGCGCGGCGCATTCGCGGAGGCCCACCTGGCGATGATGGTGCATCCGTGGCCGGACGACCGGCTCGAGGCGGCCTGCCTCGCGGTCTCGCACTTCGACGTCCACTTCACCGGCAAGGACGCGCACGCCGCGGCGGCCCCCTACGAGGGGATCAACGCCGCCGACGCGATGGAGATCGGCCAGGTCGCCCTGGCCTTGCTGCGCCAGCAGTTCCGCCCCGGTGACCAGGCGCACGGGATCGTGACCAACGGCGGCCAGGCCGCCAACATCATCCCGTCCAAGGTGAGCGGCCGGTTCATGTGCCGGGCCCGGACCCTGGAGGGACTCGAGCTCCTTGAGCCCCGGGTGAAGCGGTGCTTCGAGGCGGGCGCGCTCGCGGCCGGGGCGAAGGTCTCGTTCGAGACGCTGTCGCCCGTGTACACCCACATGGAGTCCGACCCCGAGCTGCTGGCCCGGTACCGGGCCAACGCCGAGGCGCTCGGACGTCGCTTCACCGCCGACGACGCCGGGGCCGAGCTCCCGACCGCGTCGACTGACATGGCGAATGTGTCGCTGGCCGTCCCCACCATCCACCCGCTGATCGGGATCGAGACGAATGGTGCGGTCAACCACCAGCCCGAGTTCGCCTCGGCCTGCACGACCGCGTCGGCCGACACCGCACTCTTCGAGGGCGCGCTGGCGCTCGCCTGGACCGCGATCGACGCCGCGTTGGACCCGGGGGTCCGGGACCGGCTGCTCGCCCGGGCAGGCAGTGGCTCAGTCTGAATCCCTCATCGAGGACTGACGACACCGATCATTCGGGTGCAAGGGGGAGTCGAAGGCGGTGGGCCACTGCCGCCGGAGACTCGGCAAGCCCCGCGTCGAGCAACCGAGTGTCGGCGCTGATGAGTGAGACGCCGAGCCCCTCGGCCGCCGCCGCCCACGCCGCGTCGTAGAAAGTGAGGCGGTGCGTTTCGCCGATTGCGCCGGCCCTGCGTAACCATTCGGCGGCCATCGCCAATGGCGGGCCGCAGATGATGACGAGGTCATCGAGCTGGTCGGCGAGGTCGGATCCGTTCCAACCCAGTGTGCGGAGAAGAAGGTTCCCAAGCTCGTAGAGCGCGAGGTCGATGATGCGAGCCTGCACCTCGCCGACCCTCGTTGCGTCGCGCAGGGAGCGCGCTTGAGCGAGCTCGGACTCACCCTCGGCGTGAAACCACTTGACGAGAACGGAGGTGTCGACGAGGAGCGTCGTCACCGCCGACGGTCGCGGTCTTGCCTGACAAGGTTCGCTGCGTCGAACGATCCTGCCGTGCGGAATCGTTCCTCGGAGCGGGCAACGGCCTCGGCGACTGCCTCGGGGTCACGACGGGCAAGCTCCCTCCGGGCCGCAGCGGCAAGGAGCGCGCTCCGGCTCATCGATCGTCGTCGGGCCTCTTCGTCGAGGTCCCGAACCAGATCGTCGGGAAGTGACACCATCACCTTGGACATACCCGAATTATAGCTAGAAGTACTGCCGCCTTGGATCTTGTCGAGCGGAAGGGTCCGGCCACCCAGGCGGCGGTCCGTCAGATGAGCCGCTCGCCCCGGGCGGCGAGCGTGCTCCTAGCTCGGCTGGTAGGCGCCGAACTCGGCGCGCAGCACGTCGGAGACCTCGCCGAGTGTCGCCATCGCGGCGAGGGCCCCCTTCATGGGGACGAGGAGATTCTCGGTGCCGGCGGCCGCCTTGGCCACCCGCTCGAGAGCTGCGTCGACGGCCCGCTGGTCGCGCTCGGCGCGGACCTTCGTGGTGCGCTCGACCTGGGCGCGCTGCAGCTCCACGTCGATCGGGAAGACCTCGGCCGGCTCGTGGATCTCCTCGGTGAAGCGGTTCACCCCGACCACCACCCGCTCGCCGTCCTCCACCGCTTTGGCATGGGTGTACGCGGCCTGGTCGATCTCGTCCTGCATGTAGCGGGCCTCGATGGCGGCCACCGCGCCGCCCATCTCGTCGATCCGCTCGAGGTACTCGGTGGCCCCCCGCTCCACCTCGTCGGTCAGCGACTCGACGAAGTAGGACCCCGCCAGGGGGTCGACCGTGTCGGCCACCCCGGACTCGTAACCGATGATCTGCTGGGTCCGCAGCGCGATCTTGGCCGCGCGCTCGGTCGGCAGGCCGAGCGCCTCGTCGAACCCGTTGGTGTGCAGGCTCTGGGTCCCGCCGAGCGCGGCTCCGAGGGCCTGCACCGCCACCCGGACGATGTTGATCTCGGGCTGCTGGGCGGTCAGGGTCGATCCGCCGGTCTGGGTGTGGAACCGCAACATCTTGGAACGCGGATCGGTGGCCCCGAACCGCTCGGTCATGATCCGCGCCCACATGCGCCGGGCCGCCCGGTACTTGGCGACCTCCTCGAACAGGTTGTTGTGGGCGTTCCAGAAGAACGACAGCCGCGGCGCGAAGGCGTCGACCTCGAGGCCGGCGGCCACCGCCGCCTCGACGTACGCGATGCCGTTGGCGAGCGTGAAGGCGAGCTCCTGGACCGCCGTCGAGCCGGCCTCCCGGATGTGGTAGCCGGAGATCGAGATGGTGTTCCAGTTGGGCAGGTGCTCGGCGCAGTAGGTGAAGGTGTCGGTGATCAGCCGCATCGACGGCCGGGGCGGGTAGATGTAGGTGCCCCTCGCCACGTACTCCTTCAAGATGTCGTTCTGGATGGTGCCGCCGAGCTGGTCGCCCGCGACCCCCTGCTCCTCGGCCACCAACTGGTACAAGAGGAGCAGGATCGCCGCCGTCGAGTTGATGGTCATCGAGGTGGTGACCTTGTCGAGCGGCAGGTCGGCCAGGAGCAGCCGCATGTCGGCCAGCGAGTCGATGGCGACGCCGACCTTGCCGACCTCGCCCTCCGCCCGGGGGTGGTCCGAGTCGAAGCCCATCTGGGTCGGCAGGTCGAACGCGCAGGAGAGCCCGGTCTGGCCCGCCGCCAGCAGGAACTTGAAGCGCGCGTTGGTCGCCTCGGCGGTGCCGAACCCCGCGTACTGGCGCATTGTCCACAGCCGGCCGCGGTACATGTCGGCCCGGATGCCCCGCGTGTAGGGTTCCCGCCCCGGCTCGCCGAGGGCCTCGCCCGGGTCCCATCCCTCGAGGTCGGCGGCCGTGTAGACGGGCCGGATCTCGATGCCCGAGTCGGTCAGCCTCTTCTCGCCGCTCTTCTCGCTCACCTCGCCCAGGTTAGGTCCGGGCGGGCGGCGGCCCCTCCTTCGGGTGGGGCATGCACAGCTCGTCGTACTCGGCGATCACGATCTCGCCGGCGTCGGGGCCACAGGCCGGGCACTGCGGGTCGCGCCGGACGTTGAAGCTCCGGAAGGTCTCCTCCAGGGCGTCGAACGCGAGCAGCCGGCCGACCAGCGGGTCGCCGAGGCCGAGCAGCATCTTGATGGCCTCGAGCGCCTGGATCGAGCCCACGATCCCGGGCAGCACCCCGAACACCCCCGCCTCGGCGCACGACGGGGCGAGCTCGGCCGGCGG
>DAIUEV010000057.1:0-14880 GCA_036844945.1 Acidimicrobiales bacterium
GTGTCGTGCCAGAACGAGCGGAGCCAGCACCAGAACAAGGCTCGGGCCATGCAGATCCTGGCGGCCAAGCTGGCCCAGCGCAGCCGCGAGGAGCGCCAGGCCGAGATCGACCAGCTGAGCGGCGAGCGGAGTGACAACGCCTGGGGGAGCCAGATCCGCTCGTACACGCTCGCCCCCTTCCAGCTGGTGAAGGACGTCCGCACCCGCGTCGAGACGGGCAACGTCGACGCGGTCCTCGACGGCGACATCGACCAGTTCATCGAGGCCGAGCTGCGCCGCCGCCGCGCCGGCGCCTGATCCTGTCGGTTCTGTCAAGTCGCCCGCCGATCGGCGACGCGTGACGGCCCCGGATGCTTCGGTTCCGTGACGGTTTCGAGCTGTGGGCCGGAGAAGCCCAGCGTGCGACGTTGATCGACGGGCGCTACTCAGGTTGCCGCTTCGTCGGGAATGGGGCGTTCTCCCAGCTGAGCGCCCCGACCCCTCACAGCGGTGCCGATCCTGGCTCGATAGTCTCTTTGGGTCCGATGCCCTTGTGCCTCACGCTCCGCACGCCGCCCCACGGCGGCCGACGCCGCGTGGTGAAGGCGACTCCGCCCGCATGATCCGTTTCGACAACGTCACGAAGGTCTACAAGAACGGCACCGTCGCGGTGCGCAACGTGTCGCTCGACATCCAGAAGGGCGAATTCGTCTTCCTGGTCGGCCCGTCGGGCTCGGGGAAGACCACCTGCATCCGCATGCTGTTGCGCGAGGAGCTGCCCGACCGGGGACGAATCTGGGTGGCCGGCCGCGAGATCATCCACATGCCGAAGTGGCGGGTTCCGTACCTGCGGCGCAACGTCGGGTGCGTGTTCCAGGACTACCGCCTCCTTCCCAACAAGACCGTGTTCCAGAACATCGCCTTCGCGCTCGAGGTGATCGGGCGGCCGAAGAGCGTCGTCGAGACTCAGGTCCCACAGGTCCTCGAGCTGGTCGGCCTGGCCAACAAACGGGACAACCTGCCGAGCGAGCTCTCCGGTGGTGAGCAGCAGCGAGTGGCGGTCGCGCGCGCCTTCGTCAACCGCCCCCTCATCCTGCTCGCCGACGAGCCGACCGGGAACCTCGACCCGGGGACCAGCCAGGGGATCATGAAGCTCCTGGACCGGATCAACCGGACCGGAACGACCGTCGTCATCGCCACCCACGACGCCGCCCTCGTCGACTGGATGCGTCGCCGGGTGGTCGAGCTCGACCAGGGCACCGTGGTGCGCGACCAGGCTCGCGGCGTCTACGGCATCGACGCCGCGACCGGGAGCGTCCCGCGGACCGAGGTCGGGGCCCGCCGGAACTAGCCGTGCCACTCTCCGCCGACTACATCGCCAGGGAGACGGCGACCAACCTCTGGCGCAACCGCCTGATGACGATCGCCGCGGTGCTCACGGTGGCCGTGTCGCTGGCGCTCGTCGGAGCGGCCCTCCTGCTCAAACAGGGGGCGTCCAACGCCGAGATCCAGTGGCAGCGGGGGATCCAGGTGACCGTGTGGATGAACCCGGGCGCCAGCACCTCGGAGATCCAGGCGGTCAAGACCGAGCTCTTCGCCCTGCCCTATGTGAACAACTGCAGCTACTGGACCCAGGCCAGGGACTTCCACGAGGCGTCCAAGCTCCTGCCCCCCTCGGAGGTCTCGGCGCTCTCGGTGAGGACCACGCCGAGCTCGATCCGGTGCACCCCCAACCAGCCCCGGTACGCGCAGCTGGTGGTGAGCAAGTTCAAAGGACAGCCAGGGGTGTTCCAGGTGACCTCGCCGCAGCCTCAGATCCACACGATGGAGGAGACGATCACCGTCCTGCAGTGGGTGTTCATCTCGGTCGCCCTGGTCCTGCTGCTGTCGGCCGGCGTGCTGATCCTGAACACGATCCGGATGGCGATCTTCGCCAGGCGCCGCGAGGTCTCGGTCATGAAGCTGGTCGGGGCCACCAACTGGTTCATCCGGCTCCCGTTCATGTCCGAGGGCCTCATCCAGGGCCTCGTCGGTTCCGGCGTGGCCGCTTCGGTCGTCTTCGGTCTGCACGAGCTGCTCGACCACCTCGCCAATCCCAACCAGCCCAACTCGGTCCTGTCCCAGATGCGGCTGACGGGCTGGCAGATGTTCGGGACCGACGCGATCGTGGTCGTGATCGGCGTGCTCATCGGCTCGGTCGGCTCGGCCATCGCCATCCGCCGTTTCCTCGACGTCTGAGCGCCAGGCGCCCGTCGCGCCAGGCCAGAGCGTCTTTTCCGCCACCATCCCCGAACCGAACTCGCCCAGGTCCTAGCGTTTTCAGCGGGACGAACCGGGGTAGGGACCTCCTTGCTCCCATTGCCGAATGTCTCGTTGCCCGTCAACTTGACCGTAGGGGGCCCCTTTTTTGCTCAGGAAAGAGAGGGAAATTGTGAGAACGAGGTTCTTCCGGATGCGCAACGTCCTGGTTGGGGGGGTGACCGGGCTCCTGGCCGTGAGCCTTGCCGTGATCGGTTTGTCGTCGGCCTCGGCGAACTCCTCGGCCGGATTGAACACCTTTGCGATCTCACCCTCACCCGCGCCGACGATCTTCACCGGGCTGACCAGCCAGGCCGCGTCGAGCGAGACCTTCAAGATCACGAACGCGTGGACAGCGGGCGACACCATCGTGTTCGACGTCACCCCCCACGACAGCACCACCCAGAACTGCACGAGCAACAACCCCAACGACTACGTGGTGTTCTCGGCCACGCCCCAGGTCACCGCGGTTGCATCCATGGGGAACAACGTGAGTGACGTCGCCCCGGTGATCACCCCGACGCTCGCTGCCATCCCCGCCGACCCCAGCGGGGTGAATTGCGTCGCCAGCCCGCACGACCAGCTGACCCTGACGGTGTCCAACACTCCCCAGAACGGCGGGAACGGCGACACCTTCCTAGTCACGGTCTCGAACATCGCCTACTCCGTTGGGTCGGCCACTCCTAACGGAGCCGTCAATCTGACGCTGACCTCGACACCGGCGGCAACACCGGTCTCCAATGCCA
Organism: Acidimicrobiales bacterium; assembly: GCA_036844945.1. Taxonomy (GTDB): domain Bacteria; phylum Actinomycetota; class Acidimicrobiia; order Acidimicrobiales; family RAAP-2; genus Palsa-461. The sequence continues at coordinate 3,024 of DAIUEV010000057.1, forward strand.
CGGTGCAGAACCACGTCAGCGCCGGGGCGACCGCCAACAACCCGGTGACCGTCGTCCCGGTCAGCACGAACAGCGCGATCAGCAACATCGTGGTGACCGAAACCGCGGTCGGAGCCGTGTCGGGTTCGATCTGCGTCAAGCCGACCAACAGCGGGGAGACCAACTTCAGTTTCATCACTCCCGCGCCCACCGTGACGGCCTCAGCAGGGAGCGGCGCGGTGGTCGGTGCCGTCACCATCGTTGCTGGCCAAATCCAGGCGGTGATCACCACACCGTCGACCAGCGCGGCGACCTACACCATCAGCGGGGTGAACGTCGGCGACGGTCCGACTTCAGGACCCGCAAACGCGACGGTGATCACGGGCGCGGCAACCTGCGGAGGCGACACGAGTGCGGTGACGACCGCCCAGTTGAACGTCTTCAACTCGGCGCCGACCATCAACCCGTCGATCTCCGGGGCTGACGCTGACGCGACGGCGATCGTCGAGATGGCGACCGCCTTCCCGACCCATGGGTGCCCAAACAACATCACGGGCAACATGGGTTCGGTGATCCTGGCCACCGATCAGGGGTTCGCCGACGCGCTGTCGGCCAGCTACCTGGCCGGCTTCCTTGGAAGCGGCATCCTCCTCACGCCGACGGCGAGTCTCTCTTCGGAGACCCAGCAGGCCCTCCAGACTGAGGGGATCACCAACGTGTATGTGGTTGGTGGCACCTTCGCCGTGAGCCAGAACACCATCAACCAGGTGGCCGCGACCCCCGCCTACACCTGTGGCGGGCCCAGCGGCGGGGGAGCACTGACCGGTTCCAACATCACTGTGCACCCGGCGATTGCCGGGGCGACGGAGTACGACACCTCCCAGCTCATCGCGACGACCCCACCGCCTTCGTTCGTAAGGGCCATCAACCTGTCCGGTGCCTACAACGGCGCCTACAACAACAGCCCGGGTACTGAGTCCGCCACCCCGGTGGCAAGCGGGGCCTTGAAGACAGCCATCGTGGCCAACGGTGCGACCTTCCAGGACGCCTCCGCTGCCAGCGTCATGGCCTACGACGAACACTTCCCGCTGGTCCTGACCGACCCGAGCGCCCTGTCCTCGCAGGCCTCCAACGCCTTGACCTCGCTCGGCGTCCAGCAGGCGATCGTGCTGGGCGGGTCCCTGGCGGTCTCCGCCGCCGACGTCACCTCCATCCAGGCCCTCGGGATCTCGGTGATCCGCATCGCCGGACAGGACGGGACCGACACCGCTCAAGAACTCGCTTCGTTCGAGCTCAACCAGTCGGGGACCTTCGTCGGACTCGGGTGGGGGGCGGACGGCGTGTGGAACAACACGATTCTCGTCTCACGAGGTGACGGGTTCACCGATGCCTTGGCCGGGAGCGTGCTGGCCCACATCCGCCCGGAGCCGCTGCTCTCCACGGAGGACGAGCAAACGATCGGGACCTTCCTGGCCGGCTTCCTCGCAAACGGCGGGAGCCCGACCGGCATCGACAACCTCAACAGCGTCGGCGGGTACAGCGGCAACATCGAGGCGATCCAGCCATTGGGCGGCGTCCTTGCCCTGACCGTCCCGACATTGCAGGCGATTGCCGCAGACGTGGCTGCTGGGTAACTCCGGGCTCCGAGCGGAGCAACGACAGATGTGACAAGGATGGGAGGCCTCCGGGCCTCCCATCCTTGCGCCAGCCGATCGGTCGCCGGCAACCTGATCCCACCGGTCCCGCGTGGGGCGCCGTCGACCAGTTGGCCCACTGTCAGGCTCAACCGTTTCGCGTTACCCTTCGCCCTTTGACGAACCAGGGGGTTGTGCCCACCGTGATCGAAACCCGCGACATCACCACCGACGAAGGGCAGCTGGGCATCGTCGTGTCCCACCCCGACGGCGACGGACCGTTCCCGGTCGTCCTGTTCTTCCACCACGGCCCCGGTCTCGACGAGGGGTCCAAGGAGGCGATCCAGAGGATCAGCGCGGCCGGCTACTACGTGCTCTCCCCGGACCGCTACCACCGCCACGGCCGGTTCATCGTCATGGACATGCGCAAGATGATGGCCGAGGACGCCGACCCGGCCGAGCGGACGCGGTTCATGGAGATCTTCGGTGGAACGACCGACGACCACGTCGAGCGGGACGTCCAGTCGGTCCTCGAGTACCTGAAGAGCGACCCGGCGGCCCGGCCCGCCCCGATGGGCGCGATCGGCTACTGCATCGGCGCCCGCTCCGTGTTGCGGACGCTCCAGCACCATCCCGACGTGTTCAAGGTCGGGGTCCTGCTGCACCCGTCGTTCTGTGCCACCGACGACGACGATTCGCCGCACCTCGTGGTCGACGGGTTCGACGGCTACATCTACGTGGGCATCGGCGCCGAGGACCAGATGCAGTCGGCGGCGATGCACAAGCCGCTCATCGACGCGGTGAACGGGATGGGGGACCGGGGGAAGGCCGAGGTCCACGAGGGGGCCAACCACGGGTTCGCGGTGCCGGGTGGTGCCTACCACGACGCGGCGGCCGACCGCTCCTACGCCGAGGCGCTCAGCATGTTCGAGAAGGGCCTGGCCTGATCGACGCGTGAGGGCCCGCCGTGCCAGGTTGCCGGCCAGGTCTCCGTCGAGGTACCCCGGGCATGCTCGCCGCCGTCCCGGACGACCGGACGGAGGAGCGCATGACCACGACGATCACCCTGATCGGGAACCTGACCCGGGAGCCCGAGATCCGCTACACCCGCGACGGTCAGGCCACCACGACCCTCGGGATCGCGGTGAACCGGCGCTGGCAGGACCGCCAGAGCAAGGAGTGGGAGGAGTCCACGTCGTTCTTCGACGTGGTGTGCTGGCGCGACCTGGCCGAGAACGCCGCGCTGAGCCTCGTCAAGGGGACGAGGGTCGTGGTGACCGGGCGCCTCGAACACCGCACCTGGGACACCGAGGAGGGCGAGCACCGCTCGAAGGTCGAGGTGGTGGCCGATGATCTCGGGCCCAGCCTGCGGTTCGCGACCGCGGAGGTGCAGCGCACCTCCCGGCGCGACGTTGCCGAGGCGGCGACCACCCCGTCGGAGGAGGCAGCCGATGGCGATGCCGAGGAGCAGCCGCCGATCGCGTCGGTCCGCCGGATCAAGCGCTGACCGGCGACGCGCGCGAGGGCGTCCGAAGCCCGACTCCTAGCCGGCGCGCTCCTTGTCCTCGGGGGTGAAGTCGAGGGAGAGGGAGTTCACGCAGAACCGCTGGCCGGTCTCGGTCGGGCCATCGGGGAACACGTGGCCGAGATGCCCGCCACAGCGGGCGCAGACGATCTCGGTGCGCCGCATGCCAAGGGTGTCGTCGGAGTGCTCCTCGACCGTGCCGGCGGCCATCGCCCGGTCGAAGCTGGGCCATCCCGATCCGGACTCGAACTTGTGGTCGGTGGAGAACAGGGCGGCCCCGCAGCCGGCGCAGTGGAACACCCCGTCGGAGTCGACATGCAGGAGCTTGCCCGACCACGCCGGCTCGGTGGCGCTCTTGCGAAGCACCGCGAACTGGTCGGGGCTGAGCCGCTCCCGCCACTCCTCCTCGGTGAGCTGGACCTCTCGCGTCATGTCGTCCCTCCTCGTGACCCTGCGACGGGAGCGGAGGCGGCTCCCGAACCGGACCCGCCGTATCACGGCCTCACCTTACGGGTCGCAACCTCCCGGTGGGCCCGTCAGTAGGGTGGTCGGCCGTGAAGGGCGTCATCCTCGCCGGGGGGACCGGCTCCCGTCTCCATCCGCTGACCAGGATCACCAACAAGCACCTGCTCCCCATCTACGACCGCCCGATGATCCAGTGGGCGATCGAGGCGGTGGTGAAGGCCGGCGTGACCGAGGTGATGCTGGTCACCGGGGGCGCGCACGCCGGTGAGTTCCTCCGGCTGCTCGGGAACGGCCACGAGGTCGGCCTCGACCTCCTCACCTACGGCTACCAGGAGGGTCCGGGAGGCATCGCCGACGCCCTGGGGCTGGCCCAGCGGTTCGCCGACGACGAGCCGATCCTCGTGATGCTGGCCGACAACATCGTGGAGCGCTCGATCGCCCCGACGGTGAACGCCTTCCGGGCCGACCCGAGCGGCGCACGTATCCTGCTCAGCCCGGTCGAGCGGCCCGAGCACCTCCGTCACCTGGGCGTGCCCGAGATCACGGCCGACGGCCGGGTGGTCCGGATCTTCGAGAAGCCCGAGGAGCCGCCGAGCCCGTACGCGGTGACCGGGGTTTACTGCTACGACGCGTCGGTCTTCTCGGTGATCCCCACCCTCGTCCCCTCGGCCCGCGGCGAGCTCGAGATCACCGACGTGAACAACCACTACGCGGCGGCGGGCGCCCTCCGCTACGACGTGCTGGAGGGATTCTGGGGCGATGCCGGCGAGTCGATCGATGCCTACTACGCGGTGAACGACTTCGTCCGCGCCCACGGCGCCAACAAGGGCTAGCTCCGAGGTTCCGCGCCGAGGCGGAGCATCCCAGCTCCGTCTTTCGACGTCGACTTCAGCGTTGCCCAGGCGGCGGCTGGAAGGCGTCCGCTACCGCTGAAAGAGCGACGCCGACCTGGGGAGGATCTCGATCCGGTGTCCATCGGGGTCCGAGACCATCACCGTGTTTCGGGGCGTCTTCTCCGATGCATCGACACCGGCCCGCTCGAGCGCTGAGCACACTGCATCGAGGTCGTCGCCGGCGACCGCCAGTGCCATGTGGTTCATCTCCTGACCGCCGTGCACGTCCTGGCCCCGAACCTCAAAGAGATCGAGGCCCTGAGAACCGGCCCCAAGGAAGCTCATCGTTGGGGGGCCACCCATCGACGGAGAGTTGTCTGCGAAACCAAGTACCTCGATGTAGAACTGCCTGGAACGCTCCAAGTTCGAGACGTGCAGCACCACATGGTTGATCTCGGTGACTTGCAGGATTGATTCGGCCATCGGTACTCCTTGGCGTCCATGGGAGTCGCTGGCTGAAGGGTAACGCGCACCTTGAATGCGCGTTTCGCGCTTGGTTCATCAGGCGACGGTCGCTCCCCATGTGGGCGCGTTTCCCGGCGACATCGACGCCGACCCGGGTCCCTGAGGGAGCGCATGGGAAAACGCCCACCCTTCGAACCCGCCGTCGCGAGGTCCTGTTCCACGGCGAACCCTCGCGCCGCACTTAGGTGCCGCAGCGAGTCGCGGCCCTCCTGGCCGAACGAGTGCGACGAGACCGTCACCAGGCCCCGTCAAGGGTGGGGAAGGGAGGCTCGCGTGAGGGGGGAGTGCGCGCCGCGTTCTACTGGTCGACGCTCGGATCGAATGTCACTCGGGTCGAAGGACCCAGCGCGTCGACCAGCTGGCGGACCGATGCGGCGACCCCGGGCCCGTCGAGCCCCAGCTCGGCGAGGAGGTCGTCCGGCCGCCCCTGGGGGATGTAGGCCCGCGGGATCCCGAGGTTGGCGACCGTGGGGAGGGCCCGGCCCTCACCCTGGGCCCACGCGGCCAGCGCATCGGTGACGAACATGCCGGCACCGCCGAAGCGCACGCCGTCCTCCACGCTCACGACGAGGCCGTGCCCGGCCGCGTCGGCGAGCATCTCGGGGTCTGGCGGGCTCACGACCCGGACGTCCCACACGGTGGCGTCGATCCCCTCGTTGGCGAGCTCTTGGGCGGCCGATTCGCAGGCCGCCACCATCTTGCCGACGCCGAGCAGGCAGACCCTGCCGTCCCCGGCCCGGACGCGCCGACCCCGCAGGCCCGACCCGGTCGCCAGCCCCCGAGGCGAGCGCGGCGGCGGGGTGGTCGGGAACCGGATGACCGACGGGCCGTCGAGCTCGAGGGCGTCCGACAGCATCACCCCGACCTCCTCGGCGCACGAAGGAGCGAACACGGTCATGTCCGGGACCGCCAACGCGAGCGCCATGTCCCACACCCCGTGGTGGCTGGGTCCGTTCTCGCCGGTGATGCCGGCCCGGTCGAGCACGAACACGACCGGCAGCTGGTGCAGGCCGACGTCGAGGTTGGCCTGGTCGAAGGCCCGGGAGAAGAAGGTCGAGTAGACCGCCACGACCGGCTTGCGCCCGCCCATCGCCAGGCCGGCCGCCGCGGTGACCTCGTGCTGCTCGGCGATGCCGACGTCGAAGCAGCGGTCCGGGAACCGCTGCTGGAAGGCGAGCAGCCCAGTCGGGCCGGGCATGGCCGCTGTCAGGGCCACGATTCGGGGGTCGCGCTCCGCCTCGGCGATGAGGGCGCGGGTGAAGGCGTCGGTGTAGCTGGCGGCCGGGATGGTCGCGCCCACGGTCGTGATCGCCTCGGCCGGCGGTGGGGTCCCCTCGACCGTGTCGGGCGCCGCGATGCGGGTCGCCTTCACGTCGTGGAGCCGCTGGACCTCGTCCTCCTCGGCCGGCGCATACCCACGGCCCTTCTGGGTGAGGACGTGGACCACGATCGGTCCGTCCCACTCGGCCGCGTTGGCGAACGCCTGCTCCATTTGGGCGATGTCGTGGCCGTCGATCGGACCGGCGTAGCGGACACCCAGCGCCTCGAAGAAGACGTGGGGGGCGACGATCTCGCGCAACGCGCTGGTCAGGCCGAGCACACCAGAGGCGGCCATCTCGCCGACGGCGGGGATGTTGCGGATCCGCCGGCCGACCCGCGCCCGGGTCTGCACGTAGGCGGGGTGCAGCCGGAGGCTGGTGAGACTCTGGGAGAGGTGCGAGACGGTCGGCGCGTAGGAACGGCCGTTGTCGTTGAGGACCACCACGACCCTGCGGTTGGAGTGGCCGAGGTTGTTCAGCGCCTCGTAGGCCATGCCGCCGGTCAGGGCGCCGTCGCCCACGACCGCGACGACCCGGCGGGTGCCCCCAGAGCCGACCAGCTCGCCGCTCAGCTCGAGGGCGGTGGCGAGGCCGTGGGCGTAGGAGAGGGCGGTCGAGGCGTGGCTGTTCTCGATCCAGTCGTGGTCGGACTCGGCGCGGTTGGGGTAGCCCGAGAGGCCGCCCTCGCGGCGGAGGTCGACGAACCGGTGACGCCGTCCGGTGAGGAGCTTGTGCACGTAGGCCTGGTGGCCGGTGTCCCAGAGGATCGCGTCGTGCGGCGAGTCGAACACCCGGTGCAAGGCGAGGGTCAGCTCGACCGCCCCCAGGTTGGAGCCCAGATGCCCGCCGGTCTTGGTCACCGTCTCCACGATGAAGGCCCGGATCTCGACGGCCAGCTCGCTGAGTTGCTCGTAGCCGAGAGGCCGCAGGTCGGCGGGGGTCTCGATGCTGGGCAGGATCATCCGGGCGCGTGGTCTCCGTGGCGAGAGGGCAAAGGACCACGCTACCCGGCGGCCCGAGACCGAACGGTGCCTGCCGGAGGGTCGGCCGGGTCCCGCAGGCCCCTTTCAACCGGGCCCGAACCCGGGCGGGCGGGGGCGAGGGCGACGGCGCTGGTCAGGTCGACGGCGTGTCGGGACTCGGTCCGTCACGCCTTTGCGCCGCCGGTTCCTGCCCCGGGAATGTGGTCGCGGGGCCGGTCATTACGATGACGCCGTGCCCGCACCCCCTCTGATCGACGCTGACGTCCTCGAACGGGTCCTGTCGGCCTCGTTGGCCAAGGGCGGTGACATGGCGGAGGTCTTCGCCGAGGACCGCCAGACCCGCTCGGCGATCCTGGACGACCGTCGGATCGAGGAGCTGTCCTCGGGCCGCGAGCGCGGCGCCGGGATCCGGGTGGTGGTCGGCGAGACCACCGGTTTCGCCCACACCGCCGACCTCTCGGAGCCGGGGCTCCTGGCCGCGGCCGAGGCGGCGGCTGCGGTGGCTCGCCAGGGCGGCGGGGGGACGAAGGCGGTGGCGCTGCCGCCGCGGTTCACCGCCCCCGAGCGCGACCTCACCCTGCCTTCGGACGTGGCCAAGGCCACCAAGCTCGAGCTGCTCGCCCGGGCCGACGACGCCGCCCGGGGGGTGGGGGCCGCCATTACCCAGGTTCAGGCCGCCTACGGCGACAGCCGCCGGCGGGTCCTCATCGCGAGCAGCGACGGCCGGCACGCCGAGGACGACCAGATCCGGACTCGGTTCAACGTGAGCTGCGTCGCCACCGGCGACACCGGCATGCAGACCGGCTACGAGTCGGTCGCCCGCACCGAGGGCTTCGAGGTGTTCGGCCGAGTGCGGGTCGAGGAGCTGGCCACCGTGGCCGCCAACCGGGCGGTCGCCAAGCTGTCGGCCCGGCCGGCCCCGTCCGGCGAGCTCCCGGTGGTGCTCGCCAGCGGGAGCGGCGGCGTGCTCTTCCACGAGGCGTGCGGCCACGGCCTCGAGGCGGACCACATCGTGAAGGACGCGTCGGTCTACGTCGGGAAGGTCGGTGAACAGGTGGCGAGCCCGCTCGTCACCTTGATCGACGACGGCACGGTCGGCGGTGAGTGGGGCAACTTCGCGGTCGACGACGAGGGTCGGGCAGCCGCCCGCAACGTGCTCATCGAGGACGGGGTGCTCACCGACTACATGTGGGACTGGCTCCGGGCCCGCAAGGAGGGGCGCCAGTCCTCGGGCAACGGGCGGCGACAGACCTACCAGCACCTGCCGATGGTCCGCATGACCAACACCTTCCTCCTGGCCGGCACCGAGGACCCCGACGAGCTGATCGCCCAGACGCCGCACGGGGTGTACGTGGCGAAGCTCGGGGGCGGCTCGGTGAACACTGCGTCGGGTGACTTCGTGTTCGGGACCTCCGAGGCCTACCTCATCGAGAACGGGCGCCTCACCGCGCCGCTGCGGGACGCCAACCTCATCGGCAACGGCCCCGAGATCCTCCGCCGCATCGACGCGGTGGCGAACGACTTCGGCATGATGCCGGGGACCTGCGGCAAGGACGGCCAGAGCGTGCCGGTCGGGTGCGGGCAGGCGACGCTGCGTATCACCGGCGTGACCTTCGGGGGGACGGCCGGGTGAGCGACGAGCTGATGGCCCTGGCCGAGCGGGTGGTCGGGCAGGGCCGGCCGGGCGAGGAGATCGAGGCGTACGTCGCGACGGGCCAGGACGTCGAGGTGCGCGCCTACGACGGCGACGTCGAGTCGCTCTCGTCTGCGACCACGAGCGGCATCGGCGTCCGGTTGTTGCTCACCGGCGGGAGCGAGGGGGCCCGCCTCGGTTTCGCGTGGGCCGGCTCCCTCGACGCCGACGTCGTCGACTCGGCGGTCGAGGAGGCCCGGGACAACGCGGCGTTCGCCACCCCCGACCCCGATGTGGCCTTCGCCGTGCCCGACGGGGTGACGTCCGCCGAGCTGGACCTCTGGGACCCGAGCGTGGCGTCGGCCAGCACCGACGAGAAGGTCGCCCTCACCGTCGAGCTCGAGCGCCGGGTCCGGGACGCCGACCCCCGGATCCGCCAGGTCTCCTCGGCCGACTACGGCGACGAGCGGGTCGAGATGGCCCTGGCCTCGACGACCGGCATCCGCGCGGTCAGCCGGCGGACGACCGCCTACCTCTCGGCCGCCGCCATCGCCGGCGAGGGGAACGACAGCCACGTCGGCACCGGGTTCAGCGTCCGGCGGGGTTTCGCAGAGCTCGACCCCGACCGGGTGGTGAGCGATGCCGTCGAGCGTGCGACCCGCATGCTCGGAGCGGTGAAGCCGCCGTCGGAGCGGATCACCGTCGTGTTCGACCGGCGGGTCGTGTCCTCCCTGCTCTCGATCGTCGCCTCGGGGCTGTCGGGCGAGGCGGTGGTGAAGGGGCGCTCGATCTTCGCCGGCCGCATCGGCGAGAAGGTGGCCACCGGCTCCTTCACCCTCGTCGACGACCCGACCGACGCGCGGGCGTTCTCGGCGGCGACCCACGACGCCGAGGGGCTGGCCACCCGGCGCAACACGCTCATCGACTCAGGGATGCTGCGCAGCTTCCTGTACGACACCGTCTCGGCGCGTCGCGCCGGGACCTCGTCCACCGGCTCGGCCGTCCGGGGCGGGTTCGCCGGCACTCCCGGGGCCGGGTGCCGCGCCCTCGTCCTGCAACCCGGCCACCACGACCAGACCGCGATCCTTGCGGTTGTCGGCGAGGGCCTCTACGTCCAGTCGGTCACCGGGATGCACTCGGGGGTCAACGCGGTGAGCGGCGACTTCTCGGTCGGGGTCGAGGGGCTCATGATCCGCGACGGCGAGCTGGCCGAGCCGATCCGGGAGGCGACGGTGGCCTCGACGCTCCAGCGCATGCTCCAGTCGGTGCTGCACGTCGGCGCCGACATCGAGTGGCTGCCGGGCATCGCGGCCGGCCAGACCCTCGCCATCGGCGACATGCAGCTGAGCGGCACCTGACCCACTGTCGTCCTCGGTCGGGGCTCGTCTCGCTCCCGCCGCGCCGGTAGGTCAGATCCTCGGACGAGCCCAAGGACGCGGCCGGACGGCGCGGCCGTGCGGTCGAGGATCCGAAGGCGAGGATCCGGGTCGGGAGCGCCCCCCGCTGCGTCCGCAGACGGTGGCCGACCGGTGATGGCCGTCCCGACCGCGCCGGACCCGACGTCTCTGGCCGTCATTGGAAGCCCAAAGACGCCGGTCCGGGCGAGGGACCCGACCCGCGGCTACGACGAGCTGGAGGCGGCCGCCTTCTCGGTGCCGCTCGAGCCCGAGCTCTTCGACGAGTCCCCCGACGACGAGGAAGAAGAGGAGGAGGGCGGCGGGGTAGCGGGGCTCTTCGCGTCGCCCGAGGCCGTGTCCTTGGAGCCGGCCGTAGAGGCCGGTTCCTTGGTCGAGCGCTTGGAGGAGCGGCTGTCGTTCTTGTAGAAGCCGGTGCCCTTGAGGACGATCCCCACATTGCCGAAGACCTTGCGCAGCGCGCCCCCGCAGACCGGGCAGGCGGTCAGCGCGGGGTCCGAGAACGACTGCACCGCCTCGAACCGGTGTCCGCACGAAGTGCATGCGTACTCGTAGGTCGGCATCAGGTCCTCCCGGTCGGGTCCCCGACCCGTTGGCACTCAAGGCTTACGACTGCTAATCCTACCGTACGGGTGGTCCAGGGGAGGCCGGATCGCGACGGACGTAGACTCGCTGCGTGACGGACCGCAGCCTCACCCATCTCGACCCACTGGGCGGGGCGCGGATGGTTGACGTCAGCCCCCGGGAGCCCACCCACCGTCGGGCCTTGGCCCGATGCCGGGTGCTCATGAAGCCCGAGACCACCGCCAAGGTGGCCAACAACGCCATTACCAAGGGGGACGTGCTCGCAGCGGCCCGGATCGCGGGGATCCAGGCGGCCAAGCGCACGGCCGAGCTGATGCCGATGTGCCACCCGGTCCTGGTCGGCTCGGTGGCGATCAACTTCTCGATCGGCGACGACTACGTCGAGATCGAGGCAAGCGTGGAGACCGTCGACCGCACCGGCGTCGAGATGGAGGCGATGACCGCCTGCACGATCGCCGCTCTCACCGTCTATGACATGTGCAAGTCGGCCGACCGGACGATGACCATCGACGGCGTGGCGTTGTGGGAGAAATCGGGCGGCCGCTCCGGGCACTGGCAGCGCGCCTAGGGCCCGAGCCCGGGGACGAACCCCGGGATCCGCTGTCTCTTTAGCGGCGACCCTTCCCTGCCGCTCGGGCGAAGAAGTCCGGCGTGATCGGGGGCACAGCCGTATAGCTCGTGTGGTCGGTGCCGGTGTCGGCCAGCGGTTCTGGCCCGGGCTCCGGTTGGTAGATCGGCGCGACCTCCTGGGGGACGAGTGAGGTCACCTCCTGCATGTCGTCGAAGATCTCGCTCGTGTGGAGCGCGGTGAACCCCGAGGGGGGCGCGGGGCTCGCGCTCGGCTCTCCGAAGCCCGGAGGGGGCGGGGGCACCGCCGCCAGCGGGCCGAATCCGGCCGGAGGGGGCGGGGGCATGCTCTCGAGCCCCCCGGCGAATCCCGGAGGTGGTGGCGGCGGGGGCA
>DAIUEV010000058.1:0-14644 GCA_036844945.1 Acidimicrobiales bacterium
TCATCGAAGACGACCAGTCGACCTCCAGTGCCGAGCAGACCGCGGCGCAAGCCGAAGTGGCCAAGGGCGTCTTCGCGATCGACGACAACAGCCCGTTCGCGTATGGGGCCTCCACCTACCTCCAGCAGCAGGGCATCCCGGTCGTGGGCGGTGGGTACGACGCATTCGAATGGACCACACCCTCCTACACGAACATGTTCTCGACGACCTATGCCGTGTTCAGCGGGACCCAGCAACCCCGCTACACGATCAATCCGTCGGTGCTCAAGAAGGCGGGTGCGCACAACTTTGCGGTGCTCGGATACTCGATCTCGCCGAGCTCGTCGGGGGCGGCGGCGAACGTGGCCGTCTCCCTGAAGCAGGCCGGCTTCAATGTCGCCTATCTCGACACGACGCTGCCGTTCGGAACGGTGAACGTCACCGCCACCGCCCTGCAGATGAAGGCGGCCGGGGTCGACAGCATGGAGGCGGAGATCGACGGCAACACCGAGCTCGCCCTCATCACCGCCGGCGAGCAGGCCGGGATCAAGTGGAAGTACGTGGTCTTGGCCACCGGATACGGGTCGGCATGGCTGAGCAACCGCACCGCGGTGGCCGAAAGCCAGCACCTGTACTTCGGGGTCCTGCAAGTCCCCGTCGAGCTGCACACGCCGGCGACCATCGCCGAGCAGGCCGCCTTCAAGAAGTACGCCGGCTTCACCGGGGTCCCCGACTTCGGGTGGTCCGAGGGATGGGAGACAGCTGGTCTGTTGATCGAGGGCCTTCAGGTCGCGGGAAAGAACCCGACCCGGCAATCCTTCATCACGAACCTCCGCAAGGTGACCAGCTGGAACGACAACGGGCTGCTCCCCCAGGCGGTCAACTTCGAGCACACCACCACGCCGGCATCGAAACGATGCGGGTACTCCACGCAACTGATCGGGCACAATTTCGTCCCCACCTCAACCAAGCCGGTGTGCACGTACCTGGTCCCGGGAACCTGATCACCCCGCTCGGACTGCGCTGTGTGCTCTGCCTGCGTAGTTGATCGCACATAGCCCCACGAGGAGCGTGCAGTCTGGCGCGAACTGGGCTCCGTCATGTTCCCGATGGCGCCATTGAGAAAGGATTGGCTTCTCAAACGCAAGGCGACCCGCTGTCGGGATGCACGCGTTGGGTGTGTCGCCCGAGATCGGTTCGCAGGGCCCGCAGGTGGCGCGAGAGAGTGCCAAACCACCTTCAGGGAGTCAGGAGGCCGTACCCGAACCTAGAGGCGCTCGAGTAGTACCGCCGTTCCTCCATACCCCGGCCGATTCCTGGTTGGGGGATCCAGGAGGCCGGCGTGCGTGGCACTCGACGACGGAGTTAAATCGCTCTGGCGGTGTTCACGCGTTCGGTGCTGTATGGCGCGTTCCCGGTCGAGGCGAGGGGAGACCATGTTTCAGTACGTGATCGCCGGTCTGGTCCTGGGAGGGATTTACGCCATCGCCGCCACGGGGCTGGTGGTGACCTTCCTGTCGGCCGGGATCCTGAACCTGAGCTTCGCCGCCCTGGCCTACACGGTCGCCCGCTTCTACTACTACCTGAACTCCCAGCTGAACTGGGGCATCGTGCCCTCGGCGATCTTGTCCATCGTGGTGCTCGGTCCCGCCCTCGGGATCTTCTTGTACTTCACCCTGTTTCGGCGGCTTCACCAGACCTCGATGCTGGTCAAGATCCTGGTGACTCTCGGGGTGTCGGTGGCCCTGCCCTCGCTCGACTCCGTCATCTTCGGAACCCAGGCCATCGTGTCGGCCCCCGGGCTCGCCCCCCAGCCGGTGCACGTCTTTCACTGGGTGGGGGTCCCGGTGACCCTCGATCAGATCATCGTCTACAGCTGCGTCGTTGCGGTGGTCGTGCTCGGTGTGGTCGTGCTGCGCTACACCGACGTGGGTCTGTGCGTCCGGGCCATGGTCGATTCCCCCGCCATGACGTCCATCTCGGGGACCAACCCCCAGCGCGTGTCGATGTGGGTGTGGGCGGTGAGCGTGGGTTTGGCCGGGTTGACCGGGGTTCTCTCGGCCCCGATCATCGGGCTGGACTCGGGAGACTTCACGCTGCTGATGGTGGCCGCCTTCTCGGCGGTCATCGCGGCCAAGCTGCGGAGCCTTCCAGTCGCGTTCTTCGTGGGGCTGGGCATGGGCATCGCCGGATCCCTGGTGCAGTACGCCCTCCCCCCAAACAGCTCGTTCACCGCGGCGGTGCTGCCCTCCATCCCCTTCATCACCACCGCGCTCTTCCTCATCTACTTCATGATCCGGGGTGGCGGCATCGACGAGTCGTCGGGGGTCGGGGGGACCCTCGACCGGGCCATCCGACCGCACACGTCAAGCCCGAGCGCGGCGGGAGGTGTGGCCGGCCGCCAAGCCTTGAGCTGGCGGGCCCCAGCCGTCGGCTTCGCGGCAGTGTGTCTGCTGCCGTTCCTCGTCCATGGGTTCTGGCTGGGACTGGTCGCAGAGGGCGTCTGCTACGGGATCATCATGCTCTCGTACACGCTGGTCACCGGCGAGGGCGGGATGATCTGGCTCTGCCAGGCCACCTTGGCCGGTGTGGGCGGCTTCACCATGGCCGTCCTGGCCGTCGACCACGGCTGGCCCATATTCGTGGCTGTGCTCATGGGAGGTCTGGTGGCCCTCCCCTTCGGCCTGGTACTGGGCTTCCTGATGATCAGGATGGGGGACCTCTACGTGGCCCTGGTCACCCTTACCTTCGGTCTTCTGTTCGAGAACCTCGTCTTCAGCAGGCAGCTCTTCCAGAACTACGGCGTCGGGCTCAACGTCACCCCGCCCCACGTTGTCGCCGGCGGCCGCGTCTTCACGTGGCTCTGTTTGGCCGTCTTCTTGGCGGTGGCCATGATCGCCTACAACCTGCGCAACTCGACCACCGGGCTCGCCCTCGGCGCGATCCGCTCGAGCGAGCAGGGGGCCAAGACCATCGGCATCAGCGTCCTGCAGATGAAGGTTCTCCTCGGGGGGGTGGCCGCCTTCGTCGCCGGCATCGGTGGAGCCATGCTGGCCCTCTCGCTCGGGGTGGCTCTGTCCGGAAACTACGAAACCCTCATTGGGGTCATCTGGCTGACCGTGCTCGTGACTCAGGGAATCCGCTACAACGCGACCGCCTTGGTCGCCGGACTCGCCCAGACGGTCGTCGCCGGACTGACCCTCGTCTTTCTGCCCAAGATCTTCTCGAACTTCGTCCCGATCTTCTTCGGTTTGGGCGCCGTCGCCATGATCCAGTTCCCCCAAGGGGTCCTCACCTTCCAGGTCCGCGCGTTCAAGCAGGTGGTCGCAGAACTCCGGGAGCGCTCCCCTCGGGTCTACGGCCAGCTCAAGTGGGCCACGTTGGGCTATGCGATCGCCCTGATCGTCCTCCTCATCACCGAGCGGAACCTGTGGTGGCTGTGGCTGGCCATCACCGTCCTCGGCCACAACGTCGCCTTCGGCTACCTCTTCCGGCAGCATCAGAAGAGCCTCAAGCGCTCCGCCGACGAGGTCGTGATGCCGGCGAGCACGGCGCGCGCCTTCGGCGGGATGGCGGCGACACCGACCGACGCAATGGCGCCCCGGTAGGAGCCGCAGTCCGGGACGCCCGCCCCCAAAGGCGGGCGGGCGGCGGTCCGAGGGCCCTCATCTCCACCTCGTCGCGCCAGTCCGAGAGCGCACCTGTTCACGGGGGGCGTCAGTCCGAAGGGAACGCCTGCGCCGGCGAGCCCGACTGAGGAGGTCGATCAGATTGGGGTGTCGGTCAGTGTCACCGATGGAGCGGCCAGGGGTTTGAGCGGGCTCGGCCCCCGGACCGAGCTGCCCCAGGTCCTGGAGTGGCGCGAGCTCAGTCGGTGAAGACGGGAAGCCGGTCCCAGCCCCGCACCGTGGAGGTGTGCGCCTGTTCTGCGTGCTCCCAGTCCACCTCCCACCGGGGGAAACGCTTCAGCACCTCGTCGAGCGCGACCCGACCCTCGAGCCGGGCCAGATGGCTTCCGAGACAGAAGTGGAGGCCGTAGCCAAAGGTGAGATGACGGGCCATCGTTCGATGGATGTCGAACCGGTCCGGATCCTCAAATACCCGTTCGTCGCGGTTTGCCGAGCCGTTGAGGATCACCATGATGCTTCCCTCTTTGACCGTCTCGCCGTGGTGTTCGACTTCACGGGTGACATAGCGCGACTGGACCGGGGACGGTGCCTCGTATCGCAGCAACTCCTCGATCGCGTTGGGAATCAGCGACGGGTCGTCCACGAGTTCTCGACGTTGGTCGGGGTTCTCGGCGAGGATCTTGCCTGTCCAACCGATCAATCGCGTCGTTGTCTCGTTCCCAGCGCCGGCCAGCAGGCCGATGTAGTTGAGGATCTCGGTCCGAGTGAGCGTGCGGCGATTGCCGTCGACGTCCTCGAACTCGGCGTTCAACAATTCGGTCATGAGGTCATCAGAGGGATGCTCGGCTCGCCAGTTGATGTATTCGCCGAAGTCTTCGCCGTTCTGGAGGTTGTAGTCCCGGTCCGGCATGACGCCGTCGGCAAGGTGCATCCCGGCGTCAAGCCGATCGCGGATCCTCTCCTGATCCTCCTCGGGGATCCCGAGCAGCATCCCGATCGTCCGCATGGGCATCTGGGCACCGAGATCCCGGATGAAATCGAATCCGCCGGACCCAACCAGCGGATCGAGGGAACGTGCGCAGAACTCCCTCACCTTCGGCTCGATGGCATTCATGCGCTTCGGCGTGAAGACCCGAGACAAAAGGCTGCGGTGGATGTCGTGAGCCGGCGGGTCCTCGAAGAGGATGCTGCCCGGTGGCACTTCGACATTGGCCTTGATCATCTCGAGCACCGAACCCTTGCCCGAGATGTAGGTCTTCCAGTCGACCAGGCACTCTTCCACGTCGTCGAACCGGGTCACGGCGTAGAAGTCGTAGCGGTCGTTGTAGTAGAGAGGGGCCTCGTCCCGCATGCGCCTCCAGAGCGGATACGGGTCGACGTCGATTTCGAGGTCGTAAGGGTCGTAGTAGATGTCGGCCGAAGTCTGCGTCACCGAATGCTCCTCATCTCTTCCCGTGAGGTGAGCGAAAAATACAGGCGATTTTCCGGTTCCGCTAGCCTGTCGGGCGATGAAGCCGACCCCCGTGATCGCTGCCGACTTCCGGCAGGCCCTCGGGTGGCGCTCCCCTACCGTGGGCACCACGTCCCCGGCCTCGCGCAAGCCAGCGCTGCCCTTCCCGGAGGAGTTCAGAGCCGGGTGACCGCCGAATCCGGTCCCTCCACCCCGGCGTTCGAGGCCCGCGACGTTGTCGTCCGCTTCGGCGGCGTGACGGCCCTCGACGGTGTCAGCATTTCGGTGCCGCAAGCCTCGTTGGTCGGGCTGGTCGGACCCAACGGGGCCGGGAAGACCACGCTCTTCTCCGTGTGCTCGGGGCTGCTCAGGCCGAACGCAGGCAAGGTGTACATCGGCGGAGTCGATGTGACGGACGCAAGTCCCCAGGATCGGGCGCGGCGCGGTCTCGCCCGCACCTTCCAGCAGCCGGAGCTCTTCATGGGTCTGAGCGTGCGCGACCACCTGGTGCTCGCCTACCGCGCCCGGCACCGGCGCTCTCGGCTGTGGAAGGACATGATCACGCCGGCCAGCTTCCGAAAGCCCGAGCCGGCCGAGACCGAGCGGGTGCGCTACCTCCTCGAGCTCCTTTCGCTGGCCGACGTCGGGGACGTCCCCGTGGACGTGCTCCCGCTCGGGACGACCCGGCTCGTGGAGGTCGGTCGGGCGCTCGCGACGAGCCCCTCACTCGTGCTCCTAGACGAGCCTTCTGCGGGTCTCGACCAATGGGAGAGCGACCGGCTCGCGCAGGCCCTCCGGCGCACCGTCGAGGACGAACATCTCTCCATGTTGCTCGTCGAGCACGACGTCGCGATGGTCCTCAGCCTCTCGAGCTACGTGTTCGTGCTCGACTTCGGCGAGCTCCTGACCGAAGGGCCACCGGAGCTGATCCGTAGCGATCCCAAGGTGAAGGCCGCCTACCTCGGGGAGGGACCGGAAGCCGCCGCCTTGTTGCCGGATCAGCCGGAGACGGAAGCTCAGACCGCGGACGACGCGGCTTCGCCGAGGTAGCGGTCGAGGAGTTCGGGTCCCGCCTCGGCGGCCCTGCCGGTCCACCCAACCCGGCCGCGGGAGAGAATCACGCAGTCGTCGGCCATGTCCAATGCCCGGTGAACGAACTGCTCGATCAAGAGCACCGAGATCCCCGCCTGGCGGACCCGCTCCAAGCTGTCGAAGACCAGGTCGACGACGAGTGGCGCGAGACCGAGGGACATCTCGTCGGCGACGAGGAGTTTCGGCCCGAGTGCGAGAGCCCGGCCGAGTGAGAGCATCTGCTGCTCGCCACCCGACAGGCTCCCGGCTCGCTGGTGCGACCGACGGCCGAGGATCGGAAAGAGCTCCACCGCCCGCGCGATCGCGGCCTCACGCTCGGCCCTCGAACCGGCATGGCGAACGGCGATGCGCAGATTGTCTATCACCGACAGGCCGTGGAAGATCCCACGGCCTTCGGGGATGTAGGTGAGCCCCGCCTGCCGACGACGGTGGGCCGGCATCTTCGAGATGTCCCGCCCGTCGAACTCGATCGAGCCCGACGTGAGCGGAACCAGGCCTGACAGCGCCCGGGCCAGGGTGCTCTTGCCGGCCCCGTTCGGGCCGAGGAGCGCGACGATGTTGCCCGTTCCGACCGACAACGACACGCCGAAGAGGGCCCGAGACGCTCCGTAGCGGACGTCCAGGTCCTCGGCCCGGAGCAGGATGCTCGAGTCGGACACAGCTTCGTGCGGGACCGTCGTGTCAGGCAACCTTCATGAGCTTGGCCAGGTTTCCGCCCATGACCTTGGCCCGGTCCCCCTCGTCCAGTGCCTCGAGCTCGTCGACGAAGGTGATCGGGTCGAACATGCCCTCAGGATGCGGATAGTCCGATCCGAACACCACGTTGTCCGGACCGACCAGCTGCACAAGTCCGACGGCGTCCTCCTCGTGGAACGGGTGAACGAAGATGCTCCGCCGGAACGTCACCATCGGGTCCTCGTCGAAGAGGTGGGGCACCCGCTCGTAGACCTTCTGGAGCTTGCCGACGAGCGGGCGCACCCACGCGCTCCCGTTCTCCACCGGCATGAACCGCAGCTTCGGGAACCGCGTGGCGAGGCCGTGTCCGATGATCGAGGACACGACGTCGGACACGGTGCGCCAATCGGACCCGACGATCGCCGAGAACGCCGAGGGCTTTCCCGCGAAGGGCAGGAACTCGGAGTCGTGGCCCTCCCACTCGTTCAGGTAGCGCTGGAAGCCGTCGTCCGACGCGTGCATCCCCACGAGGACCCCCGCCTCCTCGACCCGCTGCCAGAAGCGGTCGTACTCGGGGAGGGCGAAGGAGCGCCGACGCCCGTTGTAATCGGGCACCGGTGCGGGACGGACGAGGATCGCCCGTACGCCGCGTTCGACGACGTAGTCGAGTTCCCTCAACGCCTCGTCGACGATCGGGAGCGTGATGACCGGCGTGGGGAATATGCGGTCGGCGAAGTTGTACGTCCAGTGCTCGGCCATCCACTGATTGAACGCGTGGACGACGACGTGAGTGGCCTTTGGATCGTCGGCGAGGCGCTCCTCGAGCAGGCTGGCCAGGGTCGGCCACATCATCGCCCACTCGATGCCGAGCTCGTCCAGCAACTCGAGCCGGGGTTCGGGGTCGAAGAAGGCGGGCACCGCGTGGATGTACTTGGGGGGCTCCTCCAGCGCCTTGTCGCCCGGCTTGGCCGTGGTCTTGGACGAAGGGTTCTTGAGCTTGAACTTGAGCTCCTGGGCGCCAGGGGCAGCGACGACGTTGAAGGTCGGGTTCGGGATGTACTCGCTGATCTTGTTCTTGATGGCGATCTTCGTCCGACCGTTTATCTCGACGTACTTGATCAGGCCCGAGTATTCCTCTGGGAGGTACTTAGTGAAGGCGTCCGTCGTCTCGTACATGTGGTTGTCGGCGTCGAACACCGGGAAGGGCAAATGACGTGCCATCTTTTGACTCCGATTCGTGTCTCTGGCGTTGAAATCGAGCGTAGTGCATTCCGACCAAGTGGACCCCGGCCCGCCAGCTGGTTTAGGGATCTGGACGATTGCCTTGTCCCGATCCGACCCGGGGGGGGACCGACACCAAGAGGTCTCCACCGCTTTGTCGGATCAGGGTGGCGGCGGGCCGGTCGATCGGGACGGGCGAGCGCCGCCGGCCCTCGGACAGGAACGACCCGGGCGGACGGGGTTCCGCCACCGACCCGGGTGAGAAACCGTCACCCGCGGTCGGTTTGTCCGACCGCTGATCTCTAAAGGTGATCCCTCGACGATGGCTCGCTACGACGAGGTGGCACCTCCGCCGGACCCCAGGGTTGACCCGAACAGGTTGGCCATCGCGTCCCAGTGTCGCTCGGCGGCACCGGCGTCATAGGTGGGGTTGTCGGGTACGGCAAATCCATGGGCGGCCGGGTAGGTCTCGATGGTGTGCGGGACACCCGCTTCGTTCAACGCTTGGTCCAAACGGTCGCGCTGCTCGGCCGGAAAGCTCCCGTCATCGGTCGCCCCGCCGACGTAGACCGTCGCCTTCATACGGCCGGCCTGCAGGTGCGGGCTGTTGGGATCGTCGGCCGCGGCGAGGTTCCCGCCGTGGAAGGAGGCTGCCGCCGCGACCTGGTCACCCAAGTGGCCAGCGACGATGAGAGAGAGCCGACCCCCCATGCAGTAGCCGGTGGTGCCCACGGCGTCACCGGAGGTCTCTGGCAACGAGGTCAGGTAGTCGACGTAGGTGCGGGCATCGCGGACGACCATGTCGGGCTTGACGCTTCCCATCAGGCTCATGAGCCGGTCCCGCTCTTTCGGCTCGCTGAAGGCGGTACGCAGATCAAACGGCTCGTAGTCGCCGGCCCGGTAGTAGAAGTCCGGCACGAGCGTCACGTAGCCCAGTCCTGCCAGTCGCTCGCCCATCTCCCGAAAGGTGTCCCGCAACCCTCCGGCGTCGGGATACATGATCACCGCCGGCCACGGTCCCTCCCCGGTGGGGAGGTGCAGCGAGCAGGGACACTTCCCGTCCTCGGTCACGACCTCGACGCTGCGCTGCGCCATCGTTGCCTCCCGGATCCTGTTGCGGCGGTCAACCGACCCTACCCCGACCCCCTGCCTCTGCTGCCAGGGCGTGGTTCTGCTGAGGGGTCCAATGACACGGCGGGAAAAGCGCGAACCGACCGGGTCAGAACAGCCGCTTCGTCCGAACCGGCGGCGACGGCCGGACGGAAGCTTCTAGGCGACGACGACGCGAGTGCGGCCGAGGTTCATGACCCGACCATGGGGGTTGTCCACCTGCCCGAGGCGGTGCGCCGTGACCCGGAGCGCCGGGAAGTAGGTACCCGGTGCGCCGAAGGCGAACTCACGGGTGATCCGTATCGACTCGTACGACATGTCCTCGTTGGTGAACGGTTCGGGAACCGGGAAGTCCCCCCGGCCCTCGAAGTCCCACTCCGCGGCGGTGATCGTGCCCGTCCCCGGGGGCACCTCGATCAACGCCGAGAAGGTGACCCATTCGCCGACCGCGACCTCGGTCCGCTCGGCACCGTTGGCCTGCAATCTCACGACCGGCTGGATGCCACGGCGGGTCGCCGCGGTGGCGGGCAGTCGGATCTGGCCATCGTCGAGCTCGTAGACGGTGCTGGGCGGCGGCGCGATACCCCGCTCGACCCAGGCGGCGACATCGCGCAGCGCTTGTTCCAGGATCCCTCGATAGCTGACAATGCGGGTCGCGCGGTCAGGGTGAACGTCGATGCGGGGCATCACCGCTGGGTCTTGATGCATGGCGTGGTCGGTGAACCAGACCCGGTAGTGGTCGTCAATGCGGTCACCGAATGCCGAGGCCACCCGCCGCCGGTACCACTCGGCCTGCTGGGGGTACGCGATCTCGTCGAAGAGACTCTGGACGACGATCATCTTCCCGCCGAAGCGCCCCGTCATGAGCCCCGCGCCGTTGTTCCGCACGAAGCGCGGACCCAACAGCTCCGGGCGCTGCGGGTGAACAGGCTGGCCGGCCGCCCGGAATTGGTCCCAACCCGGGTACTCGGGATCCGGCACCTGGTGGCGGTGGTACGTCTGGAAGGCGAGATAGGGGGTGTTGTCGACGAGTACGTCGTCGCCGACCGCCACCCCGCGCAGGTATTCGAACTCTTCCTGACCGATCCCCGTCGCGAGGTACTCGTCCCGCCGACCCGAGATCCAGACGTGGTGGCCGGCTGCGTGCCCGGACATGAAGCGGAGCATGGCGCCGGTCAGATCGGCCTCGGGCACCTCGCTCAGCCGGTAGGCGACCGGGACGTCGTCGACGTGCAGCCCACGCAACGCCATCGGGATCGGGAGGCCGTGCTCGGCTGCCAGGGCCGGCAGGACCAGCTCGGCGACGGTGGTCTTCTGCTCGACCTTGGCGGCCGACAATGAGGCCGTGGGGTGGTGGCCGAGGTATCCGGGCACCGTCCAGAAGTCGTCGAAGTACGTCGGGTCCCAGGTCGCGAAGTGGTCGAACAGACCCGCCCATATCGTCGTGTACTGGAGGCGGACCCGTTCAGCGTCGAACCACGCCTCGGGCGGGAACCCCATCCGGGTGACTTCGGCCAGCGCGCCCTGCTCCTCCTCATTCAGTCCGGCGAACATGTCGCCGCTCCCACCCGGTTCGAGCGCGTCGACGATTTGGGGGATCTTGTCGTGCAGCACCCTGAACGCGTGGGCCTGCACCGAGAACATGCTCGGCATACTCATCATCGACCCGTGGATGTAGGGCACGGCTCCGTCCCACACGCCGTCGCAGTTCTCAAAGCACGCCACGGTGCGGTAAGCGCCGCCACTGCCACCGAACACGTACCCATAGGGGCGGTGCGCGCCGTACTGCTCCGATGCGAGTACGCGCGAGTACGTGGCCACCGCGGCACTGGCCCGGTAGCCGGCGATCGTCGAGTCCTCGCCCCGCAGGGCGCGGCGGAAACGGCCGAGGTTCGACTCGACGAGGTACCCACCGCTCGCGACTGCGAACTCGATGAAACCGGTGAAGGCGCCCTCGGTCGCCCCGTGCTCGGAGCCGGGGATCGGGCTCAGGGGCTGGAAGAAGCGGCCGTGGTAGCGCACGGCGTCGGGGAAGTACATCGAGAACCGGCAGTCGGTTCCACTGAACCCACCGTGGACGTAGCGGTGGCGCACGGGGTGGTCGCGCCACTCGTCCACGTCGACGAACGGCTCGGTGTACAGCGGATCCGTGAGGCCCAAACCGCGCTCTTCACTCATCGCCCCCTCCTCCGACTGAGGTTGTCGACCCTCGCGGCGAGTTTACGGTGGGGGCTCGACAGCCGCGATACCTCGCCGACCCACCGTCGCCCGGGCCGGCCGGGGCGAGAACGCTGTCACGGTGAGGGACGATCGTGACGCACCGGCGCGGGCAGCTGGGTCGTCCTCACCGACCTCAACTAGGGTGCGCTCCGCTAGTTGGTTGGTGATCGAACCGCATCTGACTGGCCCCGAACTCGAGGCGGAGGAAGGCCCGTGGCCGAAGAGGGAGTACTGGATCCGTGGGTCGTCGAATGGTTGGCCGGCGGTCCGATGGGAGCGACTCCGCTCGAAGAGTTGACTCCGGAGATACTCGAGTTGGCCCGAGGCCCGGTTGGGCTTCCACCCCAGCGTGACATTCAGCTCGCCGACGTGAGCGATGAGTTCGTTGGTGATGTGCCGGTCCGCATCTACCAACCGGACGGACCAGTCTCGGGCGTCGTTGTGTACTTTCACGGGGGCGGCTTCGTGATGGGCAGCATCGGGATCATGGACGCCGTGGCGCGCAACCTGGCCGACGTCTCTGGAGCGGTCGTCATCTCGGTGGAGTACCGGCTCGCCCCCGAGCATCCCTATCCAGCTGGGCTCGATGACTGTGAGGCGGCGACACGTTGGGCGGTCGCCAACACCGGACGCTTTGGTGTGCCCCCCCACTTGGTGGCCGTCGCCGGGGAGAGCGCGGGAGGGAACCTGGCGGCTGCGGTGTCCTTGCGGGCCCGCGATGCGGGCGACTTGACGTTGGCCGGACAGGTGCTCATCTATCCGGCCACAGCCGGCACCGAGGTGTTCCCGTCGAGGAAGGAATTCGACGGCTTGGTCATAAGCCTCGCCGCCGGCGAGCAGTTTTGGAAGGCCTACAGCGGGGGGCGTGACCTCGACTCGGACCAATATGCGGTCCCGCTGAGCGCCAAGAGCCTCGCCGGCCTGCCTCCGGCACTCGTCATCCTCGGTGGATGCGACATGCTCAGGGACGAAGGACGGGCTTACGCCAAACGTCTGAGCGATGTCGGGGTTGACGTCGAAGAGGTGTGCTACGCCGGGCAGCCTCACGGCTTCGTCAATTTCGAGTTCCCGGCGGCGACGGAGGCGTTCGACAAGATCGGCAGCTGGCTGCGGAGCCTCTTCGCCCAGGCGGATTAGCGCCGACCGACCTTCGCGGGCTGCACCGTCCCTCGGTGCATATCAAGAGAAGTTGAAGACCTCCCTTCGTAGAACGGGGGTCAGCGTGGATGGAAGGGGATGAGCATGGTCGACCAGACAGCCCCGATCGGAGCGCGTTCGATCGGTGCGCGGGTCCTGCGCTCAGAGGACCCGCGCATCCTGACCGGTCGGGGTCGGTATATCGACGACGTCGTCCTGCCGGGCATGCTCCACGCGGCGTTCCTGCGCAGCCATGTACCCCATGGCCGGCTCCGTTCGGTGGACGTCGAGGAGGCCCGGCAGCTCGACGGAGTGATGGCGGTGTATACGGGCGAGGACATCGCCCGGCTCACGCAGCCGGCGATCGCAGGCTCGGCCATTGGCATCAACATGATGCCGAACCTCCGATCACCGTCGTTCTATGCGCTGGCGACCGACAAGGTCCGCTACGTCGGGGATCCGATCGCCTTGGTGATCGCCGAGGACCGGTACATCGCCGAGGACGCCCTCGAGCTGATCGTCGAGGACATCGAGCCGCTCGCGCCGATCGTCACCTACGAGGACGCCCTCGACCCGTCGAAGCCCAAGGTGTGGGACGAATTCGAAGACAACGTGACCCTCACCGGCGGGATGGAGGTCGGAGACGTCGCCGGGGCCTTCGCCAAGGCCGACCGGGTGGTCCGCGCGACCGTGTTCGTCCACCGCCACCAACCGGTCCCGATGGAGTGCCGTGGCCTGGTCGCGTCCTGGGACGCCGCCAACGAGCATCTGACGATCCACTCCTCGACACAGTCTCCACACATGCTCCGCCTCTTGCTCCCGCCCCAGATCGGCGTGCCGATGGAGAAGATCCGTGTCCTGGCGGCCGACGTCGGAGGAGGGTTCGGCCTGAAGAACGGTGTCTCGAGGGAGGACGCGGCGGTGGCCGCCGCTTCGATCGATCTGGGTCGGCCGGTCAAGTGGATCGAGGACCGCCTCGAGCATCTGGCCACCGGAGGTCAGGCCCGCGAGGAGATGGCCGATCTCGAAGCCGCGGTCACGGCCGACGGGGTCCTCCTCGGGGTCCGCATGGAGGTGAAGCTCAATGCGGGCGCCTATCCGAGCGACCCCTTCCCGGGGGCGATGTTCGTCGGGTCCATCGGCGGCAGTTTCCAGGGCCCGACCCGCATCGAAGGTATCTCGGCCACCAATCGAGCGGTCTTCAGCAACAAGGCCACCTATGTCTCCTACCGCGGACCCTGGGCCACGGCGGACTTCATGCGCGAGCGATTGCTCGACATCGTCGCCCGCGAGCTCGACATCGACCCCATCGAGGTGCGGCGGCGCAACTACGTCGAGCGCGGTCAACCGCCGCTCGCGATGCTGACCGGCCAACCGTTCGAATCGGCGACCACGAGGGAGCAGGTTGAGCAGGCGGCCAAGATCGTCGACTGGGACGGTTTCCGCCGGCGCCAAGCCGAGCTGCGGGAGGAGGGTCGCTACGTCGGCCTCGGCATGGCTTCCTACCTGGAGGCGGCTCCGGGCCCCAAGATCCCCGGGGCGGGCGACCCGGCAGCGGGCATCCTCGGCAACGAGGTGACCCACGTGTCAGTCGACAAAGACGGAACGATCGTCGTGGTGACCCGCCAGCAGCCTCACGGTCAGGGTCACGAGACAACGCTGGCCCAGGTGGCCTCCGACGTCCTCGGCGTCCGGTTCGAGGACGTCCGGGTGGTCTTCGGTGACACCGATGTCACCCCGTTCGCGCTGGTCGGCACCGGGGGGAGCCGGGCGGCCACGATGGCCAACGGGGCGGTGCTGCACGGCTCACGGCAGCTCCGCGAGAAGATCCTCCTGCTCGCGTCCGAACTGCTCGAGGCGAGCCCTGCTGACCTCGAGATCAACGAGGGGGTGGTGAGCGTCCGGGGGACACCGCAGGCGAAGCTGAGCCTGCGCGACCTCGCAACGACGGTGGCCGAGGATCCCGGCCGGCTGCCCGAGGGGCTCGACACCGACCTGACCGTCACCTACACCTACGACGGCGGGAGCAGCGGGTGGTCGGGTGGGACGCACTGTTGCATGCTCGAGGTGGACGTCGAAACGGGTCTCGTCCACATCGACCGATACGTGGTGGTCGAGGACTGCGGCGTCC
>DAIUEV010000059.1:0-14145 GCA_036844945.1 Acidimicrobiales bacterium
AACCCGTGTTACCGCCTTGAAAGGGCGGCGTCCTAGGCCGCTAGACGATGGGGGCGAATCCCGAGCCGATCGTCGGGTGCGGCCAAGCTATCAGCCACTTACCTGAAGACTTTCGGTCGGCGCCCGGACCGGGCCGACGTCGTCGGCGGAGCCAGGCCCCGATGGCTCCGCGGCGTGATCGGTCAGGGCGAGGTGGAACCGGACGGCGCCGAGAACGAGCGCCGTGGCCCCGAGCACGTGGACCTCGACCAGCGCGGCCGGGAGATGGGTGAAGTACTGGGTGTAGCCCACCGCCGCCTGGAGGACGAGGACGCCGCAGAGCATCCGTGCCGCCCGTTTCACCCGCTCGGGCACCGCCATGGCGTGCAGCGCGACGGAAAGGCCGACGACGACCCCGACCAGCAAGAGCGCGAGGCTCGAGTGAAGCTCGGCCATGTCGCGCAGGGCCACTGGGATGCGTTTCGCCACGAGCTGCCCGCTTGAGTTCCCGGCGTGCGGCCCGGCGCCGGTGGTGAAGGTGCCGGCGAGGAGCACAAGGGTGAGCAATCCGAGGATCGCCCGCCCGCCGAGCAGCGTGGCGCGCGGCACGAGGGGAGTCGCCGAGCCGGGCGCGTAGACGCGCGACGAACGGTGTACGAGCACCACGCCCAGTCCGACCAGCGCCATCGACGCCAGCAGGTGCAGCACCACCACGTAGGGGTTGAGCTTCGTGTAGACGGCGATCGCACCGATCACCGCTTGGGCGACGACCCCGGCCAGGAGGCCGGCCGACAGCCAGGCGAGATCACGACGGAACGGCCGTCGACGGATGGCGGCCAGGAACGTGAGGGCCAGGAGGACCACGAGCACGACCGTGACGAGCCGGTTCGAGAACTCGACCAGGGGGTGGAATGAGAGCTGGGGGGTCACCCGCCGCTGGTAGCAGGAGGGCCAGTCGGGGCACCCCAGCCCCGAGCCGGTGAGGCGGACGGCCGCCCCGGTCAGCACGATGAGGCTGACCGCCACCAGCGAGGCGATGGCCAGCCGGCGGAACAGGGGGGGCGCCACCACCGGGAGCGCCCGGCGGGACCGCCGCGGACCCACTGAGGACCCGACGCTCACGGCGGCCCATGGTACCGGGGGCTCTTCGGTCCTCCCCGCCGGTGGGCGCTGCTTGGTGCCCGGCCCGCCGTCCGCCGTAGGCTCGGCCCGATGGTCTCCCACGCCCCGGCGGTCCGCCTCGCGGGCGCGCGCCTGCACCGCGTCGGCGCCTATGTGGCCCTGACCAAGCCCCGCATCATCGAGTTGCTGCTGGTCACGACGCTGCCCACGATGATCGTGGCGCAGCGGGGGCTGCCCCGACTGAGCCTGATCGCGGCCACCCTGGTCGGCGGCACCCTGGCCGCCGGCGGGGCGAACGCGGTGAACATGTACGTCGACCGGGACATCGACCGCGTCATGCGCCGGACGCGGAACCGCCCGCTCGTGACCGGGGCGGTCACGCCCGCCGCCGCGCTCGCCTTCGCATGCGTGCTCGAGGTGGTCGCGTTCGCCGAGCTCTGGGGCCTGGTGAACCTCCTCTCGGCGGTGCTGGCCCTCTCGGCCACCGCCTTCTACGTCGGCGTGTACACGGTGTGGCTCAAGCGCCGCTCGTCCCAGAACATCGTCATCGGTGGCGCCGCCGGGGCGGTGCCCGTGCTCGTCGGGTGGAGCGCGGTCACCGGCTCGCTGTCATGGGCGCCGGTGATCCTCTTCGCCACCATCTTCTTGTGGACCCCACCGCACTTCTGGGCGCTGGCGGTGCGCTATCGGGACGACTACGAGGCGGCGCACGTGCCGATGCTGCCGGTCGTGGCCACGCCGACGCGGATCGCCCGCAACGTGTTCTTCTACACCGCCGCGATGGTGGCGAGCACGCTGGCGTTCGCCGTGGTCGTGCCCATGGGTGCCACCTACGTGGTGGTCGCGGCGGTGGCCGGAGCGCTCTACCTCGCGATGGCGGTCCGGCTGTGGGTGCTCGCGGCCCGGTCCGCACCGATCGAGGGCGACGCCATGCGGCTGTTCGCCTACTCGATCACCTACCTGACGGTGCTCTTCGGAGCGATGGCCGTCGACGTCTTCGTCCGGCGCATCCACTGAGTTGGTGAGCGCGTCGCCGGAGGGGACCGGCGGCACGCCGCAGCGGCCGCGGCTCGTGTTCCTCGTCGTCGGGTGCGTGGTCGCGGCGGGGCTCGGGGTCGGGCTCTTCACCACGATCGGCACCGGGCCGAAGGGGCCCCCGGTCGTCGGCTCGCCGGCGCCGTCGTTCTCGCTCGCCCGCCTGGGTGGCGGAGGAAGCGTGGGCACGCCCGAGACCGGCGGGGGCTCGGGCCGTCCCGCCGTGCTCCTCTTCCTCGCGAGCTGGTGCGCGCCGTGCCACGCCGAGGTCCCCGCGATCGCGGCCGCCTTCCGCAGCCAGCCGGCCGCCTCCCGGGTCGAGGTCATCGGGGTCGACGGGATGGACCCGACCGGCGCGGCCCTCCGCTTCGTGCATCAGAGCGGAGTCACCTTCCCGGTGGGCGCCGACCCCGACTACCGGGTGACCGAGGGGCTCTACGCCTTCGTCGGCGACCCCGACGCGGTGTTCGTCGACGGCAACGGGACCATCGTGCGGATCGTCCACGGGGCGATCACCGCGTCGCAGCTGCGGCGGTGGGAGCGCGCCCTGTCCTGACCGCTACTCCCAGCGGAAGGTGAGCGACGCCGCGACCGGCGTCGCGACCGCCCAGATCGCCAGGACGACCCAGCTCTCGGCGGGCACCGAGCCGGCGATCCCGAACGTGGCGTGCAGGCCCGCGGACAACGCGGCGGCCGGCAGGCCCCGCGAGAACGCGGCGAGACCACCAGGGAGCTTGGCCAGCGGGACGAGCATGCCGCCCAACAGGAGCAGCACCAGATAGAGGCCATTGACGGCGGCGAGATTGACCTCGGCGCGCAGGATCCCGGCGAGGAGGAGGCCGAGGCCGCCGAACGCCAGGGTGGCGAGCAGCACGACGGCCACCGCTTCGGGGACCGCCGCGCCCCGGGCGCCCGGGTGCCACCCGAGCCCGAGACCGATCGGGATGAGGACGGCCGCCTGGACCAGCTCGACCAGCACAACCGTCGTGATCTTCGCCCCCACCAGGCGGTCGCGGCGCAGCGGCGTGGCGCCGAGCCGCTTGAGGACTCCGTAGCCGCGCTCGAACCCGGTCGCGCTCCCGAGGGAGACCATGGCGGTCGACATCACGGCCAGCGCCAGCACGCCGGGCACCACGAAGTCGACCGGCGGTCCGCTGCCGACCGGCAGGACGTGCACCTTGGAGAAGAAGACGACGAAGACGACCGGGATGCCGACGGTCACGAGCAGGGTCTCGCCGCGCCGGAGGGTCATCCAGGCCTCGGCCCGGACCTGGGCGAGGAGCGCCCTCACCGCCGCCGGCCGCGACGGACGGCCCGGGGCCGGTCGTCCTCGGGCGCCGAAGCGGGCTGCTCGCTCACGAGGGCGAGATAGGTCTCCTCGAAGGTGGCGCCGGTCCGGAGCTCGACGAGGGTGGCCCCGTGCTCGGCGAGCCAGGTCGCGACGGCGGCCGTCAGCTCCGGGGTGACCGAGGCCGTCACCCGGTAGGCGCCGTCCTCCTCCTCGAGAACCGGGCTCCCGACGTGGGCGGCGAGGGCGTCGATATCAAGACCGGGCCGGGAGGTGAAGCGGAGGGCCGGCGCCGTCGCGCCGGCGAGCTCGGCCACCGTGCCCCGGGCGATCACCCGCCCGGCCTTGAGCACCACCATCCGGTCGGCCAGCCGCTCGGCTTCGGCGAGCTCGTGGGTCGTGAGGACGACACAGGTGCCGCGCTCGCGCAGTCCGGCGATCACCGCCCGTAGGCCGATCCGGCCCTCGGCGTCCACCCCGGCGGTCGGCTCGTCGAGGAACACGGCCTCGGGCCGCCCGATCAAGGCCAGGGCCAGCGACAGCCGCTGCTGCTCGCCGCCGGAGAGATGGCGCCACGGCGTCCGCTCGACCCCCCGCAGTCCGACCAGTGCGAGGAGTCCGTCGGTCGGCTCGGGGTCGGGGTAGTAGGAGGCGAACAGCTCGAGGACTCGGCGCGGCCCGAGCATGGGGTAGACGCCGCCGCGCTGCAGCATGACCCCGATGCGGGGGACGAGGGAGCGGTGCTCGGCCCGCGGATCGAGACCGAGGACGCGGAGCCGGCCGGCGGAGGGGGCCCGATAGCCCTCGAGCGCCTCGACCGTGGAGGTCTTGCCGGCACCGTTCGGCCCGAGCACCGCCACGACCTCGCCGGCGTGGGCGTCGAAGGAGACCCCGTCGACCGCCGTCGTGGACCCGTAGCGAACGACCAGGTCGGCGCACTCGACGGCGGGCATACCGCAGGCACGCTATCGGCACGGCTGGCGGACCTCCCCGACGGCCGCCGGTAGCGTTGCCGCCCATGATCGACGTCCGGCTCATCCGAGAGGACGCCGACGCGGTCGCCGTCGCGCTCGGCCGGCGGGGGGTCGAGCGGGCCGAGGTGGAGCGGGTCGCCACCCTCGACGCCACCGCCCGTGAGTTGCGCGGCACCCAGGAGACCCTCCGTGCCCAGGTGAAGGAACTGTCCCGGCGGTTCGCGGAGGCCCAACGGGAGAAGCAGCCCGACGCCGTCGCGTCGCTCCGCGAAGAGAGCCGGGCCCTCGGCGATCGCGAGCGTGAGGCCGGCGCCGCGTCCGACGCCGCCCAGGCGGCGGTCCGGGACGCGCTCTTGATGCTCCCGAACCTCCCGTCGGAGGAGACCCCGGACGGGGCGGGGCCCGAGGACAACGTCGAGCTCCGCCGGTGGTGGCCGGGGATGGACGACGGTCGGCCCGCCCCCGAGTACGGGCCGCACCAGCGGGTGCCCCACTGGGAGGTCGGCGAGGAGCTCGGCATCCTCGACCTCGAGCGCGGCGCCCGACTGTCGGGCTCGATGTTCCCCCTGTTCCGCGGGATGGGCTCGCGCCTGTTGCGGGCGCTCAGCGCGTTCGCGCTCGCGCGCCATGTCGACGCCTACGAGGAGATCCGGCCGCCCACCCTGGTCCTGACCGAGACGATGACCGCCACCGGGCACCTGCCGCGCTTCAGCGACGAGGGCTACCACATCGAGCGCGACGACCTCTGGGCGATCCCGACCGCGGAGGTCCCGCTCACCTCGCTGTACCGCGGCGAGATCCTCGACGAGGCGGCGCTGCCCATGCGCTTCTGCGCGGTGACCGCCTGCTACCGGCGTGAGGCCGGCGCGGCCGGGCGGGACACCCGGGGCCTGCTCCGGATCCACGAGTTCGACAAGGTTGAGCTCATGGCCTACGCCACCGAGGCCCAGGCGGCCTCGGTCCACGCCGACATCACGGCCCGGGCCGAGGCCATCCTGCAGGAGCTCGGCCTCATGTACCGGGTGCTCGATCTGTGCACCGGCGATCTGTCGGCCCCGTCGGCCCGGACGCTGGATCTCGAGGTCTACCTCCCCGGGGTGGACCGGTTCTGGGAGGTCTCCTCGGTCAGCTGGTACCGCGACTACCAGGCCCGGCGAGCCAACATCCGCTACCGGCCCTCGGCGGGCGGCCCACCGGTGCTGGTCCACACGCTGAACGGCTCGGCCCTCGCCTGGTCGCGCATCTGGCCCGCCCTCGTCGAGACGGGCCGCCAGCCCGACGGCTCGGTGCGGCTCCCGGAGTGCCTGGCCCCGTTCCTCGGCGGGGAGACCGAGATCCGGCCCCGCTGAGCCGGCTCAGCGCCCCGGATCGGCGAAGCGGTACCCGACCCCGCGCACCGTCGTGATGAGGGTGGGCTCGGCCGGGTCTTCCTCGATCTGGGAGCGCAGGCGCTTGATGTGGACGTCCAGCGTCTTCGTGTCGCCGATGTAGTCGTGTCCCCAGACCCGGTCGATGAGCACGTCTCTCGTGAGCACCCGGCCGGAGTTCTCGACCAGGAGGTGCAGCAGGTCGAACTCCTTGCGGCGCAGCCGGACCTCGTCGCCCCGGACGAAGACCCGGCGCTGCTCGGCGTCCACCGTGATCTCGCCCGAGACGAGCTGGCCGTCGTGGCTCTCGGCGCCGGTCCCACCGTCGCGGGGGTGGTGGGGGGAGCGGCGAGACACCGCCCGGATGCGGGCGACCAGCTCGCGCATCCGGAAGGGCTTGGTCACGTAGTCGTCCGCGCCAACCTCGAGCGCCACCACCGTGTCGATCTCGGTGCCCTTGGCGGTCACCATGATGATCGGGATCGACGACGTGGCCCGGATCGACCGGCACACGTCGAGACCGGAGACCCCGCCCGGAAGCATCTGGTCGAGCAGGACCACGTCGGGGTCGACCGACTCGAACATGCGCATCGCCATGTTGCCGTCCCGGGCCACGTGCACGTTGAAGCCCTCGCGGCTGAGCCCGACCGTCATCGCGTCGACGAAGGACTCCTCGTCCTCGGCGATGAGGACGCTGATGGCGTGGTCCTCTCCGGCGCGGGGCCTGGGCATTGTCAGCCGCCCGACTCCTGCTGCAGCGGCAGCACGAGAGTGAACGTCGAGCCCTCGCCCTCGCGCGACTCGACGTCGACCCGGCCCTGGTGGTTGGTGGCGACGTGCCTCACGATGGCCAGCCCGAGCCCGGTGCCCCCGGTGTTGCGGCTGCGCCCGTGGTCGACCCGGTAGAAGCGCTCGAAGATTCGCTCGAGGTCACGGCCGGGGATCCCGATCCCGTGGTCGGCCACCGAGATCCGGACGACCTCGCGCTCGGGGTCCACCCTCGGCTCGCCGCTCAACTGGGGCTCGATCAGGCCCGGCAGCCGGATCGCTCCGGGCGGAAGCGGGGGCGTGCCACCGCCGGCTTCCGCCGCCCCTGGCACCGCCGCCGGGTGGTGGGCCATTGCCCCGACGACCGAGCCGTTGTTGACCACCAGGCTCGGCTCCTCGACGACGCCGTCCTCCCCGCCGAGCTGCTCGCGTGAGACCGCACCGGTGACCGTGATGGTGCTGTCGTCGTAGCTGTAGGTCACGGCGTTCTCCAACAGCGCGTGCAACGCCGAGACGAGTTGGCGGCGGTCGCCCATGATGGCGACCGCCGGGGAGGGCTCGTAGAGGACGATCGCGATGCCGCGCTGGTCGGCCGCCGCCCGGACCCGCTCGACCGCCTCGGCCATCACCAGGCTCACGAGCACGGGCTCGCGGGGCGGGGCGCTCTCCGCCTCGATGCGGCTGAGGTCGAGCAGGTCGTCGATGATCCGGCTCACCCGGAACGCCTCGGTGTGGATCCGATTGGCCAGGCGCTTGGCCACCTCGCCGTCGGGCTCGACGACGAGCGTCTCGGCCAGCAGCCCGAGGGCGCCCATCGGGGTCTTCAGCTCGTGGCTGACGTTGGCCACGAAGTCGCGGCGGATCATCTCGAGGCGGCGGCGCTCGGAGATGTCCTCGATGAGGGCGATCACCCCGAGCGACCGGCGGCCGTCGTCCATCAGGAGGGCCCGGACATTGAGGGTGCGGGGCGGCGGCCCGTACAGGTCGAGCGTGCGCTCGGCCGTCCCGTCGTGCCACGCCTCCTCGAGGAGCTCGGTGACGGCCTGGGCGGCGAGGGCATCACCGAGGCGGCTCGTCATCAGGGCGTTGGCCGGCGCGTTCTGGTACACGACCTTGCCGGTGTCGTCGCACAGGACGACGCCCTGGGGGAGTGCGTCGATGGCGCGCCGGAGGCGGATGGCATCCGCGCTGGCCTCGGCGACCGCCTCGGAGGCCGCCCCGGTCACCTGCTCGAGGTAGGCCAGCGCGTTCTCGAGCCCGCTCTCCTCGGTGGGGGGGTGCAGGCCGAGCCGCGACCCGAGGGCGGTCAGGCGCTGGGTGAGCGCCTGGCGGCCCGACCGGCGGCCGAACATGACGGCCAGGGCCACCGCCACGACCAGGATGACCGCAGCGAGCACATAGGCCGCTGACGGCGCCATTCCGGCGATCCGGGTGCTCTGCGCGACCACTTCGATCACAGCCCCCAGCATGACAGGACGGGGCGCGCGGCGCGACCAGTCGGTGACGTCCTCCACTCCCTGGGAGCACGCCGCGCAGGCCCGCCCCGACCGTTCGTCCCACCGGCGCAGCGAGAGGAGCGGTCTGGTGCACAAACCGAGGACCCGGCGGACCGACCGCGGGCCCGGGCGAACGACAGCGGAGGAGGCCAACCATGCCGTGGATCGTGGCGAGTGTGTCGCTCAACCCCGACCCCGCCCAGCTGCCGGGTGGGGGGACCCTGCAGCAGCTGGCCAACGGCATTGG
Source organism: Acidimicrobiales bacterium (assembly GCA_036844945.1). Lineage (GTDB taxonomy): Bacteria > Actinomycetota > Acidimicrobiia > Acidimicrobiales > RAAP-2 > Palsa-461. The sequence continues at coordinate 8,277 of DAIUEV010000059.1, forward strand.
CGGGTGGGCACTGATCCTCGCCCTGGTCGGCCTCGTGATCGGCGCGGCGACCTGGGCTCTCGGCGCTCACTCGCAGAACTACCACCAGGCCCTGGCCGGGCGGCGGGCGGTCCTCGTGGCCGGACTGGCGGCGCTCTTGATCGGCGCCGCGCCCACGCTGATCAACTTCTTCTTCGGCGCCGGCTCGGGGCTGCACTGACCCCCCGCCACTGCCCTTGCGACGGGAGCGAGAACGCGTGATCCTCGCCCTGCCGAGCATCCCCACGATCGGCTGCGCGGTCATCCCGGGACTGAGCACGGCCTGCGGCGCGGCGGGCAGCGTCGGGTCCTCCCTCGTCGGGGCGGGGGCGGGCGACGTCCTCGGTGCCATCGCCACCGGGGTCGCCGCCGGCGCCAGCTGGCTGCTCTCCCAGATCGGTGGGGTGATCGCGTCGAGCACGTCGATCGATCTCGGCGCGTCGTGGTTCCGCTCCCACTACGAGGTCATGGTGGGGCTGGCCGCGATCGTGGTCGTGCCGCTCCTTCTGGTCTCGATCATCCAGGCCATCTACCGGCAGAGCGCCAGCGCTCTCGTGCGAGCGGCTCTTGTCCACCTCCCGCTCGCCCTGCTGCTCGGCGCGGTCGCGGTCCAGCTGGTGCAGCTCGGCCTCGCCGCCACCGACGCGCTCAGCGCCGCGGTGTCCTCGACCGCGTCGAGTGACATCGGCGCGTCGTTGTCGGGCCTCGCCTCGGGCCTCGCCGGCCAGGCGTCCGGCGGGAACGCCGGGATCCCGACCTTCGTGACCCTGCTCGGTGCGCTGTTCGTGTCCCTCGGCGCCCTCCTGCTGTGGGTCGAGCTCCTGGTGCGCGCGTCGGCCGTCTACGTCGCCACGCTGTTCTTCCCACTCGCACTGGCCAGCCTGGTCTGGCCGTCGATCTCGCAGTGGTGCCGCCGCCTCGTCGAGACCGTGGCGGCGCTCGTGCTCTCGAAGTTCGTCATCGTGGCGGTGCTGAGCCTGGCCATCGGCGCGCTCGGAGCGAGCGACGGCTCGATCTCGGCCGAGCTGGCCGGTGGCGCGCTGCTTGTGCTGGCGGCGTTCGCGCCGTTCACGCTGCTCCGCCTGCTGCCGATGGTGGAGTCGGGTGCCGTCCACCAGCTGGAGGGCGTCCGCCAGCGCGCCCAGCGCGCTGCGCTCGGGGGCCCGCGCTCGGCGGTGGCCTTCGCCCTCGGCCAGGGGTCACTGGCGCCCCTGCCCGAGCTGACCGTCGGGACGGGGACCACCGTGCCGGCCGAAGCCCCAGGAGCGGACGGCCACTCGCCCGACGCGTTGGGGCCGGGGGCGCCGGGACCGGCCACCGCCGCCGGAGTGCCGATGTGGCGCGGCCTGCCCGACCGGCCGTCCCTGCCGCCACCCGACCCGGAGCGGGCGGCCGAGCCGGACCGACGCGGGCCCCCGCCGCTGTGGGGCGGCCCCGTCCCGCCGCCGCCGCGGGCCCGCGTCTCCGGAGCGCACGTCGTCGAGCGCGACGACCTGGGCCCGACCCTGCGGTGGCGGCCCGGCGACGGTGGCTGACCGGCCCAAGTACCGGTTCGGCCCGCTGGAGCGCCGCGGCCTCATCGCCGGGTGGCGAGGCGGTCAGATCGCGGTGGTGGCCGCCGGCCTGGTGGTCGCGGTCGTCGCGCTGCGGTCACATGCGAACCCCCCCGGTGTGCTCGAGGCGGTGCTCGTGCTCGCGTCCTCGCTCGCGGTCGCGTGCTGGCCGCTCGGGGGCCGGACCGGCGAGGAGTGGCTGCCGACGGTGCTGCGGTGGGGCGCCGACGGGCTGGCCGGGCGGCGCCGGCGTTCCGGTGTGCCGGGGGCCGGCCACTGTCCGGGTTGTGTGGGCCGGGGTGTCGACCACCGCGCCCGGGTGGAGGTGCCGGGACCGTTCGCCGGCCTCCGGATCCTCGGCACCACGGCCGAGCCGGCCGAGCCCGGGGGCGACGTCGGCGTGGTGCTCGACACCCGGGCCTCGACCCTCACGGCGACCCTGGCGCTCGAGGGCCACAGCTTCGCCCTGCTCGGGACCGACGAGAAGGACCGACGCGTCTCGGGATGGGCGTCGGTGCTGGCTGCGCTCGCCCGCGAGGGATCGTCGGTGCACCGGGTGCAGTGGCTCGCGCTCGCCCTGCCCGACGACGGGAGAGCGGTCCACGCCTACCTTCGCGACGTCGCGACCGTCCCCGAGCACTCGACGGCGCGCCGCTCGTACGCGGGGTTGCTCGGGGAGTGCGGCGCCGACACCTCCCGCCATGCCGTCCTCCTCGCGGTGCAGGTCCGCCTGGCGCGCCGCGCCGGCGCGGGCCGGCTGGAGGGATCGGTGGCCACCCTCCTGCGGGAGCTGGCCAACGTGCGTCGGTTGGTCGGCGACGCCGACGTCACCTGCCGGGGCCCACTCGATCCGGCCGCGCTCAGCGCGATGTTCCGGGCGCTCGGCCAGACGGACCCCCCGACCGAGCCTCCTCGGGCACTCCGGGCGCCGCGCGCCTGTCCCCCCTGTCTCGTGGGGGTGCCCTGGCCGATGGCGACCGAAGCGGAGTGGAGCCGCGTCCGGACCGACGCGACCTGGCACGCCACCTACTGGATCGCCGAGTGGCCGCGGGTCGACGTCGGCCCGGACTTCCTCGCCCCGCTGCTGCTCGGGCCGCTCCGCCGATCGGTGTCGGTGGTGATGGAGCCGGTGAGCCCGGCCCGGGCGGTCCGCGCCGTCGAGCAGGCGAGGACCGCCGACATCGCCGACTCCGAGCTGCGTCGTCGTGGCGGGTTCCTGTCGACGGCCCGGCGCGCCCGCGAGGCCGAGCTGGTCGTCCGGCGCGAGACCGAGCTGGCCGACGGCCACGGCTCCTACCGGTTCAGCGGCTACGTCACCGTCACCGCCCCGTCGGCCGCCCAGCTCGAGGAGTGGTGCGAGACGACCGAGCACGCCGCCGGCCAGGCCCGGCTCGAGTTGCGCCGCCTCTACGGGGACCAGGAGCGGGCCCTGCTCTGCACCCTCCCGCTGTGCCGGGGGCTCTCGTGAGCCGGGCCGCCGCCGGGTTCCGGGTCCCCGCGCACGCGGTGACGACCCGCAACCTCGGCGCCGCGTATCCGCTGGTGGCCGAAGCGGGCCTCGGGCACCGGGGCGTCCTCATCGGTCACGACCTGCTCGGCGGGTCGTTCGTCTACGACCCCTTCGAGCTCTACGGCACGGGCGTGGTGTCGAACCCCAACATGATCGTCTTCGGCCAGATCGGGCGGGGCAAGAGCGCGTTGATGAAGACGTACCTGTGGCGCCAGGCCGTCTTCGGGCGTCGGGCCTGGGTGGTCGACCCGAAGGGCGAGTACGCGGGGCTCGCCGAGCTGTGGGGCGTCCACCCGGTCGCGCTGGCTCCCGGGGGCGCGGTCCGGCTCAACCCGCTGGACCCGGTGGCGCCGCCGGGCGGCGCCGGGTGCGGGTCCCCCGAGGATCCCGAACGCCGGCAGTCCGAGCTCCTGGCGTCCCTGGCCAGCGCGTGCCTCGGCCGTCCGCTGGCGCCGCGCGAGCGGGCGGCTGTCGACCTCGCGCTCAGCGCGGTCCGGGCCACCCGGGCGGTGCCCACCCTCCCGGCGGTGGTCGCCGCGCTGCTCGACCCCGACCCGGCCTCGGCCGCGCGCATTCGCACCGACCGGACCCGGCTCCTCGAGGACGGGCGTGACGCCGCGCTGGAGCTGCGCCGCCTGGTCCACGGAGACCTGCGGGGCATGTTCGACGGCGAGACGAGCCCCGGGCTCGACCTGTCGGGCCCGCTCGTGGTCCTCGACCTCTCGGCGCTGTACGCCTCGAGCGCGCTCGGCGTCCTCATGGCCTGCGCGACCGCGTGGCTCCAGGCCGCGGTGTCACGCGACGGCGGGACCCGGGGGCGCTCCTTTCTCGTGGTCGACGAGGCCTGGGCGATCCTCGCGAACCTCGGCGTCGCCCGCTGGCTGCAGGCCTCCTGGAAGCTGTCGCGGGCCCACGGCGTGGCCAATGTCGCGGTCCTGCACCGGCTCTCCGACCTGGCCTCGGTGGGGGCCGCCGGCTCCGAGCAGGTCGGCCTGGCCGAGGGGCTGCTGAGCGACTCGGAGACCCTGGTGATCTACGCGCAGCCGCCGGGCGAGGTGGCCCGCGCCACCGAGCTGCTGTCGTTGTCCAGCACCGAGGCCGACCTGGTACCGCAGCTCCAGCGGGGGGTCGCGCTGTGGAAGGTGGGCCGCCGCTCCTTCCTCGTCCGGCACGCGGTGGGGTCCGCCGAGCGGGCGCTCGTCGACACCGACGCCGCGATGGCCGGTCGGTGAACGACCCCGTCTTGGCCCTGGCCCTGGGCGGCGGCCTGACCGCCCTGGTGCTGGTCGACGGTCGGGCGAGCCGCGGGGCCGGCCGCCGCCGGCCGGGTGCCCGCTGGGCGCGCCGCTTCGACCTCGCACCACTCGCCCGCGCCGGGCCGGGGCGCCTCGCCCTCGGCGCCGTCTCCGGAGGGTTCTCGCGGCAGCGGCTCTTCACCGAGCCCGCCGCCTCGGTGGCGGTGGTCGGCCCGACCCAGAGCGGCAAGACGAGCGGGCTCGCGGTGCCCGCGATCCTGTCGTGGCCGGGGCCGGTGCTGGCGGCGAGCGTGAAGACCGACCTCCTCGCCGCGACGCAGCGGTGGCGCCGCGGGCTCGGGACCCTCTGGTGCCTCGATCCGGCCGGGACGACCGGGACGGCGCCCGCCCGGTGGTCGCCACTGCCGGCCGCCGCGACCTGGGCGGGGGCGCGGCGGGTGGCCGCCGACCTCACCGAGGTGGCGAGATCCCCGTCCACCACCGCCGACGGGGAGTTCTGGTACGCCACGGCCGCCAAGCTGCTGGCTCCGCTGCTCTTCGCGGCCGCGGTCGGCGGGGCCACCATGCGCGACGTCGCCCGATGGGTCGACACCCAGGAGATGGCCGAGGTGCTCGCGATCCTCGAGGCCACCGGGGTCGAGGAGTCGGTGTGGTCGGCCCGGGCCACCTGGCACCGCGAGGATCGCCAGCGCTCCGCCGTCTACACGACGGCCGAGACGGTCCTCGAGGCCCTGGCCGGCTGCGACGCCGGCGACGGCCCCGCAATCGACGCGCACGCGCTCCTCGCCGGGAGCGGCGCCCTGTACCTCTGCGCGCCCGCCCACGACCAACGGCGGTTCCAGGGCGTGTTCGTGGCCGTCGTGAAGGAGGTGCTCGACACGGCCTTCGGCGTGGCCGCGGCGCGGGGCCGCCTCGACCCGCCGCTCCTCGTCGTCCTCGACGAGGCGGCCCACATCGCACCGGTGGCGGGGCTCGACTCGCTGGCCGCCACCTGCGCGGGGCACGGCATCCAGCTGGTCACGGTGTGGCAGGACCTGGCCCAGGTGTCGGCCCGCTACGGGCCGCGGGCGCCGACGGTGCTCAACAACCACCGGGCCCGCGTGTTCCTCTCGGGCATCGCGGAGCCCTCCACGCTCGAGTTCGTGAGCGCGCTGGTGGGCGAGACCGAGGTCCCGGTCGGCTCGGCGACCCGCGGCGGCGGCGTCCGGAGCGTCACCACCGCCACCGAGCGGCGACGGCTCCTGCCGCCCGAGGCGGTGCGGCAGCTGCCCCGGGGCACCGGGGTCCTCCTCTACGGCGAGCGGCCGCCGGTCCGGCTCCGCCTGGTGCCGTGGTGGGAGGACCGCGAGCTCGCCCGGCGCGGCGGCCCCCCCGGCGGCTGAGCGGCTCCCCGACCTACGCTTCGGCGCGTGCCAGAGCTCTTCGACGAGGGCTTCAAGGACGACCCGTGGACCCGCTACGCCGAGCTCCGGGCGCGCTCGCCCGTCCACCTCGACCCTCGGGGCTTCTACGTCCTCACCCGCCACGCCGAC
>DAIUEV010000060.1:0-14128 GCA_036844945.1 Acidimicrobiales bacterium
TGCTCGACCCGGATTGATCCCCGGTGGAGCCGGGCGTGCTCGGCCGCCAAGGCGAGGCCAAGACCGGAACCGGTTGAGGAGCCGCGGCGGCCCGCCGCCTTACCGCGATAGAAGCGTTCGAAGATGTGCTCGGCTTCGCTTGGCTCCACACCCCGACCCCGGTCCTCAACCGCGATCTCGACCCACCGGTCGCGCTTATCGATCCAGACGAGGGCCGCCCCTCCGCCGTGAGTGTCGGCGTTATCGAGGAGATTGGCCATGATCCGCTGCAACCGTCGCTTGTCGCCAAGCACGCGCACCCCCCGGGCTCCATCGAGCACCGCGAGTGGTGTGTCGCCGCGATGCAAGGAGACCGCCCGCTCGACCAGTCGGTCGAGTGGCACCGGCTCGAACTCGGGGCGTTCGGCGTCGGCGTCCATCCGGGAGATCTCGAGGAGGTCTTGAACCATGTCCCCCAATCGATCGATCTCGACCTTCAATAGTTCGAGTGCAGTCTGACCCTCGCGGGGCAGTGAGGACCGATAGGTGTCCACCAGCTCGACCGCCGCCCCCACCGTCGTCAGAGGAGAGCGCAACTCGTGGCTGAGGTCGGCCCCGAACCGGGCGTCGCGCTCGATCCGTTGCTGGAGTCGGGTCACCATGTCGTTGAAGGACTCGACGAGCGGCCCCAGGTCGGCATCGGCCGGGAGACGTCTGTCGAGTTCGCCGGCAGCGATCTGGCTGGCCACCACAGCTGTCCGAGCGAGCGGCCGGACCAACCGGCGGCTAGCCCACAGCCCCAGCAGCGCGCCGCCGAGCGTGGTTGATGCCGCCGCAGCGGAGAGCACGATGGCAAGGGTTTCAAGCGTGCCCTGCAGCTCACTCAGCGAGTGGATCTCGAAGTACGAGACACCGACGGCAGGGATCGGCAGCCCGATCGCGAGCGCGGGCGCCCCCTCGACCATGATCCGCTGCTCGGCCGGGTTGCCGGCGAGGACCGTCGAGACCAGTTTTGGCGGCAGGAGCTGACGGCCGGTCAATACCGAGGTGGAAAACCACAGGTGCTTGCGGTAGACGAGCACCTGAGCCCCGTTGGCGCTGGCCAGCGAGGAGAGCGCGCCCTCCATGTTGGCCCCCGGGGGCGCAAGCTCGTCCTTGAACAGTCTCGCGTTCACATAGGCCTGTCGGAGGCTCGACGTCTCGCGCTGGTCGAGCAGCTGCTGTGAGGTCACCGCGTAAGTGATGAGCGCGAGCGCGCTCGAGACGAGGGCCGCCCCAGCTCCAAAGGTGAGAGCGGTCCGGGCGCGCAGACTCCAGGGTCGCCGCGCCCGATCGACGCCACGATGGCGCGCCCGCAGCGTCACTCGACGATCTTGTAACCGGTCCCGCGCACGGTGATGATCAGCTCGGGATTGTTCGCATCCCGTTCGATCTTCGCCCGCAACCGTCCGATGTGGGCGTCGACGAGACGGTCGTCACCGAAGAAGTCGTAGTCCCAGATGCGCTCGAGCAGCTGGGATCGGCTGAGGACCCAGCCGGGATGCTCAGCCAACTCGCAGAGCACCCGGAACTCGGTCCTCGTGAGCGGGACCGCCACCCCGTCGCGGAAGACTTCGCTCGCTTCCAGGTGGATCTCGATGTTGCCAACCCGCAGGACCGTGGCCGGCTCGCCCTCGGCCCCGGCCCGGCGAAGCAGCGCCCGGATCCGGGCCACCAACACCTTGGCCACGACCGGTTTGACCACGTAATCGTCGGCTCCGGCCTCCAAGCCGGCCACGATGTCGTGGCTGTCGCCGCAAGCCGACACCACGATGATTGGGACGCGACTGACCCGGCGCAGCGAGCGAGTCACCTCGAAGCCGTCGATACCCGGGAGGCGCAGGTCGACGAGCACGATGTCGGCCGGCCGTCGCTCGAACACAGCCAGACCGCATTCCCCGCTGTTGGCCTCTTCGACCAGGTAGCCATCCTTCTCGAGCGAGAGTCCCAAGAGCGTTCGGATGCGCTCGTCGTCCTCGATGAAGAGGATCAGCGTCGCCACGGGGCTCCTTGCTTCGCGGGGGCCAAACAGTCGGCGGGCGGTGCCGCCGATTGCGGCGATGGCGGGGCGAGGGCGCACCCGCCTGGCGCCCGCCCGGGTCGCTCAGGCATCGTCACGTGCTCGGGCGGCGGTCGGGCGGCGCCCATCGTCCCGGTGCCGGTGGGATCGAGGGTGGGCGGAGAGCCGGTGTCCGCCTCGATCTTCGGTCCGGGTGCTTCCTGCATCGTCTAAGCGGAGCCGCACAAGGCGAACGGATGCAGGGTCATGGCGTTCCCGGCCCCCAATGGCTTGATGACCATGGCGACGACTTGCCAGCTTGTGTTGCTGATCGGGAAGGAGGACCGCAAGACCACGTCACGGTCGGCCAGACCGGGCGCGGTCACCTGGGCCCCACCCGAAAGCAGGATCGAGCCAGCTGGGCACGAGAACTGCGACACGAGCACCGTTCCCACCGCCGGATCCGGAAGTGTGGTCAATGGAGTCGCCCGGGTCAGGGTGGCCGACTTGATCGTGCCGGCGGCACCGGCCGGGCCCACCTTGCCCGTCGCTCCGGGCGGGCCGGTCACCCCCTGGGGACCTTGTGCGCCGGGCTTTCCGGGCAAACCGGTCACCCCCGGTATCCCCTGGTTCCCTGGCGCTCCCTGAGGACCCTGCACCCCGGCGGCGCCTGCCGGGCCCTGGGCACCGGTCTGGCCGCGCGCCGGAACGGTGGTGAGCGCCCACGTGGCGACCCCGACTGCTGCCAGCGCGGCGACTACGGCCGCAACGACGGCGATGACGAGGCCGTCCCAGCGGCGAGGGTTTGCCACCAGGGGCGGAACGGACTCGAACTGGCGGGTCGGTTGGGTTGGGGGTTGGCTACGGATGGTCTCGCTTCGGTGTTGCATGGGTTCCTCCTTTCAACAGGTGCGGGCCGCTCATGACCCTTCCCGGCTCGCCAAGGCGCCGTCGGTGGCCACTTAGGCCGGCCGTTCACCGGTGTGATCCGGCTGAGATGACTGCGGAGCAATCGGCCGGTTGCCGCTCTATGCACAGAGGGACCCAGAGCGGTCGCCTACCCCGCAAAGGTCCCTCCACGAACGGCACCGAGCGCCCCTCCGGCCGTGCCCGAGATATGGGCAATCACCGCCAGCGCGATCACGCCGGCGACGAGAGCGACAAGTGCCGCGGCCACGAGCAGGGAGATAACGCGACGCAAGAATCTGAGGCTGGGTGCCCACCGGGTCGGCCAGAGTTCGACGCTCGCATCGGCGGCATCGGGCACTGGCCGAGGGTGCTCACCCACGAGCCGGGTCATCGGCTCTGCCAGTCGGGTATCCCCACGCGGCTTCCCCCAGATGCCGGTTGCAGTGTCCAGCGTCTGGACTGCTCGATCCACCCGCACCTGCGTCCTCCTTGCCGGTCTCGGTGACGCCGGCCTCGCTTGGGATGCTCCGGGGTGTTCCGGTCGTCTCGATCCCAGCCTGCGATGCGTTCGTGGCGCCGTGATCGTGCGAATGTTGCGGTTGTATGACGATCTCGGAGATTCCCGGCAGACGAGATTCCCGCGGGCCTCGAGGCCAGATCAACGGGCGCTGAGATGTCCTTGGTTTTGGCGAGGAGAAGCTTCGAGCCGATCGGTGGACTCATCTATGACCCGACCTCGGGAATCCGTTCTGTCGGCGAGCTCGGTGGATCGTCCTCTTCCATGGGCGAAAGAAACACCACCCGCGCACCGGGCTGAAGTTCGATATCGCTTCGAGGACTCACGAGCTCGTGCTGTTCGGTAACCGCCACCACTTGCGCGCCACCGGGCCATCGGATGTCCCCGAGTTTCTTTCCGGCGCTGGGCGAGCCGGGCCGAACGGCGACTTCAACGATTTCATAGCCGTCGAGCGGGGCGCGCGGGACATGGACCCGAGAAGGGGCGTCGTTCACCGCGAAGTTAGCGGCGAGGATTCCTTGCTCCGCCTCGCGTTCTGATGAGCTGACACGCTCGGCAAGAACCCGCAAGACGTTATGGCGCGTGATCCAACCTCGCAGATGTTGACCGTCTGATGAGAGCACGGGCAGACCGTTCCGACCATAGAGAACGAGCTGGCGCAGAGCTTGATCAAGTGATTCGTCAGCGAAGATCGCCTGTGGGCGCCGGGTCTCCGACACCGGACCGACCAGCCGCAGCCATTCGAGGGACGTGACGGGGTTGCTTGCATTGGAGCTCTCCGCTTCCGGGCTCAGGCTCCTCTCTGGAGGAAGCGCCAGCATGGCGTCAGACGCGGTGAGCAACTGCAGCACGTTGGCCGCTTTGGGCCGGTCGATATCGATGCCGCGACGCAGCAGTTTGGTCGTGTAGATGCTCCCGTAGCTGAGCCGCTTCGACACCGCGGCCGCGATCCCCACGGCCAGCATGACGGGCAGGATGAGGGTGAAGTTTCCGGTCATCTCCGCGACGCTGGCGATGGCAGTCAGCGGCGCCTGAGCAGTGGCGCCAAAGACCGCGCCCATCGCCACCACGCCGAAGATCGCGGGTGAGGTGACGATCGGGCCGAAGAGGTGTTCGACGATCACGCCGAAGGCCATTCCCGCCATCGCCCCGGTGAACAGGGATGGGGCGAACACCCCTCCGGATCCGCCAATCGACAAGGTGGTGCTGACGGCAAGGATCTTGGCGAGCAAGAGGACCACGAGTAGCCACAAGACGGTGTGACCGGCGATCGCCTTGTCCACGACCGGGTAGCCGACCCCGTACAGCTGGGGAAGCGCCAACAGCACTGCACCGATAGCTAGACCTCCGACCGCCGGACGGGCCCACTCCGGCCGACCCCTCCAGAGGCGGTCGACGACGTCCTCGGCCTTGTAAAGGACCGATTTGAACCCGAAACCGACGAATCCGGCTGTCACACCCAGCAGGGCCACGAGCAGGTATGTGTAGGCATGGTGAACCGCAAGATCGTGAGGGATGGCCGAGAAGAAGGGCGCTGATCCAAAGAACGCCTGGCTGACCAGATCGGCGGCGACTGAGGAGAGGACGATGGCAAAGAGCGCGTCCAACGAGAACTCACGCAGGATGATCTCGAACCCGAAGAAGAGCCCGGTGATGGGCGCGTTGAACGTGGCGGCGATCCCTCCCGCCGCACCGCAGGCGACCAGGACACGAAGACGGCTCTCCGACATCCGCACCACCTGGCCGAGGGTGGAGGCGAACGCCGATCCGATCTGAACGATCGGCCCCTCTCGCCCTACCGATCCGCCCGCACCGATGCATACCGCCGACGCCAGCGCCTTCACGACAGCGACCGGCGGTCGGATGCGGCCCCCGTTCTCAGCCACCGCCAGCATGACCTCCGGGACGCCGTGGCCGCGGGCCTCTTTGGCCGAGCGTTCGATGAGCGGTCCGTAGATGAGACCTCCGATCACCGGAACGAGAAGGAGGAACCAGATTCCGAGAATGGGCAGGTGCAGGCTTGCGACGCGACCCTGCTGGCCGAACTGCTGATGTCCCGTCGTCAGCCAGGTCAAGGCGAAGATCAACCAGCGGAACCCGACTGCCCCCAGTCCGGCGCCTGCTCCGACGAAGAGCGCGGTGGCGACGAGCCCCAGACGCGATCCCCGCAGCCACGACCCGATCGGCTGGACGATCCAAGAAGGACCCTTGGTCGCCCACTCGAGTCTGGCTTCGGACTTGTGTTTGGCGCGGGATGGAACGGAACCCGGTTCCAGGTCGTTGTCAGGCGCCGGAGTGTCGTTCACGGGTCTACAGGTCCCAGCTCCGGGGCCACCGATCATCGGGCACCTCGCCCGCGGCGTGGCCGAACGCTCGAAAGGCGTCCGCTATCGCGCCTCGATCCGGCCCCGGCAGGGCGGCCAGAATCCGTCGGATCTCGAGGCGACGCCTCTCAGTCACTTCTCCCACCAGGGTCCGACCCCGCTCGCTGAGATCGAGGCGGACTTCTCGCCGATCCCCGGCCTGACGCCGCCGGGAGATCAGCCGCCGTTCGACGAGGCGATCGCAGAGGCGGGTCGACGTCGACGGATCCACGCCCAACGCCACCGCCAGGTCAACCGGGCGCTGCGGACCGCGCGAGGCAAGCACCACGAGCGCCCGGTACTGCTGAAGCGACACCTCCGCGTCGTGTTCGGCGAGTGAACGCGCTGCCACCGCCACCAGAACCCGGCTGGCCGTGAGAATGACATCGATCAGCTCCGAATCGACCGCCGGGGCGGTACTGGTAGGCATACATTCATTGTATCAATACAACTAGTGGCCGGCCCCGGACGAGGAACCGCCAGGTATTGCCCCTCGGCTCGACAGACCCGGAGCAGATCCATCGCGCCTCGCGGTTGTCCACGGGCCGGCCCGAGGAGGTTCCACCACCGGCGAGAGGTGGCCTTCGGGAGCCCTGGGCCCCGCTCCGCTGCCGGAGCAGCCAAAGCCGCGCCCGGCGTTACTTCATGGCAGCGACGATGGCCAAGGACACGAGCAGGGCGACCAACATGTAACCCATGGAGGTGTTGAGGCGGCCCGACCGCAGCCGCCCGGCTCCGGCGGCCCGTCACAGCGACACCATCCGGGCCGGGCGGTCCAGGTTGGCGACCAACGGTTCCAAGACCTCGGTCTCGACGATGTCGTGACCGTCGTCCTCGTCGGACTCCGGATGTGACGGTGAGCCGACCTGTAGGCGGGGTTCTGTATCTCCCTTTCGGGAGTGGTGGCCATCCATCTGAGCGGCCTACCTGGGGACTGCCCCTCTCGGGACGGGCGGGCCGCCCGTGTCCCACGCTTGGCCTTGCTCCGGGTGGGGTTTGCCGAGCCACCCGGGTCACCCCGGGTGCTGGTGCGCTCTTACCGCACCGTTTCACCCTTGCCTGTGCGGGCTGGGCCCGTCATCGGCGGTCTGTTCTCTGTGGCACTTTCCTGCGGGTCACCCCGACTGGCCGCTAGCCAGCACCCTGCCCTGTGGAGCCCCGACCTTCCTCGACCCGGTCCCGCACGCGGTCCGGACCGCGGCCACCCGGCCGGCTCACCGTCGCCTCCAGTCTGACAGCTGGGGCGACGCAGTCCGAGCGACGGGTCGCGACCCTCAGGAGATCAGCGAGCGGACAAGCGGCTCGTAGTGCTCGAGCGTTCGGGTCGGATAGTCCGGGTCGAACGCCCGCTGGTCGTACTCCTCGCAGAACTCCTCGGTGAGCTCGAACCACTGGTGACCCCGGTGGCGCTCCCGGACGTCGCGGTCCTCGCCCAGATGGTGCCCGAAGTAGTACCGCTGGAACTCGCCGTGGTGCTTGACCATCCAGTGCAGGTCCTCGGGGAGGTGGGGCCGGAGCACCGCCGCCGCCAGCTCGGAGTGGTTGGCCGGCGCCAGGTTGTCGCCGATGTCGTGCAGGAGGGCCGCCAGGAGGTAGTGGTCGGAGCGCCCGGCCTGCTCGGCGCGGGTGGCGGTCTGGAGGCTGTGGGTGAGCCGGTCGACCCGGAACCCGCTCGGGGCCTCGCCGAGCCGCCGGAGCTGCTCGAGGAGGCTGTCGGCCAACGGGATGTCCGGCTCCACCGAGCGGATGATCCGCCAGTCCTCCACCGTGCTCTCCGACATCGCGCGGAAGGCTGCCTTCGGGGTGCTGCGGGTGGTGAGATCGGTCACGTCGCCTCCTCGTCCATTGCGAGCCTACGCATCTTCGAAGGTTGGCCACCGCCGGCGGGCCCGTGACCACGTGATTCGCTCGTCCGATCGGGTTCGAGGGCGGTCGGCCACGGATCTGGCCGTCTCTCGACGGGGCATGGGCGTCGGGCGCCGGGGGTATGCCAGCAGCACCCAGGGCGGGGGACTCCCTGGCCCCACGCGCCCCGCCAGACCAGCGTCCGCTAGGAATACAGCGGGAGGAACGCAATGCGAGTACGCCGGGTGTCCAACCAGCCGATCCGCCTGGCCGCCGGTGCCTTCATCCTGAACTCCGGCATCGAGAAGCTCCAGGCGAGCGACGACCGGGCCGAGCGGCTGCACTCGATGGCCAAAGGCCCGTTCCCGTTCTTCGACAAGATCCCGTCGTCGCAGTTCGCCAAGGGCCTGGCGATCGCCGAGATTGCCCTCGGCGGCGCGCTCGTTCTTCCGCTCGTGCCCGACCGCCTTGCCGGTCTCGCACTGACCCCGTTCGCGGGCGGCCTCGTCTGGATGTACACGCAGACCGACGGGATGACGAAGGAGAACAGCATCCGGCCCAGCGGACAGGGAACGGCGCTCGCGAAGGACGTCTGGCTGCTCGGCATCGGTCTCACCTTGCTCACCACCCGCCGGGCCAAGAGACCGCCGAGCAGGGCATAGCCACTGGCTCGCTGCCCCCGGATGCCGACTGGAGCCACATCGGAGACCGGCCCGGGGACGATTGGCAGGTCAGAGCCGGTCACATCACCCAGGCCGTAGATTGCACGGGGTGACCGAAGGAGCCGCTTGGTCGTGGGGTCGGAGCTGCCGATGAGCGCCCCAGCACGGTCACGGGGTGGAGCGGCACCGGGACCCGAGACCGACATCCTCTCGATTGCCCAGCTCTACGCCCGTGTCGACCGGGCGCTCGTCGCCGAGTTCGCCCCCCCGCAGCTGCTCTGGGTGCGCGGCGAGATCCAGACGATCTCGGATCGCACGGGTCACTGCTACATCGATCTGGTCGATCCCGACGCCGACGGGGACCGCCGGGAGTCCGTGCTGAGGGTGCGCTGTTGGCGCAAGACCTGGGGCCCGCTCCGCGCCCAGCTGGCCAAGTCCGGGCTTGAGCTCGTTCCGGGCACGGTCGTGCACCTGTCCGGCCGGATCGACTTCTACCGGGCCCGCGCCGAGATCGGGTTCGTCATGGCGGGCATCGACGTAACCGCGCTGCTCGGGAAGATGGCGGCCGAGCGCGCCGCCCTGCTGCAGGCGCTCCGGGAGGAGGGGCTCCTGGAGGCGAACCGAGCCCTCGCGGTGCCGCCGGTGATCCGACGGATCGGCCTGGTGGCCAGCCCCGACACCGAGGGCTACCGCGACTTCGTGAAGCAGTTGGGTGCATGTCCTCTCTCCTTCGAGGTGGCGGTCGCCCGAGCTTCGGTCCAGGGCGCCGAGGCGCCCCGCTCGCTCGCCCGGGCGATCCGGGTCAGCGCCCGCGCCGGTCCGGACCTGGTCGTGGTCGTCCGCGGCGGGGGCTCCAAGGCCGACCTCGTCGCATTCGACACCGGTGCGGTGGCGAGGGCGATCGCCCGCAGCCCGGTGCCGGTGTGGACGGGGATCGGCCACACCGGAGACGAGTCGGTGGCCGACATCGTGGCCAACCGGGCGTTCGTCACCCCGACCGAGTGCGGCCACGAGCTCGCGGTCCGGCTCGAGGGGTGGTGGCAACGCGCCGTCGCCGAGCCGTCGGCGGCGATCCGCCGCCACGCGCACCGCGCGCTGGAGGCGGCCGACCGCCACCTGGGCTCCTGCCAGGGCCGGCTCTCGGGCTCGGCCCGGCAGCAGGTCCGCTGGCACCGAACCCGACTCGAGCACCGGATCGAAAGCCTCGTGCGGGCCGGCCCGGGATCGCTCGACCGCCAGTCGGCGTCGGTGACCGGGCGCGCCGGGCGGCTCGTCCCGGCCGCCCGGCGAGCCGTGGCCGACGCCGAGGGGCGCCTGGCCGGGATGCGAAGGCTGCTCGGCGCCTTCGACGTCGACCGACAGCTCGAGCGCGGCTACACACTGACCATGGACGCCGACGGCCGGGTGCTTCGCTCGGCGGCCGCGTTGAGCGACGGCGACGTGCTCGTCACCCGGTTCGCCGACGCGACGGCTCGCTCGGTGGTCACCGGTGGGGGAGACCGATGAGCCCGGAGGTCCCGGTCGCCGAGCTCAGCTACGCCGAGGCGAGCCGCGAGCTCGACGAGATCGTCGCCTTCTTCGAGCAGGGAGACCTCGACGTCGACCAGCTGGTCGGCCGGCTGGAGCGGGCCACCGCGATCGTCGACGAGCTCGACCGGCGCCTCCGTCGCACCCGCACCCAGGTGGAGGACCTCGTCCCGCGGCTCGAGGCCGCGGCGTCGGCGCACGAGGAGACCGAGGACGGGACGCGTCCAGACGGCGCACCCGGGTTGTTCTGATGGACGACCGCCTGTACTTCCGCCAGCTCCTGTCCGGCCAGGACTTTGCGCTCGATGACCCGATCGCCGCTCAGATGGTCAACTTCGTCTATCTCATCGGCGACCGGGCCACCGGCGAGGCACTCGTGGTCGACGCCGCCTACTCGGTGGACGACCTCCTCGACGTCCTCGCCGAGGACGGGATGCGCTGCACCGGCGTCCTCGCCACCCACTACCACGCCGACCATGTCGGCGGCTCGCTCGGCAGCTGGCCGATCGAAGGCGCGGCCGCGCTGCTCGAACGGGTGGACGTGCCGGTGCACGTCCAGCGCGACGAGGTCCCGTGGGTGACGCGGGCGGCCGGGCTCGAGGAGGCCAACCTCGTGGTCCACGACAGCGGCGACGTCGTCACCGTGGGTGAGGTCGAGGTGCGGCTGCTCCACACGCCCGGCCACACGCCCGGGAGCCAGTGCTTCCTCGTCGAGGGGCGACTCGTCTCCGGCGACACCCTGTTCCTCGACGGCTGCGGGCGGACCGACCTGCCCGGCAGCGATCCGGCCGCGATGTACGAGTCGCTCACCACCCGCCTCGCCGCGGTGCCCGACGAGACCGTCTTGTACCCGGGCCACCGCTACTCGTCGGCCCCGTCCGCGCCGATGTCGCTCGTGCGGCTGGAGAACTTCGTCCTCGCGCCGCGCTCGGCCGAGGCGTGGCTGGCGATGTTCGGGCGGTGAGCGAGGAGGGAGAGCCGCTCGACCTCGACGCCACGGTGGTGGTGATCGGTGCGTCCCTCGCCGGCCTGCGGGCCGCCGAAACGCTCCGGCGCGGTGGCCATCGTGGCCCGCTCGCCCTGATCGGGGCGGAGTCCCACCTCCCCTATGACCGGCCGCCCCTGTCCAAGCAGGTCCTCGCCGGGTCCTGGGAGCCGGAGAAGGCGCGGTTGATCGAGGCGGACGCGCTCGAGACGCTCGGCATCGACGCCCGGCTCGGCCACCGTGCGGGCGCGCTCGACGCCGGCGCCCGACGAGTCACCCTCGACGATGGCTCGACCCTCGAAGCCGACGCGGTCGTGGTGGCGAGCGGCGCCGTCCCGCGACGGCTGTTCGCCGACGAGGGGGTCCGGGTGCTGCGGACGGTGGACGACTCCGAAGCCCTGCGCGCCGCGCTCGTGGCGGCGGGCGAGCGCTGCCGGCTGGTGGTGATCGGGGCGGGCTTCATCGGCTCGGAGGTCGCGGCGACCGTCTCGTCGATGGGCGCGTCGGTGACGGTGATCGAGACCCTGCCCGTCCCGCTCGCCCCAGCGCTCGGCGAGACCCTCGGCGCCGCCCTCGGCGCGCTGCACGGCCGGCACGGGGTGTCGCTGCGGACCGGGATCTCGGTCGACTCGATCACCGGCCCCGCCGGCCCCCACCGCCTCGCCCTCACCGACGGCTCGACGCTCGAGGCCGACGTGGTCGTGGCGGGCATCGGGGTGGTGCCGGAGGTGTCGTGGCTGGAGGGCTCGGGGCTCACGCTCGAGAACGGCGTGGTCTGTGACGAGGCCCTGTTCGCGGCCGACGGCGTGGTGGCCGCCGGCGACGTTGCCCGCTGGCCGTTTCGCGGCGAGCCCACGCGCATCGAGCACTGGCAGATGGCGGCCGACATGGGAGCGGCCGCCGCCGCGGCGCTCCTCGCCGGGCGCCGCGCCGCCCCGCCGTTCGTCCCGGTTCCCTACTTCTGGTCCGATCAGTACGGGGAGAAGATCCAGATGCTGGGCCGGCCCCGGTCGGGCGACGAGGTGGTGGTCGTCGACGGCGACCTCGACGGCCGCTTCCTCGCCCTCTACCGCCGGGGGGCGTCGCTGAGCGCAGTGGCTGCGCTCACCCGGCCCCGCCAGCTGATGGCCCTGCGGCCGCTGCTCCAGCGGGGCGCCTCGTTCGACGAGGCCCTGGCGGCGGCCCGCCCGTCGGGCTGACCGGCCGGCGGCGCCGGGCCGGGGAACGGGACCGCCGGGCGAGGGCTCGGGCCGCTCGTTCGAGGGCCCGCCGGCCGGCCTGGTCGAGGACCCGCCCGCCGAACGCGCACTCCTCGGCGACGCCGGCCAGCGCGGCCGCGCCCGGGGCGCCGGGAGGCGGGGGGGTGTGGGCGTCGAGCCGCGCCCCGAGCCGAGCGAGCGACTCGGACGGCGCGGTGGCCACGCCGCGGCGGCGGGCCGTCGTGAGCAGGGCCCGGTGCACGGTGCCCGGAGCGCCGGCCCGCCGGCGGCCCCGGAGGCGGAGGACCAGCCCCCCGACGACGGCCGAGGCGAGGAGGGCGGCCAGCGCGGCCGGCGGGACGCGGCGGAGAGCGTGGAGGGCCTCGCGGCCCAAGGTGGCGGCGGCCGAAGGGGTGGCGGCCGGCACCGATGCGGTCGGATCGAAGCTCTGCCAGCCGAACCCCGGGAACCACACCTGCACCCAGGCGTGGGCGTCCTTCGCCTGGACCTGGTAGAGGTCGGTGATCGGGTTGTAGGGGCCGGGCACGTACCCGGTCGCTTCCCGGGCCGGGATGCCGAGCGTCCGCAGCATCACGGCGAGGGCCGTCGAGATCTGCTCGCAGAAGCCGCGGCGGTTGCCGAACAGGAACTCGTCGACGGTGTCGGCCCCGGGCGGCAGCGGCGGGATGTCGGTGGTGTAACGGGTGTGCCGGGCGAGCCATCCCTCGAGCGCGAGCACCTTGGCCTCGGTGCTCGTCGCGTGCGCGGTCACCCGGGCAGCCAGCGCGGCGACGCGCCGGTAGGGGTGGGGGAGCTCGGTGAAGCGGGCCAGGTCGGCGGCGTCGAGCGGCTGGCCGCGGGCCCCGGCGAGCTCGGCGGTGCTTGGCGAGGCGATGGTCGACACCACCGTGTAGATCGAGCCGGCCCCCATCGAGGTCCCCGAGCGGATGCTGCCGTCGGGGTTGACGTAGAGGTGGTCGGCCGGGAACCACACCTGGGTGGCGGCCTCCGCGTGGAACACCAGATTCGGGCCGGGCTGGGCCAGATAGAAGGTCTGGATGTCCTCGGTCCCGGCCGGCTCGCCCACCGTGGGGATCCCGAACGGGGAGGGGCCCGCGAGCTCCCGCCATCCCGAACGCCGGACCGGCTGGGCCTCGGTCCAGCTCTGGCCGTCCCAGTGGTCGAAGGTCTCGGCCAGCCAGAAGGTGGGGTGGTCGGCCCGCACCCGGAAGACGAGCTGGTCGCCTAGCGCGCCGCGCACGGCCGTGTCGAGCGGGCCAGCGAAGCCGAGGTAGCCGCCGACCGCGATCCGCCCGGTCGGGGAGCCGGCCCGGTCCGGCAGGGTCGCGCCCGCCGCGGTGCCCTCGAGGCCGGCCGGGGAGCCGATCGCCACGTCGCCCGACAAGGCCGAGGGGAACACGAGCCGGCTCGACACCGAGGGGGGAGGGAGGATGACCACGGCCCCGAGCGCCACCACGAGGAGCGCGCCGGCGGCGATCAAAAGGGCGCGGGCGCGGGGCGCTCCCGACCCGCCGATCGACCCCCACATGGCCGCTAGCCCGGCCAGCATGCAGGCCGCCCAGGCCACGACGTAGAGAGCGAAGGTCATGTCGACGGCCTGGGCCGCGGCCGCGGCCATGAGGGTCACCGAGCCGGCGAGGCTGAAGGTGAGGTCCTTGCGGCTCGGGACGTCGAACGCGTGGGTCACCTGGATCCAGGTGAACAGCACGGCCAGCGGGCCCTCCACCGCGCCGAGGTTGGTCACGCCGTTGGCGGCCGAGATGGCGAAGAAGAACCGCCAGAAGGCGAGGACCGCGACGACCGCGAGGACCAGCTTCAGCCAGGGCAGCGGCCGGGCCCGGCGCCGGTAGGAGAAGAGGTTCCCGGCCGCCACCGCCGTGATCGACACCGCCGCGACGGGGACCGACAGCTCGCCCTCCGCCGCGCACGCGGCGATGCCCACCGCCACGGCCGCCGCCGAGGCCGCCCGCAGCAACACCGAGTGCTCGGGCGGGCCCGGCTTGTTGGCCGACCGGATCCGGCCGAGCGCGCTGATGGCTCTACCTTCCTTTTCCATCGGGAACCCCACAGGGGATCGCTTTGC
>DAIUEV010000061.1:0-3282 GCA_036844945.1 Acidimicrobiales bacterium
CGCCCGAACTTCATCCCCGGGAAGTGCGCCGCCGCGACCGGCGTGTCGGTCCCCTCGAGCTCGCGCACGAGGGCGAGCCGGGTGCGCAGGGCCAGCGCCGGATCGACGTCGCTCATCCCAGCCCACTCGTCGTCGAGGAGCTCGACCGGGCAGTGCACGACGTCGCCGAGCAGCATCGCCCGTTCGGTGCCCGACGACAGCACGATGATCGTGCTCCCGGGGGTGTGACCCGGGGCCGACATGGTGTCGACCCCGGCGAACAGCGTCTCCGAGGTGCTCCACGGCTCCAGGTGGCCCTCGATCGGGCGGAGTTTCTTCGTCGCCCCCGGGTCCGGGCCGACGAAGTGCGACCAGTCGCGCGCGTCGCAGCGGTAGGTGGCGTTCGGGAACACGATCTCGCCGTGTCGGGTGGCCCAGCCCACGTGGTCGAAGTGGAGATGGGTGAGCAGGACGTCGGTGACGTCGGCCGGCGAGACGCCGAGTGCGGCCAGGTTGTCGAGGAACTCCCCGCCCCGCAGCCCGGCGGTGTCGAGCGCGCCGATGCCGGTGTCGACGAGCACGACGCGCTCGCCGGTGCGGACCAGGAACCCGCCGAGCGCGATCTCGAGCATCCCGTCCTCGGTGAGGAGGCCCGCGTGGGGGGCCCAGTCCTCGTCCTTCGCGCCCTTGGCGTCGTCGGCCGCACCCATGGCCCGGAACGCCGCTGCCGGTGCGAACCGGGCGACGCCGTCGATCACCGGGTCGATCGAGATCTCCCCCACCTGCATCGCGGGCACCTTACCGACTGCCGGCTTGGCCCACCGCTAGCGTGCGGCGGCGTGGAAGCGGGGGCCACCGGGTTCCCCGACCCGGGCGTCGAGATCACCCAGCTGTTCGTGGTGCGCGATCTCGACGCGTCGGTGCTCTTCTACACCGGGGTGCTCGGGGCCGAGCTCGTCCGCGCGTACGGTGGGACCTCCGCCGTCCTGCGCTTCGCCGGCACCTGGGTCCTCCTCGTGACCGGCGGCGGGCCGACCGCCGACAAGCCGACCGTCACCTTCGAAGCGCCCGGGGACCCGGACCGGGTCAGCCGGGAGATCACCCTCCGGGTGGCCGACTGCACGGCGACCTACGAGGCCTTGCGGGCGCGCCGGGCCGAGTTCCTCACTCCGCCCGTGGAATACGAAAGGGAGGTCCGGGCCTTCTTCCGCGACCCGGACGGGCACCTGTTCGAGATCAGCGAGGCCCGGTGAGCGACCGCGGCCGGCTGCGCGATCCGGCGGAGGCCCCGGAGACCGGGGAGCGGATGGACGTGCTGGCGTCGTCGGGGGCCTGGAGAGTGGAGCAGATCCTGAGCGGTCGGCTCGAACGGCCGGTCGACGACCGGCTCGACCACACCGAGTGGGTGGTGGTGCTCGCCGGCTCGGCCGAGCTCGAGGTGGACGGCGAAGCCGAGCAGATGGGCGCCGGCGATTGGCGGCTCCTGCGCCCGGGCGTCCCCCACCGGGTCCTGTCGACGACCCCGGGGACCAGCTGGCTGGCCGTCCACCTCCCCGACGGCGACCCAGGCGGTCCGGGCCCGCGCTCGGCACAATGACCCCGGGCGATCCGTCGACACGAGTCCCGGGGGCGACCGAGCTGCTGCTGCACAACACCCACGAAGCCCTGCGCCGCTGCTGGCATCCGGTCGCCCGCAGCGCCGAGGTGGTCGACGGCCCGACCCGGGCGGTCCTGCTCGGGACCCCCCTCGTCCTGTTCCGGACCGGCGGCGTCGTGTCGTGCTTCCTCGACCGCTGCCCGCACCGTCGGGCGCCCCTGTCGCTCGGCGCGTGCGACGGCGAGACCCTGCGGTGCGGCTATCACGGGTGGCGCTTCGGCGGCGACGGCCGGTGTGTCGAGATCCCGGCCCTGGGCGAGGGCGCCGCCGTGCCGAGCCAGGCCCGCCTGGTCCCGGTCGCAGAAGTCGAGGAACGCAGCGGCATGGTCTTCGTCGCCCCCGAGGAGCCGGTCGCGCCGCTCGGGCGGATCGAGGAGAGCGAGGACCCCGCGTTCGAGATGGGTGAGCTCCCGCCCATCCGGGCCCGGGCGAGCGCCGGGCTGCTGGCCGACAACTTCCTCGACATGGCCCACTTCCCCTTCGTGCACCGGGGCACCTTCGGGGCCGACGAGGCGGCCGAGGTCGAGCGCTACGAGGTGGTGCGGGACGGCTGGTCGTTCACGGCCCGTCGGGAGCACCCCTTCGCCAACCGTGAGGACCCGGGGGTGGCCGCAGGGCTCCGGCCGCTCGTGCAGTCCCGACGGCTCACCTACCGGCTCGACGCGCCGTTCCACCTGCAGCTCCGCATCGATTTCGTGGAGGCGGGCGGCACCAACGTGATCGGGTTCTTCCTCCAGCCCGAGACCGACCAGCAGTGCCGCATCTACACGACGCTCTGGCGGAACGACCTCGCCGGCGATCCCGAGGCGATGGCGGCCGCGGTCAAGTTCGAGATCGAGGTCCTCGAGGAGGACCTGAGGGTCCAGGAATCCTTCGACGAGCTGGCACTGCCGCTCGATCCGACCGCCGAGGTCCACACCCGGGCCGACCGCAGCACCCTCGAGCTGCGCCGGTTGCTCGGCGATCTCGTGGCGGCGGCGCACCCGCCCGGTCGCTAGGTCCGCGCCCGCCCCGGGCCCGGTCGGGGGCCGGTCTGGCCGGCTTTCGCCGCGAGATCGGCCCACACCACTTTTCCTCCGCCGACGGCCCGGGCGCCCCACGCGGCGACGATCGCCTCGACGATGAGCAGGCCCTTGCCGCAGGGCAGGTCCGCCGCGTTGTGGATGACGAAGGGCATCGTGGGCGACTCGTCGCTGACCTCGACCGAGAGCCCGCGGTCGGACCGCGCCAACGCGACGGTGAAGGGACTGCGCGCGTGCACGTACGCGTTGGCTGCGAGCTCGCCGACCACCGTCTCCACGTCACCCGGGTCGATCCCCCATCCCGAGGCGGTGCGCGACGCGAACACCCTGGCCGCCCGCACCGCCGCGGCCTTCGGTTCGAAGGCGCGCCGAACCGTCACAACGAGACTCATACCGTTGCGCCCGGCTCCGCATGCATGCGTGGTGCGGTCGCGGGGCGGAAACCACGACCCTGCGATTTCGGCCCGGTCCAGTCCGGACCGGTCCGGGTTCAGGCCTTCGATCGCCTGTCCGACCAGGTCAGATCGGTCTCGACGGTGGCAGCGCGGGTCGCCCGGCCCGTCGGAGAGGCGCAGGTGGACGGCCAGGTGCCGGCCCGGTCGCAGGGCGGCCCGGACGATGCCC
>DAIUEV010000061.1:3382-6544 GCA_036844945.1 Acidimicrobiales bacterium
CCCAGGCCGAGGCCGCTCACGATCTTCGGCTTCCCGAGCCCGTCGGCCACCGAGGCGCCGAGCGGCCGGGTCACCACGTAGGCGAACCAGAACGAGAAGACCCCGTCCCAGCGGAGGAACCGGAAGCCGAACGCCGGGATGAGGATCACGCCGGCGAACAGGAACGTCGAGGTGAAGTAGCCGAGATGGGCGGTGTAGGCCGTGAGGTCCCCGAGGGCGGTGCCCATCGCGAAGGTGGCCACGACTGCGGCCCAGTAGAAGGCCTCGCGCCGCGGCGTGTCGATGCTGTGGATCGAGAGCGTCCGCTCGGTCCGTCCCCACGCGACGAAGACGGCCACGAGGGCGACCGCGTAGATCAGGGTCGACACGGTGTAGGGCACACCGAGACCGACGTGCAGGACGTCGGCCGCCATGGTGCCGAACGTCCCCACCATGACCACCGCGAACCAGTAGGCCCAGGCCACATACCGGCCCTGGCGGAACTGGATCAGGAGCGCGATCAGGAACGCGATGAACCCGAGCACGACGGCG
Organism: Acidimicrobiales bacterium; assembly: GCA_036844945.1. GTDB lineage: Bacteria > Actinomycetota > Acidimicrobiia > Acidimicrobiales > RAAP-2 > Palsa-461. Next base: position 3,914 of record DAIUEV010000061.1, read on the forward strand.
AGCGCCGGGGCCATGTTGTGGACCATGAAGTCCGACGTGGCCTCGCCCATCGCCGTCGAGAGGCCCTTGATCACCCAGAACAGCACCGTGATCTCGGGGACCCGCAGAGCGCCGGCGGTGGTCAGCCAGGTGCGCAGCCAACCGCCGGTCCCGGGTTCCACCGGTTGAAGGATACGAGACGGACCGGCGCCGCCCCGGTGAAGCGCCGACCTCGCAGAGTCAGTCGAGCGCCAGTCCCGCCGCCACCGCGAACAGCGTCTCGGCCCCGGACCGGTCGCCGCGGACCTCCGCCTCCACCGCCGCCGGATCCACCCGGTTGGCGACCAGCCGGCAGAAGTGGACCGCGTCCATGACGATCCGCGTGGCCACCGGATCGGCGCCCGGGCCGCCCGCGCTCATCCAGGTCCGGCCGCCGGGGCCGGTGAGCACGAGCCGGGTGGTCGGCGCGCCGACGGGAACGCTCCGGGACAGCACACCGGGGAGGAGGCCGCAGGCGACGTCGGTCATGAGCCGGAGGCTCGCGGCACCGGGCGGATCGAGCGGCCGACCCACGGCCCGGCGGATGTCCTCCTCGTGGGTCCACAGCTCGAAGGTGCGGACGACCATGAGCACCCCGAGCGGCAACCGGATCCCATGGAACGGCACGACCTCGCTGGACGTGGGCGCGTGCCGGCCGAGACGGCTCCGCGTGAGCTCGAGCGCCGCCTGCCAGTCCCGCCGGGTCTCGGCGGGGGGCCGGCCGCCCTGGGCCAGCGCGAGCGGGTCGGTCGACGCGACGTGATCGGCCCCGCCCTGGGGACCCTCGGGGTCGTCGAGCGCGTCGGCGAAGGCGAGCTCGACACCGATCAAGTGGCCGACCAGGCCCTGGACGTCGAGCCCCCGGAGTGCGGGGGTCCGCCATTCGGCGTCGGAGAGGGAAGCCAGCACGGCGTCGAGCGACGCGGCGGCGACCTCGAACGCCTCGAACGGCGTGATGGGCGGCCCGTCGGTGCTGGAACGGCCGGGGGCCCGGGCCTCGAGCGCGGCCGCGAGCACCGATGCCGACAGCGCATCGGAGGGACGCTCGGCATCGCCTTCGGCCAAGGCGGCCCGGAGCTCGTCCAGGGGGCCGGGCTGGGGCGCGGTCTCGCTCACGACGCCCCCTGCGCCACCGGTTCGAGCCAGCTGCGGAGCTTGGCCTGGGCGAGCCGCAGCCTCGATTTGGCCGTGCCCTCCGGGATGCCGAGGCGCGCCGCGATCTCACAGTGGGTGAGGCCGCCGAAGTAGGCGAGCTCCACCGCCTCCCGCTGGTCGCGGGGCAGACGCGCGATTGCGCCCCGCACGGTCCCGGAGAGCTCGAGCGCGTCCTCGATGCCGTCGGCGACCTGCTCGCGGCGCTCGTTCATCGTGAAGTGGCGCTTCTCCCGGGTGCTGCGCCGGCTGTCCTGGCGGAGCAGGTCGATGGCGCGTCTTCGGGCATGGACGCCCAGGTAGCCACGCAGGGAGCCGCGGCCCGGGTCGAACCGCTCGGGATGCGCCCAGAGGCTGACGAAGACCTCCTGGGCGACGTCCTCGGCGATCGACGCGCTGCCGGTCAGACGACGGGCATGTCCGAACACGGCCGGGCCGTGACGCTCCCACACTTCGCCGAGTGCCTCCTCGTCGCCTGCGACGATCCGCGCGACGAGAGCCGAGTCTCCCGAGTCCACGGCGCGCACGATATCGGTCCGGCCGATCGGCTGGCCGAGGTCGGCGCACGCCGCGGGGTCCCGGCGGGCGGCACCACGCTTCGCGACCAACGTCTGCATGTCGTTCGTGTTGCGGCACCGTGTCCGGCGCCGTGTCCCCCCCTGGTCTCTCTGCTCATTCCCAGGTTCGGCGCAGTGACCCGACGCGGATCACCGGAAATTCTTGCGGGGCGGGGTGATCCGGGTGTTCGCGCGGTGCCGAAACTTCGACCGAGCGCCACCGCGGTGGCCAAGGGTAGGGAGGGAGCGGCATGAGCGCTGCGGACAACACGAAGACCATCGAGGCCATGTACGCGGCCTTCGGCCGGGGCGACGTCGAGGCGATCCTCGCCTCCCTGACCGACGACGTCGACTGGGCGACCGACACCGAATCGTCGGCGGCCCCCTGGTACGGGGTGCGGCACGGCAAGGACGCGGTGGTCGACTTCTTCCAGCAGTTCGGCTCGAGCATGGAGGTGGAGGAGTTCACCCCCACGACCTACGCGGCCAACGAGGACTCGGTGCACACGATCGTGCGCTGCCGGGCCAAGTCCCGCGCGACCGGCAAGGTCGCCGACATGAGCCTGCACCACTACTTCCGCTTCCGGGACGGAGCGGTGTGCTTCTACCGGGGCACCGAGGACACCTTCCAGGTCGAGGCGGCGCTGAAGGGCTGAGCCGGTCGCGTCGGCACCCGGGTGCGCCGGTGCCGTCGCCGCTCTCGAAGCACACTCGAACACACCAACAGAGGAGGAACCATGCCCATCGTGGCCCACGTCGTGCTCGCCGGTGTCAGCAAGGAGCAGTACGACAAGGTGCGCGACATCGTCGGCTGGCTCGACACCCCACCGGAGGGAGGTCTCTCGCACGTCACCTGGTGGGAGGGCTCGGACTGCCACAACCTCGACGCGTGGGTGAGCGAGGA
>DAIUEV010000061.1:6644-10600 GCA_036844945.1 Acidimicrobiales bacterium
GAGGCGTTCCAGGCCTTCGGTCAGGTCCTGATGCCGATCCTGGCCGAGGTGGGCGTCGACCCCGGTGAGCCGACGGTCATGCCGGTCCACACGATCATCCAGTCGGCGGTCGGCTGACCACCGGCTCGGCTCAGGCGCCGACCGCGGCGTCCTGCGGGCACCGGAAGGTGGCCCGATAGGCCTGGGGGCTGACCCGCACCGCCCGGCCGAAGTGCTTGCGGAGGTTGGCGGCGGTCACGAACCCGCTCCGCTCGGCGACGATGTCGATCGGCCAGTCGGTCGTCTCCAGCAGGCGCCGGGCCAGCTGTAGTCGTTGCCGGACCAGCCACTGATACGGGGTCGTCCCGGTGCCGGCCGCGAACCGGCGGGCGAAGGTCCGCCGGCTCATCGCCGCCCGCTCGGCCAGCTCGCTCACGCTCACCTGCTGGTCGAGGTGCTCCTCGAGCCAGGCGAGCGTGTCGGCGAAGAGGTCGGTCGAGTCGACCCCCCGGATGGGCACGTCGATGTACTGGGCCTGGCCGCCGTCGCGATGCGGTGGGACCACCATCCGGCGGGCCAGCCGGCTCGCGATGTCCGCGCCGTAGTCCTCCCGCACGATGTGGAGGCAGAGGTCGATGCTCGCGGCGCTCCCCGCCGAGGTGAGGATGTCGCCGTCGTCGATGTAGAGCACGCCGGGGTCGACACCGATCTCGGGGTGGCGGCGCGCGAGCTCCTCGGTGTGCGCCCAGTGGGTCGTCACCCGGCGGCCGTCGAGCAGGCCGGCGGCCGCCAGCACGAACGCGCCCGTGCACAGCGACACGAGACGGGCACCGCGGCGGTGGGCCGACACGAGGGCCTCGAGCACCGCCGCGGGGACCCGGTCGGGGAACTCGGTCGGCGGGACGATGATCGTGTCGGCACCCCGCAGCCGGTCGAGACCGTGGCGGCACTCGATCCGCAAACCCTCGTTGACGTCGACCGATGGCGTCGCGGCGCAGACCGCGAACCGGTACCACGGCACGCCGAAGCCGGCCGAGCGGTCGACGCCGAAGACCTCGCAGGCCACCCCGAACTCGAACATCGAGAGCCCGTCGTAGGCCAGCAGGGCGACGGACCGCCCCTCTGTGCCGGCGCGCCGGGCCCTTGGCCCGGGGTTGGCCTTTTTGTCGCGCATATAGATGATTATGCCACTCGACCCTTCCGGCATCCAGGCGCACCATGGGGGCATGGTCCACGTCCGCCGGCAGCCAGGAACCCTCCGGTCCCGCGACCTGCGTTCGGGGGACCTCGTGCTCACCGACCGGTGCTTCCCGGTCGAGTTGGTCGAGCTCCGCCCTGCGCTCGCGGTGCGGGTGCTCGCCCGCCTCCGGGGGCCGTCCCTCGACGAGGAGCTGGCCGCCGGGTGCTCGCCCGACGACGACCCGCTCCGGGCGGTCCGGGCCCGCTGGCTCGTCCGGCCGGCGGTCCGGGCCAAACTGGCCCGCGACTGGGAACGCCTCGTCGAACGGGCGAAGCTCCCGCCGACGCTCCTCGGGTCGCGGCTCGCGGTCTGTCGGAGCCGGGTCCTCGACGCCGCACCGGACATACGGCTCCTCGCCGCGTCCCTCCGCACCCCCCAGCCCGTCCCGGCCCGCGGGGTCGCGATGGCGGCCGCGCTCCTGGCCGACGGCTCGAGCCCGATCTACGAGCGGCGTTCCCGCGACGACTTGGGCGCGCGTCTCCGCGAGGTTCGGGCGCGGCTCGACCCGTCGACCCGCCTGCTGGAAGAGGACGCGGCGTGACCATGCACCCGTGGATCCTGCAGCAGCTGATCTCCGAACGCGAGGCCGAGCTGCGGCGCCGGCGGCGGCACGTCGCGCCGGCAGGGCCGCGGGCCCACGCGGCCGGGCGGGTGCGGGCCCGGGTGGGCTGGAAGGTCGTCGACCTCGGGCTGCGGCTCGCCGCGGCGCCCAGGATCGTGCTCGATCTCGAGCCCGAATGCCCCGGCCGCGCCTGATCGACGGCTATCGCGCCCCCCGATCGCGCCAGTAGCCGGCCATCAGCTCGTGCGACCACTCGGGTTGCCGGACCGTGCCGCGCGGCCCGAACTCGGCCATATAGGGCTTGATGTCCAGCACCGGTGAGCCGTCGATCGCGTCGAGACCCTCGACGTTCAGGACGAGACCGTCCACCCCGAGCAGCCGGCACACCGTGACCCCGATGCGATTGGGACGCATCTTCGCCCGCTGGGCGAAGATCCCCACCTTCGGCCACGTCGGGTTGCCCCGCGGGTGGCGCGCGCCGAGCTCGATCTCTCCCGGATCGACCCGGTCGAAGAGGTAGACCACCTCGACGTGGGAGAACTCGTCGAGCCCGGCGAGAACGTCGGGCGAGAAGCGCTCCGGGTCCAGGGTGACGGTGGCGTGCACCGCGTCCCAGTCGTCGTCCAACGGCTCGGTCCTGGTCGAGTTGACCCGTCCGATCGGTTCGATGACCATGGCCTTCGAGTCTGTCATCGGCGCGACGGACGTCTCGATGTCGGGCGCCGTCGCGGCCGGGGAGGATGACCATGGCGGAGTTCCAACCGTTCACCATCCATGTCCACGACGACGAGCTCGCCGACCTGGCCGGCCGACTCGGGCGGACCCGCTGGCCGGAGCCCGAGCCGGTCGAGGACTGGTCCCAGGGCGTGCCGCTCGCGTATGTGCGCGATCTGTGCCACCACTGGGAGCACGAATACGACTGGCGCAGTCGCGAGGCCAGGCTCAACGCCTTCGAGCAGGCCAAGACCGAGATCGACGGGATCGGCATCCACTTCCTGCACGCCCGCTCGCCCGAGCCCGACGCGCTGCCCCTCGTCCTCACCCATGGCTGGCCGGGATCGGTGGTCGAGTTCCTCGAGGTCATCGGTCCCCTGAGCGACCCCGCCGCGCACGGCGGCGATCCCGCTGACGCCTTCCACGTGGTCTGCCCGTCGCTGCCGGGCTACGGGTTCAGCGACAAGCCCACCACGACCGGCTGGGGGGTGGACCGCATCGGCGCCGCCTGGGCCGAGCTCATGGCCCGGCTCGGCTACACCCGCTACGGAGCCCAGGGCGGCGACTGGGGCTCGAGTGTCAGCACGGCCGTCGGGGTCGGCGATGTCGAGCACGTGGTCGGCATCCACCTCAACATGGTCTCCGCCGGACCGCGAGGCGAGGACCTCGGGGACCTGACCGACGCCGAGAAGTCGGCTCTCGGGTCCCTCGAGCACTACCAACGGTGGGACTCGGGGTACGCCACCGAGCAGTCGACCCGGCCACAGACCCTCGGCTACGGGTTGACCGACTCACCGGCCGGGCAATGCGCCTGGATCCTCGAGAAGTTCTGGTCCTGGACCGACACCGACGGCGACCCCGTGGGCGCGCTCGGGGCCGACCGCATCCTCGACAACGTGATGCTCTACTGGCTGCCCGGCACCGCGGCCTCCTCCGGCCGCCTGTACTGGGAGAGCTTCCGCGCCGACCGGCGAGGGACGGTCGACGTGCCGACGGGGGCCTCGATCTTCCCGAAGGAGATCATCCGGCCGTCGCGCCGGTGGGCCGAGGCGCGTTTCACGGACCTTCGGTACTGGAACGAGCTCCCGGTGGGCGGGCACTTCGCGGCCTTCGAGCAGCCCGCCGTCTTCGTCGACGAGGTGCGGGCGTCGTTCCGGACCGTGCGCTGAGCCGTTGGGACGCGCCGCGGGGACGGGCCGCGGAGGTCCGGAAATGCGGTCCTTTACCACCCGCCTTCGCCTGGCTACCATCCGGGCACCGGTCTGAGGAGGGTGCATGGGGGATCCGGAAAAGGTCGCCGACGCCGTTGCCTTTTCGAGGCGCAACTTCGTGAAGAAACTGGTTGCCGCGGGCTTCGCCATCCCGGTCGTCAGCTCGTTCGCCTTGAACGCGAGTTCGGCCGGGAGCACCCCGAAGCCGGCCGGCTTCACCGAGAGCAACCTGTTCTGCGCCAACCAGACG
>DAIUEV010000061.1:10700-13961 GCA_036844945.1 Acidimicrobiales bacterium
GTCTTCTACCCGCAACTCGACGCGTCGGCCTATCTCGAGTACCGGATCTGGCGCAACGACCCCTCCGTCCGTTTCGAGGGGATCATCCACGAGACGATCGTGCCCGCGGTGCTCCGCCTGGCCGCACGCGAGCGCCGGGCGATCGAGACGGCGGACCTCGTCATCCGCCACCTCGGCTACGAGGGTGACCAGCGGCGCAAGCACCTCCGGAACCTCCCCCTGCTCCGACGCGAGGTCGTTCGCACCCCGGACAACCTGTTCGTCCGGCACCATCTCTTTCGGGTCCTCTCCGGGCTCGGGCACCATGAGGAGGCGACGGCCGTGCTCGCGGCGGCGGTGGAGCGGTTCGACCAGCTCGAGGCGGCTGGCCGGACGGACCACCTCGGCGCGCTGATCCTCTACGAGGCGCTCGCCAGGCAGGAACCCGGTGACGAGCGCAGGGCACTGCTCGCCCGCGCGCTCGCCGTCTACCCCGAGAACATCGGACTGCTCCTCATGGAGGGCGAGCAGCTGGCCGAGGACGGCCGGTACGAGGACGCGATCGCGCTCGCCGACCGGGTGCTGGTGCTCGCCGGCAACGCGCCGGGCGAGGTCGCCTATCGCACCCGGCTGCTCGGCGAGTCGCCGCACGCCCTCAAGGCGCTGTGTCTCCTCCGGCTCGGCCGCGACGCCGAGGCCGCCGCGGCGTACGCCCGGGCCGCCGAGCTCGCCCCGGACGACCCGTCCTACCCGGTGAAGCGCGACCTCGCGGCCGCCCGGGCGCGGGCCGAGACGACCCGGGTCCCGGGCGACCAGCCCGGCTAGCTTGCGGCCATGGTCGCAAACCTCCCCTACGTCGGCTTCATCCCGGTGCGGGATCTCGACGCGGCCGAGGCCTTCTATTGCGGTGTCCTCGGGCTCCCGGTCACGGGCCGCGACCAGTTCGCGCTCGTCGTCGACGCCGGTGGGACCACCGTGCGGCTGTTCCCGATCGAGGACCCGGGCCCGCGGCACGGGACCGTGGCCGGCTGGTCGGTCGACGACATCGGGGCGTCGGTCCGCGACCTCGCGGCCAGGGGCGTGGAGTTCGCCCGCTACGAGGGCATGGAGCAGGACGGCGACGGGATCTGGAACGCTCCGGGCGGCGGCCGTGTCGCCTGGTTCGCCGACCCCGACGGCAACACGCTGTCGCTGACGGAGCCGCCGACACGCGGCTGACCGAACTCCGGGGCGGGCGCCGGCCCTAAACCGGCGGCGTCCGCAGCTTGAACTCCGAACCGGTGGGGTCGAGGCAGGTGGCCAGTCGCCCGTAGGGGGTGTCCTCGGCGTCGTTCACCACGGTGCCGCCGAGGCGGCCGGCCAGGGCCGCCGTGGCGGCGGCGTCGGCGACCTCCCAGTAGACGGACCAGTGGGAGGGGACGCCCTCGGGGAGGAACGGCGCCGCGTCCAGGACCCCGGCCACCTCCTCGCCGCCGTCGGGGTCGGCCACCGTGGAGTACGCCATGCCCTCGATGGCGTTGGTCTCCCACCCGAAGACGCTCCGGTAGAAGTCGAGCGCCCGGTCGTAGTCGCGCGTGTGGAGCTCGAACCAGCTCGGCGCGTTCTTCTCGTGGAGCACGGTGAACCCGGCGAACTCGAGGGGCTGCCAGACCCCGAAGTGCGCGCCGGTCGGGTCGATGAGGACCGCCTGGATCCCCGAGTCGCCGACCTGCATGGCGCCGGTCACGATGTCGGCCCCCTCGGCATCGGCCCGGGCAACGGTCTTCTCGATGTCGTCGGTCGCGAGGTAGATCTTCCAGAGGTTCTGGGCGGACATGTCGCCCATGTCCCCCATGCCGCCAGCCACCGGGACGCCGTCACGGGTGAACATGAAGTACCCGCCGAACTCGGGGTTCGGTTCCTCGGCTTGCCATCCGAACAGCTCGTTGTAGAACCGGTCGGCGCCCTTGACGTCGGAGGTCCAAAGGTCCGACCAGCACGGGACGCCGGTGGGGGGTCGCTCACGGGTGGTCATGATCGCTCCTTTGCTCGTGTCACTGTCACCGTATTGACGGAACGGCGGTGCCCAACTCATCGCAGCTCGGCCGATGAGTTCGGGGCCGCGTCCCCGTCCACAGTCCGATGGACGAGGGCCGCGCCTGGTGTCGCGCCGTCGTCGTGGGTCCCGACGGCGCTCCGGTGGTCGACCGCGTCCTCATGGGCGAAGGGCCGCCCGACATGGGAACCGTGGACGAGCTGGCCCGGCTCCTACTCGATGCCGAGCGGCGCGGCGGGCGGCTCGAGGTGCACGAGTTGTGCCCCGAGCTCAGTGAGCTCCTCGAGCTGGCCGGGCTATCCGTCGAGGTGGAGCGGCAACCCGAAGGTCGGGAACAACCGCTCGTGGTCCAAGAGATCGAGGAAGAAGCTCATCCCGACGATCTCACCCGCTGAGATCTCGAGCACCTGGAGCGCCCACGGCATGTAGCCGCCCGCCGGATCACGCCGGTACTGGCCGAAGGCCGGGCTGCCGTTGGCAGAGGTCGCAACGAGCCTCGATCCGCGGCACTCGTCGGGCCCGGGTTGGACCATCCACTCGCCGATGTGCCGGGCGCCTTGCAGCCACAGCTCGAACGGCGGCATCGACTGCACCGCGTCCTCGCGGAGCAACGTGACCAGTGTCTCGATGTCGTAGCGCTCGAAGGCGTCGACGTAGCGAGCGAGGAGCTCGGCGTCAGGGCCGTCGAGCGGCTCGATCCCGCCCTCGGGCTCGACGCTGAGGAGCGTCGCCCGGGCGCGTTGGAGGGCGCTGTTTACCGCGGCGACGGAGGTGTCGAGAAGCTCGGCGACCTCGGAGACCTGCCAGCGCAGCACCTCACAGAGGATCAGGGACGCCCGCTGTCGCGCCGGGAGGTGCTGCAGCGCGGTCACGAAGGCGAGTCGGATCGACTCGCGGTACTGGGCCACCTCCGCGGGATCGGCATGCTCGGGCGCGACCTGTGCATCCGCGATCGGGGTGACCCAGGTCGCCTCCGGGAGCACCGGACCGAGCAGCGACACGTCGGGCGGCGACGACGGGCCCATCTCCATCGGGCGGGCTCGCCGCTGCACCTGGCGGTGCATATCGATGCACACGTTCGTGGCGATGCGGTAGAGCCACGAACGCAGGCTCGAACGGCCCTCGAAGGAGTCCTGGTTCCGCCACGCCCGGAGCATGGCCTCCTGGACCGCATCCTCGGCCTCGAACCCCGATCCGAGCATGCGGTAGCAGTACCCGGTCAGCTCCCGGCGGAAGGGCTCGAGGTC
>DAIUEV010000062.1:0-13604 GCA_036844945.1 Acidimicrobiales bacterium
GAGCAGTCCGAGATCTCAGTGCAGATCGGAACCTCCTCCGGGGGAGCCACGGGTTCACGATGATCGATCGGGACCACCCGCCAGTTCCTGCTCATCTGGTCCCAGCATTCTCCAGCCGTCCCGACTGGGCCTCGCGTGCGACAGGCCGGGTCTCGGCGTCGGCGAACCGTCCCACACAATGCCCGGCAGCCGCCGCTGAAGCTGCCAGGGTCCAGGGTTGCCGACGTGGCCGGTGCCACGCCCGGAGGCGATCGGGCCGAGTCCGCAGTGCGCCGATCACCGCCCGCGAGCCCTCGGTATCCTGAACACCTCGCAGCCGGCCCGGTCGCTGACCGCCCGACAGCGTCCGAGCAGAGGCCACGCAGGGGAGGCTTGACCGATGACCGGCATGGGTCACGCCCCCCGGGACGACAACCCCATCATCGTTTCGGCGTTCCACCACGCACTCCTCGAGCAGTTCCTGGCCATCCTGTTCGTCGGGGTTCTCATCGCGGTCGCCTGGAACGTCATGCGAACGGTGCAGTACCGACGCTCCGTGCGGGCGGGAGAGTCGGCCGTCGTGTCCGGCCCGTCTGCGGGCTCGGCCGTCGAGGCCGCCGGTCATCGTGTGCTCCGGGTCGGCTTCGGCCTGCTCTGGCTGGTCGACGGGATCCTGCAGCTCCAGGCGGACATGCCCCTGGGCCTGCCGGCGAACGTCCTCCAGCCCGCGGGCGCTGGGACCCCGGGGTGGGTCGCCCGCCTGAGCGCGATCGGCGTCAGCATCTGGCAACGTCACCCGATCCCGGCCGCCACCTCCGTGGTGTGGATCCAGATTGGGCTCGGGATCATGTTGCTCGTCGCTCCCCGGGGCCGCTGGACCCAGGCGGCCGGCCTGGCCTCGGCGGCCTGGGGACTGGTCGTCTGGGTGTTCGGGGAGGCATTCGGGGGGCTGTTCTCCCCTGGCCCGAGCTGGCTCTTCGGGCTCCCCGGGGCGGCCGTGCTGTACATCGTTGCGGGCCTGCTCCTGGCGTTGCCCGAGCGGCTTTGGGCCACACCGCGTCTCGGTCGACGGCTCCTGTTCGGCTCGGGGATTTGTTTCATCGGCATGGCGGTGCTCCAGGCCTGGCCGGGTCGGGGCTTCTGGCAGGGCCACCTCGCCGGCCACGCCCTCGGCCCGCTGGCCCAGATGGCCGGTCAGATGGCCACCACCCCGCAGCCCACGTCAATCTCGTCCGCCGTTGCCGCGTTCGGACGCTTCGAGGCGAGCCAGGGCTTCCTCGTCAACCTGGTCGTCGTGATCGTGCTCGCCGGGTCGGGGGCCGCGCTCGTCAGTGGCCGCCGGCCGTTCGTCTTGGGTGGGGTCCTCGCCCTCGGGACGCTGTCCTTGGCGACCTGGCTCGTCGTCCAGGACCTCGGGGTGTTCGGAGGAACCGGCACCGACCCGAATTCCATGCTGCCCACACTCCTCGTGGTGGTGAGCGGGTATCTGGCCTGGGTTCGGGTCCCTGCCGAGGCGGTGCAGGGGGCCGAGGCGCCGACCTTCGACGGACGACCCGAGCCCTGGTGGGCCGTGGTCACGACCCGATCCCTGACCCGCATCGGACTCGGGGTGCTGGCGATCGCGGTGGTGATGGTCGGCGCCCTCCCGATGGCGGTGACCGCACTGCGGGCGGGGGCCGATCCCATCGTGGCCGAGGCAACCGATGGAACCCCCTCCTACCTCGATCTGCATGCACCCGGATTCTCACTGGTCGACCAGCACGGGCAGATGGTCACGCTCTCCAGTCTGCGCGGGAAGGTGGTCGCCCTGACCTTCTTGGACCCGGTGTGCACGACCGACTGCCCACTCATCGCTCAGGAGTTCCGGATCGCCGACCAGATGCTCGGGGCCACCGGGCGCAGGGTGGAGTTCGTGGCGGTGGTGGCCAATCCGCTGTACAACTCCGTCTCGACGGTCGACGCGTTCGATCAAGAAGAGGGGCTGGTGAAGGTGCCCAACTGGCTGTATCTCACCGGCTCCCTCGACGCCCTCCGTCAGGTCTGGGACGACTACGGGATCCAGGTCGCGACCGAACCGGCGGGAGCAATGGTGGCTCACGGCGAGGTGACCTACGTGATCGACCCGGCGGGAATCGAGCGCGTGGTCCTCGACAGCAATGCGCCCGCAGGCAGCGTCGGCCACCAGTCGTTCACGACGCTGCTCTCGCAGCAAATCCGCTCCATCGTGCCTCGGTGAGGCGCAGCGCCACCGAATGCCACTGGCGCCGGCGCCGACCCGTCCACCCCCCGGCGCCGCGGACGTGTGCCTCCGTCGCGGTCCTCGTCGTCGCGACCCTCGGGCTGGTCGGCGAACCGACGCCCTCGGCCGCGGTCGCGCTCTCGACGTCGGCTCCGCTGTCCACGACGATGTCGACGGCCACGGGCACCTGGGCGGTTCTCCCGATGGGCGACCTCGGGCAGGTCGCCAACACGTTCTGGCAACTCTTCTACCGACCCGCCGGGGGGGCCCGTTGGTCCCTCGTCACCCCGCCGGGGGTCGCCGACAACGGCGGCCTGGTGCTCACGGGCCGGGGGACGTCGGTGACGGTCGCGTTCGTCCCCAGCCAGGACCTCCGGTTCACTCCGCTCGCCTGGTCGAGCGACGACGGAGCCGACTGGAGCCCGGCGGTCCTCCCAGCTGCCATCGACCCGGTTCCCGATGCCCTCGGGCCGGCACCCGGTGGGGCGTCGCAGTGGGCCGTGACCGCCTCGGGGACCCGTGTGACGCGGGTGGCCGAGACGGCCGGCACGGTGGTCACCACCGCCGCCCTCGAGCAGGCCTCGGCCGGGTCCTGCCGGACCGTGCGGGTGGACGCCCTGGCCGGCAACGGCACCTCGACGTTCGCCGGCGCCACCTGCCTCGGAGCCCGCCGGGTCCCGGTCTTCGAGACGGTGGGAGACGGTTGGCGCGTGGTCGGGCCGAAGCTCCCCTCGCCGTCGTTGGTCTCGGTGCTCCGTCTGACGGTCACCGGTGACGCACTGCAGGCGGTGGTGGCCCGGTCGTCGGGCGCAAGCATCGTGGTCCGGCTGCTGTCGAGCAACGACTCGGGTGCCACGTGGACCTGGAGCGCTCCCCTTCGCCTCCCTCCGGCGGCGACCCTGGTGTCCGTCAGTCCGGGTCCGGGAGCCCGCTGGACGGTCGTGTGGCGCCCGGCCGCTGGCTCGACGCGGCTCGGAGCGATCATTTCGGGCTCGAAGTGGTCGACGGTGACGACCGTGCCACCGGGCACCCAGGTCCTGACGACGGGCGCCGGGACGAAGTTGGAGGCGCTCGCCACCAAGGGTTCCCGGCTCACGGTGTGGCAGCTCAATGTCGGGCACTGGGTCTCCGTGCTGACCACGACGGTGCCGATCCAGTACGGGTCCTCCAGCTGACCGTCCGCGCTACCGTGACGGGCATCCGCCCCGAGACAGGTGGGCCGGACCGATGAACTACATCGTCCACAACTGGAGCTTCGACCCCTTCGCGGCCCTCGTCGCCTGCATCATCGGGATCCACGAGCTCGGCCTGGCCAACCTTCGACGCCGCTCGGTCCCGGAACGGACGAAGGCCCGACGGAGGCGTTCGTTCCTCTTCTACGCCGGCCTGGCCCTGCTCCTCTTGGCCGTCATGTCGCCCATCGACTACTGGGCGGACAGCTACTTCTTCGTCCACATGGTCGAGCACATCCTGATCGCCTTCTTCGCCCCCATCCTCATCGTCGCCGGGGCTCCCTGGCTGCCGCTTCTCCACGGCCTCCCGGTGACCCTCCGCCGACGCCTCATGCGGGCGTTGCTGCTCGGACGGGCCTCGCGCCCGGTCCGTCGCGTCGGGCAACTCGTGGTGAACCCCTGGACGGCGCTCGTCTCGTTCAATGCCGTCATGGTGCTCTGGCACGTCCCGGTCCTCTTCGACACCGCCGAGGAGAACCAGGGCGTCCACATCTGGCTGATGCACGGGAGCTTCTTCGTGACCGGCGTCCTGTTCTGGCTGCAGATCATCCCCTCCCACCCCTTCCGGCTCCGCTCCTCCCCCCTGTGGCAGGTGGGGGCGATCATCTCGACCAACGTGGTCATGTTCGTCCTGGCCATGTCGATGTCGGTGTTCACGTCCTCCAGCTGGTACTCCGTGTACCAGGCGATCCCGGGGGTGACCCTGTCCCCCTTCGCCGACCAGCAGATCGGGGCGGCGATCCTCTGGATCTGCGGGGACTTCTGGGCCATCCCGGCCCTGGCGGTCACCGTGCACAGGGCCATCAACGCCGAAGGTGGGTTCTCGGCCGGCATGGACCGTCTGTTCCACCGGGACCCGGGGCCATCCCTCGAGGAGCTCCGAGGCTCGGCCGTTGCCGAGGCGCCCAACCGACGCTGACCGCGGGCGTCCAGAAGGCAGTTGGAGTGTCTCCCCCGACCGACCCAAAGGTGATTGACGGCGCGCCGACCTGGCCGTAGCGTTTGATCTACGGCTTCCTCAGGCGCCGCCCAGCCCGGGGGCGACGCGGGTGGGAGGGGGGGCGGATGACGGTGGCCGGCGAACCGGCAGGAAAAGGAACCGGCTGGTCCGTTTCCCTCGGCTGGAGGGCGGGTGTGACCGTCGTGCTGTTCCTGGCAGTCGTCGCGGCGGCGGTGATCCTCATCCTCAACCTCCTTGAGGAGCCGGCCACCATCGACTTCACCGCCAATCACGCCTCCGGCGAAGCGGTCAACGTCACCATGCAGACGGTCGGCGCCTTCGGCTCGGGGGATCACTCGACCTGGGTGTCGTACCTCATCGAGTCGCCCCAAGATCAGTGGGTCCACACCACGCTCTTCCAGGTGCCGGCGCACGCCCGGATCAACGTCACGATCTATCAGTACGACTCGGGCAGCCCGCTACGGAACCAACAGCTCGGCCGGGTGACCGGCACCTACGGCAATCTCGCCCTGCTGAACGGCCGGCCCTTCGGCGTCGTCAACTCCAACGCCGGGAACGGCGTCGCCCACACCTTCTCGATCCCGTCCCTCGGGATCAACGTCCCGCTGTACGGCAACAACTCGAACGCCAACCTGTGCGGTGCGGCGCCGTGCACCACCCACTCGCCCCACAACGTGATCAAGTTCTCCTTCACCAGCCCGGGCCCGGGCGACTACCGCTGGCAGTGCTTCGTGCCCTGCGGGCTGGGCTTCCTCTTCGGCAACGGAGGGCCGATGTCGACCATCGGCTACATGGGCGGGTTCATGAAGGTGACCGCGTGAGCGAACTCCCGACGACCGGGGCCGCACCCAGTCCCACCAACGAACAGCCATCGCCCGGATCCCAGGACCGTACCCACCACTGGTGGCGTCTCCTCGCGATCTGGCTCGTCCTCTCCGCGGTCCTCGACCCCCTCTTCTACTACCTGGCCGGTCCCCACATCCCGCCGGGGACGATGACGAACGCCGCCCAAGGAGCACAGTTCGACTTCAACATCCTCTTCGTCATCGCGTTGCCCGTCCTCCTCGGCGTCTGGATCTACATGCTGTACGCCATCTTCATGTGGCGGGCCTCTCGAGGCGGTCCCGAGCCGGTCGGGGGCCCGGCCGCGTCGGGGCACTTCGGCATCCAGTTGGGCTGGATCCTCACGACGACGGTCGTCGTGCTGTTCCTGGCCGGTTTCGGCACCTACGAGCTCGTCCAACCGGGCGGTTCGGGGGGCGGGCAGGGATCGAGTCCCATCTGGACCCCGACTTCCAAGACGGTGCTACCGGTCCAGGTCATAGGTCAGCAGTGGAAGTTCACGTACCGCTATCCCACCTTCGGCGGATTCGAGACCGACCAGCTCGTGCTCCCGGACGACACGACGATCGAGTTCAACGTGACGTCCCTCGACGTCGTGCACAGCTTCTGGGCCTACCAACTGGGGGTGAAGGCCGACGCCAACCCCTCGTACAACAACGTCGCCTATACGACGACTCAACAGCTGGGGAGCTTCACCGTCCGTTGCGACGAGCTCTGCGGCATCTGGCACGGAGCGATGTACAACAACGGTGTGGTGGTGACGCCACAACAGTTCCAGGTTTGGGCGACCGCGACCGAACGGGCCCTGCGCAAGAACACCAGACTGCTCCCGCCGTACGCACTCACGTATGTTCCGGACGCCAACGGAGCTGACGGGGGCTACTACCCCGACAACGTCGACCCCTATTCGAAGGTCCAGACATACGGCGCGGCTCAGGCCGGCCAAGGGAAGGGTGGGGGGGGCTGAAGCGCTGACGCCGAGGAACATGACCTCGGGGTCGGCCCACTCCTTCAAGACGGGGGCATCTGAGACATGGCAATAGAGACGACACAGGTCGAAGAGTTCGATTACCGGGGCGGATCTCTGGCCACCCGTCAACCGATGAGCCGTCGCTCCGACTGGCTGAGCCCCCACGCCGGATGGGCGCTCGTCGGCGCCGTCATCGGCTACCTCATCGGGCATTGGCTGGGAAACGTGATCGCCAGTGGCTACACCCAGGTGCAGAGCACCGGACAAAACGACGTCGCGACCGTGTTGGGACTCTCCTTGGGGGTCGTCGGCTTTCTCGGCGGGGTCGGTGGGCTCAACTATCCGCTGGCCAAACTGGTGGGGCGCGAGCCGTCCTTCGAGCTGCCCCAGCACAGTTGGATGCGGTACTTCCGAATGACCGGAGACCACAAGGTGGTGGGTCTTCAGTACACGGTCGGGGTGCTGCTGTTCCTGTTCACCGGCGGGCTTCTGGCCATGCTCGTGCGGACCGAACTGCTCAGCCCGACGAGCCACGTCTTCGGTCCGGGCACCTACATCGAACTCGTCGGCGAGCACGGGACCGTCATGATGATGATGGCCTCCTCGGCGGTCGTCGGACCGCTCGGGAACTGGCTGGTGCCGCTCATGATCGGAACCCGGCGCATGGCCTTTCCCCGGGTGGAGGCCTTCTCGTTCTGGACCTTCATCGCCGGCTACCTGGTCATCTTGAGTGCGTTGTTCTTTGGCGGGTTCCCGACCGGCTGGACCGGCTACGCCCCCTTGCAGACGCAGGCGGCTGGGGGGATGGACTCCTATCTGGTGGGGTTCGCGGTGATCGGGATCGGGATGATCCTCGCCGGGTTCAACCTGGCCGCAACCATCATCAACTATCGGGCCCCCGGAATGACCTGGGGTCGCGTCCCGATCTTCGTATGGTCGATCCTGGCCACGTGCGCCCTTCTGACCCTGGCCACCCCGACCCTCGTGGTGGCGGGGCTGTTCGGCATCTTGGACCGCACTGCAGAGACTGCGTTTTTCGTCACCGAGCACGGCGGAAGCAACTTCTTGTGGCAGAACCTCTTCTGGTTCTTCGGCCACCCGGAGGTCTACATCATGGCCCTCCCGGGCTTCGGGATCGTGATGGAGATCATTCCAGTCTTCACCCGAAAACCCCTGTTCGCCTACAAGGTTGCGGCGGCAGGCATGCTCGGCGTGGCGCTGCTCTCCTTCTTCGTCTGGCAGCATCACCTTTTCCAAAGCGGCATCAACCCCGACATGCGGCCGCTCTTCATGCTGACAACGGAGCTGATCTCTATACCGACGGGATTCCTCTTCCTCGTCACTCTCGGCACCCTTTGGAAGGCCAAGATACGTTTCGACACCCCGATGCTCTTCTGCCTTGGGATGCTCTTCAATTTCCTGATCGGTGGCATCACGGGTGTCTTCCTCTCGGATGTCCCCGTCGATGTCACCGTCCACGGAAGCTTCTTCGTGATGGCGCACTTCCATTACACGATCATGGGTGGACTGATCTTCGCCTTCTTCGGAGGCCTGTACTTCTGGATCCCGAAGATCACCGGGAAGACCCTGAACCGAAGGCTCAGCAAGTGGCACTTCTGGACCTTCTTCGTCTTCTTCAACCTGACGTTCTTCCCGCTCTTCCTCGTGGGACTCGCCGGCCAGCCGCGACGGGTCTTCGAGTACGCGCCCAACCTCCAGGTGCTCAACGACATCTCGAGCGTCAGCGCCTACTTCCTCGGAGCCTCGTTCTTCCTGTTCATCGTCAACTTCATCTGGTCGATCTATTTGATTCCCCACGAGGCGCCACCCAACCCGTGGAACTCCCTCGGCCTCGAATGGCAGACCCCGACACCGGTTCCATGGTTCAACTTCGAACGGATCCCGGTGGTGACGAACGACCCGTACCACTACGGGGAGCCCGACGCCCCACCGGTCGCCGACCTCGGCCGGGTCCTCGTGGCCGCCGATGGCGCACCCGTCGAGCCGCTCGAACGGGCCGAGGAGTAAACGTGCCGGGGGGTAAGCGTGAGATGGTCGTGATTCTCGATTCCGACCACCAGTCCAAGGATCGGAGAAGCGGTGGCTGACGACAGCGTGCGGGAGGACCAGTACGGCCTGGTCGAGCTGCACGAGACGCCCGAGGAGATCGCCTTCGAGGTGCGCTCCGACGAGGGGGCTCTGTGGACGGGTGGCCGATTGCTGATAGGGATCTGGGCGTTTGCCTTCGCCGCCCTGGCCTTCGCCTACTTCTACCTCCGCTCGGCCAACAACGACGACCTGTGGCGGCCGGGGGGCATCACCGCACCGACCACCGTGGGCGCCGCGATCTTCACCATCACGGTGGCCTGCGCCCTCTTGAGCCTCCTCGGAGAACGACGGTTCCGGGCCGGGGAAGCCCTCGACTGGGAGGTGGCGGGGTGGACGGTGGTCCTCGGGGCGCTTCTCGTGGTCGCGCTGCAAATCTGGCAGTTGACCGAACTCCCCTTCTTCCCGGGCTCGAGCGGCTACGCGTCCTGCTTCATTGGGTGGGCCGTGATGAACATCGCGCTCGTGTTGTCCGGCGCCTACTGGCTCGAGACCCTGTTGGCAAGGGAGATCCGACTGCGCCGGGCCGTGGCCGAGGACGGTGGGACGCCCCGTTCGAGGCTGCCGGCAGCACGCTTGTTCCGCGCCAGTCTTGCGGGCTGCACGTACTTCTGGAGTTTCACCGCCCTGATCGGCATATTCTTCTGGGCGCTCTTCTACGTCCTGTGACGCTCGAGGTGAGCCCGTGATCATTGCAGACTTGGCCGGGACTCAGGCGCTCACATTCGCCATCCCCCTGGGTGTCTTCGCCGCAGTGCTCTTGTGGGGATTCTTCCAGCGCCGACCGACGAGGTGAACGGCGGGGCTGCCGACCGGCAGCCCACGAATCGAGCGGCCTCGTGGTCCGGTTGGTGCCTCATGGCCGCCTTGGCGGTCCTCCTCCTGGCGTTGGTGCCGCCCCTGGCGCCGCTCTCCCGACGGGCCGAGTACGCGGCCGCCCTGCAGTTCTCGTTCCTGGCCATCATCGTGCCGGCCCTCGTGACGGTCGGCGCCCCGTGGCACCGGCTCCGGCTCGCCGGCCTGCCGTCGGCCGGCGCCCCTCCGAGGCCCGTCGACCGGCTGGCCTTTCGACGCCTCCGTCGCCGTGACCTCGTCCGGTCGCTCCTCTTCGTCGTCTGCGACCTCGGGGTGGTCATCGGCTGGAGGACACCCGGCGCCGTCTCGGCGGTGGCGCGACACGCCTGGGTGGGACCGCTCGAGGCGCTCAGCCTCCTCGTCTTCGGCGTCGGACTGTGGCTGGAGCTGGTGAGCTCGCCGCCGCTTGCTCCTCGGTCCGGGCCGCTCCGGCGGGCCGTGCTCTCGGCGGTCGTGATGTGGGTGTTCTGGATCGATGCCTACGTGGTCGGCATGTCGAACCACGACTTCTACCGCAACTTCCACCACACGGCCGGGCACGGCCTGAGCGCGGCCTCCGATCAGCAGATCGCGGCGGTGGTGCTCTGGTTCGTGGCCAGCGTCACGTTTGTCCCGGTCATCTTCTGGAACGCCCTCTCGTGGCTCCGGACCGAGGACCCCGACACCGAGCTCGCCGCGCTCACCAGGTCCGAGCGGAGGCGGGGCACTCCCCCGTCGATCGGCAGTCCCGCCCAGACGCCGTAACTCACCCGCCGCCCCCCGGCAGGGCCGGCAGATCGGCCGGTGGGAGACGGACGTCGAGGATGCGGTCGGCGGCGTCCTCCTCCGAAAGGGCACTGCGGCGATCCACGGCCAGCTCTGCCTCCGCTTTGGACAGGCTGCGGTGGGCCGTCGCGTCGCCGGGATTGTCCATGAGCGACTGGACATCCTCGATGGCCCGTAGGGCGTCCGAGGTGGTCCAGAGGGTGGCCGTCGCCACCAACTGGCCGATGAGTTTGCCCGCCGGGGATCCGGGCACCTCGATGTTGGTGAGGTCGTAGATCGACTCGTTGGTGAAGGAGCAGGCCGCCTGGTCGTCGCTCAACAATCCCGGCGTCCCGGAGCGGTCGGCCGGGGTGAGCTGGTGGGCGGCCTGGAGGTTCCAGATCCCGATGGCCTGATTCACCGCCAACGCGCACGGCCCGAGGTCCGTGTTGACCTCGGTCATGACGCTGCGCTCGGCGCTGATGTCGTTGGCCCGCGAACTGCTGACCGGCAGGTCGCTCAACACCGAGACTGCGACCACGACGACGATCGTCGCGGCGATGAGCAGCCCCCGGCGCCGGTGCCAGAAGGAGGGCCGGGGGCCCGGCGTCGGATCACTCACGGGGCGACCAGCCGGCCCGCGTAGGTGGCGATCCCCACCGCCCACCGGGCGATGCTGGCCGCCGGAAGGCTGTAGGTGCCGGTGGTGCTCTCGTCGGCGAACGGCGTGGCCCGGTAGCGCAGGTCACCCCGGGCGTCGATGAAGTCCATGACATCGCTGTGGGCCTCGAGACCGGACTTCTCGTCCACCGTGATGGAGACGCCGTAGGACCTCCAGACCGAGTCGAGCGTGGCGAGCGGGCCGGTCAGCATCCGCCAGTTGGGCAGGGCGCCGAGGCCCGCCCCGTTCAGCGCCGGCGCTTCGGCCGACTGGGCCAGGGCGGAGGGGTCCGTGTTGACCGTCAGGAACTCGACGTGCGCCGCCGCCGGGCCGAGGTCCGCATCGGCTTGCTCGATCTCGGCCGCCAACACCGGGCAGATGTCGTTACAGGGGGCGTTGAAGAACGTCAGGACCACGACGCTCGCGGGCTGGGCCGGCACCGAGCTCGGCTGGCCGGCCTGGTCGGTGAGGGTGAACGGGGGCGCCGGCCGGGGTCGGGGTTGGCTGAGGCCCATGAAGGCCGGCAGGGGGGCGTCCAGCGACCGGTCCGCCGCCGGTGGGCTCGGCGAGCGAAGAGGCGCGGTGGTCGTCGGGCTCTTTGCGGGGGTCGGAGACGGGTTCAGTCCGGCCGCCGAGAAGAGGTGCTCACCAAGCAGCCCCCCCAGGCTGAGCACCAGGGCCGTGCCGAGCACCCAGAAGACGAACTTGGCCGGGATCCCCGGTGCCCCCGCCCGGAGCGCGGCGGCCCGATGCTCCTCGGGCGTGGGTGCTGTCGGTTCGCCGGTCTCTGGGCGAGGCCGGGAGGGGGGTACCTGGGTGCCGGGTTCCGACGGGGGCGGGCCGGTCACGATCGAGGGGGCCGGGGCACCCGCCCGCCGACGGGCACCAGCGTCGTCGTCGCGACCCCGAGGGCGTCCACCCCGCCCGATCGAGAGAGCGGGTGCAGCGCCCTCCACGGTCCCGGTTGGCACCTCTGCGGGGTTGGAGTACTGAGCGGCTGACCCTCGACATCGACCCTCAAACCGGAACGGCTACACGGTTCACCACTCGGCCTTGCGCTGGGAGGGTTCAACGGCGGAGCTCGGCCTCTTGCGGGCGGCCCGGGCCTCGGGGTCCTCGTGGATCAGGTGCCACCAGGCGGCGATGGCGATGAGCGCGAAGACCGGCCACTCGAAGGTATAGAACCAGCTGAGCCCGTTCCCCCCGAGTGCCCTGGTCGCCTGCCACCAGGCGGCGACGCCGCAGCCCGCCACGATGAGCCAGAACTCGAGGTGCAGCAGCAGAGCCCGGGGGGAGAACCAGCGGTCCC
Organism: Acidimicrobiales bacterium; assembly: GCA_036844945.1. GTDB lineage: Bacteria > Actinomycetota > Acidimicrobiia > Acidimicrobiales > RAAP-2 > Palsa-461. The sequence continues at coordinate 11,900 of DAIUEV010000062.1, forward strand.
ACACGGTCGCATCGTAGGTCCCGCGGCCTTCGCGCAACCATGGCCGCGCAGCACGCCCCGCGGACGCCGGCCGTCTTCACCCTGAGGACTTGGTCAACCGGCGGATCCAGGGCTCGAGCCTGCTGACGGTCTGCGGGCCGAAGTCCACGCCCACGACTCGGCCTTCCCCGTCGAGGAAATACGTGACCGGCAGGGCCACGATGCGGTAGAGCTGAGCCACCGAGGCGTGGGGATCGACCCCGACCGGGTAGTTCGATCCGGCGCGGGCAAGGAGGCGCTGGGCGGCCGCGCCGTCACCGTCGTTGCTGTCCACCCCGATCACCTGGACCCGGCCGGCGCTCGAGCGCGCGATCGCCGCGAAGGCCGAGAGGTCCTCACGACAGCGCGGGCACCACGAGGCAAAGAAGCTGAGGACCACGGGTGTCCCGTGGAAGGTCCCGAGGCTGACCGGTGCGCCGTCGCCCACGCGCTCGAGCGTGAAGCCCGGCGCCGGACTCCCGACGGCCAGACTTGGCGGGGCACTCGTCGGGAACGTCTTCCCGGGCGATCGGGGCGATCCCCTGACGACGATCACCACCACGAAGGCGACCAACGACAACCCGGCGACCAGGGCGACGATCTTGAAGACGCGGTCGGATCCCCTGGTTCGGCGCCTCCTGTCCCTCGATCCTGCCGCCGATCCCTGCGCCCTCGGCGTCGCGGCCGAACCGGCGCCCTGCTGGTCAGGGGTGACGGACAATCGCGTCCACTCCCATGGACACGAACACGAGCGCCAGATAGGTGATCGAGAACCCGAAGAGTCGCATGGCCCGAGCCGGCGTGGGTTGGCGGACGAGGGCCAGGGAGTAGCCGAGGAAGCAAAGGCCGGCAACCGCAGTCACGACGATGTAGATGAGCCCGACGTTCACGACCGCCGGGAGGCACAAGGAGAGCGCCACGACCGCAACGACGTAGAACAGGATCCGGCGGGTCACCGTTGACAGCTCGGCAATCGCGGGAAGCATCGGTACCTCGGCTGCCCGGTAGTCGTCCCGGTAGCGCACCGCCAGGGCCCAGAAGTGGGGCGGCGTCCACAGGAAGATGATGAAGAAGAGCAGGAGCGGTGCGATCGCGAGACGATCGGTGACGGCACTCCATCCGACCAATACGGGAACGGCACCCGCAGCGCCGCCGATCACGATGTTCTGAGGGGTCGACCGCTTGAGCCAGATCGTGTACACACCGAAGTAGAACACGACGGCTGCGAGCGCAAGAGCGGCCGAAAGCAAGTTCACGGTCGACCACAAGGCGACAAACGCGCAGATCTCGAGCCCAACGGCGAAGCCGACCGCGGCCCGAGGCGTCACCTCCCCGGTCACGAGAGGTCGGTTCTTGGTCCGTTCCATCTTGGCGTCGATGTCCCGGTCGTAGACCATGTTGAGCACGTTGGCGCCGCCGGCCGCCAAGGTCCCGCCGACCACCGTGCAGATCACCAACTGAACCGACGGAAGCCGCGCTGACGCCACGAACATGGTTGGCACCGTGGTGACGAGCAGCAACTCGATGATCCGGGGCTTGGTGAGGGTGACGTAGGCCCTGAAAGGGAACCGACCGAAGCCCGCGACGGCGGGACGATAGTGCTGCGCCTCCCCCGCCATTCTGGGAGTGTACCTAGGCCCTGCCGGCTCCGATAGGGGCGCCGGAGGGAGGATCCTCGCTCCAACGG
>DAIUEV010000063.1:0-3733 GCA_036844945.1 Acidimicrobiales bacterium
AGCTCAGAAAGGACTTTCACCTCCTTGCTGATGAAACTGCCAGCCGTACCGCGACAGGACCCCCTCCCAAAGAAGGGGGTCCTGTGCCCATGCAGGCTTTACCCGGCACGAGGCCGGGCAAATCGCGTCAGACCGCCCGCTCCGCTTTGTCGGCGGGAGCGGCCGCGGTCGCCGGCTGGTTGACGACCGTGGGACCCGCGACACCCTGATGCCGCGTCGCCCATCCCATGAAGTAGGCGCCAGACGCCCCGACCAGCACGCCGGGACCGAGCGCGTAGCCCGCGATGTTCGCGAGCATCCGGAGCGGGGTTGCGGCAACGAAGAACTGGTGCGTGTTGTCGATGACTGGCCACGCCCAGGGGGCGACGGCAAACCAGGCCCCGCAGATGAGCACGATCAGACCGGCGACGGCCAGGCTCATCCGGCGGCGCCCGAGTGTCATCCCCCTTGAACCGGCCAACACCACGAAGCCGGCGAACGCGGCGATTGCCCCGGGCGCGAGTGACACCACGGCGTGGGTGAGGCTCCAGTGCCAGGAGGCCGCCCCGTCCGCGCTGAATCCGAAGGTCGGGCCGAGGAACGGGACGATCCCGCCCCAGGCGGCGATCGCGACGAGGAAGAGGCCCACGGACCCGAGGCCGAGATGCCCGACGCTCGTCGCGTAGGCGTTGGACATGTACGCCGGGGTCTGGACCGCCCGGCGTCTCACGATGAAGCGCCGACCGGGGCCGGCGGTGGTGGTTGCCACCATGGGAGTCACCTCCTAGGAAACCCCGTACCGGGCACGGCGGTGAGGCCGCGCTGGTACCGAGGGCATCCATACCCATCCTCCGTGCGCTTCACACGCCACCCCGGTGCGATCGGCACCGGACGCTGCGGCGGGTTTGCCCCCTTCGCTCCGGGGGAACTCAACGCGGTGAGCCATTTTCGGCCAATGAAACCAAGGGGACTGGAGGCTTGAGGTGTTGATCCTGCTCGCACTGCTGCTGGTGCTGCTCTTCTTCGGGCTCGGGTTCACGCTCCACGCGTTGTGGGTCGTGGCCGTCGTGCTCTTCGTGTTCTGGATCGTTGGGTTCGCGGTCGGACGCGGTGCCAGCGCGGGTTCCAGACGCTTCTACCACTGGTGAGTGGTGGTCCCGCGCCCGTTCGGCCCAGATGAACCATCGGTCGAGCGCGGGACCCACCACGTCGCGGGTGCCCGCGGGCCTGGCTGGCCCTGGAGATGGGGACGCCAGGGACGAAAGGGAGGTCGTTCACCGGCGAGCGCCAGGCCGATGGGCACGTGGCATGCACGTGGCGGGGTCGCTCAACTGCGACTGGCCCGGGACCTCGTCGGCGAGTCGGTCCGGGACCAGGATGTCGACACCCGCGACACCGCCGTCCTGCTCGCCGACGAGTGCGTGGCCAATGCGCTGCGACATGGCGGAGGGGAGTTCGATCTGACGGTTCGCCGCTCGCCCGCCACCGTACGGGTGGAGGTCACCGATCGGAGCCCGCGGATGCCAATCGCGCTCCGAGCCGATCCGATGAGCGAGCGCGGAAGGGGGCTTGCCATCGTCAGCCGGCTCTCGTCCCGCTGGGGCAGTGATCCCCTCCCGACCGACGGCAAGGTGGTCTGGTTCGAGCTGGCACTCAAATGACCCCGTCCAACCGGGCCGAGCCACGGCGACCGATCCTGAGGCGCATCCGGGTATGGTCCGGCCCCAGCCCGTGGGGCACAATGCCCTCGATGCACCCCGAAGCCGGGGCGTCCGCCCTCCTCAATCCGACGGAGAACCCTGTGAACGACGAAGTGACCATAAGCCAGGAGCAAGTCGGCAACGCCGTTGTGGTGCGCGTCAGCGGCGAACTCGACGTCGCGTCGGCGCCCGAGCTACGCATCAAGCTCCACGAGCTGTGCAGCGAGAAGGTGGGGGTCCTTGTCGTGGATCTGCGTGATGTGACCTTTCTCGACTCTTCGGCACTCGGTGTCCTGGTGGGCGCGCTCCGCCGCTGCCGCGAGAGCGACACGCAGTTCAAGCTCCTCATCGACTCCCCGCGCATCCAGAAGATCTTCGACATCACCGGTCTGACCAGCGTTTTCGAGATCACCGAGAGTCTCGGCTGACATGGCCGCCCAGGCCCCCGAAGGGGACCTCGTCGAACTGGCCATCCCCGCCGTGCCGGAGCTGCTCTCGCTGCCGCGACTGACCGCCGCGGCGGTCGCCGCCCGCGCAGGGTTCGACATCGAGGAGGTCGAAGACGTCCGGCTGGCCATCGAAGAGCTGTGTCTGGCCGCCTTCGAAGGGCGGGGTCGGGGCCGCCTGTGTGTCCGGCTCGTCCTGCGAGACGGCGCTCTCGAGGTCGACTGCACCTTCGAGCCCGATCGCGGGTCGGCCGAACTCGAAGAGCCGCGAGCGCCGTTCGCGGCGGAGATGACCGAGCAACTGCTCGACGCGTTGACCGATGAACACGGGACGGTGATCGAATCGGGTGTCGCGCGCGGCTGGTTCAAGAAATCCGGCAGCCGCGCCCCAGGGGGATGAGCGATGCCACCCGGGACACGCGTTTTGACCGGGAGAAGTTCGTCGAGTTTGCAGCCACTCGGGATCCGAACCTCCGGGACGAGCTGATCACCGAGCACCTGGGCCTGGCGCAACATCTCGCGCGGCGATTCGCCAACCGCGGCGAACCCCTCGACGACCTGATCCAGGTCGCATCGATCGGGATCATGAAGTCGGTCGACCGATTCGATCCGGACCGCGGGGTGGAGTTCTCGACCTACGCCGCAAGGACGGTCCTCGGGGAGCTCAAGCGACACTTCAGAGACAAGGGGTGGGCCGTCCGGGCGCCCCGGCGCATCCAGGAGCTCTACCTCGAGCTCGGGCACGCCACCGGAGAGCTCGCCCAAAAGCTCGGCCGGCCCCCGACCATGCAGGAGCTCGCCGAGGCGACCGACGCCACCGTCGAAGCGGTGATCGAGGCGACCGAAGCCGGCTCGGGGTACCGCACCGCATCGATCGATGTTCCCTCCCGGGCCGAGCACAACAACACCGACCTTCTCATCGGTGAGGACGACCCGGCCTTCGGCGACGTCGAGAACCGCGCGCTGCTCAGTCCGGCGTTCGCCGCACTGCCGATCCGCGAGCAGACGATCCTGCGACTGCGGTTCATCGCGGGATTGACCCAGTCCGAGATCGCGGTGCGGATCGGCGTGAGCCAGATGCACGTCTCGCGGTTGCTCACCGCCAGCCTGCGAAAGCTCCGTGAGAATCTTGAGGCCGACGTCTGACCAGGCGCCCGCGGTGTTTCACCTGGCGGAAACCGGCCCGATATCCCAACTGAGGAGGCGGCCAGCGGATCGCTGACCGCTTCGGTGCGACGGTTGTCCGGATCCGACCGTCCGACCCGGCCCGCTCGGTGCGAGAGGTGGACGATGGCGCCCCCCTCCCGCGACGAGCGCCGTCCTTTGCTCGCGTGGATCGCCCTCGGGACCGTGTACTTCGCGTGGGGCGGGACCTACCTCGCCATCCGCGTCATGGTGCGCCACGAGCCGCCGCTCCTGATGGCCGGCGTGCGTTACCTGATGGCCGCCGTGCTCCCCTATCCGCTGTCGGCCCGGGGCGGCAACGGGGGCCGGGCGCACGCCCCCGCCGGGCGGCCCGGCCTCCGTGCCTGGGCGGCCACCGGCGTCGTCGGCGTGCTCCTCCTGTTCGGGGGCAACGGCGGGGTCACCTACGCCGAGACCCGCCTG
>DAIUEV010000063.1:3833-13367 GCA_036844945.1 Acidimicrobiales bacterium
TAGCGGTCGCGTAGGAGCCGCTTGTACAGCTTGCCGGTGGGCAGCCGGGGAAGCTCGTCCTCGAAGTCGATCGTCCTCGGGCACTTGAAGTGGGCGAGGTGCTCGCGGCAGAACGCGATCAGCTCGCGCTCGAGCTCGGGGCCCGGCTCGACGCCGGGGACCGGCTGGACGACCGCCTTCACCGCCTCGCCGAGATCTTCGTCGGGGACGCCGATCACGGCCGCGTCCATCACCTTTGGATGGGTGATGAGGAGGTTCTCGGTCTCCTGGGGGTAGATGTTCACCCCGCCGGAGATGATCATGTAGGTCTTGCGGTCGGTGAGATAGAGGTAGCCGTTCTCGTCGAGGTAGCCGACGTCGCCGACGGTGCTCGTGTCGCCCGCCTCGTTGCGCGACTCCGCGGTCTTCACCGGATCGTTGAAGTACTCGAAGTTGGTGGAGCCCTTGAACCACACGGTGCCCGGCGTCCCGGTCGGGCACGGTTGGCCGTCGTCGTCCAGGATCAGGATCTCGGCGCCGAGCGACCGCCCCACCGTGCCCTTGTGGGCCAGCCAGTCCTCGGAGTCGACCAGGGTGAAGCCGTTCCCCTCGGTGGCCGCGTAGTACTCGAGGATGATCGGGCCGAACCACGCGATCATCGCCTCCTTCACCGGCACCGGGCACGGCGCGGCGGCGTGCACGATCACCTCGAGCGAGGACACGTCGGCGGCGTCGCGGACCTCCTTCGGCAGCTTGAGCAGCCGGGAGAACATCGTCGGCACCACCTGGGAGTGGGTGACCCGGTAGCGGGCGACGAGCTCGAGGTAGTGCGCGGGGTCGAAGTGCTCCATGATCACGGCGGTCCCGCCGTAGCGCAGCGTGATGGCCACACTGGCCTGGGGCGCGGAGTGATAGAGCGGCGCGGGGTTCAGGTAGACCATGTCCTCCCGGAACCGCCAGATCAGCCCCAGGCCCGAGGTGAGCGTGGGCGGTTGCCCCGCGTCGGCCTCGGGGAGGGGGCGGAAGATCCCCTTCGGACGCCCGGTGGTGCCCGAGGAGTACAGCATCGCCAGGCCCAGCTGCTCGTCGGCGATCGGCTCGGAGGGATAGCCCGAGGTGACCGTCTCGAAGGACTCGAACGGCCCGCTCGGGGTCCCGCCCATCAGCACCCACCGCTCGACGTTCGGGCACAGCGCGGGAAGCTGCTCGGCGACCTCGGCCTTGGCCGCGCTCGCGAAGACGACCTTGGACTCCGAGTCATTGACGATGTAGGCCACCTCGTCGGGTGAGAGGTAGGAGTTGATGCAGGTGAAGTAGACGCCCGTCCGCTCGGCACCCCCCTCGGCCATGAGCATCGGGGTGATGTTGTCCGAGAGGATCGCGACGTGGTCCAGCCGCTTGAGGCCGGTGTCGCGCAGCAGGTGGGCGACCCGGTTGGCCCCCGCCTCGTACTCGCCGTAGGTGAGGGTCTCCCCGGTCGACGCCATGATGATGGCCGGCTTGTCTGGGTTCTTCCGGGCGTGCTCGGCGGCGTACATCGTGACCTCGCTCCTGTAAATGGCCCGTCCGTCCGACGGCAGAGGGCCGGCAGAGCGGCGCTTCGCCGGCGACGGCCCGCGGATTCTGCCATATCCGACCCTGAGGTGGCCGGGCCGGGAGCGTGCCGCGATGGGGCGCCGGGTATCCAAACCCTGAGGTGTCCAGAACGCCGAGCGGGGAGGTGCGATGACGACCAGCGCCGAGCGCGTCGGTGCCTCGCACCGGCACCCCGAAGGGAGTAGGACTGTCCTCATGCGTCGACGCGTCGGGACGACGGTCCCCCGCCCCCGCGGGGCATGACCCTCGTCAGCAGCGACTCGGGGCTGGCCCTCGACCAGACCGAGGAGCTGGTCCTGGTGCACGACCGGGCCACCGGCCTGGGCGCGGTGGTGGCGATCGACGACACGACGCTCGGCCCCGCCATCGGGGGGGTGCGCTGGCGGATCTACCCCGACGAGGCCGCCGCCATCACCGAGGCCCGACGGTTGGCCCGCGTGATGACGCTCAAGAGCGCCGTCGCCGGCATCGCGAGCGGCGGCGCCAAAGCGGTGGTGTTCCGCCCGGCGCCGACGGTGCGCGACGGCGACCGTCGCGCCCTGATGGAGGCGTTCGGCCGGGTCGTCGAGGGGCTCGGCGGCGTGTACGTGCCCGGACTCGACATGGGGACCGTCCTCGACGACCTGTCGGTCATCGCCACCCAGGCGCGGGGGATCTGCGTCCTCGAACCCTCCGAGCAGACCGCGGTCGGCCTCTTCGCCGGTCTGCGCGCGGTGGCCGAGCTGCACTGGGAGGCGGGCCTGTCCGGTCGCTCCGCGCTCGTCCAGGGGGCCGGCCACGTCGGGGCGGGCATCGTGGCGCGGCTCGCCGCCGCCGGCGCGCGGGTCGCTCTCGCCGACCTCGACGCCGGGCGGGCCCGCCAGGTCGCCGACGCCGTCGGGGGCGAGGTCATCGACCCGGACGCGGTGATCGGTCACCCTTGCGACATCTTCGTCCCCTGCGCGATCGGCCGGCTGATCGACGCCGCGTCGGTGCCCCGGCTGCGCTGCACCGTGATCGCGGGGGCGGCCAACGACGTCCTGTCGCATCGGGACGCGGCCCACCTGCTGCTCGCGGCGGGCATCGACTACGTCCCCGACTTCCTCATCAACTCGGGCGGGGTGATCGCCATCCACGCCGCCCGAAACGGCTGGGACGAGGGCACCATGACCGAGGCGGTGGAGGGAATCGGCGACCGTGTCCGTGAGGTGATGGAGGCCGCGCGCCACGGCGGGCGGACGCCCCTCTCGATCGCCGAGGAGCTCGCCTCGACCCGGCTCGGCCACCCGGTCTCGGTGCCCGACTGAGCGATATGCAGACCGAGCCGCGCTCGCACTCGACGGAGGAGGTCCCGCTCCGCCAGGTCTCGCTGTCCGACAAGTACACGGCGGGTTCCGGGCCGGTGTTCATCTCGGGGATCGAGGCCCTGGTACGGCTGTTGCTCGACCAGCGGCGGCTCGACCGCGCCAGGGGCCTCAACACGGCCGCCTTCGTCTGCGGGTACGAGGGGTCTCCGCTGGGCGGGCTCGACCTCGAGTTCCAACGCAACCGCGCGCTGCTCGACGAGGCGGGCGTCGTCTTCCGCCCCGGGGTCAACGAGGAACTGGCCGCCACCGCCGTGGCCGGCAGCCAGCTGCTCGGCCAACTGCCGGGGCGCCGCCACGACGGGGTGGCGGGGTTCTGGTACGGCAAGAACCCGGGCCTCGACCGGGCCGCCGACGCGATCCGGCACGGCAACCTGGCCGGCACCGCCCCACTCGGCGGCGCGGTCGCGCTCGTCGGGGACGACCCGACGTGCAAGTCCTCGACGCTCCCCTCCTCGTGCGAGCAGATGGCGCGGAGCCTCCTCGTCCCGCTCCTCACCCCGAGCTCGATCGCGGAGGTCCTCACCCTCGGGCTGCACGCGGTGGCGCTGTCCCGCTTCGCCGGCACGTGGGTCGCTATGAAGATCGTGGCCGACCTCGCCGACGCCGGCGCGACCATCAAGCTGGTCGACCCGGCCACCTTCGTGCCGCCGACCGATCCCAGGCGCGAGATGCACGAGCCGCTGCTCGTCGGCCCCCAGTCGCTCGACGCCGAGCGCCGCCTGCACGCCTTCCGACTCCCCCGCGTCGGTGAGTACGCGCACCACGCCGCACTGAACGTGATCCACTTCGAACCGCGCCGGCCCAGGATGGCGATCGTCGCCCCTGGCCTCCCCTTCGCCACCGTGCTCCGGGCGCTCGCCGACCTCGGCCTCACCCACGACGACCTCGAGGAGCTCGGGGTGCGGCTCGTGCGCATCGGCATGGCCTGGCCGATCGAGCCGCTGCCCCTGCGCGAGCTGGTCGCCGGGGTCGGTGAGGTCCTCGTGGTCGAGGACAAGACGGCCTTCGTCGAGTCCCAACTGAAGGAGGCTCTTTACCGCCAACCCCACCAGCCGATGATCGTTGGGCATTCCGACGAGGTCGGGCGCCCGCTCATCCCCGTCTCGGGGGCGGTGACCGCGGAGATGGTGGCGACGCTGCTCGGCCGGCGCCTCGCGCTGCCCGACCGGGCCCGGCACTGGCTGCAGCGGATCGGGGCCCGGGAGCGCCTGACTCTGCACGTGACGGGCGAGGACGAGTCCGCGGCGGTGCCGCCGCGGGCCCCGTTCTTCTGCTCGGGGTGCCCGCACAACATCTCCACCCGGGCGGACGCCGACCAGCTGGTCGGGATCGGCATCGGGTGCCACATCATGGTGGCGCTGCACGAGAAGGGCCGGGGCCACCAGGTGGGGATGACCCAGATGGGCGGCGAGGGGGCCCAGTGGATCGGGCTCGCCCCCTTCACCGACGACCGGCACTACTTCCAGAACCTGGGCGACGGCACGTTCTTCCACTCAGGGTCCCTGGCCGTGCGCGCGGCGGTGGCCGCCGACGCCGAGATCACCTACAAGCTCCTGTTCAACCACGCCGTGGCGATGACCGGCGGGCAGAACCCGACCGGCGCGATGGACGTGCGGCACGTGGTCGACCTCCTCGCCGCCGAAGGGGTGCGAAAGATCGTGGTCACGACCGCCGATCCCGCCGCCTACCGGCGCATTCGGCTGCACCCGGTCGCGACCGTCCGCCACCGCGACGACCTGCCGGCGATCCAGCGCGAGCTCGCCGAGACCCCCGGGGTCAGCGTGCTCCTCCACGACGACTGGTGCGCGGCGGAGGAGCGCCGGCTCCGGCGCCGCGGGACGCTCCCGACCCCGAATCGCCGGATCTGGATCAACGAGCGGGTCTGCGAGGGCTGCGGCGACTGTGTCGCCAAGGCGACCTGTCTGTCGCTCGTCCCGGTCGAGACCGAGTACGGGCGCAAGACCGCCGTCGACCAGAACAGCTGCAACCTCGACTACTCCTGCGTCCGCGGCGACTGCCCGTCCTTCCTCGAGGTCATTGCCCGGCCGACCCCGGTCACGGCCGCCGAGCCCCCGCTCGAACCTGCCGAACCGCACTTACGGGTGGGCCCCTCGGTGCTGATCCGCATGCCGGGGGTCGGGGGCACCGGCGTGGTGACGGTGTCGCGGATCTTGCAGATGGCCGCGCATCTCTCCGGGCGCTTCTCCCTCGGCGTGGAGCAGACCGGCCTTGCGCAGAAGTACGGCCCGGTGGTCTCCGACGTCCGCATCTCGCCCGAGGAGATCGAGGGCACCCCGCGGGCGTCGAACCGGACCGCCGACGTGCTGCTCGGGTTCGACCTCTTCGGCGCCGCGGACGCCTCGAACCTCTCGGTCTGCGACCGTGAGCGGACCGTCCCGGTCGTGAACACGGCCCAGGTGCCGACCGTCCCGCTGGCCCAGGACCCGATGAGCCACTTCCCTCGCACGGCCGCACTGGTGACGAGGATCGAACGGGAGGCGGTGCCCGACAGCGGGCTGTTCCTCGACGCCGACTGGATCGCCGGCCGGTTGCACCTGGCCTCCAACATGGTCCTGCTCGGCGCCGCCTACCAGCACGGGTGCCTGCCGGTGCCGGCCGGGGCGATCGAGGCGGCGATCGTCCTGAACGGGGTGGCCCCGGCGGACAACGTCCGGGCGTTCCGATGGGGCCGGGCGGCCGCCGCCGACCCCGACGCCGTGCACCGGGCGCTTGCCCCTCCGGTGCCGGCGACCATCGCGCCCGCCGACCTTGTGTCCCTCGTGGCGGCCCGCGCCGAGGAGCTCGTCGCCTACCAGGGCCCGCGCTATGCGCAGGAGTACCGCGCCGCCGTCGAGTCGGTGGCGGACGCCGAGCGCTCGAAGCTGCCGGGGACACACGGCGCGCCAGTCGCGCGGGCGTTCGCGGCCGGGCTGTTCAAGCTGATGGCCTACAAGGACGAGTACGAGGTGGCCCGGCTGCACCTCGACACGGTGCAGCGGGCGCGCCTCGAGGACACCTTCGGGCCGCGGCCCAAGGTGAGGGTGCTGCTGCACCCGCCGGTGCTGCGGGCCCTCGGCCTCCGCCGCAAGCTCCGCCTCGGGCGGAGCGCCGTCCCGGCCTTCCGGGTGCTTCGGGCCGGCCGGCGGCTCCGCGGCACCCCCTTCGACCCCTTCGGCAGGACCGCCATCCGGAGGCTGGAGCGGCGGCTCCCGGGCGAGTACCGGGCCCTCGTGGAGTCGGCCCTGGCCCACCTCGACCCGGGCACCGTCGAGGTGGTGGTGGCCGTCGCCGAGCTCCCCGACCTCGTCCGGGGCTACGAGTCGCTGAAGGAGGCCAACGTCACCCGGTTCCGCGCCCGGGCGGCCGAGCTCCTGGCCGAGCTCGGCGCGACACCCATGGCGTAGTCCCCCACTGCTCCGGGGTGCGCCGGGGCGAGCGGTGCAGCAGGATCGTCGGGCACGACCCGAGCCTGAGAGGGGGACACATGCCAACGGTGGCAGAGATCGCCTCGGACTACATCGACGAGATGGCGGCCGCCGACCCGATCGACGCGACGAGCTGGGGGCTGCCGGGGCACGACGACCGGCTCCCAGACCTGTCGCCGTCGGGCCTCGAGGCCCGGGCCGAGATCCAGCGCCGCACCCTGGCCGCCCTCGCCACCGCGGAGTCGGCGGGCGACGGGGACCGGATCGCGGCGCGGGTCATGGCCGAACGCCTGGAAAGCGGCCTCCTCCTCCACGACTCCGGGGACGAGCTCCGGGCCCTGCGGGTGATCCACAGCCCCCAGGGGCGGGTGCGTCAGTGCTTCGACCTGATGAGACTCGAGTCCGAGGACGACTGGCAGGTCGCGGCGCGACGCATGCGGGCCGTGCCGGTGGCGCTGGCCGGCCTGCGCGAGACCCTCGAGGAGGGACTGGCCCGAAAGCTCCCAAGCGCCCGGCGCCAGGTCCTCGCCTGCGCGGCGCAGTGCGACGCGTGGGGTGGTGGCGAGCGGTCCTTCTTCGCCGGGCTGGCCGCGCGTTACCCGGGGGGTCCGAGCGAGGAAGAGCTCGGCACCGCGGCTGACACCGCGGCAGCCGCCTACCTCGAGCTCGGGGCGTGGCTCCGCGATCGCTACCTGCCGGACGCCACCGAGGTCGACCCCGTGGGCCGCGAGCGCTACGCGCTGGCGGCGCGGCACTTCACGGGCGCGGACCTCGACCTCGAGGAGACCTACGCCTTCGGCTGGGACGAGCTGCACCGGATCGAGGACCGCGCCCGCGCGGTGGGCGAGAGGATCCTCCCGGGGGCCGGCCGGGACGAGGTGGTCGCCGCACTCGAGTCCGACCCGACACGGGTGATCGACGGCGTCGAGGACTTCCAGCGGTGGAACCAGGAGCTCATCGACACGACGATCGCCGAGCTCGACGGGACCCACTTCGACATCGCCGAGCCGATCCGGCGCTGCCAGGCGATGATCGCCCCACCGGGCGGGGCGGCCGCCATGTACTACACCGGCCCGAGCGAGGACTTCAGCCGGCCGGGGAGGACGTGGTACCCGACCCTCGGCAAGACGCGCTTCCCGCTGTGGCGCGAGGTCTCGGTCTGCTACCACGAGGGCGTCCCGGGGCACCACCTCCAGATCGCCCAGGTCCGCTACCGCGCCGACCGGCTCAACCGGTTTCAGCGGCTGGCCGGGTTCACCTCGGGCCACGGCGAGGGCTGGGCCCTCTATGCCGAGCGGCTGATGGGCGAGCTCGGCTATCTGGAGGAGCCGGCGTTCGAGCTGGGCATGCTGTCGGCCCAGGCCATGCGGGCGGTGCGGGTGATCGTGGACATCGGCATGCATCTCGAGCTCCCCATCCCGAAGTCAGAACCCGAGCACGGCGGCGAGCGCTGGACGCCCGAGCTCGCCCTCCCCTTCGTGATCGAGCGGTCCCAGTTCCCTGCCGACTTCATGGCCTCCGAGGTCGACCGCTACCTCGGCCTGCCTGGCCAGGCCATCTCCTACAAGGTCGGGGAGCGGGTGTGGCTGGAGAGCCGGGAGGCGGCCCGCCGCCGCAAGGGCCCCGACTTCGACCTGCGCGACTTCCACCGCTACGCGCTCGATCTCGGTGGCATGGGCCTCGACCAGCTGGCCGAGGAGCTCGGCCGCTACTGAGCCGGGGCGGCCCCGGGATCGCGTACCCGGATCCCCTCGAGCAGGTCGACGACCAGCGCACCGACCTCGGCCCGGGCCGAGTCGGGGTCGGGGGACTCGGCGACGTAGAGGCACGCCTCGCCGAGCGCCCCGGTCAGCATCAGGGCAAGCGGACGAAGGGGCCGGCGCTCGATCACCCCGGCGTGCATCCCCTTGCGCAGCGCGCCCCGCAGGGCCACCGCGCTGAACCGGGTCTCGATCGCCCGGGCGGCGTCCCAACCGAGCACGCCGCGGGCGTCGGTCAGGACGATCTGGCGGACCCTCGGATCGAGGTGGGCGTCGATCCACAACCGGCACCCGGCGACGAGGGCCTCCCAGGAGTCCGGCTGGAGGAACTCGGCCACCGCCTGGTCCGAGACCTCCCGCTGAACCTGCTCGAAGACGGCCTTGAACAGGCTCTCCTTGTCCGGGAAGTGGTGGTAGAGAGCGCCCTTGGTCACCCCGGCCCGCTGCACGATCTCCTCGGTCGAGGTGGCGGCGTAGCCCTGGTCCCCGAACAGCTCGCGGGCCGCCCCGAGGAGGGCCGACCGGGTCGCCTCACCCTGCGCCGCCCGCTTCCCCTTGACATCCATACCGAGAGTCTGCATAGTTCAATACCAACGGTATCTTAATTCCGTACCAACGGTACGCTACCACACAGAGGAGGGGCCATGCCCAAGTTCGTCATCGAGCGGGAGCTGCCGGGGGCCGGCGGGCTGTCGGCGGAGGACCTGCAGTCCATCAGCGCGAAGTCCAACAAGGTGATCTGCGACCTCGGTCCGGAGATCCACTGGCTGCACAGCTACGTCACCGACGACAAGCTGTACTGCATCTACGTGGCACCCGACGAGGACATCATCTTCGAGCACGCCCGCTGCGGCGGGTTCCCCGCCGACAAGGTCACGCGGGTGACCGCCGAGATCGACCCGTCGACGGGCGACTGAGGAGGGCTCAGGGAGTCTCGTGCGCGACGGTGACCCAGTCGCGGGCCTCGAGGTAGGGGCGGAACACCCCTGCGATCGCCCGCAGGTCCTCGGGCCGCTTCGGATGCTGCATCTCGTAGAGGTGCGGGAACTCCAGCCAGCCGGTGACGAGCTCCCACAGCCGGACCGCCTCGGGGCCGGTCGGCGGCTCGATGAGCACCGGGCCGAACAGGGCGTGGCGGTCCTCGAAGACGAGCGTCGGGACCCCCCACCCGCCGAGGGTCACCACCGCCTCGTGGTCGGCCCGCACCTCGTCGTGGGTGCTCGGGTCCTCGATGGCCTGCCCGACGAGACCGGGATCGAGGCCGAGCTCGGCGAGCAGCGCCTCGGCCACCTCACGGCGGTGGGGCTTCAGCCCCCGGACGTGCAGTGCGGCGCCCGACGCCATGTACCACCGGTCGAGCAGGTCGGGGTCCATCCGCCGCAGCAGGGCGCCGACCCGCATCATCGACCACCCGTAGGACCACTCCCG
>DAIUEV010000064.1:0-12939 GCA_036844945.1 Acidimicrobiales bacterium
GCAGCCCCAACGGGATTCGAACCCGTGTCTCCACCTTGAGAGGGTGGTGTCCTAGGCCACTAGACGATGGGGCCCGGAATCCCGACTCGCGGGCTCCAAGCTCGAGAACTTGAACATCTACCAGCCCTGTCGATCAACATCCGGCAAGCCCGCAAGAGTCCAGGTAAGAGCCTGTTTCCGAGTGGCAAGCAGTTTACTCGATGATGGCTCCTCGGAGTCCGCCGTAGGAGTTTGTGACTTTGCTCTGGACCTGAGACCCACCAAGCCGCGGTACGCCAAAGGGAAGCGCAGGCTCCCACCCACGCGATAAGCAGGGCTATCGTCGATTGCCGGCCAACGCGAATCCAGTGAGGAGGTGGACATCGCATGTTGAACGAAATGCTCACATGGTCCATCCGGTCGGTAGTAGTTAGCGTCCGAGATCTAGACCGCTCCTCGCTCTTTTATCAGGATGTATTGAACCTCCGCGAAGTGTCTCGAGAGAATCGAATAGCAGTCCTTGGTAGTGATCTACCTTCCCCGGCCGTCTATCTGAGGGAAGCACATCGCAATGTGGTTCATCGGGGAGACGCTCTCGGCGTCCGAGCCGTATCCTTCGACGTTGGTCCGATCACGGAACTCGATCGGGTGGAGAGTCGCTTGCGCGAACTCGATGCTTTTCGAAGTCGTCAAGTCATTAGCGAGGCTCAGGGATACGAGATCGTTCAGGGAAACGATCCTGACCGCCTTGCGCTGGTGTTTGTCGCACATGCCACCGATCTGCCGCTCCAGGACTATCGAAAGGCTCTTGCAAAGCTGTACGCAATCGATTTGTAGGACCGATCGCTTGACAGTGGGCCCCTATGAGAAGTTGGGAGCGCGCAGGAATGCGGCGTAGGTCTTGGCCATGACTGGGCTGCCGCCAGCCGAGTGCGACTCGAGGGCGATCTCAGAGATGGTCTCGACAGCCCGACGAGTCGTGCTAGCCGACGCACACGGGGCGCGGGAGTTCCTGTCGCGGACACACGGTCAAACCCGACCCCCGGGAAGACCGAGCGCGATGCGCTCAGGGTCGAGGGCTGTCACCGATGGAGGTGGCGCCGGTCGGAAGGTGGACTTAATGCCGAGGAGCTGTCGGGCGTTGTCGTCGACGATCTTCGTGGCGATCTCGTGGGACACGTCTGGCCGGGTGGCTATGAAGTACATACCGTCAGGATCCGAGCCGATGTCCAGATGGCCGTAGTCGGTCCCATAGACGAGGCGATCGGGCCCAATGAGGTCGATCAATTCGGGGAGATTGTCCTCCACCTGGACGGCGATGAAGAGCTGCTTGTCGGCGAGCGCCTCGCCCGCCTGAGAGCGCCAGTCCTTGAAGCTCCGGAACGCTCCGGACGCGTCAGCCCGGAACGTCTCCCGCAGCACATAAGGGAGCCAGCTGGCTCCGCCTTCCATGAAACCCCAACGCAAACGCGGGAACCGGTCACACAATCGCGACCAGAGGATCGCGTAGAAGGCTCCGGGAAGGACCATGAGACCGTTGTGCATTGCGTTCCCAGGGTCACGACGGTTCACCCGCAGGTCGTTGCCGACGTGCACGGTGATGGCCAGATCGAGCTCCTGTGCTTTCTCGTACAACGGGAACATGGTCGGGTTGGCGAGGCTCATCCCGTGGTTCTGGCCGAGCAGGAACACCGAGGCGGCGCCGTGCTCGCTGCCAAACTCGAGCTCCTCGGTGGCCCGGGCCATGGTGCGGATGGGGGCCATCAACGCCCACCGAAGCCTTCCGCCGGCGCCGGCCACCCGGTCGGCGACCCAGCGGTTGTAGCTCCGATACAGCGCAGCCTCGGCAGCCGGGCTCCAGGTCGGATACAGGAGCCACCAGGACGTGAAGAGCATCTGGGCGTCGACGCCGAAGTCGTCCATGTACTGGAGGCGAGCGTCGACGTCGACAAGGTCGCATCCCGGAAAAACGGCCCCGTTCCACTGCTTCATCATCGGACCGGGCCATTGGACGACGTGATCCTCGACGGTCCAGTACCCGTCTTGGATGGCTGGCCGGAACCCGCGCTCGCTCGGGTCGAAGTAGTCCCAGGTGTGCTCGGGCTCGATCACGTGCGTGTCGCAGTCGATGTACCCCATCAACCATCCCGATCCGCGCTCGACACCCATCCAGCGAAGTAGCCGAGCTTACTGTCGCGAGCCTCGTTTGGCTCGGGAGACTCCATGCTCTGGAGCACACAGGACTGATCCGCCGGGAGGAAAGGTTTGCTAATTGCCGAACTAGCGTGACAACCGGGCGCGGGACTCCCCGTGCCAAGGGTGCGAAACCGGTCCGCCGAGTTCAAGGGGACCCGATGTCCAGCGAAAACGTGGAAGTCGTCAAACGATTCGAGTCACTCATGGTGCCCTCGATTGAGCAAGACGACGCGCGCGCCGCCGGAAGCGGGTTCGACCAGGTGCTGGCCCTCCTCGATCCCAACGTCACGTTCCACGCTACGTCCTCGCTCCCCCACGGCGGCAAGTACACCGGCCACGACAGCTTCCTCAAGATGTGTGAGCAGTTCCGCGAACTATGGAATCTCGTCGGCGGTGTCGAGCTCCAGTACATCGACGGAGGGGGCGACAAGGTCATCACGCTCGCCTCGTTCACCGCCGAGTCCAAGCACACCGGCAAGACCGTGCCCGTTCGGATGGTCGAGGAGGTGACCGTACGCGACGGCAAGATCGTCGAGCTTGTGGCCTACTACTTCGACACGGTCCCGATCATCGAGGCCGGCGGGGACATCAAGGGTCCCTACTGGAACTGACGTGACTCCAGGTCGCGGCGCGTGACGGCGGTCTACGTCGCACCCATGGCCGACGTCGGTCCACCCTCATACGCGCTTCATCGGTACACCACCACGGGGCAGTGGGCAGCGTGCACGCAGTGTTTGCTTGTTGACCCGAGGATCATGCTCGCGACGCCGCGGTGGCCCCTGGTCCCGACAACAAGCAACGCTGCGTTCTCGGAAGCATCCACGAGAACCTGGGCTGCGCTGCCGTGGATGACGTCCAAATCGATCTCTACGTCTGGGTGGTTGGTGGCCACGGGTTTCACCTGGTGCTGTGCTGCCTTTCTGCACGCGCCCTCGCGATCCCAGCCCCCGCCTCCAACGTCGAAGCCAGCGGCACCGGGGTCGCTCCATACCGCCACTGCGCGGACCGTGGTCCCGGTGGCCTGGGCATAGGAGACAGCCCATTCCAGGGCCGCGGTGGAGCACTCGGAACCATCGATCCCGACCACAACGGTTCGCGGCTGAGCCTGCCCGGACTCGTTCGTCATCTCGAAACTCCCTGATCCGCCATTTTGATGGACAATAGGCTCACACACCGTCTCCTGGTAGGGCCGTAGGTCACCCGTCGGACGTACTCGGTGGTGTCGACGGAAAGCAATGCCTCCTTGAGGGCGGACACGACGATCCTCGCTGACGGACGGGAGGGTTCTCCGCTCGACGGACAGTCGTTCTCCGTGGGAACAACGTCACACTTTCGAGAGAGTCGACCGCATCGACACGGTGCCCGACGGCCCCACCTCCGCGGGGAGGTGACATCCGACCCTGGAGCGTCCCCCCTGCTCCGGCGTAACGTCGGTCCAGTTAGCGGCCATGAATCGGAGGTGATGAGTGGCGACGGTCGGGAACATTCTCCAGCGTTTTCGCTTTCACGGAGTCCCTGGTGTGCCGGCGCCCGCTGGAGTGCCCGTCGACCGGGCCCGGGAGATCGAAGCTGAGCTGGCACCCGTCTTCTCGTTGGTCGAGTCTGCGCAACATCGCGCTTCGCTCTTGGTCGAAGAGGCGACAGCGGACGCGGTGCACCGACGGGGAGAGTCGGCCGAACGCTCGCACCGCATGCTGGCCCAGGCGCGGCTCGACGCTGACATAGCACGCGCAGAGTCAGCGGCTGCGCGCCTCACTCAAGCCGAGATGCAGAGCAGAGCGCTCATCGCAGAAGCTCGATCCGAGGCGCAGCGGATCGATCGCGTCGCTGCCGAGAGGACAGCTGGACTGGTGGAAGAGGTCGTCGGTCGCGTCCTGGAGATGGGTGAGCAGGTGCCACGGCAATGAGCGCCGCCTGGGTCGCCGCAGGGGTGCGAGCAAAGGGTCTCGCTCGGCGGCAGCTTGGGCGCGACGGCGCCCACAACCTGGCCACGTCGGACTCTCTCTCCACTGCCCTCGGCACCCTGGTGCGCACACCCTATGGACGCGAGGTGACGACGGAGATGGACCTCGGGGCAGCCGAGCATGCGGTGTTCGCAACTTTGTTGTGGCACATCCGGATCCTGGCGGGATGGGGTCCACCGCTCGGGGGAGGCCCACTCCGGCTGCTCGCGGCCGGGTTCGAGATAGCCAACGTGACCGGCCACTTGGCTCGCCTCGAGGGCCGTGAAGCTCCGGATCCCTATGTTCTGGGCTCAATGGCGATCGCCTGGCCCGCCATCTCTGCGGCAAGGACGCCGGCGGAGGTTCGTGCCGCGCTTGCCTCGTCGTCCTGGGGCGACCCCGGGGGAGAGGACCTGGCGACCGTCCGCTTGGCGCTTTTGTTCGGCTGGGCCCGCCGAGTACTCGACGGGGTCCCCGGCGCCGGTGAATGGGCCATCTCGGGCTCGGCCCTCGTGCTCTGCAGGGTGCTCACCGCCGGCGCCGTCGCGGCTTTGGGGACCTCCGCGCGTCGCGACGCGCACCGTCTCTTGGGCTCGTCTTGGGAGGAGGCGACATCGCCGGTTGAACTCTCGCGGTGCGTGCCCCGGGCTTCGGTCAAGGCACTCCGCGGCATAACGGAACGAGAGGAGTTGTGGCGAGCAGAGGCACGCTGGTGGTCGAACCTCGAGGGCTCCGGTGCCAAGATGGCGGCAGGCTCGACACTGGACGTGTCCTCCACTGTCGGTGTCGTGGGTCTCCTCGCCGCCGACGCGTGGCGTACACGCGCTGCGCTTCAGGTTGCCGCGCGAGGGGGCGGAGACATGGCGGAGCTGCTCGATGCGATGGCCTGAGACCCTCGAACCCTCCAGGATGGAGCGGGTGGCCGTGGTCGCACCGAGCGACCGGCTGCGTCGTGTGCTGGTAGCGGTCGCCGAAGCCGGGGTGGTCCAGATCGAGAGGGTGGACAAGGCACATGGCCCCGCCGCTAAGGCTCTCGAGCGGGGGCGCCGAGCGCTGGCCGACACCTCCCGGTTCGGTGCGTCGCGCGTGGTGATCGACCCCGAACCTCCCGATCTGGCGGAGCTCGAGCACGAGGGTCCGCTCGAAGTGCTCGCCGGAGAGGCCGAGCTCGAGAGCGTGAGCGCAAGTGCATCGCGGCGCGGCTCGGTCGCCGCTCTCGTGGGGTGGAGTCCGAGCTCGGCCGTGGGCACGCTGAACGCACTCCTCGCCTCCCTCGGCGGGGCAGTCGTGCCCCTACCGTTTCCGCATGGAGTCGAGCCGCCGACCCTGGTCGTGGCCAAAGGCGCGACAGGAGCGTTCCAACCGCTCGTGGACACCTACGCGACCATTGGTTACCGGGACGTGAACCCGTCGGCCTTGGCCGGTCTCGCCTACGTCGTGATGTTCGGGATGATGTTCGGAGACGTCGGCCACGGTGCACTTCTCGTCGCCGGTGGACTGTTGCTGCGTTCGGGACGATTGAGGGTTCTGGCGCGTCTGCGCCACCTCTCAGTGTTCGTGATCGGGGCAGGTCTCTCAAGTGTCGCCTTCGGCCTTCTCTATGGCGAGGCTTTCGGCCCGACGGGGCTCGTGCCGACCCTGTGGCTGCGACCCCTTGACCATCCGACCACGCTGCTGGCGGTGGCAATCGCTGCCGGTGCCGGGCTGCTCGCCGTCTCCTACGTGCTCGGAACGGTGAACCGATGGCGTGAGGGCGGCGCTACCCGTGCGCTTCTCGCCGTCTCAGGTCTGGCGGGATCGGGGCTCTACCTGGGCCTTGCTGTCGTAGGCCTCGGGTGGTATCGGCACTTGCTCGTGGCAGAGGTGCTCGGTGGGGTGTTGGCCGTGGCGGGTCTTGTGCTCGGGTTCCTCGGCTTGTACGCAGAAGCGGGCGGGCGGGCCGAGGGCGTGGTGCAGGCCGGCGTGGAGCTCTTCGACGCAGTCGTGCGCATAGGGACCAATACAGTGTCGTTCGCCCGGCTCGCCGCCTTCGGCCTCACCCACGCCGCTTTGTGCATGATCGTGTGGAATGCGACCGCCGCTCTGTGGCACAAGTCCTTCGCCCTCGCGCTCTTAGCGGTGGTGGTGTTCGTGGTGGGAAACGCATTGACCTTTTCCCTCGAAGGCCTGGTGGCCGGCGTGCAGGCTATGCGCCTCGAGTACTACGAACTGTTCAGCCGGATCTTTACCGCCGAGGGCCGGAGGTTCCGTCCCTGGCACCTACCAGTACTCTCCCCGAAGGAGGCCCCATGCTCGCTTGGTTGATCGGCCTTCCGATCCTTGTCGCCGTCGCGGCGGGCATCGGCATCCAGCTACGGAGCCGCCCGCGCCGCACGTTGCTCGTGGTGAAGATCCTGAACCTGATCCTGCTCGTCGGTGCAGGCGTGCTCGTCGTACTCGCGGTCTCTGCCAGTCCGAGCGGGGCCGCCACCACCGCCAGCGCTGCGAAGTCCTATGGAGGTCAGGCGCTCATCGGCGCGGGGATCGCAGTGGCTGGCGCGTCGATCGGGTCGGGTATCGGAGTGGCATACACGGGATCGGCTGCTCTGGCGGCGATGAGCGAGCGACCCGAGATGTTCGGCCGTGCCATGGTCATCGTCGGGCTAGCCGAAGGCATAGCGATATACGGCCTCGTCATCGCAATCATCCTGATTGGCAAGGTGTAGTAGTTGCCGTCTTCGTCATGGTGGGCGGAGGTTTTCTGATGGGCCAGATCGTCGTGCTCGGCGAGGCCGTACGAATCGAGGGCTTCGCGCTCGGAGGGGCCACGGTACTCGTCGCCGATGACCCCGATGCGGTGCGTCGCACGTGGGAGTCGTTGTCCGAAGATGTGACTGTGGTGGTGCTCACCTCAAAGGCCGCGGAAGCCCTCGCCACAGGGATCGCGCTTCGGGAGGGCCTGTTGAGCGTGGTGATGCCACCATGACCGAGGGACGTTCGAACAGGACGACTCGCTTCAAGCGCTCGGACTCAGCGAGGTCTGTCACCCGGAGCGAAGAGATGGCAACGGCGCTTGAGCCGGTCTCCGAAGCGCTCATCGAAGCGGCGCGTCAGCGCGCGGGAAAAGTGCGCGCGAGCGCGACAGAGGACATTCGGACCGAGACGGCGAGGGCGCATGCGCAGGCCGAACGTATATTGGTGCAGGCGAAAGCCGAAGGCGCGGCCGCGGCCGCGTGGCTCAGCTCTCTGCAGCTGGCTGCGGCACGCCGCGAGGCGCATGAGACGGTTCTCGGGGCTCGGCGGCGCGCCTACCAGATGCTTCGTCACGATGCCATCGAGGCCCTCAGGAGCCGTGGCGCCACGGAAGAGGGCCGGCGACTCGTCGATCGACTTTCAGCGCTCGTGGGCGAGCGGCTTGGCGACGACGCACCGGTGCACATGGCAGGGGCAGATCCCCTGGTGGTTGAGGCCCAGTTTGGTAACCGTAGGGCGACAATCGGGCCGGCATCCCTGGTCGACCACGTCCTGTTGTCGATGACCGACGAGGTTGAGGGTCTGTGGGCATGAGCCGTGCGCCCGGAGGAATGCGCAGCACCACACGGCAAAGCTGTTCGGGCCGGGTCGTACGCGTCAACGGACCGCTCGTCCAGGTGGAGGGGCTCGACGACGTGGCGGTGGAAGACGTGGTGGAGATCGGCCACGCCGCGCTGGCGGCCGAGGTCGTCTCGGTGCGCCGCGGACTCGTCACCGCTCAGGTTTACGAGTACACGGGAGGACTCAAAGTCGGGGAGCCGGCGGCCGGGAAGGGCCGGCCGCTCTCGGCCCGCCTCGGTCCTGGCCTGCTCGGCGGGGTATTCGACGGCTTGCTCCGTCCTCTGTCCGGACGTCCCGCTTGGCTCACGCCGGGGTCGCTCGAGCAGGACTCCACCACGCGCTGGAGGTTCGCGGCTGGGGTTTCGCCGGAAACGGAAATGACTCCCGGAACGGTGCTCGGGACCGTCCCCACGTCCTCGGGAGTAGAGCACCGGGTGCTCGTCCCCCCTGGGGTATCCGGGAACCTCGAGTGGGTCGCTGCGGATGGCGAGGTCACCGAGGCCGAGACGATCGCAATCGTCGGCGGTCGAAAGCTGTCGGTGAGCGAGATGTGGCCGGTCCGAACCCCGCGTCCGATGAGCGCGCGCCGCGAGCTCTCAGCACCGCTCATGACAGGCCAGCGGGTGGTCGACCTGCTGTTCCCTATCACCAAGGGTGCAACCGCCGCGGTACCTGGTGGGTTCGGAACCGGCAAAACCGTTCTGCTGCAGCAGATAGTGAAGTGGTGTGAGGCGGACGTGATCGTCTTCGTAGGTTGTGGCGAGAGGGGCAACGAGCTCGCTGACGCACTCGGCGAGCTCGCCCAGCTAGAGGACCCGAAGACCGGTCGCGGCCTCCTCGAGCGCACCGTCGTGATCGCCAACACCTCCAACATGCCTGTGATGGCGCGCGAGGCGAGCATCTATACCGGCATGACCGTGGCCGAGTTCTATCGGGACATGGGATACGACGCAGTGTTGCTGGCGGACTCCACCTCGCGCTGGGCGGAGGCGCTTCGCGAGTTCTCCTCGCGAAGCGGCGAGCTGCCCGCCGAGGAGGGCTATCCGGCTGGCCTCGCCTCGGCGCTAGCCGCGTTCTACGAACGCTCCGGGCTGGTAGATACCCTCGGTGGCAAGCAGGGTTCCGTGACAACTATTGGTGCCGTCTCCCCACCCGGTGGTGACATGACCGAGCCCGTCACGGCTCATACCGAGCGCTTCGTGCGCTGCCTCTGGTCCTTGGACCGCGAACTGGCCTATGCCCGCCACTACCCAGCCGTCACGTGGCGACGATCTTTCTCGCGCGATGCCGAGGCTGTTGGTGCATGGCACGCTTCAGCAGGTCGGCCAGGTTGGGCTTCCGACCGAGCCCGCGCAATCGCTATCCTCGCAGAAGCCGACAGGCTCGAGTCGGTGGTCGAGCTCGTGGGGCTTTCTGCATTGCCCGCACGCGAGCGCATGGTGCTGCTCGCTGGCAGGCTCCTTCGTGAGGCGGTCCTCCAGCAGAGCGCGCTCAGCCCCAACGACGCCACCTGTTCTCCCGAGAAGCAGATCGCGCTGTTGGACATGGTCCTCACTGTCTATGACCGCTGTCTGTCTCTCGTCGAGCAAGGCCTTGCAGCGTCGCTCATCGAGGAGAGTGACCTGTCGGGGGTTACTCGAGTGCGCGACGAGGCCGGTCCCGACGACGCCGCCAGCGTGAGGCAACGACGCGACGAGACTCTGGCGATGCTCGAACGGCTGGAGACAGCGTCATGACCGTCCCGGTGCGGGGCCTGCCCCAAATTCCAATCGAGTACAGCGGCGCGCTCGAAGCCGAAGGCCCCCTCCTCGTGGTGGGAGGGGTCGAGGGAGTCGGATGGGATGAGCTCGCAAGTGTGCGCTTGCCTTCGGGTGAAGTGCGTCGAGCGCTCGTGCTCGAGGTCCATCGCGACGTCGCCGTGGTCCAGGTCCTTCAGGGCACGTCGGGCATAGACCCAGCTTCCGTGTCGGTCGCGTTCGAGGGACGGCCCCTCGAAATCCCCGTGGGCGAGGGATGGCTGGGTCGGGTGTGGGACGGAATGGGAGAACCGCTCGACGGCGGACCACCGATGCTCGGGTCCGTCACCCGCCCGGTGGCGGGCTCACCTCTCAACCCAACGGTGCGCGACGTTCCACGCGATCCCATCCTGACCGGGATCTCCGTGATAGACGCGCTCACCACGCTCGTGCGCGGCCAGAAGCTGCCGGTGTTCTCCTCCGCGGGGCTCCCGCACTTCGAGCTGGCTGCTCAGATCGCCGCACAGGCGAACGTCGCAGGAGAGCATTTGAAGGTCGTCTGCGTCGCTATGGGGCTCACCCACGCCGACGCCGCCGCGATACGCGACGTGCTCGAGACCCGCAGTACCGGCGGGGACCTTGCCCTCTTCTTGGACACCGCCGACGACCCAGTCGTTCAGCGGGTCCTCGCTCCACGAGTGGCACTCACCGTCGCCGAACACCTCGCGTTCGACTTGGGTCAGCACGTGCTCGTGGTGATGGCGGACATGACCTCGTATTGCGAGGCAGTGCGCGAGGTCTCCGCCGCTCGCGGGGAGATCCCCGGAAGACGCGCATATCCCGGGTACCTCTACAGCGACCTCGCGTCGCTCTACGAGCGCTGTGGGCGCATCCGGGGCAAACCCGGTTCGGTGACCCAGGTCCCGGTGCTCACCATGCCGGCGGGGGACATCACCCACCCGGTTCCCGACCTCACCGGCTACATCACCGAAGGCCAGATCGTCCTTTCGCCCGAGGTGCACGGCGAAGGCATCTACCCGCCGGTGGACGTCCTCGGGTCTCTGTCGCGCCTCATGAGAATGGGGACCGGAGAGGGCCGCACTAGGGCCGACCACCCCGCAGTCGCGGCCCAACTCGTGGCGGCCCTGGCCCGTGCTCGCCAGGTCCGTGACCTCGCCGAGCTGATCGGTACGGGGGCGCTCACGGAGACCGACCGGAGCTACCTCGCCTTTGCCGATGCTTTCAACTCGCGTCTCGTGGACCAGCGGGTCGACGAAGAGCGCTCCTTGGAGGACACCCTCGACCGTGCGTGGCGAGTGGCATCTGAGCTTCCTCGGCGAGAGCTCACGATGGTCTCCGCCGCCGATATCGACGCCTACTACGGAAGGGAGGCCGAGGCCCGAGGCGAGCCCTCCCCAGGTGGCGATGGAGGAGAGGTACGTGCCTGATCAGGTGCCCCCGGGGCGCGCCGGCCGTCTATGGCTTCGTGGTCGCTTGGGAGCGGCGCAACGCAGCATGGAGCTCCTCGATCGCAAGCGACAGCTATTGCGAAGGGAGCAGAGTCGGCTGGCCGAGCTGCGCGAGGAGTCCAATCGGCGCTGGGTGACCTCGTGCTCGGAAGCACAGACATGGGGACTTCGCGCCGCTCTTCTGAGCGGCTCGGTTCACGTGGCGATGAGCGCTGCAGCCGTCGCCGGTCGAGCCGGAGTCGAGGTGACTTGGCGCAACACGATGGGGGTTCGTCACCCCGACGACCCGCGCTGCGAGCTGCCCGAGCTCGAACCGGCCGACGCTGCAGCAGCCGACGCAGCGGTCGCTCCCGCTGCGGCCGCTTACCGGCAGGCCCTCGAAGCGGGGGTCGCCTACGCCGTGGTCGACAAATCCTTCGCGATGCTCGACGAGGAATTGCATGCCACCGAGAGACGCCACCGCGCGATCGAGCGTCGGCGGGTGCCGCGGCTCGAAGACGCATTGCGGCGGCTCGAGCTACGCCTCGAGGAGCTCGAGCGCGAGGAACGGGTCGTGACCCGCTGGGCGCAGCGCCGCCTCCAGGGGAAGCTCGCAGGGCCAGCGGCGCCCGACAGCGGTGGGTAGGACGCTCAGCCCGTCACCGCTCCCAGCGGTCCAAGGCGGGACACTCGCCTGGCGCCATCGCACACGGCATCCGCTCCTCGACATCCTTTGCAGGGGGGTGGCACCTCCTCGGCGAGCCGGCGCGCCGAGAGGTGCAGGGCTGCTGGACATCGAGTCCAACTACCTTCGGGTGTTCATGGTCGCCGCCCGCCGCAAACTCCAGCCCGAACCCTCCCATCCCCGCTGCCTCATCACCGAGCCCGGCGCGGGCCTGCGCTTCATCCCCGAGCGCGCGCCCTCCCGGTGACCGCTCGACGCAACCGGCCGGTAAAGCGCGCCCTCGCCGTCCTCGCGGGAGGAGTCGGCCTCGGCGTGGCACCCGTCTCGGGTTCCCTCGCCGGCGCGGCCGGCGGGGCAACCCCGGCGTTCTCGCACGCGCCCGCCATCGCCGCTCTGGCGGGCACCGTCGTGTATCTCGCCAACCCCCACAGCTACGAGGCCGGGGCGACGCAGACGCTCGTGCTCTCGACCCTGACCGGCTTGGACCGCAAGGCGCTGTTCAGCGTCACCGACAACACGATCGGCCTCGTGTGCTTCTCGCCCGATGGCAGCCGCATCGCCTATTTCCGGGGTACCAAGGCGGCGGCGGCGATCGACGTCATGAACCTGTCGACGGGGCGGGTGACCTCCCCGTTCAAACTGGGCACGAAGGCCGGCTTCATCACCGGCCTCGCCTGGTCGGCCGATGGCACGAACCTCATCGTGGGATCGAACGAGCCGCCGCAGTCCACCACCTCACACGCCGAGAGCGCCCTGTGGCGGGTGCCGGCGGCGGGCGGGCATGCCACCCGGATCACGCCGTACGCAGACGCCGGGAGCCCGGCCATCACCCCGAACGGGGCCCTCGTCTACGTCATGTCGAAGACCTACTCGTCCACCACCTACAAGAAGAGCACGATGTGGGTGGCCAACCTCGGCGGCCACCTCGGTGTCGTGGGCACCCGGCAGATCGCCTCGAGCTCCCACTTCATCTCCGGCCTGAGCGCCTCGCCGAACGGCCAAACGATCGCGTTCAGCATCACTACAGATGCGATCACGAGCCATCTCGAGGCGGTCGGCGTGGGTGGCGGAGCGGCAACGGCTCTGACCCGGCTCGTGAGCGGGCGCAGCGACCTGCTCCCGACGTGGTCGCCCGACGGCAGCCACCTCCTCTTTCTCTCGTCGCGCGCCGGTCGCATCGACGCCAACAAGGACAACCAGCTGCTCGACGTGTACGTCATGAAGGCGATCGGGACTGACATCACGAAAGTCATCTGGTTCTCCAACTCGACGGCGTCGGTCGACCTGGCCGCGTGGGACTCGGCAGCGGCCGAACCGGCACACTGAGCAGTCCGAGATCTCAGTGCAGATCGGAACCTCCTCCGGGGGAGCCACGGGTT
>DAIUEV010000065.1:0-12807 GCA_036844945.1 Acidimicrobiales bacterium
GGGTCGATGAGCTCGATCTGGGACTCGAGGTAGGGGCGGCAGGCCTCGATCTCCTCGGGGGCGGGGTCCCGGTTCTCCGGCGGCCGGCACTTCACCACATTGGCGATGTAGCAGCGGCTCCGGTCGATCGCCAGCTCCTCGTGCATCAGCCGGTCGAGCAGCTTCCCGGAGCGCCCGACGAAGGGCTCGCCGGCCAGGTCCTCCTCCCGGCCCGGCCCCTCGCCGACGAACATGAGCTCGGCCCCGGGGTCCCCCACCCCGAACACCACCTGGGTGCGGCCGGCGGCGAGGGGGCAGCGGACACAGGAGAGCGCCTCGGTGCGCAGGGCCTCGAAGGCAACGGGCGAGCTCGGCCCGACCACCGCGGCATCGTAGACGGGCGCGTTCGCCGCCCCCGGGGGCACCGATCCGTCAGGAGGCCAGCTCGGCCCCGAAGCGCTCGACGATTTCGTCGAGCTGCCCCGGGCGCTCCAGCATGACGAGGTGCCCGCAGCCGGGCAGCACCTCGAAGCGGGCCCCGGGGATCCGGGCGGCGACCCGGCGGGCCCTGAGCGCCGGCGTGAGCAGGTCGCGGGACCCGACGACCACCAGGGTCGGCAGGTCGATCGCGCCCAACTCGGCGCGGACGTCGAACCCGAGCAGCGGGACCAGGAGCTCGGCCAACGCCCGCGGCTGCGCCGCCGCGGTGATCGACCGCACCAGCTCCACGTCGACGGCCCGGGGATGGGCGCCGAAGCACGCCCTCGAGGCCCAGGTGGCGAGGTCCGAGCCGGGGTAGACGCCCTTGCCGCGGCGTTCCGCGAACCGGGCCGCCCGGCCGGCGAACCCGGCCGTGGCCAGTCCCATCGGCCGCCCGATCGGCCCCGGGATCGCCGGACCGGCGTCGGTGGCGAGCAGCACGATCCCGGCCGCGTGCCGCTTCAGCGCCTCGGCGCGGCGCAGCGCCGCGATCTGCAGGACCATCCCGCCCATCGAGTGCCCCACCACCACCGCGCCGGTGACCCGGCGTTCGCCGAGAACCTCGAGCAGGTCGTCGGCCATGCGCTCGAACGTGTAGCCGCCGTCCCCGGCCATGGACTGGCCGTGGCCCCGCAGGTCGAACGCGAGGACGCGGTGGCGGGGGGCGAGCGAGCGGAACTGGCGGGCCCAGACCCCGACCCCGAGCGTGATCCCGTGCAGGAACACCACGGGTGGCCCGTCGCCCGCCTCGACCACATGGATCCGGCCGCCGTCGTCGGTCGCGACGAAGTGGTGGTCGACGTCGGGCATCGAGAGCCCGGCTGCCGCCAGCTCCTCCTCGCCGGCCTGCCAGCGCCGAACCATCGCCCGCTCGAGGACGTAGGCGGTGCCGGCCCCGGCCGCCGCCGCGGCGAGGAGGCGGGAGCGCTTCATCGCGCCGCCGACGGCCCGGTGGCGGCGCGCAGCCACTGGCGCCACCCCGTCCGAGCCGCCGGCGCGGCCACGGCGGGCCGGCCGCGGGCCACCCGGGGGACCCGCGGGCCGATGCCGGTCAGCACCTCATAGGAGATGGTCCCGAGCAGCCGGGCCCACTCGGCGGCGGAGATCGCCTCGGCGCCCTGGCGGCCGATCAGCACGACCTCGTCGCCCACCGCGACGTCGCCGTCGGGCCCGCAGTCGACGACCAGCTGGTCCATGGTCACCGCACCGGCGATCGCCCGGCGCCGGCCGCCGATCAGCACCTCGCCGCCCGCCTCGAACAGCCGCCGCGGCACGCCGTCGGCATAGCCGAGCGGGACGGTCGCCACCCCGGCCGCCGCCGGCAGCGGGCGGAGCCGGCCGTAGGAGGGGCGCGCACCGGCCTCGAGGTGGCGGAGCGCCACAACCTCGGACCGGAGCGACAACACGGGGCGAAGCTGCCCCCCCGGGGACGCGTCGGCGAAGACCGCGGCCATCGAGGGGTGGGGCAGCTCGCCGTAGAGCGCGATGCCGGCACGCACGAGGTCGTAGCGCGACCGAGGATGCGCGATCGCGCCGGCCGAGTTGGCGGCGTGCCGCACCGAGGGCGTGAACCCCCGGGCAGCCAGCGCCGAGAGGTGCCCCTCGAACGCGTCGAGCTGGTGGGCGGTGAACTCGCGGTCCTCGGTGCCCTGGCCGTCCGCCACCGCGAGATGGGTCCAGAACCCCTCGAGGGTGAGCCGGGGCTTCGTCGCGAGCGCGTCGAGGAAGCCCGCCACGGCGTCGGGCTCGAGCCCGACCCGGTGCATCCCCGTGTCGACCTTCACGTGCACGATCGCGCCGGTGCCGACCCGCGCCGCTGCGTCGTCGAGGGCGTCGAGGGCGGCCGGGCTGTACAGCGCGACGGTGAGGTGATGCTCGATCGCGGCCTCGGCGGCGTCCGCCGGCGGCTCGGAGAGCACGAGGATCGGGCCGGTGACCCCGGCCTCGCGCAGCGCGATCCCCTCGTCGACGACGGCGACGGCGAGTCCGGCCGCGCCGGCGTCCAGGGCCGCCGACGCCACGAGCGCAGCCCCGTGCCCGTACCCGTCGGCCTTGACCACCGCGCACAGCGCCGCCGGCCGGCTCACCTCGGCGAGCAGCGCGACGTTGTGCCGCCAGGCCTCGAGGTCGATCTCGGCCCGGGTCGGGCGGAGCCGCGCCTCAGCCATCGACGGGTGCTCCGTGGGCGGAGAGCCAATCGGCCACCAGGTCCGGGAGGTCTACCGACAGCAGCCCCTCGGCGCGGCCGAGCCGGGCGGCGGCGCCGTGGACATGCGCCGCGAACGCCGCCGACCGGAGCGGGTCGAGGCCGCGGGCCACGAACGCGGCGAGGATCCCCCCGAGGACGTCGCCGGTCCCCGCGGTCGCGAGCGCCGGCGTCCCGGCCGCGGCCAGGAGGACCGAGGGCCCATCGCCGGCCGTGCCGGGCGGGGCGGCCACGGCGGTGAGCGACCCCTTCAAGAGCACGACAGCACCGGTGCGCTCGGCGAGCCGGCGGGCTGCTGCGATCCGGTCGGGGCCGGCGTCGTGACCGGCGAGCCGGCGGTACTCGCCGTCGTGGGGCGTGAGCACGACCCGGTGCGCCGGGCCGCCGGCCGCCAGCACCTCTCTCGCCTCGTCGGCCTCACCCAGCGCGAAGAGCGCGTCGGCGTCGGCCACGACCGGCACGGGTGCGCCCCCGACGACCCGACGGACGGCGTCCACCGTCGCGTCGTCGCGGCCGAGCCCGGGCCCGATCACGAGGGCCCGGCACCGGTCCAGCATCGCGAGCACGTCGTCGGCCCACCCCTTGTCGGGGAGCGGGAGTCGGACCGCCTCGCCGGGCCACGGCCCGGCCGCGTCGGGTCCCGCACCGGGCACCGCCAGGCGGACCATGCCCGCCCCGGCCCGGGACGCGCCCCGCGCGCACAGGCGCGACGCACCCTCCATCCCCGGAGAGCCCGCCACCACCGCCACCGCGCTGGCCCACTTGTGCGAGGCCGCGTGGCGCCGGGGCAGCACGGCCAGATCGGCGTCCTCGACCAGGGCGACCTCGGCGCCGTCGAGGGCGATGCCGATGTCGGCGACCCGCACCGCGCCGGCGAGCGACGGCCCGTCCCCCATCAAGAGACCGGGCTTCCACGCCGCGAAGGTCACCGTCGACTCGGCGGTCAGCGCCCGTCCCGACTGCTCGCCGGTGTCCCCGTCGACGCCCGAGGGGATGTCGACGGCCAGGACCCGCGCCCCCTCGGGTAACTCCGGCGCCTCGTAGGTGCCGGTGAACCCGGTGCCGTAGGCGGCGTCGATGACGAGGTCGCAGGCCGGGAGCGGCGAGGGTGCCGACGACGCGTCGAGCACCTCGACGAGCGCGCCCCGCCGGGCCAGCATCGCGGCGGCGACGCGCCCGTCGTTGCCGTTGTTGCCCTTCCCGGCGACGACGACCACCCGTCGTCCGTAGGCGCCGCCCAGCATCCGCAGCGCCTCGACCGCGACGGCGTCGCCGGCCCGGCGGACGAGCTCGGACTCGGTGACCGACTTCAGTGCGGCGGCGTCGGCCGCCCGCATCTCGGCCACGCTGACCACCGGCTGCATCGCAGCCTCCTAGCCGGCCCCCGAGGGGCCCGCCTCGGCGAGCACCACCGCGAGGGCGAGGGCGTCGGTGTGGGTCATCGACACGTGCCATCGGGACACGCCCCGATCCTGGGCCAGGGCGGCGGCCCGGTCGGCCAGCCGCAGCGAGGGGGCGCCGCGTCCCGCCCCGGTGCCCGCCTCCCGCACCACCTCGACGTCGCGCAGCGCGAAGCCGCCGATCCCGGTGCCGAGCGCCTTCATCACCGCCTCCTTGGCGGCGAAGCGCGCCGCGAGGTGCGGCGCCGGATCGGCGCTGTCGGCCGCGTAGGCGCGCTCGGCCGCCGTGAACATCCGCTCGGCGACCCCCGGCCTTCTGGCCAGCACCCGGCGGAAGCGGTCGATGTCGACCGCGTCGATCCCGATGCCGGCCACCGGCCCGGACACCGCGGCGTCGATCATTCGACGGTCACCGTCTTGGCCAGGTTGCGGGGCCGGTCGACGTCGAGGCCGTGCAGCCGGGCGATCCGGTAGGCGAGGAGCTGGAGCGGCACGATGTCGATGACCGGCGCGACCAGCTGCTCGGCCTCGGGCACCCAGAGCACGTGGTCGGCGAGCTCGGCGGCCGCCCGGTCGCCGTCGTTGGCGACGAGCACCACGGTCGCCCCCCGGCTCTTCACCTCGGCGATGTTGGACTGGAACTTCTCCCACAGCGGGTTACGGGTGGCGATCCCGACGACGACGGTGCCCCGCTCGATGAGCGCGATGGGGCCGTGCTTCAGCTCGCCGGCCGGATACCCCTCGGCGTGGAGGTACGAGAGCTCCTTCAGCTTGAGCGCGCCCTCGAGGGCAACCGGGAAGCCCACGTGGCGCCCGAGGAAGAAGAAGTCGCGCGCGGTGGCGAGCGCCTCGGCGACCTCGTCGACCTCCTTCTCGCGCGACAGCACCTCCTCGATGGCGGCGGGCAGCCCGTGGAGGGCGTCGAGGGACGAGGCGATGTCGGCGGCCGAGCGGGTCCCGTGCACCTGGGCGAGGGTGAGGGCGAGCAGGTCGAGGGCCACGATCTGGGCGAGGAGCGTCTTCGTCGCGGCCACGCAGATCTCGGGGCCCGCCCGCGTGTAGAGCACCGCGTCGGCCTCGCGGGCGATCGAGGAGTCGACGACGTTGGTGACCCCCAGCACCCGGGCCCCCCGGGCCCGCGCCTCGCGCAGCGCCAGCAGGGTGTCGAGCGACTCGCCCGACTGGCTCACGCCGACCGCGAGGGCGCGGGGGTCGAGGACCGGGTTGCGGTAGCGGAACTCGCTCGCGATGTCGACCTCGGCCGGCACCTTCGCCCACTGCTCGATCGCGTACTTGGCCAGCAGCCCCGCGTGGTAGCTGGACCCGCAGGCGACGATGTAGACCCGGGTGATCGAGGAGAGGTCCTCGTCGGTCAGCCGCATCTCGTCGAGCGTCAGGCTCCCGTCGGGGCGGCGCCGGTCGAGCAACGTGTCGGCGACGGCGCGGGGCTGCTCGCGGATCTCCTTGCTCATGAAGTCCTCGAACCCGCCCTTCTGGGCGGCGGCCAGGTCCCAGTCGACGCTGAGGGCGGGCGGGTCGACCGGCTCGCCGTCGAGGGTGGTCACCTTTATGGAGCCCGGCCGGAGCTCGGCCAGCTGGTCGTCGGCCAGCACGAAGAGCTGCTCGGTCCGGCCGAGGAGGGCGGGGATGTCCGAGGCGAGCAACGAGGCCCCGCCGGCCCGGCCGAGGATGAGCGGGGTGTTGCGGCGGGCGGCCACCAGGAGCTCGGGCTCGTCGGCCGAGACGACGGCGATGGAGAAGGAGCCCCGCACGACCCGCAGCGCCGCCCGGACCGCCTCGGCGAGGCCCATGCCCTCCCCGAGGTGCTCCTCGACGAGGTGGGCGAGCACCTCGGTGTCGGTGGCCGAGTCCATGACGTGCCCGGCCCGCTCGAGCTCGATCTGCAGCTCGGTGTGGTTCTCGATGATCCCGTTGTGGACCACCGCCACCCGGCCGGTGCAGTCGAAGAGCGGGTGGGCGTTCTCGACCGAGGGGTGCCCGTGGGTGGCCCAGCGGGTGTGGCCGACCCCGGTCGTGGCGCCGGCCGGGGCGGCGTCGACCAACTCCTTCAGCTCGGCCACCGAGCGGGTGCCGTCGGCGGCCCGGGTCCGCCAGAGCGCCCCGGGGGTGGTCACCACGACCCCGGCCGAGTCGTACCCGCGGTACTCCAAGCGTTCCAGGCCCTCGATCAGCAGGTCGATGACCCCGTCGAGGCCGGTGGCCCCGATGATCCCGCACATGGGCTCCGAGGCTAATGGGGACGGGGTGGACGGCCCGTCGATGGGCCCCGGGGCTCGGTCCGCCGCCCCCGGGACGGTTCAGCCGGGCGAGGGCTCGGTGCCGACCGGGGCGCCGAGGGAGCGTTCGACCGCGGCGCAGATCCGGTCCGCCGCCGCCTCCGCGGCCGCCCCGTCGAGGGTCTCGACCATCACCCGGACCACCGGCTCGGTCCCGCTCGGCCGGAGCAGCACCCGACCGGTCGTGCCGAGGCCCGCCTCGACGGCCCGGACCGTGTCCCACACCTCGATCGCGGCGGCCAGGCGGTGCGGCTCGAGCACCGCGACGTTCCGCAGCACCTGGGGGACCCGCTCGATGACCCCGGTCGAGAGCGCGGCGAGCCCCACCCCGGAGCGCAGCACGAGGTCGGCGACCAGGAGACCGGTGAGCAGCCCGTCGCCGGTGCTGGCCAGGTGGCGGAACACGATGTGCCCGGACTGCTCCCCGCCCAGGTTGAACCCGTTCGACTCGAGAGCCTCCAGCACGGCCCGGTCGCCGACCGGCGTCTCGACCACCTCGATGTTGCGCTCGGCCATGGCCAGCCGGAACCCGAGGTTGCTCATCACGGTCACCACCACCGTGTCGCCGGGGAGCTGTCCCCGGTCGGAGAGGTCGACGGCGAAGAGCGCGAGCAGGGTGTCCCCGTCGGCCACCGTCCCGCGGTGGTCGACCGCCACCATTCGGTCGGCGTCCCCGTCGAACGCGATGCCGAGGGCCGCGCCGCGGTCGACGACGGTGCGGGCGAGCGCCTCGGGATGGGTGGACCCGCACCCGTCGTTGATGTTGACCCCGTCGGGCCGGTCGAAGATGGCCTCGACGCGCGCGCCGAGCGCCTCGAAGACCTTGGGGGCGATGGTGCTGGCGGCGCCGTTGGCGCAGTCGAGCACCACGTGCAGCCCGTCGAACCGGCGCCCCTTGAGGACGCTCGCGACCGCCTTGCGGTACTCGCCGGCACCCCGGTGGTCGGCCTCGATGACCCCGACCGCGGCGCCCGAGGGCGGGGCGGTCGCGTGGGACGGCGAGTCGAGGAGCTCGTCCAGCTCCTTCTCGATCGACTGCTCCGTCTCGACCGCGAGCTTGGTGCCCGCCGCACTGAACAGTTTGATCCCGTTGTCGTCGAAGGGGTTGTGCGACGCCGAGATGACCGCCGCGGGGACGCCGCGGGAGCGGGCCAGCCACGCGAGCGCGGGGGTCGGCACGACGCCGGCGTCGGCCACGTGGACGCCCTCGGTGGCGAGCCCCGCCGCGAACGCGGCTTGGAGCAGCGGTCCGGACCGGCGGGTGTCGCGCCCGATGACGAAGCGTTCGGTTCCGAGGACCCGGGCCGTCGCCCGGCCGAGGGCGAGCGCCAGCTCGGCCGTCAGATCGACGTTGGCGACTCCCCGAACCCCGTCGGTGCCGAAGCGAGCCCGGCCCACCTGCTACCGCTTGGAGTACTGCGGTGCCTTGCGAGCCTTCTTCAGTCCGTACTTCTTGCTCTCCTTCTCACGCGCGTTGCGGGTGAGAAGACCCGAGCGCTTCAGGGTCGGCCGGTGCTCGGGGTCGAGGACGCACAGCGCCCGGGCGATCCCGAGGCGCAGGGCCCGCGCCTGTCCCGACACGCCGCCGCCGTCGATCGTGGCGTCGATGTTGTACGACTCGGCGGTGTTGGTCAGCCGCAGCGGGTCGGTCACCGCCATTCGGTGGCTGGCCGAGGTGAAGTACTCCTCGAAGTTCCGCCGGTTGATCGTGATGGTGCCGGTGCCGGGGCGGAACCGCACCCGGGCGACGGCCTGCTTGCGGCGGCCGGTGGTCTGGCTCAAGGGCGCGGGCATCGGTGTCTCCGTTAGGCCCGGCGGGCGCCGGGGATCTCGAGGGGCTGGGGGCGCTGGGCTTCGTGCGGGTGGTCGGGTCCCGCGTAGACCTTGAGCTTGGCCAGCTGCTGTCGACCGAGCGTGTTCTTCGGCAGCATGCCCCGGACGGCCCGGCGGATGAGCTCTTCGGGATGCTCGTCGAGCAGCGAGGAGTAGCTGCGGCGCTTGAGCCCGCCCGGGTAGCCGCTGTGGCGATAGGCGAACTTGCCGTCCCCCTTGTCGGCGGTGAGCACCACCTTGTCGGCGTTCACCACGACGACGTGGTCGCCGGTGTCGGTGTGGGGGGCGAAGAACGGCTGGTGCTTGCCGCGCAGGCGTCGGGCCACCTCGGTGGCCAGACGGCCGAGGACCAGGCCGTCGGCGTCGACGACGTGCCAGGCCCGCTCGATCTCGGCTGGCTTCGGGACATAGGTGGGCACAGGGGCTTCCTCGGTAGCGGCGCCCGGGCGGCCTTCGGGCCGGGACATGGGCGGACGAGCGACCCTCAAGGATACGGCATCGGCCGGGGCCCCCGCTACCGGCCGCCTCAGTCCGGGTAGGCGACCGAGACCAGGCAGAGGCCGTGGGGCGGGGCCGGCGCCGGGAGCCCGCCGCGCTCGCCCGCCCGCAGCACGGCCAGCACGTCGGCGGAGGTCGGGCCGCCCCGGCCCACCTCCACCAGCTCGGCGACGAGCGAGCGGACCATCTGGTGGCAGAACGAGTCGGCCTCGATCTCGAAGCGGAGCAGCCGGCCCGCGGGTCGGCCGCTCAGCGCGGCGTCGGCGACCTCGGCACCGCCCTCCACGCTCCAGCCCGCCCGCCGGACCCGCCGGACGAGCGGCTCGTCGCGGGCCGGGCCGGGCGGGCGCCGGCAGAATGCCGCGAAGTCGTGCTCACCGACCAGGACGTCGGACGCCGCCGCCATCCGGCGCAGGTCGAGGTCGGCGGCCACGTGCCAGGACACCGGCGCGAGCAGCGGGTCGGGCGCCGGGCCGTTCCACACCAGGTACCGGTAGCGGCGCCCGGTGGCCGAGCGCCGGGCGTGGAAGCCGTCGGGGGCCGGCTCGGCCGCCCGGACCACCACGGCCGGCGCGAGTTGGCGGTTGAGCGCGCTGACCAGGTCCTCGGCCCCGAGGGTGCGGGTCGTCCCGCCCCGGCGGACCTTGGGCAGCGACGCCGGGAGGTCGACGTGGACGACCTGGCCCCGGGCGTGCACGCCGGCGTCGGTGCGGCCGGCGCAGGTGATGGCCGGGGGGGCGCCGAGGCGGACGGTGCGGGCCATCGCCTCGGCCAGGGCGCCGGCGACCGTGGCCTGGCCGGGCTGGGCGGCGAAGCCATGGAAGGCGCTGCCGTCGTAGGCGACGACCAGGCGCCATCTGGTGGTCGGGACGGGCTCGGTCGCCTCGGCCGTCGGCCGCGCACCCCGTCCGCCTGAGGGCTTTCGGGCCGCGCGCGGCGGCACGGCGCTAGACGAACTCGATGCGCGCCATCGGCGCGTTGTCGCCGGGCCGCGGGCCGAGCTTCAGGATGCGGGTGTAGCCGCCCGGCCGGTCCGCGTAGCGGGGGCCGATCTCGGCGAAGAGCTTGTGGGCCATGTCCTTGTCCCGGATGAGCGCCACCACCCGGCGGTGCTGGTGGATGCCGCCCTTCACCGCCGCGGTCACACACTTCTCGGCCACCGGCCGCAACGCCTTGGCCTTGGCCTCGGTGGTGACGATGGCCTCGGCCGCGATGAGCGACGCGACCAGGTTGCCGAGCATGGCCTTCTCGTGGGCGGCGTCGCTGCCGAGGCGGTGGCCGCGGGTCGGGGTGCCACGCATCGCCCTAGTCCTTGGTCCGGAGCGACAGGCCCCGCTCGTCGAGGCGCTGGATGACCTCGTCGAGCGACTTCTGGCCGAAGTTGGTGATGCCGAGCAGGTCGTCGAGGGTCTTGTCGACCAACTCGCCGATCGTGTTGATCTGGGCCCGCTTGAGGCAGTTGCGGGGGCGCTCGGAGAGGTCGAGCTCCTCGATGCGCAGGTCGAGGTCCGGCGAGCCGCTGGTGGTGCTGCCGGTCTCGCCCAGCTCGAGGCCGCGGGGGGCGTCCTCGAGGTCGGCCACGAGGGACACGAGAGTGCGCAGGGTGTCACCCGCCGAGGCCAGGGCCTCGCGCGGCGTGATGGTCCCGTCGGTCTCGATCTCGAGGACCAGGCGGTCGAAGTCGGTCGACTGCTCGACCCGGACCGGCTCGATGTCGAAGGTGACCCGACGCACCGGGGAGAAGATCGAGTCGACCGGGATCACCCCGATGGTGGTGGACCGCTTGTTGCGGTCGGCCGAGACGTAGCCCCGGCCCCGCTCGACGGTGACGTCGAGGGCGAGGCGGCCCTTCTGGTTCAGCGCGGCGAGGTGCAGCTCGGGGTTGAGGATCTCCACCCCCGCCCGGACCTGGATGTCCGCCGCGGTGGCCTCGCCCGGCCCCCGCTTGTCGATCCGCATGGTCACCGGCTCGTCCTCGTCCATCCGGACCAGGAGGTCCTTCAGGTTGAGGATGATGTCGGTCACGTCCTCCTTCACCCCGGTCAGGGTGGTGAACTCGTGCAGTGCCTCGTCGAAGCGGATCTGGGTCACCGCCGCGCCCGGGATGGACGAGAGCAGCGTCCGGCGCAGCGAGTTCCCGAGGGTGTGGCCGAAGCCCGGGTCGAGCGGGCCCATGGCGAAGCGCTGGGTGTGGTCCTGCTCCTCGCCGAGGGGCTCGACTGTCGGTCGCTGGATGATGAGCATTGCGGGGCTCCTCGATTCTCGATCTTGGGGGGGCGCCTGGGGTGGGCGGTTACTTCGAGTACAGCTCGACGATGAGCTGCTCCTGGACGGGCTCGTCGATGTGTTCGCGCAGCGGCGGGTTCAGCACCGAGACGGCGAACCCGGCGTCGCCGGCCTCGAGCCACGGGGGCCGCTGCCGGTCGAGGGTGTCCATGTTGCGCCGCACCGCGAACATCTGGCGGGACGACTCCTTCAGGGTCACGACGTCGCCCTTGCGCACCCGGTAGCTCGGGATGGTCACCCGGCGGCCGTTCACCGTGACGTGGCCGTGCCGCACGAACTGGCGGGCCTGGGCGCGGCTCGCGCCCCACCCGGCCCGGAAGACGACGTTGTCGAGGCGCATCTCGAGCATCCGGAGCAGGTTCTCGCCGGTGATGCCCGACTCCCGGTTCGCCTCTTCGTAGAGGTTGCGGAACTGCTTCTCCAAGACCCCGTAGATGCGGCGGGCCTTCTGCTTCTCCCGCAGCTGGTTCAGGTACTCGGAGCCCTGGCGCATCCGGTCGCGGCCGTGCTCTCCCGGCGGGTACGCGCGGCTGTGCCGGTCGGTGACGGCCTCTGACACCGGGCACTTGAGCGAGTAGCAGCGCTCGCCCTTCAAGAAGAGCTTGGTGCGCTCGCGGCGGCAAAGCCGGCACACCGGTCCTGTGTATCGAGCCATTCCGGTCCTCTACCTACGCTTCCTTCGTCCTAGACCCGCCGGCGCTTCTTCGGCCGGCACCCGTTGTGCGGGATCGGGGTCACGTCCTTGATCCCGACCACCTCGATGCCGGTCGCGGCGAGCGAGCGGATGGCGGTCTCCCGGCCCGAGCCGGGCCCCCGCACGAGCACGTCGACCTTGCGCACCCCGTGCTCCATGGCCCGGCGGGCGCAGGCCTCGGCGGCCAGCTGGGCGGCGAAGGGGGTCGACTTGCGGGACCCCTTGAAGCCGACGTTGCCGGCCGAGGCCCAGGCGAGCACGTTGCCCTCGGGGTCGGCGATGGTGACCACCGTGTTGTTGAACGAGCTCTTGATGTGGGCGACGCCGTAGGCGATGTTCTTGCGCTCCCGGCGCCGGGGGCGGCGACCCTGCTGCTTGGTCGGGCGGGGGGGCATCTACTTGCGCACCTTCTTCTTGCCGGCCACCGTCTTCTTCGGCCCCTTGCGGGTGCGGGCGTTGGTGTGGGTCCGCTGTCCGTGGACCGGCAGGCCGCGGCGGTGCCGGATCCCCTGGTAGCAGTTGATCTCCTGCTTGCGCTTGATGTCCTGGGCGACGTCGCGGCGCAGGTCACCCTCGACCCGCAGGCTGGCGTCGATGTAGTTGCGCAGCCGGCTGACCTCCTCCTCGGTGAGGTCCCGCACCCGGGTGTCCGGCAGGACGTCGGTCGACGCGCAGACCTGCTTGGCCACCGTGTTGCCGATCCCGTAGATGTAGGTGAGGGCGATCTCCACCCGCTTCTCGCGGGGGATGTCGACGCCGGCGATTCGAGCCACTCTTCTTCTCCTCAGCCCTGACGCTGCTTGTGCCGCGGGTTGTCGCAGATGACGACCACCCGGCCGTGGCGCCGGATGATCTTGCACTTCTCACAGATCCGCTTGACGCTCGGTCGGACCTTCACGTCTGTTTCCTCGTCCTCCTCGGCCGCTACTTGTACCGGTAGGTGATGCGCCCCCGGCTCAGGTCATACGGGGTGATCTCCACCTGGACCTTGTCGCCGGGCAGGATCCGGATCCGGTGCATCCGCATCCGCCCGGAGCTGTGCGCCAACACCTTGTGCCCGTTCTCGAGCTCCACTCGGAACATGGCGTTGGGCAGCGGCTCCACCACCGTCCCGTCGAGCACGATGGCGTCTTC
>DAIUEV010000066.1:0-12094 GCA_036844945.1 Acidimicrobiales bacterium
CGCATGCCCTTGGGCAGCTGGTAGATGAAGCAGAACGCGCAGTGGTTGTCGCAGGTGCGCACCCGGTCGAAGACCGCCGCCGAGACCTCGAGCCCGAGCGGCTCCCCCACCTCCTTGTGGACCGAGATCCGTGTGTCGAGGGGCGAGCCCGGGCGGCGCACCACGACGTCGAGGCGCGCCCCGTCGACCAGCTGCTGGTACTCGATCACGTCGCGGGGCTGTTCGCCGTTCAGCGAGAGGAGCTCGTCGCCCACCCGGAACCCCGCCGTCGCGGCCGGTGACCCCTCGAGGAGGGCGGTCACCTTGGGGACCGACATAAGCCCAGGTTACCGGGGTCGACGGGCGGCGATTTCGGTCTTCGTGCGGTTTTCCGGGCCGGAGGGCCGGCTCCCCGAGGGTTCCGAGCGCGCCGGTAGCCTGGATGAGTGGGCGTCGACAAGGTCCTCCTGGCCGAGCCGCGGGGCTTCTGCGCAGGGGTGGAGAAGGCGATCAAGGCGCTCGCCTGGATGGTCCGGGTCTTCGAGCCGCCCGTCTACTGCTACCACGAGATCGTCCACAACCAGCTGGTCGTCGAGGAGTTCCGCGCCCTCGGGGTGATCTTCGTCGACGACGTGGCCGAGGTCCCGGCCGGCGCCCCCCTGATGCTGAGCGCCCATGGGACCGCCCCCGAGGTGGTCGAGGCCGCCCGCGGCCGGGCCGGCCTCGTGATCGACGCGGTCTGCCCGCTCGTGACCAAGGTCCACCACGAGCTGAAGATGCGCAGCCGCAAGGGCTATCAGGTCCTCTACGTCGGCCACGCCGGCCACGAGGAGGCGGTCGGCACGATGGCGGTCGCCCCCGAGGCGGTGCACCTGGTCGAGCACGAGGGCGACCTCGACGCCCTCGGGGGGATCGAGCCCGGCACCCCGGTCGCGCTCCTGGCCCAGACCACCCTCAGCCACGACGAGTGGCGCGGGCTGATGGAGGCCGCGCTCGGGCGGTACCCCGACCTGTGGCTGCCCGGGCGCAGCGACCTGTGCTTCGCCACCACCAACCGCCAGGCGGCGCTGCGCGAGATCGCCGGCCGGGTCGACGCGGTCGTGGTCATCGGGTCGGCCAACTCGTCGAACACCGTCGCCCTCGAGAAGGTGGCCACCGCGTCGGGCTGTCCCCGGGTCATCCGGGTGGACGGGCCGGCCGAGGTCCCGGGCGACCTCACCGGCACCGTCGGGGTCACCGCGGGGGCGTCGGCCCCCGAGCAGCTGGTCGAGGCGGTGCTCGTCGCGCTGGCGCCGGCCCACGGGGTCGAGGTCGTGCGGGTGACCACCGAGGACGAGTACTTCCCGCCGCCGCCGGAGCTGCGCGAGCTGCTGCGGGCCCTCGCCACCACCGTCGGCCTCCTCTCGGGCCGGCCCGGGCCCGCGCCGGGGCGGGACCCCTCGGCCAAGGACCGGAGGGTCTCGGCGGCCGACGTCCTGACCGCGCTCGCCAGCTGAGCGACCAGGTCGACCCGCCGCGGGCGGGATGGGAGAATGACGAGCGGGAGGTAGCCCAGATGACCAGCACCGACGCGAGGACCACCGAGCGGACCTTCACCCGCATGGACGAGTCGACCGCCGAGCAGTGGCAGACCATCGCCGTGCAGACCGCCACCAACCAGCCGCGGGTGGCCGACCGGGTGCTCGGGATGCTGCGCTCGCTCGCCGACATCACCGACGGGTTCGCGGTCGACCAGCTCACCCACTCCCTCCAGACCGCGACCCGGGCCGAGGAGGCGGGCGCCGACACCGAGATGGTGGTGGCCAGCCTCTGCCACGACATCGGCAAGGCGGTCTCGGTCAGCAACCACCCCAAGATCGCGGCCGAGATCCTGAAGCCGTACGTGTCGGAGCCCGTCTACCGGGTCATCGCGGCCCACCAGGACTTCCAGGGCCGCCACTACTACGGGTACTTCAAGCTCGACCCCGAATCGAGGGCCCAGTACGAGGGCGAGCCCTGGTTCGAGCTGGCCGAGCGCTTCGCCGACGACTGGGACCAGACGAGCTTCGACCCCGACTACCCCACCCAGCCGCTCGAGCACTTCGAGCCCATCGTCCGCGAGGTCTTCGGCCGACCCCGCTCGATCTGAGCGGGCGGCGGATCCGGTCGGTGACGCGCCCCATGGACCGCGAGCAGCGCCGGGTCGAGGGACTCGAGAAGTTCGCGATCGAAGAGGCGATGCGCGACTTCACCTCGCGCTATCCGGCCGTGAAGCTCTCCCCCGTCGTGGCGCTCATCTGCGCCTACGAGGAGGCCGACAACATCGGTGACGTCCTGAAGGCGGTGCCGGCCGAGGCGAGCGGCCTGCCGGTCACCGCGCTCGTGGTGGTGGACGGCGGCGAGGACGCCACCGCCAAGATCGCCGCCGAATCTGGCGCCATGACCTGTGTGTTCCCGACCAACCTGGGCCACGGGGTGGCCCTCCAGGTCGGCTACCGGATCTGCGTCGACGGCGGGGCCCGCTACGTGGTCACGCTCGACGCCGACGGGCAGAACGACCCCGGCGAGCTGCCGGTCATGCTCGGGCCGCTGCTCGACGACACCGCCGACTTCGTGGTGGCCTCCCGGCGGCTCGGGGTCGACGAGACGAGCGACCAGGTCCGTCGGACCGGGGTGGTCGTCTTCGCCTGGTTGATGAACCGGCTGACCGGGTCGACCCTGACCGACACCTCGAACGGCTACCGGGCGCTCCGGACCGAGGTGCTGGCCGACGTGGTCGACCGGCTCCGGCAGCGCCAGTACCAGACCGCCGAGCTGCTCATCACGGCCATCTCGCGGGGCTGGCGGGTGACCGAGCGCCCGACGGTGTGGCGGCCCCGCGCCTCGGGGTCGTCCAAGAAGGGCTCGAACCTCTTCTTCGGCCTGCGCTACGCGACGGTCGTCGTGCGCACCTGGCGGCGGGAGCGCTCCGTCCGCCTCCCCTACCGCGCCGCGTCGTCATAGGCCTCCTGGAGGCGCCCCCGCAGCGCCTCGGTCAGCTGGTGGATCTGGCTCCGGGGCACCCGGCGACCTTCCTCGCGCGGTGCCGGCTCGAGGGGCGCCCCGATCGACAAGGTGACCCCGATCGGCTTGGGCAACTTCGCCCCCTTCGGCATCGCCCGTTCGGAGCCGAAGATCCCGATCGGCACGATCGGCGCGCCGGTCCGGGTGGCGAGGAAGGCCACCCCCTCCTGGAGGTCCTCGATGTGGTCCCCGAGGCGCCGCGCCCCCTCGGGGAAGACCACCAGCAGCTCGCCGGAGAGCAGGACCTCCTCGGCCCGGCGCACCGACTCGCGGTCGCTCCCCGAGCGGCGCACCGGGAACGCCCCGAGCGATTCGAGGACCCGACCGAACCAGGCGGCCCGCCACAGCTCCTCCTTGGCCATGAAGAAGAGCTTGCGGCGGGTGAGCACCGCGGCGAAGGCGAAGTCGACGTTGGACCGGTGAACCGGCGCGATGATCGCCGGCCCCTCGGCCGGCAGGTTGGCCCGCCCCCGGACCCGGGGCCGGAACCAGACCCGCAGGATGCCGACCACGATCCCCCGGAGCAGCCGGTAGACGGGGCCCCGGCGCGGGTCGACGCGGAAGACCGCGGGCCGGCTGGGGACATCCGGGGCGGGGCGGTCGCGAGATTCCTCCGGGCTCACAGCCATGACAGGACCTCCTCGACGACATCGTCGACGCTCCGCCCGGTCGTGTCGAGGACGTGCGCGTCGGCGGCCCGGGTCAGGGGCGAGGTCGCCCGGGTCGAGTCGATCCGATCCCGGAGGGCGACCCCGTCGGCCGACTCGTCCCGACCGCGGCGCCGGGTCCGCTCCTCGGCCGAGGCGGTCAGGTAGATCTTGAGCGTCGCCCCGGGGAACACCACCGTGCCGATGTCCCTCCCCTCCACCACCCCCCCGACCCGGCCGCGGGCCCAGCGGCGTTGCCGCTTCACCAGCTCGGCCCGCACCTGCGGATTGGCCGCCACGACCGAGACCGCCCGGGACACCTCCGGGGACCGGATCGCGGCGGTCACGTCGACGCCGTTCATGGTCACGACCGCTCCGACCTCGATGGTGGCCGTCCGCGCGATCTCGGCCACCGCGTCGGCGTCGGCCGGGTCGACGCCCCGCTGCAGGGCCTGCCAGGCCACCGAGCGGTACATCGCCCCGGTGTCGAGCCGGTCGAGACCGA
Source organism: Acidimicrobiales bacterium (assembly GCA_036844945.1). GTDB lineage: Bacteria > Actinomycetota > Acidimicrobiia > Acidimicrobiales > RAAP-2 > Palsa-461. The sequence continues at coordinate 4,174 of DAIUEV010000066.1, forward strand.
GGCGCTCGGCCACCGCCCGGGAGACGGTCGACTTCCCGGCGCCCGCCGGTCCGTCGATCGCGATCAGCGGGGCCGCGCCGCTCGCGGCGGTCACCGCCCTTCGGCCGGCGACCAGGTCCCGGGTCCGCCCAGGTCGTCGAGGTGGGCCAGGAAGTCCGGATAGCTCGTGCCGACCGCGGCCACGCCGCGCACCACCCCGCCGCCCGGGCAGGCGAGCGCCGCCACCATCGCCGCCATCGCCAGCCGGTGGTCGCCCCCCGAGTCGAACTCGAACGGCCCGGGGCCGAGGGCTCCGGACCCCTCGACGACCAGTCGGTCACCGTCGGCGCGGGCCCTCCCGCCGACCGCCTCGACGAGGGCGACCGTGGCGGCCAGCCGGTCGGTCTCCTTCACCACGAGCTCGCCCACGTCCCGAAACGTCGTGGTGCCGGTGGCCGCCGCGGCCGCCACCGCCAACACCGGGACCTCGTCGAGCGAGGGGATCTCCTCGGCGTCGACGTCGGTCGCGACGAGGGTCGAGCTGGCGGCCCACAGGTCGGCGGCCCCCTGGAGCACCGGTCCGGTGCCGGCGTGGGCCCCCATGCGCGCGAGCACCCGGAGAAAGCCGGTGCGCTCGGCGCCCGCGTACACGCGCTCGACGGTGACCTCGCTCCCCTTGGTGACGCAGGCGGCCACCAGCCAGAAGGCGGCCTGGGAGGGATCTCCCGGGACGTCGAGGTCGAGCGGGTGCAGCGCAGAGCGCCGCAGCGTGACGCGGCGGCCCTCTCCCCATGGCTCCACGACGAGGTCGGCCCCGGCGGCGGCGAGGAGCTCCTCGGTGTGCGTCCGTGTCGCGACCTTCTCGGCCACCACGGTCTCGCCGTCGGCGTCGAGCCCGGCGAACAGGATCGCCGATTTCACCTGGGCGCTCGCCATCGGCGGAGCCCACTCGATCCCGACGAGGTGCCCGCCCTCGACGACCAGCGGCGGCCGCTCGGTCGGGCCCTCGCCCCGCACCGACGCCCCCATCGCTCGCAGCGGCTCGGCGATGCGGTCCATGGGCCGCGAGCAGAGCGAGGCGTCGCCGGTCAGCGTCGTCGACCACGGGAGGCCGGCCGCCACGCCGGCGAGGAGGCGGAGCGAGGTCCCCGAGTTGCCGCAGTCGAGCGACCCGGCCTCGCGCAGCCGGCCCCGGCCTCCTTCGATCTCGGTCCCCCCGTCGGCCGGGCGGACCACCGCGCCGAGGGCCGCGACCGCGGCGGTGGTGCGGGCCACGTCGTCGCCATCGGAGAGCCCGCGCACCTTCGTCGTCCCCTCGGCGAGCGCCCCGATGAGCAGGGCCCGATGGGAGATCGACTTGTCCCCGGGGGTCCGGACGGCGCCGGTCAACCGGCGCCCGCCCTCGACACGCACCGCGTCGAGGTCACGCCGGCTCACGACAGCTCGATCACTGTGCAGGAATGGCCCCGCTCCTCGATCGCCTTGCGGAGCCGGGCGGCGTCCTCGGACGCGACCAACAGGGTGAGCACGCCTCTCGGACCCTCTGCGGAGTGGGCGATCGTGAGGTCGTAGATGTTGACGCCGAGGTCGCCGGCGAGGCCGGTGAACTCGGCCAGCATCCCTTCGCGGTCGGGGATCGGCGCGCGCAGCTCCGCCAGCCGGTCCGGCCGGGTGGCCCGCGACGGCAGCTCCCGCCGGGCCGTGCTCGCCCGCCCGAGCACCTCGAGCAGCCCGCTGCGGTCCGCGCGTGCCACCTTGTCCCGCAGCTCGCCGAGGTCGACGAGCAGCCGGTCCAGTCCGGCGACGATCGCATCGGCGTTCTCCGCACAGATGTCCGGCCAGATCGTGGGCTGCCCCGCCGCCACCCGGGTCATGTCGCGGAACCCGCCGGCGGCGAGACGCAAGAGGGCCCCGTCGGCCTCGGCGCCCTCCGCCGCCGCGTTCATGAGGGTGGCCGCCACGAGATGCGGCACGTGGGACACCACCGCCACCAGCCGGTCGTGGTCGGCCGGTGAGAGCGCCACGACCTCGGCGCCGAGCTCGGTGACCACCGTGCTCACGAGCGTGTAGGCGGCCGCGTCGGTCTCGACCGTCGGCGTCAGCACCCACGTGGCGCCGACGAAGAGGTCGGGGTCGGCGCCGTCGATCCCGGACTGTTCGGAGCCGGCCATCGGGTGGCCCCCGACGAAACGCGGGTCGCGCACCGCCTCGACCACCGGCACCTTCACCCCGCTCACGTCGGTCACGACGACATCGGGGTTGCGGCCCTCCTCGGCCAGCACGTGGCACGCCACCGCGGCGGCTTGGCCGGCCGGCGTCGCCACGACCACGAGCGCCGCGTCGAGCCCATCGCCCGACGCGTCGATGGCGCCGAGCTCGAGGGCCCGACGGACCCGGCTCTCGTCCGCGTCGCGGCCGGTCACATGCCAGCCGGAACGCCGCAACGCCCGCCCGATCGAGCCGCCGATCAACCCGGTGCCGACGACGAGCGCGCGCCGGGCGGCGGGCGGGCTCACCGTGTCACCCGGGTGAAGCGCGCTCCCCCCTCAGTCCGGGAGGTCATCGCGCAGCCCCACGGCGCCGTGCAGATAGACGTGGCTGAGCTCCTCGCGGAGCCGGGTCGTGTGGATGTGGAGCAGCACCCGGAGGCACTTCTCGGTGCTGCCCGCCACCGCGATCTCCGACGCGCACAGGAGCGGGACCGCGCCGAACCCGATGTCGCGGGCCCCGGTCGCGGGGAAGGCCGAGGTCACGTCGGGGGTCGTCGTGAAGATGATGCTGACGATGTCGTCCTCGACCAGCTCGTTCCGGGCCATGATCTCGGTGAGGAGCTCCTGGATCCGGGCCGCGATCTGTGCCGGGGTGTCCTCGTCGACGGTGGTGGCCCCGCGCAGGGCCCGCGTGGTGGGAGCTCCGGGCATCGGGCGAATGCTAATCCCGGGCTGGTCGTGCCCCGCCCTGGGGGCCCGGGCCGGCCCGCAGCGCCGGGATGCAATCGTGTCGGGGTGACCAGCACATCGACGGGCCATGACCCCATGTTCCGGTTCGACGAGGACCTCGCCGAGCTGATCTTCGACTACTGCCGGCGGCGGCTCGCCCTCGACCCGGTCCCCCTCGACCTCGGCGGCCGGTTCCGGTTCACCGAGGGCGACCTCGACGGGGTCATCGGAGCGGGCCCGAACAACCCGCGGACGGTGCTGTCGGTCTTCGAGCGCGAGCTCGCCCCCGCGATCGTGTCGGCCGACAGCCCCCGGTTCCTGTCGTTCATCCCAGCGGTCCCGACCAAGGCGTCGCTCCTGTTCGACATGGTCGTCTCGTGCTCGTGTCTCCAGGGGACCTCGTGGCTGGAGGCGGCTGGCGCGGTGCGGGCCGAGAACCAGGCCCTCGGGGTCCTGGCCGCGATGGCCGGGCTCCCGGCCGACGCAGGCGGCTGTTTCGTCTCGGGCGGGTCGATCGGAAACCTCTCGGCGCTCCTCGTGGCCCGGGACACCGCGGCCTTCACCCGGTCGGGCGCGGCCGGCCGGCCCCGGGTCGCGGTGAGCGACGAGGCGCACTCCTCGGTGGCCAAGGCGCTGCACGTCATCGGCGCCGAGGCGCTCGTCGTCGAGGGCGACGACCACCGGCTGCGCGGCGACGCGCTCGAGCGCGCCCTCGCTCGCGACGGCGGCCCCTCGGTGGTCGCGGTGGTGGCGACGGCGGGCACCACCAACGCGGGCATCGTCGACGACCTCGCCGGGGTGGCCGAGGTGGCGCGCCGCCACGGCCTGTGGTTCCACGTCGACGCCGCCTACGGCGGCGCGGCGCTGTTCGCTCCGTCGGCCCGGGACCGCTTCGCGGGCATCGAGCACGCCGACTCGATGGTCGTCGACCCCCACAAGTGGCTGTACGCGCCGTTCGACTGCGCCGCCCTCCTCTACCGACACCCCGCGCTGGCACGAGAGGTGCACGCCCAGCACGCCGAGTACCTCGAGGTGTTCCGCGACGGCGAGGCGCCCTTCAACCCGAGCGACTACGCGTTCCACCTCACCCGCCGGGCGCGGGGGCTCCCGCTGTGGTTCTCCCTCGCCGTCTACGGCACCGACGCCTACCGCGACGCCATCGAGACCGTGCTGGCCACCGCGCGCGACGCCGCCCGGGTCGTGGAGGGCCACCCGGCGGTCGAGCTCGTGCGCGAGCCCGAGCTCTCGGTCGTCCTGTTCCGCCGGCCCGGGTGGTCCCGCGCCGACTACGACGCCTGGTCGGCCGAACTGCTCGATCGCCAGGTCGGCTTCGTCGTGCCGACCAGCTGGGAGGGCCAGCCGGTGGCCCGCTTCTGCTTCCTGCACCCCGACACCACCCTGGAGATGGTGCGCGAGATCCTCGACACCATGGCCTAGCGCCCCCCGGCCGGCGGGCGCTCGAGCAACGGGTCCTCGGGGCGGCGGACCGGGCCGGCAGCGGCCCGCCTCCGCCAGGCCATCCCAGAGAGCGCCTCGAGGACGACCCGGCCACCGAGAAAGGCGGTCACCTCGGCGTGGTCGTAGGGGGGCGACACCTCGACCACGTCCATGCCGACCACCGGCAGCTCCATGGTGATGCGCCGGACCGCGTCGAGCAGCTGGCGGCTGGAGAGCCCGCCCGGCTCCGGGGTCCCGGTCCCCGGCGCGAGGCCGGGATCGACGACGTCGACGTCCACGGAGAGGAAGACCCCCGCGCAGCCGTCGGTGGCGATCGCGAAGGCCTCAGTCAGGCAGGCATCGAGGCCACGGGAGACCACCTCGGTCATCTCGTAGCTGCGCATGCCCTGGTCCCGCATCCAGTCCAGGGTCTCGGGCGGCGGCCAGTAGCCGCGCAGGCCGATCTGGAGGAACCGGTCGCCACGCACCGCGCCCGACTCGATGAGGCGGCGCATCGGGGTGCCGTGGCCGTAGAGGGAGCCGAACTGGGTGTCCCCGGTGTCTGCGTGCGCGTCGAAATGGAGGACCGAGACCTGGCCCCAGCCGTGGACGCGCGCGACCCCGGTCGCGTCCGGAAGGGCGATCGTGTGGTCACCACCGAGGACCACCGGGACCGCCCCTGCCGTCGCGATTGCCTGCACGGCCGACTCCAGCCGGGCGAGCGAGGTCTCCATCTCGCCCGGCGGCATCTCGACGTCGCCGGCGTCCACCACCGCCAGCTCGACCAGCGGGTCGACCCCGAGGGCCAGATGGGGGCGGCTCCCGTCGTGGGGCAGGTAGTCGGTGGCCCGCATGGCGGCCGGCCCGAACCGGCAGCCGGCGCGGTGCGAGGTCCCACCGTCAAAGGGGGCGCCCAGGACCACCGCGCCCGCCCCGGCCAGGCTGGACGGCTCGTCGAGGTCGGCCGGCGGGACGCCGAGGAAGGTGACCGGTGGCCCGAACATGACGGAGCGGGTCATCGGGCCATCACCGGTCATTCTGCCGACCCGCCGCCAGCGCCAGCGAGCGGACCTCGGCCGGGGTCAGCGGGCGCCAGGCGCCCGGGGCGAGCGAGGGGTCCGACAGCGGTCCGATCCGGGTCCGCACCAGCCGGCGGACCCGCAGGCCCACGGCCTCGACCATCCGGCGCACCTGCCGGTTGCGGCCCTCGTGGATGACGATCCGGACGACGGAGGGGCCGACCACCCCGACCCGGGCCGGCGCGGTGAGCCCGTCCTCCAGCTCCACCCCCTTGCGCAGGGTCCGCAGCGCGCCGGGGGCCGGTGGCCGGTCGAGCTCAACCAGGTACTCCTTGTCGACCCCGTGGGAGGGGTGGGCGACCGCATGGGCGAGATCGCCGTCGTTTGTGAGGATGAGCAGGCCCTCGGTGGCCAGATCGAGACGCCCGACCGGGAAGACCCGGGGCGAAGCCGGGACCAGCCCGGTGACGGTCTTGCGCCCGCGGGCGTCGCTGGCCGCGGTGAGGACACCGGCCGGCTTGTTGAGGAGGTAGTAGACGAGGCCGGGGTCGGTCGCCACTGCGACCAGGTCGACCTCGACCCGGTCGACCCCGAGCCGGACCCGCTGGCCGAGGACGGCGGGACGCCCGTCGACGCGCACCCGGCCGTCGGCGATCAGCTCCTCACAGGCGCGACGGCTCCCGAACCCGGCGCGGGCCAGGACCTTCTGGAGGCGCTCGCCGTCGGGGTCCCCCGCGGGCTCGGCCGCGGGCGCCGCGTCGCGCCGGTCAGTCACCCACGGAGGGGCGGAGCCGGTCCTCGAGCTCGACGACGGCGTCGGGACCGGGCAGGAAGTCCTCGATGGGGGGCAGCTGGGCGACCGAGTCGAGCCCGAGCCGCTCCAGGAACTGATCGGTCGTGCCGAAGAGGACCGGCTGCCCCGGCCCCTCGGCCCGGCCGACGGCCTCGATGTAGCCCCGCTGCTCGAGGAGGCGCACCACCCCGTCGACGTTCACCCCGCGCAGCGAGGAGATCTGCGAGCGCGACACCGGCTGGCGGTAGGCGACGATGGCCAGCGTCTCGAGAGCGGCGGTCGACAGGCGGTGCGAGACGTCCCGGTTGGCGAACCGCTCCACGAAGACGGCCTGGTCGGGATGGCTCTGGAACCGCCAGCCGCCGGCGATCTTGGCCAACCGGAAGCCCCGGCCCGAGTCCTCGTACTCGCGGGCCAGCTCCGTGGCCACGATGTCGACGCGGTCGGACGCCTCCTCGAAGAGCTCGGCCATGAGCCCGGGGGTGACGGGCTCGATCGCCACCATCACCACGGCCTCGATCGCCTGACGGAGCTGGTCGTCGGTCACGGCTCAGCCGTTGTACTCGTCGAGCACGATCGCGCCGACACCGACCGCCACGAGGTCGGCGCCCTCGATCCACTCGATCCGGAGCTGGCCGAAGGTCTCCCCCTGCCCGAGGGCGACCCGGCCGAGCTTGCACAGCTCGAGGAGCGCGAGGAAGCGCACGATGACCTCGATCCGGGTGGCCAGCTGGCCGGTCAGCTCCGCGAAGGTGGTCCGGCGGCGTCGGGGCAGCTCGAGGGCCAGCTCTTCGACCGCCTCGGCGACCGTGAGGGTGTCGACCGTGACGTGGGAGAGGTCCACCTGGTTGACGGGCCGCTCCTCGGTGGCCCGGAGGAAGGCCTCGGTGAGCCGCTCGGGGGTGACGCCGGCGAGCAGGTCGGGCGCATGGACGACGAAGCCGTCTTCGAGGCCGGCCACCCGGGGGACCGAGCGGGCCGCCTCTTCGGTCATTCGGACCAGGGTGTCGGCCACGGCCGCGTACGCCCGGCACTCGAGGAGGCGGGCGAGCAGCAGGTCGCGCTCGTCCCAGCCGAGCAGCTCGTCCTCGGGGTCGACCTCGTCGGGGCCGGGCAGGAGTCGCTGGGATTTGAGCTCCACCAGGATGGCCGCCACCAGGAGGAACTCCGAGAGCGCGTCGAGGGTGTAGGCGTCCTTCCCCTCGTGCAGCACCGCCACGAAGGCGTCGACGACCGGAGCGAGCGGGACGTCCAGCACGTCGAGCTCGTGCGTAGTGACCAGGTGGAGGAGCAGATCGATCGGGCCCTCGAAGACCGGGGTCGAGACGGGCACAGGCACGATCCGACCCTACCGAACGACACCCATGTCGTTGTGCATTCCGGGGTGGGCAGGCAACCTGATCGGGTCCAACCGACCCGCGTTCCATTCGGGAGGCGGTCGACCCCCCGCCTACGATGGGCCATGGCCACGGTGTTCTCGGGCGTCCAGCCCTCCGGCGACTTCCATCTGGGGACCTACCTCGGGGCGCTGCGCAACTGGGTGGCCGCCCAGCGCGAGCACGAGTGCTACTACTGCGTGGTCGACCTCCACGCCCTCACCCTCGAGATCGACCCGGCCGAGCTGCGTCGGCGCACCCTCGAATCGGCCGTGACCCTGCTCGCCATCGGCCTCGACCCCGACGTGGTGACGCTGTTCGTGCAGAGCCACGTGCCCGAGCACCCCCGCCTGGCCTGGCTCCTCGAGTGCACGGCCA
>DAIUEV010000067.1:0-12044 GCA_036844945.1 Acidimicrobiales bacterium
CTGCCCGATCCGTTCAGATTTCGATGCTCATACACACGCTGTACGGATTGTCGGTGTACTGGGCGAACGGGTCGCACCAGATGAAACCCACGCCCGCGTACAGCGCCCGCGCGGCGACAAAGCCGTCCATCGTGCCGGTCTCGAGGCTCACTCGCCGGTAGCCGCTCGCGGCTGCCACCTCGAGGAGATGGTCGACCATGGCGCGGCCGACCCCCGAACCGCGGGCGCCGCGGGAGGTGTGCATCGACTTGATCTCCGCGTGGTGCTGGTCGAGCCGTTTGAGCGCGCCGATCCCGACGAGCACGCCATCGCGCCGGGCGCCGTAGAGCACGACCTCGGGGTCGGCGATCGCTGATTCTCCGAGGGCATGCACGTGCTCCTCCGGCGACATCGAGCGGCAGAAGGCAAGATGCTGGGCAATGATCGCCCGCACGTCGTCGGACGTCGGGTCCACGGTGTCGATGCTCAGGCCCATCTTCAAATCATCGCGAAGTCTGGACGGGGGACGCAGCCCGACCGCCAGGGTGTCAGGACCGTCACGGGTAATCTCGCCGGCGTGAAGCCGCCCGGAGCGCTCCTCGCCTCGGGACGAGATGCCGACATCTTCGAATGCGGCCCCGGTCTCGTGCTTCGGCGGGCCCGCGACCGCCGGTCCATGGCGTTCGAGGCGAAGGTGATGGAGTACCTCGTGAGCGCCGGCTACCCGGTTCCCGCCATCGACTCGCTGAGCGAGGACGGTACCGAGCTCGTGATGCAACGGATCGACGGTCCGACGATGGTGGAAATGATCGGGCGGGCCCCCTGGAAGATACGGCGCTTCGCCGATGCACTCGCCGACCTCCACCAGCGGCTCCATGCGATCCCCGCCCCGGATTTCCTGCCGCCGGCACCGATCGGAGACGGCCCGAGCATCGTCCACATGGACCTGCACCCGCTGAACGTGATCATGGGGCCCGACGGACCCGTCGTGATCGACTGGCCTCGCGCCTCGCGGGGCGATCCGGCGACCGATGTGGGGGTGGCGTGGATGTTGATGGCGGCCGGGGAGATCCCGGGGAGCCCGATAAAGGCGAAGCTCCTCGGAACCGGCCGATCGATGTTCGTCAACCGCTTCCTCTCGCACTTCGACAGGGCAACCCTCTCGCGTCATCTCACCGTGGTCGTCGAGTGGAAGGCGCTCGATCCCAATATCGCTCCCGCCGAGGTGGCCACCATGCGCCGCCTGGCGGCATCCGTGTGAGCCCGACTCTGTTCGTCGAAGCATGAGCGAGAACCCTCCGCCTCCGAAGCCCGGACCGCACCCGCTCCGGGACTGGCCGACCCCGCCGCCCGACGGCTACCGAGGCCAGCTTGATTCAGCGTTTCAAGCGCGCCTTGCCACGGACGCGTCTCGGCTCCGTCGGGAGGACTGCGACTGGTACCACAGCACGGTCCTTTCGGACGGGACCGAGGTCAAGGGCCAGTGGGATCTGCGCGGCGGCGAACGCGACTACCTCGGTCGCCACAATTTGAATGGCAAGCGGGTACTCGAGTTCGGGCCGGCGAGCGGCTACCTGACGTACTGGATGGAACGGCAGGGCGGCCAGGTCACGAGCTTCGAGGCCGGTTGGGAGGCGGCCTTCGACCAGCTCCCTGCCGTCGACGGGAGCGACATCGTCGAGGCCCAGCGCAGCTTCATGCGCCACATCGCCCGCATCAACAATTCATGGTGGTTCCACCACCGGGACCTCGGGTCGGACGCGAGGATCGCCTACGGCGACATCTACCACGTGCCCGACGACCTCGGACGCTTCGACGTGTCGTTCTTCGGCTGCATCCTGCTGCACCTGCGCGATCCATTCGGCGCGCTGCACCAGGCCGCCGAGCACACCGACGGCGCGATCATCGTCACCGACAACGTCTACCCGGGGCTGGAGGACGCCGACGACCCAGTGTTGCGGTTCGCCATGGACGCGGACAATCCCGGACCGAGTGTCCGGTGGTGGGACCTCTCACCGGGGGCCGTGACCCGCATGCTGTGGCGACTCGGCTTCGAGCGCACCCGGCTCCTGCACCACACCCAGCGTTACACCATCCCGGACCCACCGGTCGACATCCAGCTCTTCACCGTCGTCGCCGAACGCCCGAACTCGGGCGGCCGGCCCGGGCCGCTCAGGAGGGCGATCGACCGCGTGCGGGGCGGCTGACCCGGCCCCGACCCTCTGCCAGCGCGAGGGCGGTCGGCACCGCGTCGTTCTCGTCCACCGCCACCACCCCGGCATCGTCGGTCCCGTCGGGCCGGACGAGCCGCCAGGTCCCGACGCCGACCACCGGGAGCCCCAACTTCAGGGCGAACGCGACCTCGGACAACGTCCCGTACTCGCCGCCGATCGCGATCAGCACGTCGCTCGCCCGTACGACGAGGCCGTTGCGGAGTTCCCCGAGACCCGTGGGCACCGCGACACTGACCCACGGGTTGGCCGCGTCACGGTCGGTGCCGGGGAGGACGCCGACCGTGATGCCCCCGGCCTCGGCGGCGCCCCGGCAGGCCGCCTCCATCACCCCGCCGAGGCCGCCGCAGACGACCACCGCCCCGGCTTCGGCGAGCGCCCGTCCGATCCGCTCCGCGACCCCATCGGTGCGCGGGTCCGGCTCACCGGTGCCGACGACCCCCACGTGGAACGGCCGGGCCGTCAGGCGGGCACCTCGTCGTCGACGGCGACCCAGCCCCGGTCGGCCACATAACGGCGGACGATCCGGGCGGGGACCCCGGCCACCACGCAGTGGGAGGGAATCTCGCCGCGGACGACGGCACCGGCCGCCACCACCACATGCTCGCCGATCGTCGCGCCGGGGAGGACAACGGCGTTGGCCCCGAGCCAGCTGCCCGAGCCGATGGAGACGGCCGCCTCGATCGGCACCTGCCCACCGATCGGCTGGTCCGGGTCGAGATAGGAGTGGTTCTGGTCCGTGATGTAGACGTAGGGCCCGGTCTGGATGTCGTCGCCGAGCTCGATGTGCCAGTGGCCGACGATGTGGCTCCCCCGGCCGATCAGGCAGCGCGCCCCGATCTTCACCACCGGGTCGCTCAGGATCTCCTGGCCCTCGGCGATCCCGGCCGTGACCGAGGCGTACGGGCCGACGATGGTCTCGTCGCCGATGTGGATCCGGTGCGCGTTGAGGATCGTCCCCTGGGGGAAGACCAGGCAGGCCCCCCGACCAAACTTGCCGAAACGGCGGGCGGGCGGGTCGTCGGGGCCGATCGCGGCCGCGATGCTGGCCCAGCGCGCCCCACGCCGGACGAGCTCGCCGGCGACACGGCGGACGCGATTCCTCACCGTCGTCGCGCGCACTTCCAGACGCTACCTTCCCGCTCCGACCAGGGGCTTTCGTGGAGCCCGGGGGTCGCGACGACGGGTATCCTCGCGGCATGCCCGAGGCCTTCTCGGAGGTCGGCCCCGAAGGCAAGTTCGTGCCGTCGGGGGCCCCGATCGGCCGCCGACAGTTCCTCCGGGGCGCGCTCGCACTCGGTGGCGGGCTGGCCGTTGCGGGGATGGGGGGCAAACCCAAGCACGGTCCTCCGATCCCGGCCCACGCCAAGCACCATCACGGCCGGCGCCCTCCACCCGCTGTGTCGACGACCAAGCTCGACAGCGGGGTCGAGGTCGTCACGGCCCGGTGGCTGATCGAGGAGAACGCCAAGCCGGGCACCAACAACTGGGTGGTCACCGGGATCCAGACCCCGCACGCGATCGAGGGGTTCGCGAGCCAGGTGAGCGCGGTCCCCGGCGACGAGCTCACCCTGTTCGTCAACACGACGGCCCAGTCTTTCCACGTCGAGGTCTACCGGATGGGCTACTACCAGGGCCTGGCCGGCCGCCTCATCGACACGAGCGACACCGTGGCCGGCGTGCAACAGCCGCCGTCGACCCTGACCCCGGGCGTCAACACCGTGGCCTGCCCGTGGCAGCCGAGCCTCACCCTCAAGGTCACCAAGGGGTGGCCGCCCGGGAACTACCTCTTGAAGCTGGTGGGTGACGGGGGCCAGCAGCAGTACATCCCGCTCACGATCCGCAATGACGCGAGCAACGCGACCTACGTCCTCCAGAACAGCGTGACGTGCTGGCAGGCCTACAACCTCTGGGGTGGCTACAGCCTCTACTTCGGGAAGACCGCCTCCGGACAGAGCTTCGCCAACCGGGCCCGCATCGTGTCGTTCGACCGCCCGTACCCCCAGACCTGGGCCCAGGGGGCGGCCGACTTCTTCGGCAACGAGTTCCCGCTGCTCTATGACATGGAGCAGTTCGGCCTGGACCTCACCTACTGGACCGACGTCGACCTGCACAACTCGCCCGGGTTGCTCGCCAACCACAAGGCCCTCTTCTCCCTCGGACACGACGAGTATTGGTCCTCCGAGATGCGCCAGGCCGCCCAAAGCGCGCTCAGCTCGGGGACGAACCTCGCCTTCCTCGGCGCGAACGCGTGCTACCGCCAGATCCGCCTGAACCCGTCGTTGGTCGGGGCCAACCGGCTGCAGACCTGTTACAAGGACGCCGCCGAGGATCCCTTCGCCCAGTCCCAACCGTCGCTCACCACGGTCGACTGGAACCAGGCGCCGCTGAACGACCCGGAGTCCTCCCTCATCGGCAGCATGTACCAGTCGGTCGGTGCCAACGGCGATCTGATCGTCACCGACGGCTCGGCGTGGTTCTGGCACGGCTGCGGCCTGCCGGACGGGACCCGGCTGCCCGGAGTCGTCCAGGGCGAGTACGACCGCTACGTGCCCTCGCTGCCGGGCCCGACCAACGCCGACGTGCTGGCCCACTCGCCGGTGCCCGGCCAGAACAACTGGTCGGACATCACCTACTACACGGCCAGCGGTGGTGGTGGAGTCCTGGCGACCGGGATGGCCTCATGGGTGTTCAAGCTCTCCAACACGACCGATTTCCCGTCGAACATCGTGCCGGCGGCGATCCCCGGTATCACCGAGGTCCTCCGGCGCGCGATGCAGAACGTCTACGGCACCTTCGGGGCCGGGCCGGCGTCGGTGACGAAGCCCTCCGGGGGCAACTGGTCGTCGATCTACGGGGGCGCCGCCGCCCTCGCACCGACGGCGCAGGGAACCAACGCTGCCTGACCCGGGCCCCTGCCGGTTCGCCGGATCGGGCGTGAGGCGGAGGGGGCTGGCCGGGGCGGCGGCTCTGGTGGCCGGCTCGACGCTCGTCGCGGCCTGCTCCACGCCTGGCCCCTCGGCGCCTCCCCGGGCGGGGCCGCATCCCCGCCCCCATCCGGGCGCCGCCGGTCCGGCCTGTCCGTTGACCGGCCTCCCGTCGCCGTCGGCGACGGTGTCCACGCGTCGGGCCCTCGCCGTCAAGGTCGACAACTACCAGGCGGCGAGGCCCCAGAGCGGGCTCGACTCGGCGGACATCGTGTTCGAGGAGCCCGTCGAGGGCGGGATCACCCGCGACGTCGCCGTGTTCCAGTGCGCCGACGCTGCGAAGGTGGGCCCGATCCGCTCGGCCCGCAACATCGACATCGGCATCCTCGGCGAGTTCGGCCACCCGCTGCTGGTCAGCGTGGGTGGGATCGATCCGGTCCTCTCCAACATCGCCGCATCACCGATCACCGAGATCGACCTGCGGACCGACTCCTCCGTCGTGCAGAACCCGCCCGGGCGCTTCGCCCCGTACGACACCTACGCGGCCACCGGGGCTCTCCGGGCCCTGCGGCCGGCCGACCACACCCGGCCGGCCGCCGTGTTCAGCTATTCGCGGGTCGTGCCGGCCGGCACACCGGCCGCCTCGGTCGCGATCACCTACCCGGGGTCCGACGCGGTCTGGACCTACGACCCCGCCACCCGCCAGTACTTGCGCTCCTACGGCACCGCCCCCGACGTGCAGTCCGACGGGGTACGGAACTCGGCGGCCAACGTGATCGTGCAGGTGGTCCAGGTCACCTACGGCCCGTGGCTCGAGAACGACCAGGGCGGCCTCGAGGTGCAGGCGAACCTCTACGAGGACGCGAGCGGTCCGGCCGCGGTGTTCCGCAACGGAGTCGAGATCACCGGCACCTGGTCGCGCAACTCGCTCGGCCAGCCGACCAGCTTCGTCTCTTCGTCCGGCGTGCCGATCGAGCTGCAGCCCGGCCGCACCTGGGTGGAGCTCGTCCCGACGTCGGTCCCGGTGACCGTCACGCCCTGATCGGGAGGGGCGCCCTCAGTCGAGGGTGATGGGGACGTCGTCGGGGTCGACCGCGTCGGCGAGGTCGACCCCATCCGCGTCCTCGTCGCCGGTCGCCGGGGCCAGGCGCTCCCGCACCCGCTGGTCGATCTCGGCCATCAGCTGGGGGTTCTCGGCCAGGAACTGCTTCACGTTCTCACGGCCCTGGCCGAGCTGCTCTCCCTCGTAGGTGAACCAGGCCCCGGACTTCTTCACGAACCCGAGGTCGACGGCGACGTCGAGCAGCGAGCCCTCTCGGCTGATGCCCTGGCCGTACATGATGTCGAACTCGGCCTGCTTGAACGGGGCACCGCACTTGTTCTTCACGACCTTGGCCCGGGTCCGGTTGCCGACGATGTCGGCGCCGTCCTTGATCTGCTCCACCCTGCGGATGTCGATCCGGATCGACGCGTAGAACTTGAGGGCCCGGCCGCCCGGCGTCACCTCGGGCGAGCCATAGATCACGCCGACCTTCTCCCGCAGCTGGTTGATGAAGACGGCGATGGTCCGGGACTTGGACAGCGAGCCGGTCAGCTTGCGCAGCGCCTGGGACATGAGCCGCGCTTGGAGGCCGACGTGGGTGTCACCCATCTCGCCGTCGAGCTCGGCGCGGGGGGTCAGCGCGGCCACCGAGTCGATGACCAGCACGTCGAGCGCACCGGAACGGATCAGCATGTCGGAGATCTCGAGCGCCTGCTCGCCGGTGTCGGGCTGGGAGATCAGCAGGGCGTCGACGTTCACCCCGATCGCCTTGGCGTAGACCGGGTCCATCGCGTGCTCGGCGTCGATGTAGGCGCAGATGCCGCCGTTGCGCTGCGCCTCGGCGACCACGTGCATCGCGAGGGTCGACTTCCCGGAGGACTCCGGGCCGTAGATCTCGACGATCCGGCCGCGGGGCAGGCCGCCGATGCCGAGGGCGAGGTCGAGGGACAGGGCGCCGGTCGGGATGGCCTCGATGGCCATGTGCACGGTCTCGCCCATCCGCATGATCGAGCCCTTGCCGAACTGCTTCTCGATCTGGCTGAGCGCCATGCCCAGCGCCTTGTCGTGCTCCTCGGTCATCTGCCTCTCCCTCTGTCCGCCACTGCTCGATCTCTTCGTGCGCTCAGACGACCCTACGGAACGGGTGTATCAGCCGGCCCCTGGCGGCGTCGGACCACTGTAATCCGAACACATGTTCGTACGAGGGATGGTGGCTCACCCTCCCAGCGTGAACCGGGCCTCGGTCGTGTAGCGGGGGCCCTCCCTCCCGGTGACCGACGACACCAGCGCGAGCTCCTCGACCCTCCAGCTGGCGGTCGCCGGGGATCCGAGGAGGTGGGCGGGGACCCGGCCGCGGCGGGCGCGGGCCAGGGTCAGGTGCCCCGTGAACGGCCCGGTCTCCCTGTCCTCGGCCCGGCCGAACGGTGCACTGGCCGCCCCGACGGTGATGGCCAGTACGTCGAGCCCGTCCACCGGCACACAGAGCACGCCCCGGCCGAGTGCGGTGGTCGCGGGCCCCAGCACCGCGGTGACCGGGTGCTCGGAGGCGGCCGCCGCGCCGAGCGCGGCCGTCAGTGCGTCGAGCTCCTGGTCGGGGACGGAGCCGAGGAAGGCGAGCGTGACGTGCCAGTGCTCCGGACGGACCCAGCGGAGCCCACTCTCCTCCAGCGACGTGCGCAGCTCCCCGAGCAGCCGGACCACCGTGTCGGTCGGCCATGCGGCGACGAACAGGCGCACCCGGCCAGTCTGGCCCCGCCCGTGTCACAGGTCCCGGGTACCACTCGGAACACCCCATCAACGGTGGGGGATCGTGCAGCGTGGTCGCCATCGACCGACTCGGCCGCACCGAGGTACCAGGCGCGAGACGAGGAGGAGTTCGATGACGATCCATGGCACCGGCGACCGTGAACTGGGCGACCGGCTCGACGCGGTCGAGCACGGCCTTGAGCAGATGGCCCGGCACCAGCGCGGCCTGCGAGACGAGGTGCGCACGCGCCAGCTGATCGTCGTCGACGACGAGGACCACCCGAGGATCGTCGGCGAGGTCTTCGGCGACGTGGCCGAGCTCCGCCTCGAACTGCCCGGCACCGGCACCGAGGTCGGACCGGAGCTGCTCCTGTTCGCGGTCGCGGCGGGCCACCCCGGACCGGTCGAGCTCGGCCCCGCGGTCGGCGTGCAGCTGCGCGCCCAGGGCCGGGCGGTCTTCGAGCTCGACGCGTGGCCGGGCCCCGACGGCGTGTGGCGTCCGCACCTGCACCTGAGCGGCTCCTGAGGGCGCCGCTACTCATCAGTCTGTAGACCGAGAAGTAGCAGGCGCGCAGGGTGTGTGCCCGTGGAGGGGGACCTGCAGCGCCGGGTGGGCCGGAACCTTCGCGTCCTCCGGAAGGCGAAGGGTCTCAGCCAGGAGGAGTTCGCGCGCACCCTGCACATCCACCGCACCTATGTGGGCGGCCTCGAGCGCGGCGAGCGCAACATCACGCTCAAGACCGTGGAGCGGATCGCAGTGGCGCTCGGGGTGGACCCGGTGCAGCTCCTGACCGAGCCCTCCGAGCCCCGGGCCTGAAAGGTCAGCGGCCGGCGAGGCGCCGTCGCAGCATGTCGAGGGCGGAGATGGACGAGAACTGTCGGACCCGGTCGCGGTCGCCCGGGAGGAACAGCTGCTGCCCGGAGACCGGGCCCTCGGGGGTCGCGATCGCGACGAAAACGGTCCCGGGGGTCTGGCCGTCCTGCTCGTCGGGACCGGCCACGCCCGTGATCCCGAGTCCGACGTCGGAGCCGAGGGCCCGCCGGGCCCCGAGCGCCATCGCCTCGGCAGCATCGGCGGAGACGACCGGCCCGGGTGGCACGCCGAGGAGGGCGTGCTTCACCGCGGAGTCGTAGGCCACCACGCACCCTCGGAACCACTGGCTCGAGCCGGGCACGTTCACCAGTCGGGCACCGATGAGGCCGCCGGTGAGCGACTCGGCCAGGCCGAGGGTGAGCTTGTGCTCGATCAACAGGGCCGCAACGGCGTGCTCCATCGACTCCCCGTCGACCCCGAAGACGATGTCGCCGAGCCGTTCCTCCAGGACCGCCCGGACCCGCGCCTCTTCGTCCGCGAGCAGCTGGTCGACGGCAGCCTCGTTGACCGCCCGAGCGGTGATCCGAACCTTGATGCCCTCGATGCCGCTGGCCAGGAACGCGATCGTGAGCGTCGAGCCGTCGTCGGCCTCGCGCCGGTCGAGGTCGTCCACCCGGTCGGCCAACGCCTCGGCCAGCCCGGACTCGGTCGCGCCCCAGGTGCGGACCACTCGGCTCTTGATGAGTCCCTCCTCGCCCACCTCGGCCATGCGCCGCCGCAAGTCCGGGAGGATGCCCCGGTCGAACATCTCCTGCATCTCGTGCGGCACGCCCGGGACCGCGTACAGGACCTTGTTCCCGAGCGGGCACACGAGGCCCGGAGCAGTCCCTCGCGTCTGCTCGATGATCGACGCGCCCACCGGGACGTCGGCCTGGCGCAGGTTGTTCTCCGCCATGGCCCGCCGGCGATTGGCGAACATCGCGCGGATCCGCTCGACCAGCTGCTCGTCGCGAACGAGCGGCACCGCCATCACCTCGGCGATCGACTCGCGGGTGATGTCGTCCTGGGTCGGACCGAGCCCACCGCAGACGATCACCGCGTCACTGCGGGCGAGCGCAGTGCGCAGCGCGAGGACGATGCGGGACTGGTTGTCCCCCACCGCCTGGTGGTAGTGCGAGCCGACGCCTGCGAGGGCGAGATGCTCGCCGAGCCAGGCCGAATTGGTGTCGGCGATCTGGCCGAGCAGGAGCTCCGTGCCGACTGCGACGATCTCGACCCTCACGGCGCGATTCGCGCGGCGCGCCGTCCGTCGAGCAGGTATTGGAGCCCGCTCACCAGAGTGAAGGTGGCGGCCAGCCAGATCGCGCCCAGCTGGAGATCGTGGTGCGGCGCGAGCGGCGGGACCAGGCACGCGGCGATGGCGAGATCCTGCACGAGCGTCTTCGCCTTCGCCGAGGTGCGGGCCGGGATCGAGACACCGCGACGGCCGATCCAGGTGCGATACACGCTCATCAGGAACTCGCGGGCGCCGATCAGGATCACCGGGAGCCACGGGAGCACATGCTCGTAGCTGAGAAGGAACATGGCGCTGAGCACCACGACCTTGTCGGCCAGCGGGTCGAGGAACGCGCCCGAGCGGGTGGTCCCCTGACGCCGGGCGATCCAGCCGTCCACCCCGTCGGTGCCGGCGACGAGGGCCCCGACCGCGACGGTCCACCAGCTCGCCCCGCGGCTGGCGATCAGGACGATGAAGAGCGGGGTGGTGAGCAGTCGCGCCGCCGTGAGCGCGTTGGCCGGCGTGGCCAGCGCCGAGGGGCCGAAGGTCGGATTGGCGGTGTCGGTCACCGGACTGCCCCCGAGACGGGCAGGGCGACGAGGTCGACCCCGAGCGACTCGACGATGGTCATCTCGGTGATGGACCCGGGCCGGACCGAGGCGGGGATCCGGACGACTCCGTCGATCTCCGGTGCCTCATGCACGGTGCGCCCCACCCCCACTGCGTCGGCGAGGACCGCCCGCCGCTCCCCGACGAACTGGTCGCGCCGCCGGGCCGTGATCCGGTCCTGGAGTTCGCTGCACTCCCGCATCCGTTCCAGCGCCAGTTCCGGATCGATCTGGTCGTGCAGATCGTAGGCGAGGGTCCCTTCCTCAGAAGAGAAGGTGAAGAACCCGGCCCAGTCGAGCTGCGCCTGTTCCAGGAACTCGAGCAGGCGGTCGTGGTCCTCCTCGGTCTCGCCCGGGTACCCGAGGATGAACGAGGAACGGAAGGTGGCGTGGGCATCGAGCGCCCGGATCCGGGCGATCCGGTCCAGGAACCGGGCGCCGTCCCCCCATCGCCGCATCCGGGCCAGCAGGGGACGTGACACGTGTTGGAGCGACAGGTCGAAGTAGGGAACCCCGGTGTCGAGGATCGCGTCGACCAAACGGTCGGTGAGCGAGGAGGGATAGAGGTAGAGGAGCCGGGTCCGCTCCGCGACCGACGCGACCCGCTCGAGCAGCTCCACGACCCCGTCCCCGAAGGGGCCGTCGGACGACTCGCGGCGGGCCCGTCGCGTCGAGCGGTCGCGGCCGTAGGAGGCGAGGTCCTGGGCCACGATCACGATCTCTTTGACCCCGCCGCCCACCAGGGCCTCGGTCTCGGCCACGAGGTCGTCGAGCGCCCGGGAGCGCTGGGGTCCCCGGAAGCTCGGGATGGCGCAGAACCCGCAGGCGCGATCGCAACCCTCGGCCGCCTTCAGGTAGGCCCACGATCCCCGGAGCGGCGGCCGCGGCAACTCCAGCAGGTCGAACGAGGGCACGGGGCGGCTCCGGGTGCGGAGCGCCACCGGCTGGCGTGTCGGCGAATCGAGCGCGACGCCGAACCCGGCCACCAGGTCGACCTCGGGGAGCGACCGGGCCAGTTCGTTGCCGTAGCGCTCGGCCATGCAGCCGGTCACGACCAGACGGGAACCGGGGCGCCGCACCCGGTCGAGGTCGAGGATCACCTCGATCGACTCCTGGCGGGCCGACTCGATGAACGCGCAGGTGTTCACGACAACGAGGTCGGCCGCGTCCGCCGAGAGCGCCGGCGCATAGCCGTCACCATCGAGGACCCCGACGAGCTTGTCCGAGTCGACCCGGTTCTTCGGGCAGCCCAACGTCTGCAGCCAGTACCGCTTTTCGTGCACCTGCATCTCCTGGCCGCCCCTGGAACGACGCCAGCTAGGGCCGGCTGGCGGAGAGGGAGGGATTTGAACCCTCGGACCGGGTCTCCCCAGTCAACTCATTAGCAGTGAGTCCGATTCGGCCGCTCTCGCACCTCTCCA
>DAIUEV010000068.1:0-11763 GCA_036844945.1 Acidimicrobiales bacterium
TCAGGCCTCTTCGAGGTAGTCGCGAAGGAGGTAGGCGGCGTCGGGTCGGCGCAGCTTGGCCAGTGTCTTCGACTCGATCTGGCGGACCCGCTCGCGGGTGACCCCGAAGGCCTTGCCGACCTCTTCGAGCGTGCGGATCTTGCCGTCCTCCAGCCCGAAGCGCATGCGGACGACGTCCTGCTCGCGGTGGGAGAGGTACGCGAGCGCCTCCTTCACCGCCTGGTCGAGCATCGCGCGGGTCGCGGCGTCGTCGGGAACGACGGCGGCACGGTCCTCGATCAGGTCGGACAGGCTGAAGTCGTCCTCGTCGCCGACCGGCTGCTCGAGCGAGACCGTGTCCTGGTTGATCCGCTGGATCTCGCGCACCCGCTCGATCGGGAACTCGACACGCGAGGCGATCTCCTCCGCGGTCGGCTCCCGGCCGAGCTCCTGGAGCAGCTGGCGCTGCGCCCACACGACCTTGTTGATCGTCTCCACCATGTGCACCGGGATGCGGATCGTGCGCGCCTGGTCGGCGATCGCCCGCGTGATGGCCTGCCGGATCCACCACGTCGCATACGTCGAGAACTTGAAACCCTTCGTGTAGTCAAATTTCTCGACCGCCCGCATCAGGCCGAGGTTGCCCTCCTGGATGAGGTCCAAGAACGCAAGACCACGGTTGCGGTAGCGCTTGGCGATCGAGACGACCAGCCGGAGGTTGGCCTCGATCAGCACCTCTTTGGCCTGCTGCCCCTTGCGCACGAGACGCCGGTCCCGGACCTGGTCGGTCGACGGGGTCACGGAGCCGTCCCCGCCGCCTTCCAGCGCCTCGAGCCGGGCCGCCGCCGCGAGCCCCTCTTCGATGCGCTGGGCCATCTCGACCTCGAGCTCTGCGCTGAGCAGGGCGACCTTGCCGATCTCCTTCAGGTAGGTGTGGACGGGGTCCTCCGAGGCGCCCGAGCTCACGTACTCGCCGTTGCCCTGAGCTCGTGACCTGGAGCTTCGGGCCCGCGTCCCGTTCGTCGAGGTGGCCCGGTCCGTGCTCGGCGGCCGGCGGCGCTTGGCCCGGGGACGGCCGTCCCCGTCCTCGGCGTCGGCTTCCTCGGCCGGCTCCACGGCGTTTTCGAGCGCCTGGTCTTCCGCCTTGAACTCGATGCCCTCGTCGCCGACGCGGCGCACGATCTGGTCGATGACCTCGGGGGTCAGCTCGACCTCGCGGACGACTTCGACCAGGTCCTCGGGGGTGAGCACGCCCTCGGCGCGGCCTCGCTGCAGAACCTCTTCGAACACGTCGGATTCGACTCCCGGGGGGAGGGCGGCCGGCACCGAATCGGCCGATCCGTTGGCCTGGGCCCCCCCGCGCGAGCCTTTCCCGCTGGTTGGGGTGTCGCGTGGGGCCCGCCCGGCCATCAATCCTCCCGACGCCTGTCGAGAAGCCACGCTAGCAACCGCCGCGTGGCCTCGCTGCCACCCGAAGGGTCGTCCAAGGACTCCAACAAGAGACGCACGCGCGCCGTCTCGGCCATCGTCGCATCGAGGGAGGCCGGTGCGGTCCGGGCCAGAACCTGCAGGTCGTCGAGCGCCTTGTGCACCGCGACGCGCACCAGCTGGGTCACGACCGCATCGACCGGATCGGCCGGCGCATCGTCGGGGATGACTGGCTCCTCCACCGCGACGCGCCGCAGGAGGTCTGCCACCTCGGACGGCGCGCTGTCGATCGCGTCGTGGAGACTGTCGCTCTCCTCGAGGGCGACGAACGCTCGTCGCTGGAGTTCGTCGCCGAACAGCACCGCCTCGATGCGGTCGGCTACCTCCTCGGGCCGGTGGACGGCGAGCCGCAGCGCTTCGAGGCCGGGGCGGGAAGAAGGATCGGCTCGCTCCCGGCGCAGCGGGGGCGCGTCCCCCGAATCCTCGGGGGGGCCCGGCTCCGGTGGTGGCGGCTCGGGCCGGTTCTTGGGCTCGCTCCCCCGCTCCCCGCGACCGGGAGGCCGCGCCGGCCGACGGCGGGCCTCCTCGAGTCGGCGACGCACCGCTTCGGGCTCGAGGCGGCACCAGTCCGACACGACCATGGCGTACTGGTCGCGCACCAAGTCGTCGGGGTGCTCGGCAATCACGGCGATCGCCGCGTCGGCGGCCTTGGCCCGTCCCTCGGCGGTCGAGAGGTCCGCGCCTTGGAGGACCCGGTCGAGTCGGAATTGCAGGAAGGGCCGGCTCGTCGCCACGGCCTCGGCCAGCGCTTTGGGGTCCTTGGTGGCAAGCTCGCCGGGGTCGGTGCCCGGCGGGAGCATGGCCACCGCCACGTCGACCTCGTGTCGGCGCTCCCACTCGTAGACACGCGCCGTCGCGGTCTCACCGGCGGCGTCGGCGTCGTAGGCGAGCACGATCCGCTTGCCGAAGTTCCGCAACAGTCGGAAGTGCTCCTCGGCGAGCGCAGTCCCACAGGTGGCGACGGCGCGCTCGACTCCCGCCTGGAAGAACCCGATGACGTCGGTGTAGCCCTCGCAGACCACCACCTCGCCGGTCGCGATCACGTCCCGCTTGGCCCAGTTCAACCCGTACAGGGTGCGGCGCTTCGAGTAGATGACCGTCTCTTGGGAGTTCTTGTACTTGGGCTCGGGGCCCCTGGCCGGGTCGGGCGCCGGACTCCCCGGACGGGGCGGCAGCACTCGCCCGCCGAGGGCCACCGGTCGCCCCGACGGGTCGCAGATCGGGAAGATGACGCGGGCGCGGAAGGCGTCCTGTCGGCGCCCACGCCGGTTGACGAATCCGAGGCCCGTGGCGGTCAGCACCCGCTCGGACAACGACAGTGACCGCGAGAGCGCATCCCATTCGTCGGGCGCCCACCCGAGCCGGAAGCGGCGCACGACTGCGCCGTCATAACCCCGCGAACGGAGGTACTCGCGCGCGGCACCGGCGTCGGGGGACGAGAGCAGTCGCTCGTGGTACCACGCGACGGCCCGCTCCATCGCGTCCATCAGCTCGGTCCGCCACCGGTTGTCGGTGCCCGACCCCGAGCCCTCGTGCAGGGTGATGCCGACCCGGGCCGCCAACCGGCGCACCGCCTCGGCGAAGTCCAGCATCTCGGTCGCCCGGAGGAAGCTGATCGCGTCGCCCGAGGCCTGGCAGCCGAAGCAGTAATAGAGCCCTTCCTCGGCGTTGACGCTGAAGGACGGGGTCTTCTCGCCGTGGAACGGGCACAACCCCACCCATCGGCGGCCCTGTTGGCGCAGCGCCACCTGCTCTCCGATGAGCGCCACGATGTCGGTGGCCGCCCGCACCTGGGCGACCTCGTCGACGGGGATGGGCACGGACGGACGGTACCGCGGGGCCGGGGGCGGCCGTTCGTGACCCGGCGCTACGGGCGCCGGGCCCGCTTCGCCGTCGCCCTGGTCCGCGCGGTCGTCTTCGGGGCGGCCTTCGCCGCCTTCTTCAACGCCTTCTTGGGCGCGGCCTGGCGGCCCCGCGCTTTGGCGGCCTTCTTCGCCGCCGCCTTCTTGACCGGGGGCCGGCGGGTGGCCGCCCGACGGGCAGCCGGCCGGGCGGCGCGGCCGGGTGGCGCGGCCGCAGCGAGCACCGCCTGCGCGGCGGCCAGACGGGCCACGGGCACCCGGAAGGGTGAGCAGCTCACGTAGTCGAGACCGGCCGAATAGAAGAGCGCGATCGACTCCGGGTCGCCGCCATGTTCCCCGCAGACGCCGATCTTGAGGTCGGGTCGGACGGCCCGGCCGCGCTCGACGCCGATGCGGACCAGCTCGCCGACCCCCTCCGCGTCGACGACGTCGAAGGGGTTCCGGGCGAGCAGGCCCTCCTCGAGGTAGGTCGACATCATGCGACCCTCGACGTCGTCGCGGCTGAAGCCGAACGTCATCTGGGTGAGGTCGTTCGTCCCGAACGAGAAGAACTCCGCGTACTCGGCGAGATCGGCGGCCCGCAGGGCCGCCCGGGGCGTCTCGATCATCGTCCCGATGCTCACCTCGATGCTCCGCCGGTGCGGCCGACCGGTCGCTTCCAGCTCGGCCCGCATCGCCTCTTCCACCCACCCGCGCGCGAGCGCGAGCTCCGGGCCCGAGACGGTGAGCGGGATCATCACCTCGATGACGGGGCGGCCGCCCTCGAGGACCCGGTGGGTGGCCGCCTCGATCAGCGCGCTCACCTGCATGCCGTAGAGCCCGGGCTTCAGCACCCCGAGCCGCACCCCGCGGATGCCCAGCATCGGGTTGGCCTCCTGCCAGGATCTCGCCGCGTCGTACAGGCGACGCTCCTCTTCGTCCAGCCCGACCGTCGCCTCTTTGATCGCGAGCTCGTGGGTGGAGGGGAGGAACTCGTGCAACGGGGGGTCGAGCAGCCGGACGGTGACCGGCAGCCCGTCCATCGCCTCGAGGATCTCGACGAAGTCGGCCCGCTGGGCGACCCGCAGCTCCTCGAGGGCGGCCTTCTCCTCCTCGGGGGTGTCGGCCAGGATCATCCGCCGCACGATGGGCAGGCGGTCCTCGGCCAGGAACATGTGCTCGGTGCGGCACAGCCCGATCCCCTCGGCGCCGAGGCGCCGGGCGTTGGCCGCGTCGGCGCCGGTGTCGGCGTTCGCCCGCACCCCCAGGTGCCCCCGTCGAATGGCATCGGCCCAGGACAGGATCGTCAGGAACTCCTCGCTCGGCTCGGCCTGCCGGAGCGGGACCTGGCCGAGCACAACCGTGCCGTCCGTGCCGTCGATCGAGAGCCAGTCCCCCTCGGCCACGGTCACACCGCCCACCGAGACAGAACGGTCCGCCAGCCGGAGCGACTCGGCCCCGACGACCGCCGGCTTCCCCCATCCCCGTGCGACGACCGCGGCGTGGCTCACGAGGCCGCCACGGGCGGTGAGGATGCCCTGGGCGGCCAGCATCCCGTGCACGTCGTCGGGGGAGGTCTCCGAACGGACCAGGATCACCGCCTCGCCGCGCGAGGCCGCCGCCGCGGCATCGTCGGCGCTGAAGTAGGCCCGGCCGACCGCGGCCCCGGGCGATGCACCGAGACCGGTGGTGAGCACGCGACGGTCGCCGCCCGGGGCGAACTGGGGGTGGAGCACCGACTCGAGGTGGTCCTCGGTGATGCGTCCGACCGCCTCGGCGCGCGACAACCGGATGGCCCGTTCCTTGGTCATCTCGACGGCCATGCGCAGCGCCGCCCGCCCGGTCCGCTTCCCCACCCGGGTCTGGAGCATCCAGAGCTTGCCCTGCTCGATGGTGAACTCCGTGTCGCACATGTCCCGGTAGTGGCGCTCCAGTCGGTCGAAGATCGCGATGAGCTGCCGGTAGACGTCGGGGAACCGGGTTTCGAGCGCAGAGAGCGGATCGGTGTTGCGGATCCCGGCCACCACGTCCTCGCCCTGCGCGTTCACGAGGAAGTCGCCGTACGCGCCTTTGGCTCCGGTGGCCGGGTCGCGGGTGAATCCGACGCCGGTGCCGGATCGTTCGTCGCGGTTCCCGAACACCATGGCCTGGACGTTGACCGCCGTCCCGAGGTCATGCGCGATGTGCTCGCGCTCGCGATAGGCGCGGGCCCGGGCCCCGTTCCAGCTGCGGAACACCGCCTCGATCGCCCCCCGGAGCTGTGCGTCCGGGTCCTGGGGGAAGGGTCGCCCGGTCTCCCGCTCGACGAGCACCTTGTACGCGTCGACCAGTCCGACGAGCAGTTCGGTCGGAACCATGGCGTCCGAGTCCGTGCCGGCCTTCTCCTTGGCCGCCTCGAACAGGGCCTCGAACTCCTCGCCGGGCAGGTCGAGGACGATCCGCCCGTACATCGCGACAAACCGTCTGTACGAGTCGTAGGCGAACCGCTCGTCGCTCGTCTGGGCGGCCAGGCCGGCCACCGAGCGGTCGTTCAGCCCGAGATTGAGGACCGTGTCCATCATCCCGGGCATCGAGAACTTGGCGCCCGAGCGCACCGACACGAGGAGCGGATCGGCCGGGTCGCCGACGACCTTGCCCATCGACCGCTCGAGGCGGGCCCGGGCCCGGGCCACCTCGGTGTCGAGCCGGCCGGGCCAGCCGCCGGCCATGTAGGCCCGGCAGGCGTCGGTCGAGATGGTGAACCCGGGCGGCACGGGCAGCCGGAGCACGGACGTCATCTCGGCCAGGTTGGCGCCCTTGCCACCGAGGAGGTCCTTCATGTCCATCGGCGGGCGTCGGTGCGCGTGGTCGAAGTCGAAGACGTAGGGCATCAGGCCTCCTCGCCTGGTGGTCCGGTCGGAAGGTTCACCTTACCGGGCACCTCGCGGGCCCCCTCCAGCGTGCGCGGTCCCGTGACCCATTCGCCACTCGGCGCCGCGCGCGCCCGCGCCGGGACACCGGGGAGCCGTCGTCCGCCCCCTAGTGTCGAGGGGTGCCCGCCGACCTGGCCATCGACGTTCACGACCTGACCAAGGTGTTCGCCAAGGGCAACGTCCGAGCGCTCGACGGCCTCAGCTTCTCGACCCCGGCCGGGACGGTGCTCGGTGTCCTCGGGCCGAACGGCGCCGGCAAGACCACGGCCGTGCGCATCCTCTCGACCGTGCTCGTGCCCGACGGCGGGCGGGCGTCGATCCTCGGCCTCGACGTCGTGCGGGACGCCGCGGCGGTGCGCCGGACCATCGGGCTCGCCGGCCAGTACGCGGCGGTGGACGAGAACCTCTCCGGTCGCCAGAACCTCACGATGATCGGTCGCCTGAGCCACATGGGCCGGACGGCCTCCCGGCGCCGGACCGAGGAGCTGCTCGAGCAGTTCGGGCTGACCCATGCGGCCAACCGCTCGCTCAAGACCTACTCGGGTGGCATGCGTCGCCGGCTCGACCTTGCCGCCGCGCTCGTGGCGGAGCCGCCGGTGCTGTTCTTCGACGAGCCGACGACCGGCCTCGACCCCCAGACCCGGCAAGACATGTGGGCCTGGACCGAACGGCTCGTGCGGGAGGGCACGACCGTGCTCCTCACCACCCAGTACCTCGAGGAGGCCGACCGCCTGGCCGACCAGGTGGTGGTGGTCGACCATGGACGGGCGATCGCCGAGGGCACCCCAGCCAGCCTGAAGGCCGACCTCGGCACGACGGTCCTCCTCGTCACCCTGGAGCACGAGGAGGACGGACAGCGGGCGGCAGCGCTCCTCGCCCCGCTCGGCAGCCACCCGCCGAGCGTCGACGGCAGCCGCATCGAGATGAACGTCGAGAACGGGGCGAAGGCGGGCAGCGAGGCCATACGCACGCTCGACGGCCAGGGGATCGGCGTGATCGGCCTGGTCCTTCGAGAGCCCAGCCTCGACGACGTCTTCCTTCAGCTGACCGGACACCGCCCCGAGGACGAGCCGGCCCCGGCCGGCCCGGGCGCCCCCCAGCCGACCAGGGCCGGGGTGGCGCAATGAGCGTCGGGGTCCTCGATGCGGCGGCTCGACGTCACGACCCGACCACGCTTGAGCGGGCCCGCTGGCTGGTCCGCGACAGTCTGACCATCGCCTGGCGATTCCTCGCCGCGATGGTCCGCTCCCCCGAGTCGATCGCGTTCTCGGCGGTCCAGCCGATGCTGCTCGTGCTGATGTTCCGCTACGTCTTCGGCGGGGCGATCAGCGGCATCCACGGCTCGTACGTGAACTACCTGATGCCCGGGATCTTCGTGCAGACGGTCGCCTTCGGCTCCGTGGTCTCCGCGGTCGGGATGGCCGAGGATCTCCAGAAGGGGATCATCGAACGGTTCCGGGCGCTGCCCATGGCCCGGGCCGCGGTCGTCGGCGGGCGGAGCCTGTCCGACATCACCCGGAACGGCTTCTCCGTGCTGCTCATGGCCGCGCTCGGGTTCGCGGTGGGTTTCCGGGTGCAGACGAGCGCGCTCGGCTTCCTCGCCGGCCTCGGCCTCCTCCTCCTCTTCTCGTGGGCGATCGGGTGGGGCTTCGCGCTGCTGGGGCTGACGGTGGGCGACCCGGAGATCGCCCAGCTCGCGACCTTCCCGGTGCTCCTGCCCTTCACCTTCGCCTCGAGCGCGTTCGTGCCGGTGTCCCGTATGCCCGGCTGGCTGCAGGCCTTCGCCAAGAACCAGCCGGTCAGCGAGGTGGTCAACGGGTGCCGGGCCCTCATGAGCGGTGGGCCGACCGCGCGGCCGGTGCTCATCGCGCTCGCCTGGAGCCTCGGACTCGTCGCGGTGTTCGCGCCGCTGGCGGTGCGCCGATACGTCCGGACCGACTGACCGGGTCACACGCACACGCGTCCCCGGGCCGTTCGGCTGCCCGGGCGACCGTCGGCACGTTCCCCGTGGTGGTATAGCTCTCTTCGAACAGGGGACACGATGCGCGTTCGACGGATGCTGGTCTCGGTGGCGTCACTCAGCGCGTTGGCGATCGGTCTCGCCTGCGCCGGCACCGCCACGGCCACGGCAGCAGCAGCAACGAGCGGCGCGCCGACGGTGAGCTGCGGCTCGCTCGACCTCACCAACCAACCGGTGGGGACCCCGGTGCACGCCTCGGCGTCGCTCGGAGCCGTCAGCGCGACGCTCTCGGGGACGGCGACAACGAGCTACCAGATCCCGGCCATCGGCACCCCGACGATCCGGGTGCGCATCGGCGGCGCGTCGGTCCTCTCAGCGGCGGTCGCGGTCCAAGACTCACCGCCGGGGTCATCGTTCGTACCCGGTACATTCGCGGGCGGGGGCTCGCCCGGCCCCTGGTCGTACGTGGCCTCCGGAGCTGACCGGCCGCTGTGCGTCGCCCGCTTCGGCGGCATCGCACCCGAGACGGCGGTCCTCGTCGGCATCTACAGCGGTGGCGCCCACTGCTGCACACTCGTCGACTCCTACGTCCTGCGGGCGAAGAAGACCTCCCGCACCCCGATCGAGACCAACCTCGGGAACCCCGGCGTCGAGCTGGTCTCGATCGACCGGAAGGCGGTGCTCGTCACCGCCGACAACGCTTTCGCCTACCAGTTCGCCTCCTTCGGCGGCTCGGGGATGCCACTCATGACGCTCGAGCTGCGGGGCAACCGGTACGTCGACACGACGCGCGACTATCCGACGTGGGTGTCCGAGGACGCGGGGTTCCAGTGGGGCAGCTACACCCAGAGCGGGTTCGGGCTCGGCTGGCTCGCCGCGTGGGCGGCCGACGAGTGCACGCTCGGGCGTTCGTCCGAGGTCGGCGGTGTGCTCGGCGCGCTCGACACCCAGGGCTTTCTCACCGGCGTGGTCGGCTGGCCGTCGGGGGCCGCCTACGTCAGCCAGCTGCGCTCGTTCCTGGCCTCCACCCGCTACTGCCGCCAGTAGCGGTCGGAGCGGGCGCCTCAGCCGGCGGTGCGCCCCGAAAGCTCGGCGAGGAGCCCGTCGACCGGGACCCGGACCTGGGCGGTCGTGTCCCGGTCGCGCACGGTGACGGCCCGGTCCTCGAGCGAGTCGAAGTCGACCGTGACGCACCACGGCGTCCCCACCTCGTCCTGGCGCCGGTACCGACGGCCGATGGACTGGGTGGTGTCGTAGTCGCACATGTAGTGGGGCTGGAGCGAGGTGAGGACCTGACGGGAGAGGCCCTCGAGCTCCGCCTTGCGGGAGAGTGGCAGGACCGCGACCTGGTACGGCGCCAGCCTCCAGTCGAGCCGGAGCACCGTGCGGGCCTCGCCGGCCACCTCGTCCTCGGTGTAGGCGGCGAGGAGGAACGCCATCATCGCCCGGGTGGCGCCGAGCGCCGGCTCGATCACGTGGGGGACGTAGCGCTCCTTCGTCGCGGGGTCGAAATACTCCAGGCGCTCGCCCGAGGCCTTGGAGTGCGCCTGCAGGTCGAAGTCGCCGCGATAGGCGACCCCCTCAAGCTCGTCCCAGCCCCAGGGGAAGTGGAACTCGAGGTCGGCGGTCTGGACCGAGTAATGGGAGAGCTCGTCGGCCTCGTGATGGCGCACCCGCAGAAGCTCGCCGGGCATCCCGAGGTCGGTGAACCAGCCGACGCGCTGCTCGAGCCAGTAGTCGAACCACCCGACCGCGTCGGCGGGCGGCACGAAGTACTCCATCTCCATCTGCTCGAACTCGCGGGTCCGGAAGACGAAGTTCTGCGGCGTGATCTCGTTGCGGAAGGACTTGCCGACCTGGGCGATGCCGAAGGGCGGCTTCTTCCTCGTGGTCGTGAGCACGTTGGCGAAGTTGGTGAACATGCCCTGGGCGGTCTCGGGTCGCAGGTAGGCGACCGTCCCCTCGTCCTCGACCGGCCCGGCATGGGTCTTGAACATGAGGTTGAAGGCACGCGCCTCGGTGAAGTCGGTGGAGCCGCAGTTGGGGCAGACGCCCTCAATCTTGTCGGCCCGCCACCGCTCCTTGCAGTTTCGGCAGTCGACGAGCGGGTCGGTGAAGTTCTCGAGGTGGCCCGAGGCCGCCCACAGCGCGGCCGGCGACAGGATCGCGGCGTCGATCCCGACCACGTCGTCGCGGAGGCGGACCATGGACCGCCACCAGGCGTCCTTCACGTTGCGCAGCATGTTGACGCCGAGCGGCCCGTAGTCGTAGGTGGAGCGGAAGCCGCCGTAGATCTCGGCCGACGGGAAGATGAACCCGCGCCGCTTGCACAGGTTCACCACCTTCTCCATCAGTCCGTCGGGCGACCCGGCGCCCGGCGCGCCGTGCTCGCCCTCGGTCATCGGGGCAGGATACCGGCTGGTCGGGACGCCTCTTCCTCCTCGGCGACCAGCCGCAACGAGATCTCGCTGGCCAGCATCCGCCCGGCCACCGTCAGGCGGGCCCGGCCCCCACCCCACTCGACCAGCCCGGCCAGCCCCTCGTCGGGGGGCAGCGCCGCCACCGGGACGCCGCCCGGGGTGCGGAGCGCAAGCGTCAGGTGCTCGAACCGGCGTTGGCCATCGGTGAGCGCCTCCTCGCCGGCCACCGGCGAGGCGCCCGCGTTGACGGCGGCGATGTAGCGCTCGGGGGTGCGCACGTTCCACCACCGTCTCCCGTCGCGGTGGCTGTGGGCGGCCGACCCGAAGCCGAGATAGTCGCCGCCCGACCAGGCCAGGTTGTTGTAGGCGCAGGTGTGCCCGGGCTGCGCCCAGTTGGAGATCTCCTCCCACACGTAGCCGGCCGCGGCCAGGCGCGCGTCGGCGCGGGCATAGCGCCGCGCCTGGACGTCGTCGTCCGGATGGCGTCGGTGGTCGGCGGCGAGCGGCGTGCCCGGCTCGACGGTGAGCGCGTAGGCGCTCAGGTGCGGCGGCGCCGGGTCGAGGGCGAGGACGGCCGAGAGCGTGGCCTCCCAGTCGGCGTCGGTCTCGGTGGCGGCACCGTAGATGAGGTCGAGGTTCCAGCTGCCGAACCCGGCCGACCCGATGAGGGCGGCGGCGGCGGCGACCTCGTGCCACCGGTGCGGCCGGCCGAGGGAGGCGAGGACATGGTCCGCCCGGGCCTGCGCGCCGAGCGAGATCCGGGTCACCCCCGAGGAGCGGTAGCTCGCGAGCCGCGACCCGGTGACGTCCTCGGGGTTGCACTCGACGGTCACCTCGGCTCCCGGGTCGAGCGGCACCCGGCGCAGCACCTGGGCCAGGTCGTCGGCCGGCAGCCGGGACGGCGTCCCGCCGCCGAAGAACACCGCAGCCGCCGAGGTGAGCTCACCCGCATCGACCGCGCGCTCGATGTCACGGCAGAGCGCCTCGACGTACGACGACATCAGGTGATCGCGGTCGGTGTAGGTGGAAAATGCGCAGTAGTCGCAGCGGCGACGGCAGAACGGGACGTGCACGTACACCCCGAGCGGCGGGGCGCCCACCGAACCGCCTAGAGCCCGGTGGTCGTCCGGACCGTCCGCAGGCGGCGGTCGAGGTGCGACTCC
>DAIUEV010000069.1:0-11580 GCA_036844945.1 Acidimicrobiales bacterium
GTGCGCTCGGCGGCCGCCTTGGCCAACACCTCGAGCTCGGCAGCCAGCCACCCGGCCAGCTCGTCGATGTCGGGGACGAGCTCCCGGCACGCCACCAGCCCGAAGTGGAGCCGGCCGAGGTAGCCGACGACCGTGATGTTGAGCCCCTGGCCGTCGGTGATCACCGACACCGGGTAGTGCGCGAGCAGCCGGGCACCGCCCATATAGACCGGGACGTTCGGTCCCGGAACATTGGAGATGCAGACGTTGAACGGCGGCACCCGGTGCAGCACGCCGGTGGCGAACACCACCCGGGCGGCGCGGGCGATGAGCGCCGGGGGGGCGAAGTCGGTCACCCGGTCCACGAGGCCCTGGGGGATCGCCGCCTGCTGGGCCTTGGCGGTCTGGGTCGCCTCGTGCACCAGAGCGACGCGTTCGGCCGGATCGTCGAGGTGGGTGGGGAGCCGGGCCAGCATCGCCGAGACCCGGTTGCCCATCGCCCCCTTGCTCGATTCGTCGCGTACCGACACCGGGATCATGGCGACGAGCGGCGTGTCGGGCAGTGCGTCGTGCTCGACCAGCCACCGGCGCAACGCACCGGCGCACATGGCCATCACGACGTCGTTGACCGAGACCCCGAACGCGTTCTTCACCGCTTTCACCGTGTCAAGGTCCACGCTCTGGAAGGCCACCCGCCGGTGGGCGGTGATCGGCCGGTTGAACGGTGTCGCGGGAGCCCGGCCCGCCGTCGTCGAGATGACCCCGCCGTCGCCGCGGTCGAGGCCGAGGACCCCGCCCACGATCGACCCGATCGTCGGAGCCAGGTTCGGCAG
This sequence comes from Acidimicrobiales bacterium, assembly GCA_036844945.1. Taxonomy (GTDB): domain Bacteria; phylum Actinomycetota; class Acidimicrobiia; order Acidimicrobiales; family RAAP-2; genus Palsa-461. Next base: position 813 of record DAIUEV010000069.1, read on the forward strand.
AGCCCGTCGCACGCCGTCGGCGATGCGGACGAGTTCGACCGGCCGCCGGGTAAGCCTGGCGGCGGCGCGGGCGGCCAACGCCAGCGGGTGTGGCGGCGCAGCGGGGACGAACTCTTCGAGCGGCGGCAGCTCCCGCCCCTCGGGCGACAGGTCGAGGAGGATGGTGAGCAGCTCCGCCCCGGACACGCCGTCGATCGCGGCGTGGTGGAGCTTCGTGTAGACGGCCATCCGGTCCTCGGCGAGGCCGGTGATGAGGTAGAGCTCCCAGAGCGGTCGGCGCCGGTCGAGGGGACGGGCGTGGAGCCGTGAGATCTGCTCGGTCAGCTGGGCGTCGGATCCCGGGCGGGGCAGGGCGATCTCCCGCACGTGGTACTCGATGTCGAAGTCGGGGTCGTCCATCCAGTAGGGCTGGTCGAGCCCGAACGGGACGTTCATGAGCCGGCGGCGCAGGACCGGGACGAGCGGGACGCGCTGGGCGAGGAGCTCGGTCAGCGACTCGAGATCGAGGTCCCGGGGCGCGTCGGTCGGGTCGAGGATGCAGACACCGCCGATGTGGGCGGTCGAGTTGGCGGTCTCGAGGGCCAGGAAGGCGGCGTCGAGGCCGGTGAGCTGTTGCATCTCCCTCCCTTATCGGCTGGCGGGCTCCAGGGTCTTGGCGAGCCACGATCGGATCGCGTCGGTCACGGCATCGGGCGACTCGAGCTGAGGGGTGTGCCCGACACCGGGGAGAAAGACGGTACTCCACTCCGGCCGCTCGGCGGCCGCCTTCCGGGCCGCGGCGACCGGGACGAGGCGGTCGGCTTCACCGTGGACGAGGAGGACCGGCGCGGCGACCGAGGAAATCGTCGCCCGGTAGGCGGTCCGGCGGGCCAAGAGAGCGACGAGGGACCGGGCCGCGGTCACGAGCGACCGCTCGGTCCCCGGCATGCGGCGCCGCTCCGTGGCGAGCGCGGTCGAGGCGGCCAGCACGTCCTCCCGGGCCCGACCGGGGTCGGCGTAACAGGCCCGGATGACCCGCTCGACGGTCTGGCGGGGCGTCTGGCGCGCCGCGATCGCCCGGAGCCCGGCCTCGCCGACGAAGGGCGAGAGGTAGAGCAGGAACGCCGCCGCCACCCGGGCATCGGGTCGCTGGGCCGGGACCGGGAGCGCCGGGTCGACGAGGACGACGCCCCGCACCGCCTCGGGATGCGCTGCGGCCGCCAGGAGCGAGACCGCGCCGCCCATCGAGTTGCCCACCAGCACCACCGGCCGGGCAACGACCTCGGCGAGGAACCGCAGGAGGACGCGCGTGTTCTCCTGGACCGAGCAGTCGCGGCCGGCCCCGGGCGAGAGGCCGAACCCCGGCAGATCGATCGCGAGTACCGGCCGGTCGACGGCGAGGTCCGGTCCGATCAGCACCCAGTTGAGATGCGAGCCGCCCAGCCCGTGGACCAGCACGAGCGGCACGGCGTCCTCTGGATGCGGGCCGCCGAACTCGACCCAGTGGACGGGACCGTCGATGTCGGCGACCCATCCCCTCGCACCCCAGGGGGCGGCGGGCGTCCAGGAGGCCGGCCGCCCCCGGGCGCCGTCGCCCTCGGTCACGTCGGGGTCGGGTACAGCCAGCGCAGCCAGCCCGGCGGCTCGAAGGGCGCGTGCGCCCCGGCTGGTTGGGCAAGACGGTCGGCGACCGCCCACAGGGTGGCCGGGTCGACGCCGAAGCCGAGGTGGGCGCAGCGCACCTCGATGTTCTCGTGGCTGCTCGACTGCGGTTCGATGCACGACCGCCACTGCACGATGCCGTCCCGGCGCGAGAAGACCGCGGTCGACGGCACCGGGATGGGCCGGATGATCTGGGCACGGGTGGGGATGCGGACCGAGTGACGGTGCGCCGCACGCTGGTAGGCGGGCTCGGCCCGGCTCTGCGCCGGGTTCGTCAGCGCGAACGGGCTCCCGAGCGTGATCACCCGGCGGACGAGGGTCGGGTCCTCACGCGCGAGCTCCCGGGCGTAGATGCCCCCAAGGCTCCAGCCCACCAACGAGACCGGTGAACCCGTCGAGTCGGCCAGCTCCCTGATGATGCGCCGCATGCCGTCGATCGCCCGCTGCGTCGGCCCGAGGTTCCGCCCGAGCTTCCAGCCCCGCGGGAGATAGCCGAGCCCGCGGAGAAAGGCCCGGAGCGGCCCGGTGCTCGTGTCCGTGGCCATGAGCCCGGGCAACACGACCACGCCGTGTCCGTCGCCCCGAGGAGCGCGGGCGAGCCATGGAAGGGCGAGCGGGGCGGTGTGCAGGCTGAGCACGCCGCGGGCCGGCTCCGTCAGGTAGAGCCACCGCGACGGTGGGCCGTCAAGCTCGGTGGCGGTCGGCGCCGGCTTCGAGTCGAGCACCCACGTCCACGCGTTCATGCGTGGACGACTCCCTGGTCACGGTCCCCCCGAACCCCCACGGGTGCCAGGCTACCTCGGGGTCCGATGGAGCACCGGGACGAGGGTGGGTTCGTCGGGAGGAGCCGGACGCCGTCCCCTAGCGTGGCCGCGGTGGACGTGGTCGTCCTCGCCGACACCCACCTCAAGGCCGGCATCAAGTCGCTGCACCCGCGTCTGCACCGGGCGATGGTCCGCGCCGACGCGATCATCCACGCGGGCGATCTCGTCTCGCTCGAGGCGCTCGATGGTCTGCGCCGACTCGGAACCGTCCACGCCGTGCTCGGGAACAACGACCATGGACTGGTCGGCCGTCTCCCCGAGTCGCTGATGGTCGAACTCGCGGGCGTTCGACTCGCGGTGGTGCACGACACCGGCAACCGGGTGGGGCGGGTGGCCCGGATCGGCCGACGGTTCCCCGATGCCCAGGTCGTGGTGTTCGGCCACTCGCACATCCCGTGTGACGAGGAGGGCAGCAGGGGTCAGCTGCTCTTCAATCCCGGCTCGCCGACGCAGCGTCGCAGCCATCCGCACCGCACGTTCGGCCGGCTCCGGCTGGCGGGCGGTCGGGTGCTCGGGCACCGGATCGAGCCACTGCTCGATGACCGGCCCGGCTGACCCCCTACTGCTGGTAGCGCTCGACGACCGACGGAGGACGCGCGGCCGCGGTGTCGGGGTCCTGGCCGGCGTGCCGGCGGGCCCGGCGTTGGCGGAGCAGGTCCCAGCACTGGTCGAGCGCGACCTCGATGGCCTGGAGCCGCTCCTGCTCCGGGTCGCTCAGGCCCTCGCCCTCGTGCGCGTGCTCGAGGCGGTGCTCCTCGTCGGCGAGCTCGGAGATCCGCTGGGCGATCTCGGCGTCATCCATGGTGATCTCCTTCCGAGCCTTCGGTCGGTCCCGCCGGCTTGCGGCCATCTTCGTCCAGGAACGCGGCCCTCGGTAGACCTAGTCGGCGGCGTTCGCCGAACTCGGTCCGAGCCCGGGGAGGTTCACGACGATCGCCTCCTGGGTGTTGCGCGCGATGACCACCACCGCCTCGTCGGCGGGGTCAGGGTTCTCCTCGCGGTGCGGCACCCACGGGGGCACGTAGACGTAGTCCCCGGGGGCGGTCTCCAGGCGTCGCTCGCCGTCGGTGTCCCAGAACACGAAGACCGGGTGCCCGCGGAGCACATAGATCGCCGTCTCGGACGCGCCGTGGTGGTGATCGGCGGAACGGGTATCCGGGGCGACCCGGGTCTCGCCCATCCAGATCCCGTCCGCCCCGACCGTGCCGGCAGAGATCGCCGCCGAACGGGTCATGCCCGCGGTCTGGGCGGTGTCGGCCGACAGATCGCCCGAGCCCACCTTGTGCAGGCGGGTGTGGAACGGGTCGGCCGGCTCAGGCACCGGCGAGGGGATGGCGGCCGACCGAGGGCGGCGTGGTGGTGCAGCCGAGGCAGGGGCCGAGGCCCGAGAAGTAGGCGGGAACGGTCGGCGAGTCGGTCGGCGGGTTGGTCGGGAGCAACACCGGGGGCCGGGGACTCTGTTTGAAGTCGAAGTCGTTCACCATGTTCCCCAGGATCTTCGTGTTCTCCCGCACGTCGGGCCTCGGGTCGCGTCGGCCATCGGTCTTCGGGTTGAGCCGGGCCCCGCCCAAGAAGTCGTCCTCGATGAACTTGAGGTAGGCGTCACTCGAGAGGACCTGGTGGTCGATGTAGCCCCGCTTGGCGTAGGGCGAGATCACCATGGCCGGGACCCGTAACCCGTAGCCGTTCTGATCGACCGGGGGCGGGACGACGTGGTCGTAGAAACCGCCCCAGTCGTCCCACTGCACGAAGATGGCGGTCGATTTCCAGTCCGGGCTCTTCATGGCCGCGTTGATCACGGCGGTGACGTAGGCCTGCCCCTGGTGGACGCTGGCCGGCGGATGTTCGCTGTCCGCCTGGGACGGAGTGACCCACATGACCGCCGGTAGGGTCCCCGCCTTGGCTGCGGCAAAGTAGTTGTTGAGCGGCTGGATGTTGCGCAGCTGGTGGTCCTTCTGCACGTCTTCGAAGATGGGGAGCGGATTCCAGATACCCGGGGTCAGATAGCTCTGTGCCACCGGCGGGCAGGCAACCGCGCCATCGTTCGCGCAGTCTGGCTGAGCTCCCGTTTGCACGTAGTACGCCCACGAAACGTGCTTGTTGTAGAGGAGCCAGGTGATGTCGGTCCAGGCGTTCGTCACATCCGCCGTACCGGTGGCCAGGGCCTGATCGACGTATATCTGCATCTGGCGCGGGGTGTAGGGGCCCTGAATCTCGTTCACGCAGCTCGACGGAGCCGGGTTCGAGCATCGAGCCGACCAACCCGACACCAAGTAGAGATGGTCGGGCAGCGACCACGACTTCACCGGCTCGAACATGTGTTCATCGAGCACGAAGTCCTTGGCGTAGGTCCAGTAGTTGGGGATCTCCGCCGCCGTGTGGTAGCCCATGACGTCCGGCGTCGCGTTCGCAGCACATGCCGGGCTGTCGACGTTGGCACCGCAGCCCTTCTTGGCCTTGGACGCCTGCGCGATGAACCCGTCCATCTTCCCGCCATCGACGTCGTTGCGCGCACTCGGCGCGTTGTGCGGGCCACCGCCGTTGATGTCGGCCGTGTCGTGATACGGGGCCTGGCAGCCGCCCGTCGGGATGGGCACGCACACCGTGGGTACTCCGTTCTTCATCGGGATGCCGTCCGCGCCGGGGAACGTCCCGAAGTAGCTGTCGAATGACCGGTTCTCTTGTTCGATGACGATGATGTGTTTGATCTTGTGGATTCCCGGTGGCACGTCGTAGTGCCCGGTCGGGCCCCCGCTCACTCGCTCGGGCGCCGTCGCCGACGCCGTCCCGGCTGAGATGACGAAGGTCGCTGCGGCCACGAGCACCGCCAGGCCGGACCGGCGCAGTCCGGCGGGTGGGCGTCGCGCCATCCCGGCAATCGTAGGGTCGGGGCTCTCGGAAACAAGCATCGGGTCCGCTGCAACCGGGAGACGCCCCCGGCGCCGGTATCGGGGTCGGCGGGCCACTGAGCTGGGCTTGAGCGGCCCACCGGTGGGCCGAGCCTGGGGCTAACCCCCGCTCACGACGCCCGCTAGCGGCATTCTCATCTGCCCTCGTGCACCGCATCATGAGAGGTGAGGCAGTCCGCCCGTCCGAACCGAGGAGCCCGCATGATCGTCGCCCGCTCGCTGACCAAGCACTACCAGCGCACGGTCGCCGTGCGCGACCTCAGTTTCGACGTCCGTCCCGGTGTGGTGACCGGGTTCCTCGGGCCGAACGGGTCGGGCAAGTCCACCACCATGCGGATGATCATGGGGCTCGACGTCCCGACCGCGGGGACGGCGCTCGTGCACGGCCGCCCCTACGCCGAGCTCGAGTGGCCGTTGCGGGAGGTGGGTGCCCTCCTCGACGCCCGGGCGTTCCATCCCGGCCGCAGCGGGCGCGACCACCTCCGCATCCTCGCCCGCTCGAACGACATCCCACTCCGCCGGGTGGACGAGGTGCTCGACATCGTCGGGCTCGGCTCGGTCGCCCAGCAGCGCGCCGGCCGCTACTCCCTCGGCATGGGCCAGCGGCTCGGCATCGCCGCGGCGCTCCTCGGTGACCCCGGCGTGTTGCTGTTCGACGAGCCGGTCAACGGCCTCGATCCCGAAGGGATCCGCTGGGTCCGCCACTTGCTCCGCAGCCTCGCCCAAGAGGGTCGCACGGTGTTCGTCTCCAGCCACCTGATCGCAGAGATGTCCCTGACCGCGCAGCGGCTGGTCGTGATCGGCCGCGGCACCTTGATCGCCGAGACGACGGTCGACGAGTTCGTCTCGCGCTCGGCCACCAAGTTCGTCCGGGTGGTGACGCCGGCCGCCGCCGAGTTTGCCGACGCCCTCCGGGGGACGGGCGCGACGGTGCGCGTCGATGACGACGGTGCGGTCCTGGTCGATGGGCTCACCTCGGCCGACGTCGGACGGTTCGCCGCCCACCGCGATTTCACGCTGTTCGAGCTCACGCCGGTCCAGGCGTCGCTCGAGGACGCGTTCATGGAGCTGACGAACGCCGCCGTCGAGTTCCGCGCCGGAGAGCCCGCGGTCGCCATGGCCACCAGCAGCACCACGACAAAGGAGAACGCATGACCACCCTCGTCACGCTCGAGGCTCGGCGCACCGGGTACGGGCTGCGCCAGGCGGTGCGAGCCGAGGCGCTCAAGCTCGCCACGCTCCGCTCCACGCTCTGGACGATCGCCGCCACCGTGCTCGGCGGTGCCCTTGTCACGGTGCTCGTGACCAACAGTGCCAGCCACCACCCCCGGAACTGGTACGGAGGCTGGTGGGATCCGACCAACGAGGCGCTCGGCGGCCTCATCATCGCCACCCTCAGCATCGGCTTCCTCGGGGTGCTGGTCGCCTCCGGCGAGTACGGCACCGGCACCATCCGGTCCTCGCTCGCCGCCATCCCGAGGCGCCCGGTGCTGCTGGGCGCCAAGGCCGCCGTGGTCGGCGGGCTCACCCTTGCCCTCGGCGAGGTCCTCGCCTTCGCCTGCTTCGGCATCGGCCAGGCGGTGCTGGCGGCCGGCGGCGCCCCCACCGCGTCGCTCGGCCAGACCGGGGTGCTCAGGGCGGTGCTCCTGTCCGGGGTCTTCCTCTCGATGCTGGCCCTCCTCGGCCTCGGCATCGGCGTGGTGGTCCGCCACACCGCCGGGGCCCTCGCCACCTACGCCGGCGTCACCTTCCTCGTCCCGCTGCTCCTGTCCCGGGTGGGCGGGAACCCGGGCCGCTACACCCCCGTCCCCCTCCTCAACAACTCGATCGGCGCCGTGGTGAACCAGCCGGATCAGGTTCCCGTGCTCCTGGCGGTCGCCCTCATGACCGGCTACTGCGCCGTCGCCCTCGCCCTGGCGGCGGCCTCCATCCTCCGGCGTGACGCATGATGCAGACAGATGAGGAGCGCCACGAGGTCCGCCTCCAACTCCGGCTGGGGTCGAAGGAGCGGGTGATGGTCCTCTCCGAGGCCCGGGTGCGCCAGCTGCGCGGGTTCGCACACGCCGTGTGGCGGGAGCCGTTCTCCCGCCGCACCTGGTCAGAGCTCGGGTACTTCGTGATGAGTGCCGCGGTCGGCGCGGTCGGCTTTGTGTTCATCGTGGTGACCCTGGGCGCCGGCATCGGGCTCTCGGTCACATTCTTCGGGCTGGCGATCCTCGCCGCCTCGGTGCGGGGCGCCCGGGGCATCGGCCGCCTGCAGCGCACCATCGCCCGCAACCTGCTCGGCGAGGACCTGGAAGAGCCCCCGCCGTTCACCAGCCGGCCGGGATTCCTCGGCTGGCTGCAGTCGACGCTGCGCGACCGCGTGGGCTGGCGGGCCATCGCCTATTCGGCGCTGAAGGTCCCCCTGGCCATCTTCGGCGTCTGGTTCGCCCTCTCGGTGTGGATCGGTGCCTTCTTCGGCCTCACCTACCCGGTGTTCGGCGCCGGGACGGGGCAGCTGAAGGGGTTCGGCGTCGTCCGTACCCTCTTCCCGCCCGGCTACCTGTCGGTCACGAGCTCGGGCTTCATCCACTCGCTGTTCATCTTCCTGACCGGCGTGCTTCTCCTTGGGCTGGCCCCGTGGACCATGCGGGCCGTCGTCTGGCTCGACCGCCGGCTGCTCCACCTGCTCCTCGGGCAGGACCCGATCACGGCGCGGATGCGCTCCCTCGAGCACGCCCGGGCCCAGACGGTCGACGCGTCGGTGGCGACGTTGCGCCGGATCGAGCGCGACCTCCACGACGGGACCCAGGCCCAGTTGGTGGCCCTCGCGATGCGGCTCGGCCAGGCGAAGGAGAAGCTCAGCGCCCCCGGCGAGGTCGACCTCGACGAGGTGCGGCGGCTCGTGAACGACGCCCACGGCGGGGCCAAGGAGGCGATCGTCGAGCTGCGGGACCTCGCCCGGGGAATCCACCCCCCCGTGCTCGACACCGGGCTCGAAGGGGCGTTGTCCACGCTCGCCGCCCGCAGCGCCATCCCGACCGAGCTCTCGGTCACCCTGTCCGACCGGCCCACCCCGGCCATCGAGGCGATCGCGTACTTCTGCGTCGCCGAGCTCCTGGCCAACGTGGCCCTGCACGCCGAGGCCTCGCGGGCCTCGGTGGGCTGCGCCCAGCACGGTCAGTGGCTGCGCGTCGTGGTACGCGACGACGGCCGGGGCGGGGCCCAGCCGGCCCTGCTCGGGACCTCCTCGAGCGGCCTGCGCGGGCTGGCGGACCGGGTGCACGGGGTCGACGGCACCCTCGACATCAAGAGCCCGCCCGGCGGCCCGACCATCGTCACGGTCGACCTCCCGCTCCACGCGTAGATGAGCGACTCGATCCGGGTGGCGATCGCCGAGGACTCGGCGATCCTGCGGGACGGCCTCGTGCAGCTGCTGGCCGACCGGGGCTTCGAGGTGACCGATGCGGTGAGCGACCCCACCGCGCTGCACGAGGCGGTCGACCGGGACCGCCCCGACGTGGTCGTGGTCGACATCCGTATGCCCCCCACCTTCACCGACGAGGGGCTGCGCGCCGCGATCGAGCTCCGGCGCCGCCACCCCGGCCTCGGCATCCTCCTGTTCTCCCAGTACATCGAGACCCGCTACGCCGCCCAGCTGCTCGCCGACGACGCCGCCGGGATCGGCTACCTCCTGAAGGACCGGGTGGCCGACGTGAGCGACTTCGTCGAGGCGCTGGTGCGGGTCGCGTCGGGCGGCACCGCGCTCGACCCGGAGGTTGTCACCCAGCTGGTCGGCGCGTCGCGCAAGACCGACTCGCTGGCCGGGCTGAGCGCCCGGGAGCGCGACGTGCTGGCGCTCATGGCGGAGGGCCGCTCGAACGCCGCCATCGCGACCGGCCTCGTGATCTCCGAGGGGGCGGTCGAGAAGCACGTGGCCAACATCTTCACCAAGCTCGACCTGCCGGTGTCCCAGTCCGATCACCGGCGGGTCCTGGCGGTCCTGCGGTTCCTCGACTCCTGACCGGCTCGACCGCGCCCCCCTGAGGTCCCCCTCGGCTCAGGCGACGGGGCCGGCGGCCTCCGACTTCTTCTTCAGCCCGGCGGCTTCCATCGAGACGAACCGGCGGGCCCGGGCGCCGACCAGGGCACCGAGGAGCGGCGCGAGCGGTCCGGACTGGGCGAGCCCGAGCACGAGGGTGGTCCGCCCCGGACCGGCCGCCGCAAGCTCGTGGGTCGCGACGGTGCGCACGCCGGGCGCGGTGCTCTCCCAGGTGAACGAGGTGCCGGGGACCACCGCGGTGACGGCCCACGTGCTCGCGGGGAGGCCCGGTTGCTTGATCCGGGCGACGCTGCCCACGGCGACCGCGTCGCCGGTGACCCACTCGACGCGCCGCATCGACGCGGTGATCTCGGGCCAGGCGACCACGTCGACCACGGCCCGCCACACGGCCTCGGGCGTCGCCTCGACCTCCACGCTCGTCTCGAACCGCACGGCCGCTCCGGTCGCTCGAAGGAGCACCCACCGTATCGACCGTGGGCCGGGCGACCCGCCCCGGCGTCAGCTCGTCGTGGTGGTCACCGTGGTCACCGTCGCGCCGGGTGGCAGCGTGAACAGAGAGGGGTCGGGGGAGCCCGAGTAGCTGGTGATCTCGAAGCTCGTCGAGTCCGAGGCCACCTTCACGTACCCGAGGAGGCCCTGGGTCGTCGTGCAGATGGTGCTCGTCCCCGGCACGCCGGTGGCCACGAAGTCGACGCAGGAGAGGCTGAACCCGTTCACCGACATCGACGACCGGCTCACCTTGTCGCCGGCGAACCCGGCCGCCAGCGCGAAGTCGCGCAGGAAGCTCACCCAGTGCGAGGCCGTGTAGAAGTCGTAGATGTTCTCCTCTTGGGCCTTGTCGGCGGGCGGGAACTTCTGGCAGCTGTCGGGGCCCGCTCCGGACTGGGGCGGCTCGCAGGCGTACTCCCCCGTGGCGTTAACGATGAGATCGACGCTCGGGGTGCTCGCCCCCGACTGGGTGTCGGTGAACGCCACGTCACCGGGCGGGGAAGCCGCGTAGACGACGGTCGCCGGTGCGCTCCCCGTCGTCGTGTACTTCACCTCGAACTTGGGCGGCTGGTTCGACAGCGTCGAGGTGAACCCGTCGATGGTCGCCTTGTTGCCACGGATGTCGTGCACGGCGGTGGCGACCTTGTGGACGATGGAGCACCCCGAGACACCGAGGCACACCACGGCCAGTGCGGCCAGCGGGACGCGCGCCATCGTCGGGTGCGATCGCGGACGCCGATCGCGCTCTCGCGTGCGCAGCATGGTCCCGACCCGTCCTCTCCGGCCCGGTCTGCACCTCGGCGGCCGCCGGCTCGTCGCGGCGCCGGGCCCAGGCTAGGTGAGTTCGGTGCCGCGGACCC
>DAIUEV010000070.1:0-11528 GCA_036844945.1 Acidimicrobiales bacterium
GGACGAGGCGGCCTGAGCCGACGGGCCGGTGCCACCGACGCACCACCCGGTACGGTCGTCCCCGTGCAGACGCTGGAGGACGTCGCGGTGATGGCGCTCGCGCTGCCCGAGACCGGCGAGCGGGAGCGCCACGGGAACCGGACCTGGACGGTCGGGGACAAGGGCTTCGCCTGGGAGCGCCCGTTCAGCAAGGCGGACCTGAAGCGCTTCGGCGAGGCGGCGCCGCCGGACGGACCGATCCTCGGCGTCCGGGTGGCCGACCTCGAGGACAAAGAGGCGGTGCTCGCGGCGGGACGGAAGGGCTTCTTCACCATCGACCACTTCGACGGCTACTCGGCGGTCCTCATCCAGCTGCGCACGGTGACCAAGCGCGATCTGAAAGAGGCGATCGTCGACGCCTGGCTGGCCTGCGCACCGGACCACCTGGTGCGCGCGTACCTCGGCCGGTGACCGTCTCGGCTCCGGCGGGGGCACGGCTCCACCCCTGGAACCGCGACTTTCAGTGGGAGACACCGGCGGCCGCGCCGACCACCCTCTCCGCCGAGGAGGTGCGCCGGTTCGGCGACGACGGGTTCGTCGTGGTCGAGGGCCTCATCGACGACCGGGAGCTCGCCTCGACCCTCGAGGAGATCGACGCCTTCGAGCGCTCGAGCGAGGCGTTCCTCCGGACCCAGCCCGACGAGCGCCTGAGCATCGCCGAGGCCGGGGCGATCACCTTCACCACCCACCTCGTCACCCGCTCCGCGTGGCTGCGCCGGCTGTCGGTCCATCCGCGCATCCTCGGGATCCTCGCCGACCTGGTCGGGCCCGACGTCCGGCTCTACTGGGACCAGGCCGTCTACAAGAAGCCGGAGAAGCCGCGGCGGTTCCCCTGGCACCAGGACAACGGCTACACGTTCGTCGAGCCGCAGGCCTATCTGACGGTCTGGCTCGCGCTGACCGACGCCACCGCGGAGAACGGGTGCCCGCAGGTGGCCCGGGGCGTGCACCGGCTCGGCACCCTGCGCCACTCCTACGTCGAACCGCTCGGGTTCGAGTGCTTCGAGCACGTCGACGAGCCGGCCGTCGCCGAGGTCGGCGCCGGCGGGGCGGTGGTGTTCTCGTCGCTCACGCCCCATCTGACCGGCCCGAACACGACCGACGCGGTGCGCAAGGCCTACATCCTCCAGTACGCGCCGGTCGGGGCCGAGGTGCTGCGCGGCGACCCGCGCCAGGAGCCCATCGAGCGGGTCGCCTGCGACGACCCGCTCCGCCAGTACGAGGTGCTCCGGGGGGGTCGTCCGGTCGCGCCGCCCGAGCTCGACGACCGAGCGGGGTGAGCGTCCCACCCGGGGCGGCGGCCGGGCTGTCGGCCGTGCTGCTCGGCACCGGCAACCCGCTCCCGGACCCCGGCCGGGCCGGCGCGGCCACCCTGGTCCGGGCCGGCCCGCGGCGCTACCTGGTCGACGCCGGCCGGGGCGTCTGCATGCGGCTGGCCGCCGCCGGCACGGTGCCCCTGATGCTCGACGCGGTCCTGCTCACCCACCTCCACAGCGACCACATCTGCGACCTGAACGACGTCGTCACGACGCACTGGGTCATGAGCCGGGCACCGACGACGCTCGTCATCGCCGGTCCCGAGGGCACCCGCGACGTCGTGGAGGACGCCCTCGCGATGCTCGGCCACGACATCGCCTACCGCCTCGCCCACCATGCCGACCTCACCTGGCGGCCCGAGGTCGAGGTGCGCGAGCTCGGCCCCGGGACGGTCGTCCCCGACGACGAGGGCGGGGTGCGGATCGTGGCGGCGGCGACCGACCACCGGCCGGTCGAGCCGTCGCTCGGCTACCGCTTCGAGCACGGCGGGCGGGCGCTGGTCGTGGCCGGCGACACCCTGCCCTGCGATGGCCTCGACGAGCTCTGCGCCGGCGCCGACGTCTACATCCAGACGGTGCTGCGCGACGACCTGGTCCGCCTGGTCCCGTTCCAACGGTTCGTCGACACGATCGACTACCACTCGACGGTCGAGCAGGCCGCTCGGACCGCCGCGCGGGCCGGGGTGGGGACCCTCGTGCTGACCCACCAGGTGCCGACGCCGGCCCCCGGCGCCGCCGAGGAGTGGGTGGCGATCGCCCGCCGCCACTTCGACGGCGCGGTGGTGTTCGGCGAGGACCTCCTCGAGGTCTGAGCCTCGCTCAGTCGGGGGCGCGGAGGTCCTCGGGCACCGCGCCGCCGCCCTCGGGGATCGGCCGCCCCGAGTCGCGCCACGCCACCGCCTCGTGGAAGCCGTGGGCGGCGGCCAGCTGCTGGAACCACCGGCCCTCCGGCGAGTGCCGGGTGATGCCGTCGAAGAGGGTGGCGAGCATCTGGGTCGACTCGAGGCCCATGTTCTCGTAGGCCTGGTTGATCATGAGCTTCTGCATGGCCAGCTGGTTGGTGGGGACCCCGGCGATCCGCTCGGCCAGCTCGTCCACCCGGGCATCGAGCTGGTCGGGGGGCACCGATTCGAGGACCAGTCCCCAGGCCGCCGCCTGGATGCCGTCGATCGTGTCGCCGGTCAGGAGCATCCGCTTCGCCTTCTCCGCCCCGAGCCGGTAGACCCACATGCCGGTCGTCGGGCAGCCCCACACGCGGGCCGGCATGTAGCCGATGCGCGCGTCGTCGGCCATCACCACGAGATCGCAGCACAGCGCGATGTCGCTCCCGCCGGCCACCGCGTGGCCCTGCACCTTGCACAGTGTGGGCTTGAGCGAGTGGAACAGGGTCATGAAGTCGTCGGTATTGCGCTTCATGACCCGGTAGTCCTTGATCGGGTCCCACACCTCGCGCTGGGTCCCCCGCCCGGCCTCGGCGAAGTCCTTCAGGTCGTAGCCGGCGCAGAACGACCGGCCGGCGCCGGCGAGCACGATGACGTGCACCGCGAGATCGGTGTTGGCGGCCTCGACCGCCCGGCGGATCTCGCCCGGCATCGCACCGTTGATGGCATTGAGGCGGTCCGGGCGGTTGAGGGTGATGTTCGCCCTCCGGCCGGCGACCTCGTAGGTGAGCGAGGTGTAGTCGCTCACCAAGAGACCCGCCCCCGACGGGGCCGCGTCGGGCGCCCCACTACGAGCCGCCCGGTTCGGGCGGGCGCGGCGCGCTGATCGTGACGGTCCCCTGGGCCAGGCCGACGAGGCGGCCGTCGTGGTGGGCCTCGATCCGCACGACCGCGGTGCGCTTGGTGAGCGCCTCGACGGTGGCGGTGGCCCGGAGCGGGCCGGTGCGGACCGGAGCCAGGAGGTTCAGCTTGAACTCGGTGGTCGCCGCCCAGGACCCCCGGGGGATGACCGGGTAGAGGACCGCCCCGAGCACGTGGTCGACCAGCGCGGCGAGGACGCCCCCGTGGGCAGAACCGAAGGGATTGAGGAGCTCCTCGCGGACCTCGAGCTCGGCGGTCATCGTCCCGGGCCCGACGTCGACGGTCCGGATGCCGAGGTACGCGGGGAGCCCGGTCAGCCCGGGGAACCCCGAGGGGTTCTGCACCATCGACTTGGCGAACGCCTCGTCGTAGTTCTCGAACCGGCCGGCCTGCGAACTCACGGTCCGACCCGCGCGGCGGCCGCCGCTTCCACGATGGCCGGGAGGGCGGTGCCGAGCCGCTCCCGGACGACGGCCCCGGCGATGAAGTCGTAGGGGGTCGGCTGTGCGTTCACGATCACGACCGGCGCGCCCCGATCGTGGGCCAGCGGCACGAGCCCGGCCGCCGGGTACACCCCGAGGCTCGTCCCCACTGCGAGCAGGAGGTCGCAGCGGCGGGCGGCCTGCTCGGCCCGGAACAGGTCGGAGGCCACGAGCGACTGACCGAAGCTGATGGTGGCCGACTTGAGGATGCCGCCACAGAGGAGGCACGCCGGGTCGTCCTCGCCGTCGCGGACCCGCTCGAGGGTCGGCCCCGCCGGGCCGCGGTCGCCGCAGGCCATGCAGACGACCTCCCGCATGGACCCGTGGATCTCGATCACCTTTCCCGGGTCGTTGCCGGCCAGGTGGTGCAACCCGTCGATGTTCTGGGTGACGAGGGTGTCGAGCTTCCCGAGGCGCTCGAGCGCGACCAGCGCCTCGTGCCCGGCGTTCGGTCGGGCAGCCCAGGTCGGCGACTCGAGCCGGTGCTCCCACGACCGGCGGCGGGCCTCCTTGTCGGTCATGTACACCTCGAGCCTCGCCCGTCGCTCGGCCTCCGGGTTCCTCGTCCAGAGGCCGTCGGGGCCGCGGAAGTCCTGGATCCCCGACTCGGTCGAGATCCCGGCGCCGGCCAGCACCACGATCCGCTCGGCCCGGCCGACCAGCCGGCCGGCGACGGCGATCGGGTCCCCCCGAGGATGCCCCGGCATGGGACCGGAGGCTATCGGCGGGCCGACGGATCGGGAATCGCAGGAGTGGTTCAGTGTGGATCCGCCCTTCTGAGCGAGACGCCCACCTTCTTGAGCAGCCGAAAGGTGTGGGAGCCGATCACGACGGCGATGACCAGCGCCACGGTGGGGTCCAGCCAGTCCCACCCGCCCGTCGCAAGGATGATCGCCCCAGTAATGGCGACACCCAGGGCGGCCGCCGCATCCGCCGCGGTGTCGAGGAGGACTGCCCGAACGCTCAGTGTCTCGTCGGCGTCGTCATCCGCATCGATGTCTCCTCGCAAGATCAGGGCCGCGACAATCATCGCAGCCGCCGCGATCCCGCTCATGACTAAGACGGGCAGACCATGGACCGAGGGTGTACCGGCAATCAGTCGATCAATGGCACTCGCGACGATCAGGACGCTCAACACGAGGAGCCATCCGCCGTTGACGAGGGCGGCGATCGCGTTTGCTCTCGGATGTCCGCCTGGTCGCTTCGTCGTCGAGGGACGTTTGGCAAGCCAGAGGGCGAGGAGAGCGATGCCGATCGCGGCGGCATCGGCGACGTAGTCAGCCCCCGCCGCTAACACGCCGAGCGAGTGGGCGGATATCCCGACCACCACTAACCCGATGACCAGAACCAGGTTGAGGGCGAGGACAATGGTCAGGCGCCTTGAACGAGTCATCAGACGATCTAGTCCAGCAGCCGATCTCCCACACCGACGAGGACGGACACCTCCCTATTCGGTGTCCGCCCTCGGCCGGCCACGCCGGGGGATCGGGGCCGCCTGCTTGGGCATCCGCCCGGCGTCGGTGAGGGCCCGGCGGAGGAGCACCTCCATCTGGGCGTTGACGCTACGGAGCTCGTCGCTGGCCCACCGGATCAGCGCGTCGTGGACGGCCGGGTCGATCCGGAGCAGGATCTGGCGCCGTTCACTCACGTATAGAGCGAACCGGCGTTCACGATCGGCTGGGCCGGCTGGTCGCCACACAGCACGACCATGAGGTTGCTCACCATGGCGGCCGTCCGCTCCTCGTCGAGCGACACCACCCCGTTCTCGTTGAGCCGGTTGAGGGCCATCTCGACCATGCCGACCGCACCCTCGACGATCCGCGAGCGGGCCGCCACCACCGCGTTGGCCTGCTGGCGCCGCAACATGGCCTGCGCGATCTCCTGGGCGTAGGCGAGGTGTGAGATCCGCACCTCCATGATCTCGACCCCGGCGATGGCCACCCGGGTCGCCATCTCGCGGGCGAGCTCGGCGCCGACGATGTCGGTCGAGCCGCGCAGCGAGGTCCCGGTGCCGGTGGTGTCGTCGTAGGGGTGGCTGGTCGCGACGTGCCGCAGGGCCGACTCGGCCTGCACCGACACGAAGTCGAGGTAGTTCTCGACCGCGTAGGTGGACTTGGCCGTGTCGACGACCTGCCAGACCACGATCGCTGCCAGCTCAACCGGGTTCCCGTCTGCGTCGTTGACCTTGAGCCGGGCGGTCTCGAAGTTGCGGACCCGCAGGCTGACCCGCCGGCGCACCGTGAACGGGAACACCCACCAGAACCCGGCCCGGTCCACGGTGCCGATGTAGCGACCGAAGAACTGGACCACTGAGGTCTGCCCTGGCGTCACGATCACGAACGACGTGATCACCACGCTGAACACCACGATCGGGGGGATCAGCCACACGTGGGCGTCCTTGCCTGCGAAGACCGCGCCGACGACGCAGGCGACCAGGACCAGCACTGCCAACCACCCGTTGATGGCGACGGCCGGCCGCTGGCTGATCTCGACCCGCGCCCCTTGGTGCCCGACCGGCCCGGCGTCCACGGAAGCTCCGACATCGCTCATACTGCCTCCTCACAATAAGTGATATAAAAATGATATCACTTATTGTCCGGGGGTCAAGCGCGACCCCGGCGACCGGTGCGCTAGACGTGGGTCGCCCGGCAAAGGCCGGGCGTTCGAACCTCCGGGAGGACCCGGTGCCCACGTCGCCGCCAGCCAACCTCGTCGTCGTGCTGTTGGACAGCCTGAACCGCCACATGCTCGGCCCCTATGGCGGCTCGGAGTTCGAGGCCCCGCACATCGCGCGCTTCGCCGAGGACGCGCTGTGCTTCACCGGCCATCACGCCGGGTCGCTCCCCTGCATGCCCGCCCGGCACGACATCCTGGTCGGCGCGCTCGACTTCCCGTGGCGGCCCTGGGGGTCGATCGAGGTGTGGGAGGACGCGATCACCCGGTCGCTTCGCCAGCGCGGCGTCACCACCATGCTCGTCTCGGACCACCCGCACCTGTTCGAGACCGGCGGCGAGAACTACCACACCGACTTCTGTGCCTGGCTGTACGAGCGCGGCCACGAGGGCGACCCGTGGCGCACCGCGGCGGACCCGACCTGGGTCGGCGCGCCGGCCCTGCCGGCCGACCGGGCCGGGTTCCACCGCCCCTACGACGACTCGCGGACCTACTTCCGGTCCGAGGAGGAGTTCCCGGGCCCAAAGACGATGCGGGCGGCGTCCGACTGGATCCGCACCACCGCCGGACGCCACGACCGTTTCTTCCTCTTCGTCGACGAGTTCGACCCCCACGAGCCCTTCGACACCCCGCTCCCCTACGCCAACATGTACGACCCCGACTGGACCGGGCCGCTCACCATCTGGCCGCCCTACCTCATCGACGCGGTGCGCAGCGGGCAGCTCGACGCCCGCCGGGCCCGCCACATCCGGGCCAACTACGGCTCCAAGCTGACGATGATCGACCGCTGGTTCGGCCACCTGCTCGACGCGATCGACGAGGCCGGGCTGGCCGAGTCGACCGCCGTCGTCCTCACCACCGACCACGGCCACTATCTCGGCGAGCACGACGTGTTCGGCAAGCCGGCCTCCCCGGTCTACGCGGTGCTCGGGCGGATCCCGCTCCTCGTGCGGTGGCCGGGGCGGGCCCGCCGCGAGATCCCCGCCCTCACCACGTCGGTCGACCTGCACGCGACCGTCGCCGACTTCTTCGGCGCCGCCGTCGAGCACCCGACCCACGGGCGGTCGCTCCTCCCCCTGATCGAGGGCACCGCGGCGTCGGTCCGGGAGCTGGCGCTCTTCGGGTACTGGGGCCGCCACGTCGGGGTGACCGACGGGCGCCGCCGGTACCTGCGCGGGACCGGCGGAGGGGTGTTCCCGCTGTCGATCTGGTCCAACCGGTGGTCGACGATGCCGGTGAACGCGTTCCCCGAGGTCCGGCTGCCCCGGCCTGACCACCGCGCCCGCCTGACCACCATGCCGGGCACCGAGGTCCCGGTCATCCGACAACCATTCACCGCGGGCGACCCGCTCCCCTACTGGGCGGGCGGCCCGCCTCCGGCCGAGTCGTACCTCTTCGATCTCGACATCGACCCCGGCGAGGACGAGAACCGGGCGGGGGGAGGCGAGGAGCGCGAGATGCGCGACGCCCTGGCGGCGTCGCTCCGGGCGATCGAGGCGCCCGACGACCTCCTCGAGCGGATGGGCGTGGCGTGACGACGCGCCCGGGGCGCGGGCTCGCGGGCCAAGATCGGGCCATGCAACCGCGGATCTACTTCAACCCCGGCTGTTCCAAGTGCCGCACCGCCCAGTCGATCCTCGACGAGCACCACATCGACGCCGAGGTGGTCCGGTACCTGGACACCCCGCCGACCCTCGACGACCTCGAGCGGCTCATGGGGCTGCTCGGCATCGAGGACCCGCGGGCGATGATGCGCACCGGCGAACCGGTCTACAAGGAGCTCGGGCTGGGGACGGCGTCGGACGCCGAGCTGCTCGCGGCCATCGTCGAGCACCCCATCCTGCTCGAGCGCCCGATCTTCGTCGTCGGCGATCGCGCCGTGATCGCGCGGCCCCCGGAGCGGCTCCTCGAGCTGCTCTGAGCGACCCGGCGGGACGCGCCCTCCCCCGAGGGTGGCAGATGGTGTCATGTACGATCGACGTCTGCCCCGAGCGAGGGCCGGCACCCTTCCGACCAGGGGCCGGAGCGTCCCTCGGCCAGTCGACCCGGAGGTGACGGTGGATCTCGACGCAATCGACTTCTTCCGGAGCGACGAGCTCCTCGACGACCCCTACCCCTATTTCGAGGCGCTCCGGGAGGAGTGCCCGGTCCGGCGGGAGCCCCACCACGACGTCGTGCTCGTCACCGGCTACGACGAGTGCGTCGCCATCTACAACGACTACGAGGTCTGGTCCTCGGCCACCGCGGTGACCGGGCCGTTCCCCGGCTTCCCGGTCCCCCTCGAGGGCGACGACGTCAGCGAGATCATCGAGGCCCACCGGGACGAGCTGCCCATGGCCGACCAGCTGCCCTGCTTCGACCCGCCGGTCCACACCGACCACCGCTCGCTCCTCTCCCGGCTCATCACCCCGAAGCGGCTGAAGGAGAACGAGGAGTTCATGTGGCGGCTGGCCGACCGCCAGCTCGACACGTTCCTCTCGACCGGCCGCTGCGAGTACATCGGGCAGTACGCGAGCCCCTTCGCCCTGCTCGTCATCGCCGACCTGCTCGGGGTGCCCGAGGAAGACCACCCCAACTTCGCGAACGCGATGCTCCACACCGGAGCGATCGGGAGCACCGAGCGCGACTCAATGACCCATCGGCCGCTCCAGTACCTCTACGAGCAGTTCACCCGGTATGTGGAGGAGCGCCGGCGCGAGCCGCGCGACGACGTGCTCACCGGGCTCGCCACCGCCACCTTCCCGGACGGCTCGATGCCCGAGGTCATCGACGCGGTCCGGGTCGCCTCGAACCTCTTCGCCGCCGGCCAGGAGACCACGGTGCGGCTGCTGAGCTCGGCGCTGAAGCTCCTCGCCGAGGAGCCCGAGCTCCAGGACATGCTCCGCAAGGAGCGGGACCGCATCCCCAACTTCATCGAGGAGGCCCTGCGGATGGAGAGCCCGGTAAAGGGCGACTTCCGGCTGTCCCGGGTCCCGACCACGGTGGGGGGCGTGGCCATCCCGGCCGGCACCACGGTGATGCTCCTGAACGCGGCGGCCAACCGCGACCCGAGGAAGTACTCGGACCCCCAGGCCTTCAAGCCGGACCGGCCCGAGGCCCGCACCCACATCTCCTTCGGCCGGGGCATCCACACCTGCCCGGGGGCGCCGCTCGCCCGGGCCGAGGCCCGGGTCAGCATCGAGCGCCTGTTCGACCGGACGAGCGAGGTCCACATCGACGTGGAGAAGCACGGGCCACCCGGCGCCCGCCGCTACCGCTACGTCCCGACCTACATCCTGCGGGGCCTCACCCACCTGAACGTGGAGTTCACCCCGCTCACGCCGTCGTGAGGGTCGAGGTCGACACCGACCAGTGCAAGGGGCACAGCGTCTGCATGGGCCTGTGCCCCGAGGTGTTTCAGCTGTCCGAGGACGGCTATGCGACGGTGCTCATGCCCGACGTGCCTGCCGAGCACGAGGCGGCGGTGCAAGACGCGGTCCGGCAGTGCCCGGAGAAGGCGATCTCGTTGGGCTAGGGAGCGATCGGCGCAGACGCACCCATCGGTCGGCCGATCTCTCCACGTTTCACGGTTCGGCGCTTCGGGGAGCCCGGCCACCCCGGTCCCACTCGTCGCGCGAAGGCACTCGAGCACCGATGTCGGGTGCCGATCCGAATGTCGAGTCGAGATCGTCATCGGCAGCGAGCATCGCGTCGACGGCATCGCGTATCAGTTCGGACATCGGCATTCCTTTGGCTTGGGCGCGTTCGAAGAGCCCGGCCCGCTGCTCATCGGTGAGATAGACCTGCGTCCTAGTAGCCATATACACCTAGGAGTATCGCCGTTGTCGCGCCGCAGGGTCGGTCGCCCATGTCCGTCGGGACTCGCCGGCCTGAACCGGCCGGCCGGTCTCACATCCGACCGGTTTCCCAGTACTGCCTGAAGGCGGGCTCGACCTGGCGGCTCACGATCTCGATGCGGGGACCCTGGACGCCGCGGTGATAGGCCCAGTACGGGGCGCCGTCGGGACCGACGCCGAAGACCTCGACCGGGCTGCCCGATGCGACGAGGCGGGCCGAGTCGGATTCCACGTTGTCCGACCAGACCCCGAGGTGGTGGATCCCCGATCCGGCGACCGGGCTCCACAGGGTGCCGGGCACCGAGCGGATCAGCTCGAGGTGCGGCTCGGTCATCGTGTACGCGAACGCCAGCGGGAACGAGGCCTCCTCCCCGCTCGGGTAGCGGATGGGGACGTCGTAGCGGACCTCCTCGCACCACCGGTGACCGAGCGCGTCGGCGATCGCGGCCTGCACCGCCTCGAAGTCGTCGGTGACGATGGCGGTGTGGAAGTGGTCGGTGGGCGTCATGACGGCTCGATCACGACGCGGATCGCCCCCGAGGCCCGGTCGCCGGCGACCCGGAACGCTTCGGCCGCGTCCTCCAATGCGAAGCGGTGAGTGATCACGGTTCGGGGGATGTCGGGGTCGTCGGCCAGCATCTGGGCAGCGTCAGCGATCTCGGTCACCCCGTCGTGCGCGCAGTACCCGAGTGAGGGGAGCACGCGGGCCTCCCGGTGGAACAGCGGCATCCAGTCGAGCTGGACCGGGCCGAAGTGCACCCCGGGGACGACGATGGTCCCGCTCGGGGCGACCAGCTCGCCGCAGCGGGCCAGGCTGGCCTCGGTCCCCGCCGCTTCGACGACGACGTCGTAGACGCCGACCGGGCCGATCCGCGCCCCGAGCCGCTCACCGGCCTCCTTCTGGTGGGGGTGGCGGGCCTCGATCGCCACCTCCTCGGCGCCGAGGCGCCGGGCCCCGGCGACCGCCAGCAGCCCGAGGGCGCCGGCCCCGACCACTGCCACCCGCGTCCCCGGGCCGGTGCCGGCCAGGCGCAGCGCGTGCCAGGAGACCGCGGTCGGCTCGACGATCGACGCGTCCGCCAGGTCGAGCCCGTCGGGCACCGGCACGAGCCGCTCCGGCGGGACGCGGAACTGTTCGACCATCCCGCCGTCGGCGAAGATGCCGAGCGCCCGCTGGCCGTGGGTCGGGCACAGGTTGTAGGTGCCCCGACGGCACTGGTCGCACTCCCCGCAGCCGTAGATGGCCTCGACCACGACCGGGGTGCCGTCCTCGCGGACGCCGGCGAGCTCGTGCCCAAGGATGAACGTGGTTCCGAACCGCAGGTAGTTCAGGTCCGAAGCGCAGACGCTGGTCGACTTCATGGCGATCACGTCGCCGGT
>DAIUEV010000071.1:0-11470 GCA_036844945.1 Acidimicrobiales bacterium
CCGACGCGGTGGCGCGGTTCGCCGGCGGATGTCCGCCGGGCGGGGAGTCCGAGGGGGCGGTCGGCTAGCCGGCCTGGTCCGGGTCCAGCTGGCCGAGCAGGCGCTCGACGAAGGCTGACTGCGCCGGCACCAGCTTGCGGACGGCGACCTCGGGTGGGAACCACTCGGCCCGGTCGACCTCGGGGAACTCCTGGCGCCGCCCCGAGCGCGGTGGCCATTCGGTCTCGAACGTGCCGCTCGTGATGGCGGTCTCGTCGAGGTCCCCCTCGACCGCCCACGCCCGGACCCGCTTGCCGCCGGACTGGACCACCTCGCCGAGGTCGGTCCACGGCCCGGTGGGCGGCGGGCTGCCGAGTTCCTCTTCGAACTCGCGCGCCGCGGTGTCGCGGTCCTCCCCCTCGTCGACCTCGCCCTTCGGGAGCGACCACGCGCCGTCGTCGCGCCGGGCCCAGAACGGCCCGCCGGGGTGCACGAGGAGGACCTGCACCGAGCCGCCGCCCCGCCGGAAGAGCAGGACCCCGGCGCTGCGTTTGGGCACCCGCTCACACTGCCATGGCCCGCGGCGGCGGTCCGAGGGGCGCGAGGGCGCCTGGGTAACATCGCCGCGAGGCGCGCTCGCGCCGGAGAGGCGGGACCGACGGTGGGCTCCTGGAAGGCGGCGTACGGCGACGGGGGCCTCTTCGACGGGCCGGTCGCCAACGAGGAGGCCAAGCGGGCGGCGGCCGCGCAGATGGCCAAGCGCCTCAAGCCCGGCGACGTCGTCGGAGCCGGGTCGGGTTCGACCAGCCTCCTCACGCTCGAGGCGCTGGTCGCCCGCGGACGCGACGAGGGCATCGGCTGGACGGCGGTCCCGACCTCGCTCGAGATCGAGCTGGCCTGCGCGGCGGCCGGGATCGTCACCGCCTCTCTCTCGGCGCTCCGCCCCGACTGGTCGTTCGACGGAGCCGACGAGGTGGACCCGGCGGGCAACCTGCTGAAGGGCCGCGGCGGCGCGTTGCTGCGGGAGAAGCTGGTGATGGCCGCCTCCCCCGAGCGCTACATCGTGGTCGACCCGAGCAAGCTGGTCGACCGGCTGGGGACCCGGTTCCCGGTCCCGGTCGAGGTGATCCCCGAGGCCGTGCGCCTGGTGGCGGATGCCCTGGCGGCGCGGGGGTATAGCGACATGGTGCTCCGCCACGGCCAGGGGAAGGACGGCCCGCTCCTCACCGAGCACGGCAACTACCTCCTCGACGTGAAGATGACCGACATCTCCGAGCGGACCGAGGCCGATCTGAAGTCGGTCCCCGGCGTGGTCGAGTCCGGCCTCTTCTACGGGTACCGCCCGAACGTGGTCGTCGCGGGATGAACGGCCCCTGAAGGTGCGGGCGATGCCGGGCCGCCCCGGCGCACCGGCCGGGGCCGAGGGGGCGAGTCCCGACCGGCCCTTCGTGCTGCACAAGTGGCGGGCCCCCGCCGTGCTGGCGATCGCCGGGGTGGCCTTCGCGGCCGGGTTCGGGCAGTTCGGGGCGGTCGCCGCGCTCGGGGATGTGGCCAAGACCTTCGGGCACGTCACCCACGGCGGCAGCCTGGCGGCCCGGGTCGGGCTGTCGGGGAGCACCATCGGGATCGGCCTCGCCGTCATCCGGCTCGCCTCGATGGGCGGGCTGCCGCTCGCCGGCCTGGCCGACCGGTGGGGCCGGCGGGCGACGGTGCTCGGATGGTGCGCCGGCGGCCTCTTCATCACCGCCGGCGCCGCGCTCAGCCCGAGCTACTGGTGGTTCGTCGCGATCTTCGCCCTCGGCCGGCCGATGCTCTCGGCCACCAACGCCCTCGCTCAGGTGAGCGCGGGCGAGCTCACCGCCTCCTCCGACCGGTCGAAGGCGGTCGCCCTCGTGGCGGCCGGCTACGCGGTCGGCGCCGGGGTGACCGCCATCGTCTACAGCCTCGGCCGCAACACCATCGGCTTCCGCGGGATCTTCGCCATGGCGGTGCTGCCCCTCCTTGCCCTGCCCCTCATCGCCCGCCGGGTGACCGAGCCCGACCGGTTCTCCCGCGAGACGCTGGCGGAGCGGGGCGAGCCGGTCTTCGGCCCCGTCGGCGCCCTCTACCGCCGCCGCCTCGGGCTCGTGTGCGTGGTCGCGTTCGCGGTGTCGGTGATCACCGGGCCGGCCAACAGCTTCGTGTTCGTCTACGCCCAGAACGTCCGCCACGTCTCGGGGGCGCTCACCGCCGCCATGGTGGTGATCGCCGCGCCCACCGGCCTGGCCGGGCTGCTGGCCGGCCGCTGGATGGCCGACCACCTCGGCCGCCGGCCGGCGGTCACCGTCGCCATGGGCGGCATCGCCGGCTTCGGGGTGCTCCTCTACTCGGGCTCGGTTCCGGCCCTCTTCGCCGGCTACGCGTTGGGCGCGCTCGCCGGCGGGGTGATCGCCCCGCCGCTCGGGTCGATGATCAACGAGGTCTTCCCGACCTCGGTCCGGGCCTCGGTGTCGGGCTGGTTCACCGCCGCCGGTGTGGTCGGGGCGGTGGTGGGTCTGGTGGTCTTCGGGGCGGTGGCCGACGTCCGGTTGAGCCTGGCGCCGGTCGTCACCTTCCTGCCGGTGCTGCCGGCCGCCGCGCTCCTGTTCGCCCTGCCCGAGTCGCGGGGGAAGGAGCCCGAGGAGCTGGCGGCCGGCTGACCGTCCCCCGTCCGTCGGGCCCGGCCGGGTCGGGCGCCGGCGCGGCGGTCAACGGGCGAAGAAGTGCCAGCCGAGCCAGGCCCATCCGAGCAGCACCAGGACGAACGCCGCTCCCTGGGCCTCGAGCCGCCGGGTCAGGACCGAGAGGCGGGCGAGCCGGCTGCCCCGCCGGTGGGTCGCGAGGGCGGTCCCGAGCACGGCCGCGCCGAGCAGCGCCCAGAGCGCGTCGGAGACCGCCTCGGCGCTCACCGTCGGGCCAGCGCCGCGCCGAGCGACAGCCACCCGGCGAACAGGACGCCCTTGGCGGCGCGCCACGTGGTGACCGAGTCGTACAGCGAGCTGAGGGTCGGGTGCTGCACCCGGGGCCCCAAGAAGAAGGACAAGAGCTCCCAGGCGACGAGCGCGACGGCGAGGACGAGCCACGGCCACCAACGCAAGGGCGGCTCCGCGGCGGGGGCCGGCCCCGCCGGCACCGGTCGTCGGCGGAACGCCGCCTCGAGCCAGATCACCGCGATCCCGAGCGCGGTGACGGCGTCGGCGGCCGCGGTGAACGGGTCGCTGAGCGCGGCCCAGGCGGCCAGGCCGCCGACCAGCGCGCCGCCCGCGCCGAGCGCCACGACGCGACGGGCCCGGTCGTGCACGGAGCTCAGCCCCCGGCCACCTTCAGGCGGGCCCAGACCGGCCGGTGGTCGGACCCCGACGTCGGCCAGACCGCGCCGGCCGTCACCTCGAGGCCCCGGACGAGGATGTGGTCGAGCTGGCTGTGCGGGCGCCACGCCGGCCAGGTCTTGCCCTTGACGGCGCGCCGCCACTGGCCCAAGAAGGCGTGGATCGGTGGTCCCCACAGGTTCATGTCGCCGGCCAGCAGCACCGGCTCCTCGCCGAACACCCCGTCGAGCATCCGGGCGACCGCCCGGAAGTGCAGCGCCGAGCCGTGCGACAGGTGCGACATGTGGGTCCCGGCCACGCCGACCTTCCGACCCCCGACCTCGACGTTGAGCGCCACCACCGCGCGGTTGGCCCGGTCGCGCCGGAGCCGGGGGAGGGGCAGGACCACGGTGTCGGACACCGGGAGGCGGCTCAGCACCGCGATGCCCCAGCTGCCCGGCTCGGCCTCGCGGTAGCGGACCGAGGCGAGCACCCGGGGGGGGAAGGGCCGCTCGCTGTCGAGGAAGAGGGCGTGGCTGACCGTCCGCCAGTCGAGGCTCCGCATCCAGCCCCCCGTCGCGCCGGAGTGAGGTCGCGCCCGGCGCCCCCCGGCCAGCCGGACCTCGGTGACCGCATAGCCGAGGGCGTCGCCGATCTCGTGGGCCTGGCTCACCCCGCCGGCCGGTTCCCAGTTCTCCTGGAGGACGAGGACGTCGGCGTCGATCGCCCGGCAGATGCCCAGCACGTCGTGCGGCCGGCCCCAGCCGTCGATCCCGGCGTGGGTGTTGAAGCTGGCGGCCACGAACTCCGCGTCGCCGTCCATGCGGGGCGAACCTACCGGGCGCGCCCGCCCCCGGACGGGCACGCCGCGCCGTGTGGTAGGGAAGCAGGGTGGTGGAGCGGGCCGAGCTGGTGCGTCTGGTGAGCGCCCACCCGCCGGCCGACGAGCGGGAGGACGTCGCGAAGCGTCGTTTCCTCGCCGAGCTCGAGCGCCTCGAGCGGCCCTGGGACCAGGACGCCGACCCGGTGCACGTCACCGCGTCGGCGGTGGTGGTGGGGCCCCGCGGGACCGTGCTCCACAAGCACCGCCGACTCGGCAAGTGGCTGCAGCCCGGTGGCCACCTGGAGGCCGGCGAGTCGCCCCCCGAGGCGGCCCGCCGCGAGGTCGCCGAGGAGACCGGCCTGGCGGCGGTGCACCCGGCCGGGGGCCCGCTCCTCCTGCGCCTCGACGTGCACCAGGCCGGGGCGGCGCTCGACCACACCCACCTCGACCTCTGCTACTACCTCTCGGGCCCCGACGCCGATCCGGCGCCCGGGGAGGGCGAGAGCCCCGACGCGCGCTGGTGGGACTGGGACGACGCGCGGGCGGTCGCCGACCCGCCGCTGCGCGGCGCACTCGACGCGGCCCGGGCGAGGGACGGGCGCGGGTGACCGACGCCGGGGCCGGAGGCGATGCCCCGTTGGCGGCGTTGCTCGAGGTCCAGGACCTCGACACCTCGATCGCCCAGCACGAGCACCGCAAGGCCGCGCTGCCCGAGCGCCACCAGCTCGAGGCGCTGGGCGCCCGGGCGTCGGCGATCCGGCGACGGGTGGCCGAGGTCACCGCGGCGCGCGACGAGCTGGCGACGCGGCTCGGGCACCTGGAGGAGCAGTCGGCGGCGGTGCACGCCCGCCGGGCCGCGCTCGAAGAGCGCCTCTACGCCGCCCGCGGCGCCGCCGGGCGCGACCTGCAGGCGATCGAGGGCGAGATCGCGCAGCTGGCCGCCCGGCTCCGCCAGCTGGAGGACGAGGAGCTCGTCGTCATGGAGGAGCAGGAGCCGCTCGACGCCGAGCTCCAGGGGCACGAGGCGGAGCTGGCCCAGATGTCCGGGGAGGCGGGCGGGCTGAGCCGCACGGTGGGCGAGCTCGACCGCACCATCGAAGCGGAGCTGGCCGAGCTCACCGGCCAGCGGGCCGCCGCCGCGGCGCGCCTGCCCGACGGGCTCGCCCGCCGTTACGAGGACCTGCGCGCCCGGCTCGGCGGGATCGGGGCCGCCCGCCTCGTCGGCGACCGCTGCGACGGCTGCCACCTCACCCTGCCGGCGGTCGAGGTCGACCGGATCCGCCACCTCCCGCCCGACGCGGTGGTGACCTGCGAGCAGTGCGGGCGGATCCTCGTCCGCCCGGCCGCCGGCTGAGCCGGCCGCGGCCGTGCTCGTCCTCCTGCGCCACGGCGAGTCGACCGCCAACGCGGCGGGCCTCCTCCTCGGCCGGACCGACGTCCCGCTCACCGAGAAGGGGGAGTCGCAGGCGGCCGCGCTGGCCGGGCTGCTCGGCCCGGTGACCCGGGTCGTGTCGAGCCCGCTCGGCCGCGCCCGGGCCACCGCCTCGGCCCTCGGGCTCGGGCGGCCGGTCGAGGTCGACGAGCGTTGGGTGGAGGTCGACTACGGGGTCCACGAGGGCCGCCCCCTCGGCGACGTGCCCGCCGAGGTGTGGCAGCGCTGGCGGTCCGATCCGGCCTACCGGCCCGAGGGCGGCGAGGCCCTCGCCGAGGTCGACGCCCGGGTGGCCGCCGCCTGCGAGGAGCTGTTCGCCCGCGACGGGGAGGGGGCGCGGGACCCGGCCGGCGACGTCGTGGTGGTGAGCCACGTGTCGCCGATCAAGGCGGCGGTCGCGTGGGCGCTCGGTTCCGGCGAGCAGTTGGCCTGGCGCCTCTACCTGGCGACCGGCTCGCTCACCCGGGTCGGCTGGGGCGCCCAGGGGCCGGTGCTGCACACCTACAACGCGCTCCCGTCGGTCCCCTCGTCCTGAGCGATCGCGGCGCCCACCCCAAAGCGCCGGCCGACCACCCGGCCGGCCTCGAGCTCGACCACCCGGCCGAAGTGCCGCGCCTCCTCTCGCCGGTGGGTGACCGCCAGCACGGCCCGCGCCCCCGGCGCCCGGACGAGGTCCTCGAGCATGCGGTCGGCGGTCTCGGGGTCGAGCCCGGCCCCGGGCTCGTCGAGCAGGAGCACCGGCCGACCGGCGAGGAGGGCGCGGGCGAGCGCCACCCGCCGGCGCTGGCCGCCCGACAGTCGGGCCCCGTGCTCGCCCACCGGCGTGTCCAGCCCGAGCGGGAGGCCGGCGACGAAGTCGCCGAGGCGCGCCGCGTCGAGCGCCTGGCGGCGGGCCGCCTCCGGCGCGTCCGGATCGGCCAGCGCCACGTTGTCGCCGATCGTGCCGGCGAAGAGCGGGGCGTCCTGGTCGACGAGCGCGAACAGCGCCCTCGTGTCGCGCTGGCGCATCGCCGCGGTGTCCACGCCGTCGGCCAGCACGCTGCCGGACTCGAGGGGCCAGAAGCGCAGCAGCGCGTGCAGGACCGTGGTCTTCCCCGAGCCGCTCGGGCCGACGAGCGCGGTGGCCGTGCCCGGGGCGAGGGCGAGGCTCACCCCGTCGAGGGCGAGGGGCCGGTCGGCGGCGTAGCGGAGGCGGGCGTCGTGCAGCCTGATCTCCACCCCGCCGGTCGGCGGCGCGACCGGGTCGTCGGGGTCGCGCACCGGCGCGGGCGTCTCGGCCAGGGAGAGGAGCCGGCGCCCGCCCGCCGCCACCTCGGCGAGGCCGGTCACCGCCCCGGCCAGCGCGGGAACCACCTCGAAGGCGCCCAGCGCGACCAGCGGCAGGACCGCGAGCATGATCGGCTCGAGCCGGTGTCCCCGCAGCGCCTCGACCGCCAGCACCAGCACCCCGGTCACCGCGACCGCCACGCCGATCCCGCTCAGCGCGGCGGTGGCCCCGGCGGCCCGGGCCCGGCGGCGGGCCGCGGCCCCGAGCACCGCGCCGCGACGCTCGATCCGGTCCAGATGCGCGCGGGCGGCCCCGAGGGCGAGCAGCTCGGGGGCGCCGTGGACCAGGTCGACCACGTCGGCGGCGAGCGCGCCCGCCTCCTCGTGCGCCGCGTCGCCCGGACGACCCCACCAGGCGAGGGCGGCGCCGCCGGCGAGGGCGACGCCGAGGGCGAGGCCGAGGACGAGCGCGGCCCCGGGCACGAGGACCCCCTCCACGACGACGGCGGTCGCGGCCACCACGAGCGCGCTGACGAGCGGCCCCAGCCCGCGCAGATAGAGGTCGGCCAGCCCGTCGACGTCGGCGACCGCCCGCCGGGTCAGGTCACCGGACCGCCAGGATCCGAGCGCGGCCGGCGACAACGGCTCGAGGCGGTCGAAGAGCCAGGTCCGCCAGCGGGCCAGGGCCAAGAATCCGGCGTCGTGCGCGCAGAGCCGCTCGGCGTAGCGCAGCGGGGCCCGCGCGAAGGCCACCACCTCGACCACCGCCAGCAGCCCGGCGATCGCGCCGAGCCCCGGCCGGGTGGCCGCCCGGTCCACCAGCGCGCCCGAGCCGGCGAGGAGCCCGATCGTCGCCCCCGAGGCCGCGACGCCGAGCCCGATGGCCGCCCCGAGGCGCCGCCACGGGGGCGGGCTCACCGCGACGAGCCGGCGGACGGTGGCCCGGGTGCTGAGACGGGGCCCGCTCACGCGCGGACCGCCGATCCGAGCACCACGACCTCGTCGGCGGCCACGACGTCGTCGGGGTGGTGGGCGGCGAGGAGCACCGTGCGCCCGGCCAGCCACCGGCCGAGGGTCTCGGCCAGCCGGTCCCGCGCGTCGGGGTCGAGGTGGCTCCCGACCTCGTCCAGCAGCACCAGGTCCCCGCCGTGCAGCACCGCCCGGGCGATGGCCACACGGTGGCGCTCGCCGGAGCTGAGGGTGGCGCCGCGTTCACCGAGCACGGTGTCGAGGCCGTCGGGCAGCCGGCGCGCCACCTCGCCGAGCCCGGCCACCGCCACCGCCGCATCGAGGGCGGCCGGGTCGGCCCCCGGGTTCGCCAACGCCAGGTTCTCGCGCAGGGTCCCGGAGAACACGTACGGCCGCTGGGGGACCCAGGCGACCCGGGCCCGCCAGGCCGCCGCGTCGAGCGACGCCAGGTCGGCACCGTCGACGAGGATGCGGCCGGCGCGGAGCGGGACCAGCGCGACGAGGGCGTGCAGGGCGGTGGACTTGCCGGATCCCGACGGCCCGACCAGCGCCACCCGCCGGCCCGGCTCGATCGCGAGCGTCAGCCCGTCGAGGGCCGGCGAGGCCCGGTCGGCATAGACGACGGTCGCCCCCTCGAACGAGACACCGACCGCGCCGACCCCGGGCGGGGCCGCGCCACCCGACGGTGTGCCCGACCCGCCGGCCACGACCGCGGCGATCCGTTCGCCGGCGGTGCGGCCGGCGGCGGCGGCGTGGAACTCGGCCGAGGCCCGGCGCAGCGGGAGGAACACCTCGGGGGAGACGAGCAGCACCGCGAGCGCGACGTACAGCGAGGTGTGGCCGCCGAGCAGCCGGAGGCCGAGGACCATGGCCACGAGGCCGGTCCCGAGCCCGGCCAGGAGCTCGAGCGAGAGCGAGGACAAGAACGCGACCCGCAGCGTGCGCAGGGTCGAGCGGCGGAGCCGCTCGGAGGCCTCGGCGACCTCCCGGCGGCCGTAGTCGACCCGTCCGAACGCCCGCAGGGTGGGCAGGCCCTGGACCAGCTCGAGCAGGTGGGCGGACAGCGAGGAGAGCCCCCGCCACTCCCGCTCCGTCGCCTCGGCCGCCCGGCGGAGGAACACCCGCATCGTCGGCGGGACCAGCGCGACGAGGGCGGCGAGCAGCAGGAGCGAGATCCAGTCGGTCGCCCCGACCCAGGCGAGCACGCCGACCGGGGCGAGCACGGCCAGCACCAGCTGGGGGAGGTAGCGCCCGACGTAGACGCCGACGGCCTCGGCGCCCGAGGTGGCGGTGAGGGCGAGCTCGCCCGCCCGCTCGCCGGCCAGCCACGACGGGCCCCGCTCGAGCGCGGCGGTGAGGAGGTCGGACCGAAGCCGCGCGGTCACCGACACGACGGCCCGGCCGGCGGCCCACTCGCCGACCCAGCCGAGCAGCCCCCGCGCCGCCAGCGCGACGCCCAGCCCGATCAATGGCCCTCGGACCGACGCGACGCCGGCGCCGTGCTCGAGGCTGCGCTCGATGACGGTCGCAAGCAGCACCGCCTGGACCACCACGGCGGCCGACTGCCCGGCCCCGGCGAGGACCGCCGCGGCCAGCGGCCCGCCGACGGCCCGGCCGGCGGACCCGAGCCGGCGGTCGATCGCGTCGGCGACGCGCCGGCGCCACCGCGAGGAGGGGGCGGTCACGCCGAGACGTTACCGACGGCCGGGGACCGCTCCGGTTCGGGCCGCCCCCGCTCAGCCGGGCGTGGTGCGGTAGCGGAGCTCGGGGACCGGCGCCCCGCCGATGTCGGGTGATCTGGGTGGCGCCGTCGGCGGCCCACCCCGACCGCTCGTAGAAGGCCCGGGCCCGCTCGTTCGCGGTCAGGACCCAGAGGGTGGCGGTCCGGAAGCCGGCCGCCGCGAGCTGCGCGGCGGCGGCGACGAGGAGGGCCCGCCCCACCCCGCGGTCCCAGTGGTCGGGCCGGAGGTAGATGGCGGCGAGCTCCCCGGTGCCGTCGTCGGCGTCGGCGTCGCGGCTCGGGTTGGTGCGTGCGAAGCCGATCACCTCCCCGCCCTCCTCGGCGACGAGGCACACCGAACGGGGCGGGTCGAGGTCGGCGAGCTGCTCGCGCCACCGGCCCGCCCGCTGGTCGACCGACAACGAGTCGAGCAGTGCCTGGGGGACCATCCCGCGGTAGGCGGCCCTCCACGTCTCGACGTGCACGGCTGCGATCGCGCGCTCGTCGCCCGGTCTCGAGTGCCGCACCGGGACCGGCGGGGTGGTCACCGGACCGGCCGGGCGCTCTCGAGCGGTCCGAACCCGGTGCCGAACGTCTCGTCCACGAACCGAAGCGCGCGCACCGCCCTCGGGCCGACCGACGGGCCGACCGGCGTGCGCTCGGGGTCGAACTGCACCCGCACGAACCCGCCGATCGGCCCGGGGCCGTAGCTGAGGCGGGCGGTGAGCCGGTCCCCGGGTCCGGCGAATCGGCACGCGTCCTCGTCGAGGACGAGGTCGCGTTCGGTCGTCGTCGATCCGCCCGGAGGCGGGGTCTCGGTCGTCGACCACGTCCCGCCCGAGCGGGCCGCGTCGATCTCGGGGAGCACCTCGCGCTCGAACTCGTCGGCCCCGAGGCCGACCGCCACCTCGGCCACCAGCGCGGCCTGGAGGAGATCGAAGGGCACCCCCGGGAGCCCCCGGGCGATGGTGGCGACACCCCCGCCGAGCCGCGGGTTCATCTCGGTCGGCAGGAAGCCGTCGCTCCCGAGCACGCCGTCGACCGTGAAGGCGCCGCGATAGCCCACCAGTTCCGCCAGGCCTCGGGCGGTGCGCCCGGCCACCTCGCGCATGGCCACCCGGTCGTCCTCCGGCGGATCCCAGAAGGTGGAGCAGCCCGCGTAGAGGACGAGAGGCCGCCCGACCCGGCGCAGCGCGACCTGCTCGACCGGCCGGAGCCTCGCCACCCCGTCGGGGAAGACGAAGCCGTGGATCGAGCACGAGATCCCTTCGAGGAACGGCATCACCCGCACCCGGTCGCAGCGCGGCGCGAAGAACGCGAGGGCATCGCGCCGGTCGTCCTCGGTGCGGACCCAGCGGAGACACTCGGCGGCGCCGTGGAACCCGTCGCGCGCGTCGCCCGCCCAGGCGGTCCCCATGCCCTGGTCGAGCTCGCGGCTGGCGTGACGCAGGCCGGCCTCCTCGACGGGGAGGACCACCGAGGGTGCGCTTGGCACTCCCCAGCGGTGCCAGAGATCGTCGATCACCGTCTTGTCCTCGAGGGCTCCCCACTCGGGCGGCCGGCCCCCCAGGATCGGGCGGTTGCCGAAATGGGTGGGGGAACCGGGAATGGATCCGAAGACGAGGGCCTCGCCCGCCGGGTCGTATCGCTCGAGCGCGTGACGGATCTCGGTCGGGGGATCGTGCAGCATCGCCTCGTCGGCGCGGAGCCCCTCGGTGGTGTCGCGGCTCTTCGTGTCGGCGACCACCCACTCGGCGTCCTCGGCGTCCGGCAGCGCGCCGGTCCCGATCGAACTCCCCACGATCAGCACGCGTTCGGCACCGAGCCGTCGGAGTTGCGCCACCCTCGGCGTCGCCCCGGCCACGACCCCGCCGGCGAGGACGATCTTCTTGCCGCCGACCCAGGAGGCCATCGCCCCTTCGAGCGACTCGAGTCCCATCCTCCGACGCTAGTCA
>DAIUEV010000072.1:0-11456 GCA_036844945.1 Acidimicrobiales bacterium
CCCGACGCGTAGATGATGCAGTCGACTTCGTAGGTGCGCCCGCCGGCGCGGACGCCTTCAGGGACGATCTCCTCGACCCCCTTGCCGTCGGTGTGGACGAGGTGGCAGCCCGGCTCGTTGAAGGCGAGGAGGTACTCGTCGTGGAAGCAGGGGCGCTTGCACAGCTGGCGGTACCAGGCCTTCAGGCCGGTGGCGGTCTCTCGGTCGCTGACGATGTCATCGATCCGGGACCGGATCTCCTCCATCTTCTCGAAATCTGAGTCCTCGTACGCGGCGAGCATCCCGTCGACCGTCCGCTCGTCGTCCGGGAGTTCCATGATCTTCGAGCGGATGCGGCGGGAGAGCTCCGTCCAGCCGTCCATGACGAGGTCCTCGTCGGCGACGCCGCCGGCCTGATTGGCGGTGAAGTTCTCGAGCCAGCGTTGCTGCCAACCCGGGGTCGCGATCGAGGCGAACCACTCTGGATCGATGGGCCGGTTGTCCCGGACGTCCACCGACGAGGGTGTCCGCTGGAAGACGTAGAGCTCCCGGGCGGCCCGGGCGAGCTGGGGGACGCACTGGACGGCCGTGGCGCCGGTGCCGATGATCGCGACCCGCTTGTCGGCCAGCTGCGAGAGGGGCGAGCCCGAAGGGTCCCCGCCGGTGTAGTCGTAGTCCCAGCGGCTGGTGTGGAAGGAGTGACCACCGAAGCTCTCGATCCCGGGGATCCCGGGGAGCTTCGCCACATGCAGGGGCCCGGTGCCCATGCCGATGAACTGGGCGGTGAAGTGGTCACCCCGGTTCGTGGTCACGCGCCAGGCGGAACGGTCGTCGAGCCACTGCAGCCCCGTGACCTCGGTGTGGAACAGGGCGTGGTCGTAGAGGCCGAACTGCTTCCCGATCCGCTGGGAGTGCTCGAGGATCTCGGGGGCATGGGCGTACTTCTCGGTCGGCATGTGCCCGGTCTCCTCGAGGAGCGGCATGTAGACCATCGACGCGGTGTCGCACTGCGCGCCCGGATACCGGTTCCAGTACCAGGTCCCTCCGAAGTCACCGCCCTTTTCGACGATCCTGACGTCCTCGATGCCGGCTTCCCTCAGCCGGGCCCCGGTGACCAGGCCGGCGAACCCACCGCCGACGAAGGCAAAGGTGACGTGGTCGGTCTTCGGCTCACGCACGGCAACCGGTGTGTAGGGGTCCTCCGCATAGTGAGCAAAACGCCCGCTGAGCCGGCTGTACTGGTTGATGCCGTCCGGGCGGAGGCGCTTGGCCCGCTCCTCCGCGTACTTGCGCTTCAGCGCGTCCTTGTCGAGGGCCGGTTTCGACCTCTCGCCTCGGCGACCCCTCTTGGCTGGTTGCGTCTGAGTCATTCGTGGCTGTCCCCCCGGGAGCCGGTCCCGGGCGGAACTGTATACGTCGGTGTGTACACTTCCAAGTGTGGACGGAACCCCGAGGATCCACCACCCAACGTGAAGCCCGTCAGCGACCCGAAAGGCGCTCTTGCCGGGGACGAGTGGGACTACCGGTCGGACCTCGGCGGCGAGACCGCCTGCCTGGCGGCCTTCGTGTGTCCGGAGTGCGGAGCGGTCATGGGGGCGGACCCGCATCGTGCGGGCTGCCCGGTGGAAGCGCCCTAACGATCGGCTGTCGGACCCGGAATCGTGAGGTCATCGACCTCGTCGAACACCTCGACCAAGGCGAGGTGCGCATCATCGAGTGCTGAGCTGCCGGGATCGGCCCAGAAGGCCTCCAGGTCTTCCATCGAGCTCCACTGGGCAATGGCAACGACATGGTCGTCGTCGTCCACTGGCGCAAGGAGGGTGCTCCCCAGGGCTCCCGGGTGGGATCCACGGATCCGCAGGGTCCCCTCATGCCACCACGCCGCGAAGTCGCTGCGCCGATCGAGGTCGACCCGCCACCGGTAGATCACCCGGATCATCGGCCGGCACCACAACCAGTCGGTTCACCGGTGGTGGGGTGCGGCAGCGCTCCGAAAGAGCACGTCGCCCAAACCGTCATTGTGGTGGCCGAGCGAGCACTCTCTCCATCTCGTCGGCGAGCTCCGGGTGAGAGTACGGGCCGGCCCGCCGCAGGGCGGCGATGACCTGACGCTGGGTCACGGGATCCTTGTCCTGGCTCATCTTGACCTTGCAGACGAAGCGTGTGATGGGCAATCGGATCCCCACGGTCCCCTTGGCCACCGGCCGTCCCCAATCCGGGTCCAAGAACATCGGCTTCTCGACGGGGCGCTCGAAGTGCTCGACGAGTCTCGTCAGGATGGCCAGGTTCTCCTCCTCTCCGAGGATCTGGGGTACGCCGTAGCAGTGCGCCGCACTGAAGTTCCAGGTGGGCGCCCGAGTGGCGCCCGGCCCGTACCAACTCGGCGAGATGTAGCCATGCCGTCCTTGGATGATGAGGAGGACCTCCCGATCCCCGAAACCATGGATCTCGTCGTCCGGCCGTCCCACGTGGGTGAGGACGGTGAGGCCATCGGCGTGTTCGTCGAGAAGAATCGGGTAGTGCGAGGCGACCAACCCGCCGTTGTTGACGCTGACCAGGACTCCCCAGGGGTTCTCGCGGATCAGTTGCCGGACCACTCCGGGATCCTCGGTGGCGTGAAGCGGGTTGGGGCGCACAGGGTTGCATTATGCGCTGCGGAGATCCCGGTCATCGCACTGGGGAGGGCTCGTGACCCAAGCCATTGATGTCACCACCACCCGAGGGGCGGTGCGTGGCACCTTGCAGGGCCGGGCCACCGCGTTTCGCGGGATCCGGTACGCGGAGCCGCCCATCCGGCAACTCCGCTTTGCCCCACCGCGACCGGTGGCCCCGTGGACCGGTGTCCACGGGGCCCTGCGCTTCGGCCCCGCCTGCCCGCAGGTCTCCAGGACTCCGCCCGGACAAGCGCCCTTCTTCGGTGGTCTCTTCGGTCCCGGAGAGCACGGCACCGACGAGGACTGCCTCACGCTGAACATCTGGACGCCATCGGTCAAAGGTGACGGAAAGCCGGTAATGGTGTTCATCCACGGGGGCGCGTTCCGCATCGGGTCGGGAACGGCGCCCACCTACGACGGGACCCGGATGGCGGAACGGGGTGACGTGGTCGTGGTCACCCTCAACTACCGGCTCGGCGTCCTCGGGTTCCTCCACGTCCCGGAGCTGGGGTCGGTCAACCTCGGGCTGCAGGACCAGCTGGCGGCACTGCGGTGGGTGGCCGAGGAGGTCGCCGCCTTCGGGGGGGACCCCGGCAACGTGACCGTCTTCGGGGAGTCGGCCGGGGCGAAGAGTATCGAGTGCCTACTGGCCAGCCCGCACAGTCACGGTCTCGTCCACCGGGCGATCCTGCAGAGCACCTACGACCCGCCGCTCGACTCCGAGCAGGCGTCGGCGACGGCATGGGCGGTGGCGTCGGCGATCGGTGTCTCGGACCTCGAGCAGCTGCGGGAGGTCCCGGTGGAGCGACTGCTGACCGCGGTGGAGGAGGTCCAGGCCGCCTCTGGACCCGATCTGTACGGCGCGGGGCTCCGGCCGGTCGTCGACGGAGAGGTGCTCCCGGAGGTCCCGTTGGAAGCGGCCCGTGCCGGCCGCCTGGCGCCGGTGTCCCTGGTGATCGGCACCAACCTCGACGAGGCCCGGCTGTTCGGCGCGCTGATGGGAGCCGTCGAGCTCGACGACGACCAGGTCGCCGGCCGCATCGCGGACGCGTGGCCAGCCGGTGCCGCGATCGAAGCCTCCGAGGTGATGGCGACCTATCGAAAAGCCCGGACCTCCCGCGGACAGCTGGCTGACCCGGTCGACCTGTGGCTGGCGTTCCAGACCGACCGGATGTTCCGGCAGCATTCGGTCGCGCTGGCGGCCGCCCACGCCGAGGGCGGGAACGAGGTCTGGATGTACCTCTTCACCCGCGCCTCGCCGGTCGCCGGGGGACTCCTCGGCTCGTGCCACGCATTGGAGCTCCCGTTCGTCTTCGGGACCCTCGACGGGCCGACCGAGGCCATCACGGAGCGGGACCCGGCCGCCGAACGGCTCTCGGATCGCATGCAGCACGCCTGGCTGTCGTTCGCCCGCGAGGGATCGCCGGGGAGCGTCGACGGCCTGGACTGGCCTCGCTACGACGCCCAGCACCGGCGGACCATGCAGCTCGGCGACGAGGTCCAGGTCATCGAGGACCCCGAGTCCGAGGAGCGGGTGCTTTGGGTGCTTTCAGCGGAGCACGGTGACCGACTGGCGCCGCGGTAATGATGAGGGAGTCAAAGGAGCACGCCCATGACCATCGCGGAGACCTCGACCCTGGCCGCCACCGAGCTCGTCGACGAGCTGCAGGCCTGGCTGGAGGAGAACTGGGACCCGGACCTCACCGTGGGGGAGTGGTGGAAGCGCCTGGGCATGGCCGGCTGGGCCGCCCCGATGCTGCCCGCCGACTCCTACGGCCGCGGCCTGTCGAGAGGCGACGCGATGACGGTCTCGGCCACCATCGCCCGTTTCGGAGCCCTGGGTGCTCCGATGGGCATGTCGATCGGCCTCGCCTCGCCGACCATCGCCACCCACGGCACCCGGGAGCAGATCGACCGGCTGATCCCTCCGGCCGTCTGCGGCGAGGTGGCGTTCTGCCAGCTGTTCAGCGAGCCGGGGGCCGGATCGGACCTGGCCGGCCTCTCCACCCGGGCGGTCCAGGACGGCGAGATCTGGCACGTCAACGGCCAGAAGGTCTGGACCTCGGGCGGGCAGTTCGCCGACATGGGCATGCTCCTCGCCCGGACCAACCCCGAAGCCCCCAAACACCGGGGCATCACCTGGTTCGCGATCGACATGCACCAGCCCGAGATCGACATCAGGCCGCTACGGGAGATGACTGGGAACGCCGTCTTCAACGAGGTGTTCCTCACCGACGCGACTGTCCCGGACGCCAACCGCATCGGTGACGTCAACAACGGCTGGGCCGCCGCCAACACCACCCTGTTCCACGAGCGCTCCGGCATGGCCTCCCGTGGCGGTGCCGGCGAGGGCGGCATGGGCATAGGCGCCCGCATGGCCCGGTCCGGAACCGTGGTCGGTGACCTCGACAAGCGCGCCGGCGACTTCGTGGCCGCCCGATCGGCCCGTACCAGCCGCCGGCCCCGGGACACGAACGCCTCGCCGGCCCAGTCCCAGATCGATCTCGCCCGTCAGTTCGGGCGCCTGGAAGACCCCCACGTCCGCCAGCAGATCGCCCAGGCCCACATCCTTGGCACCTTGAGCCGGCTCAACGCCGAACGCCACAAGGCGGTGCGCGCGACCGGCGGCGACATCCCGGGCATCCCCAACTTCGGCAAGCTGCTGACCGCCCACATCCTCCGGCTCAACCGCGACCTCGGGCTCGAGATCCTGGGTCCGAGGGGGATGCTGCACGCGTACGACCAGGACGGGCGGGAGGAACTGACGACCCAGCCTGGCGGAGCCGCGGCCATGGCCGCGACCGCGCAGGCGCTCGGCGCGCAGGCGCTCCCGATCTTCGGCGGGACCGACCAGATCCAGCGCAACATCATCGGCGAGCGCATTCTCGGGCTCCCGAAGGAGCCGGGCGACCTCGCGCAGGTGCCGTTCAATGAGCTCCCCAAGAACGGCTGAGCCGAACCGTCGGTTTGAGACGCCGGCTCGGCCGGCCGCGATTACCTACAGCTCATAGAGGACGTCGAGGTTGCGAAACGAACGCCCCTCCATCCGTTCGGCGAAGCTCTGGCTGAACTCGGTGACGAGAGGGTTGTTGGACTGCTCCATGGCCTTCTCGTACGACTCGAACACGTTGATCGCGACGTAGTTGCCCGGTCGGTCCCGGTCCTCGGCCAGTTTGGTCGACACCGCGGTGGTGGTCTCTGGATGTTCGGTCCTGAACTGCACCAAGGCGTCCTTCAGACCTTCGACATCTTTGGCCTGAAACTCGACGAACTGCACGAATTCGGGCATAACCACGCTCCTCCTCGGTCGCCTGCTGAGTGGTCGGAGACGGTACCGCGCGCCACGCTCGGTGTGGGGAGCGTCAACCCCATCTGGAAATCCAGAGATCGCTCCGTTGCCCGATGGTCAGCCGGCGACCTCGTACTGGTCGTGTCGCTTGTACCACTCCATGTCGCCCTCGTTGCGACCGAACGGTGCCCGGTCCAGCCACTGCCACATGGTCCACAGGGCGTCGAGGCCCCGGGAGTAGGCGGAATAGGTGTGGAAGACGGCGCCGTCGTCGAGGGCGAAGGCGCTCATGCCCGGGCCCTCGTAGGGGAGGTTGGCCGGGTCGACCTGCCATCCCTCGAGCTCCCGGAAGTTGTAGGTCCCGCCCCGGGCCACCGACTCCTCGGTGAACGACACCCCGAAGTCGAAGTTGAAGTCGCTCGGGGCCGAGGAGGCCCAGGGGAAGCTCCACCCCATGCGTTTGCGGTAGGCGAGCAGCTTCTCCAGGGGGGCGCGGGACACCGCGGTGAACGCGACGTCGTGCGCCTGGAGGTGCAGGTGGGTCTCGTCGAACCCGTCGGCCACCCCCGAGCAGCTCGGGCAGCCCTCGTCCCAGTCCGGCCCGTACATGAAGTGGTAGACGATCAGCTGCGAGCGGCCATCGAAGAGGTCGGCCAGCGTCGCCTCCCCCCGCTCGGTGTCGAAGCGGTACGCCTTGTCCACCCGCACCCACGGCAGCTCGCGCCGTTGGCGGGCAACGTCGTCGCTCTGTCGGGTCAGCTCCTTCTCGGCCTTGAGCAACTCGAGCCGGGCTTCCAGCCACTCGTCATGGGTGGCGGTGCGATGTTCGGTCATCGGTCCTCCTCAGTGATCCCTCTCTCATACCCGGTCTGATCCGGCCTTCACGCCGTCGCGTTCCCGCCCGGCGGGGGCTCGTCGGGACCGGCGTCACCACCGGTCGCAGCGACGGCCAACCGGCCGAGGTAGTGCGCCCACCCGTGCTCGTGGTCGGCGATCGCGTCGTCGGGCAGGCCCCGGTGGACCAACCGGACGCGGGTCTTGTCGCCCTCGCGGTGCAGGGTGATCTCGACGGTGGTCGAGCCCGGCGGGATCTGATGCTCCTCCACCTCCCAACCGAAGGTGAAGACGACCTTCTCGGGCGGCACGACCTCGACGTAACGGCCGGCCGACTGGGAACTGCCCGCGACCAGCACGCGGTAGATGCCGCCCGGCCGGGGGTCGAGCTCGGCGACGGTGCCGTGCCACTCGACGATCCGGCCGGGTTCGGTGAGGAACGGCCAGATCGTTTCCGGCGAGGCGTCGATCACGATCTCGCGGACCAGCTCGCCCATCAGGTGGTTCCTCTGGCCGATCGTTTCTGGGCTTCGGCCGCCTCGGCGACATCGCGCAGGCGCTC
Source organism: Acidimicrobiales bacterium (assembly GCA_036844945.1). Taxonomy (GTDB): domain Bacteria; phylum Actinomycetota; class Acidimicrobiia; order Acidimicrobiales; family RAAP-2; genus Palsa-461. The sequence goes on from DAIUEV010000072.1 coordinate 7,319, forward strand.
GAGGCCGGAGGTCCAGTAGTCGCCGAGGAAGTCGCGCAGCTCGGCGATGGTGCCGGTGTTGGCCCGGTAGAGGCGCCGGGTGCCGTCGCGTCGCTCGGTGACGAGGTTGGCCTCCTTCAGCACGCCGAGGTGTTGGGAGATCGCCGGTCGGGTGACGTCGCGGAACTGGTCGGCGATGTCGGTGGCCGGGAGCTCCTCGGACCACACGAGCCGGAGGATCGCCCGCCGCCTTGGCTCGGCGAGCGCCTTGAGGGCCGCGTCCACCCGGAGAAGATTAACTGCTGACTTACGTAAGTGTCAACTGAAATATAGGAGGGTCAGATCCGGTAGAGCTTGGCGGCGTTGCCGCCCATCACCTTGCGTTGGGTCTCGGGGCGCAGGGTGGCGATCTTCTCGCTCACTATCTCGACGGGGTTCGGGTGGAGAGAGGTCGGGTGCGGGAAGTCGGTCTCGAACAGGATGTTGTCCTCGCCGACCGAGTCGATCAGGTGCTGCAGGTCCCCGCGGCCGGTCTCGAACCAGAACGTCGCGTACCAGTTGTCCCGGAAGTACTCCGACGGGAGCTTGTGCAGCTTCTCGAAGTGTTTGGGGGCGTTCTCCTCGAGCTCGTAGTCCATGGCCTCGAGCATGAACGGCACCCATCCGATCCCGCTCTCCACCGAGACCATCTTCAAGTTCGGGTGCCGGTCGAACATCCCGCAGTAGGCGCTGTTGAGCAGGAGCCGGGAGTTGTTCTGGAACAAGGACGCCCCGCCGATGGCCGGCTTCACGTAGTCGTCCTGGCTCGGCCAGTAGGTGGTGCCGAAGTAGGCGAGGGCGGTCTGGCTGGCCCCGATGTGGAAGTGGACCGGGAGGTCGAGGCCGGAGCACACCTCCCAGAACGGGTCCCAGGCCGGGTCACCGAGGTCGGGCGAGCCCGAGTCCTGGGGGTCGGCGGTCATGTTGACGCCCCGGTAGCCCATCGCGGCGCAGCGTTGTGCCTCCTTGACGCATGCCCCGATGTCCCAGGCGGGCATGATCGGCATGGGGATCAGCCGGTCGTTCGACTCCTCCTGCACCTCGGCCATCGCATCGTTGTAGAGCTTGATGCACAGGCCGATGGTCTCGGGGTCCTTGATCGAGTTGTACATGTTCTGGCCGCCGAGCCCGATGGAGTTCGGGTAGAGCACCTGGGCGTCGATGCCGATCTCGTCGAGCAGGCGAAGGCGCTCCACCGGGTTCCACGCCGCGGGGTGGACGTCCTCGATGCCCCAGGACCCTCCCTGGGAGTCCCGGAACGGGTGCTTCTTGCCTTGCGGGTCGATGGTGCCACCCGATCCGGCCTTGCCGAACGTCTTCCCCTCGATCACCCACATGTCGTGGCCGTTGATCCGCTCGACGTGGGGCACCTTGTCCTCGAACCCCTTCGGCGCCCGCTCGGTGAAGAGGTCGTGCCGCTCCGTCATGTGCGAGTCGGCGTCCACCACCCGCAGGCTCTCAGCCAGCTTCACCACGCGTCCTCCTCGTCGCCGCGGCGCGGAGCGCCCGTGCCCTCCTGAGTGTAAACACTCACTCCGGGCGCTTCCGCCCGGCCCCGGTCATCGCCCATCCCGAGCCCTCCGAGCACCCCCCGTAGGCTCGGAACCGTGGCTGCACAGAAGGTCGCCCTCGTCACCGGGGCGAGCCGGGGGATCGGCGCCGCGTTGGCTCGGGCGCTCGCCGCGGAGGGATACGCAGTGGCGTGCGCGGCCCGGTCCACCCGCGCCGACCCGCAGCCGACCCCGGGCACCCTCGATGACACCGTCGAGGGGATTCGAGCCGACGGGGGTCGGGCGATCGGCGTCCCGGTGGATCTCGCCGATCGAACCGAGGTGGCGGCGATGGTCGAGACCACCGTGAACGAGCTCGGCCGGCTCGACATCCTGGTGAACAACGCGGCCGCGGGCAGCGTCGGCGGGCTCGAGATCCCGCTCGACGTGCACGACCGCATCCTGGCGGTCAACCTGGACGCGCCGTTCATGGCCTCCCGCTTCGCCGTCTCCCACCTCCGCGCCGCCGGCGAGGGCCGCATCCTCAACGTCTCGTCGCTCGTCGCCCTGCGGGCGCTCCCGGTCACCATCACCTCCACCTCCTACGGCATCGCCAAGATCGGCGTCGAGCGGTTGACGGTGGACCTGGCCCGCCAGCTCGCCGCTGACCAGATTGCGGTGAACTGCTTCCGGGTCGACGCCCCCGTCGCCTCCGAAGGGGCCCGGGCTCACATGCCCGACGCCGACTTCGCCGAGTGGGAGCCCGCGGAGGTCGCCGCCGAGGGGCTCCTGTGGATGCTCCGGCAGCCCGTCTCTTACACGGGGCGGCTCGAGAGCATGAGGCACCTGGCCGAGCGGGAGGGCATCATGCCGACGGTGGCGGCCCGCCAGGAACGCCTTCCGCCGACGACGTTTTCCTGAACACTCCGAGCGCCGATGCTGCGATCAGGTGGGGCCGGTCTGTTCTCCGAGCGCGAGGCTCACAGGCCCGTCCGCTCGTCCAGAACCCCGCCACCGGGAACGCCTCGGATCATCGCCTCCACGGTGAACGAGGCCAGGAGCTGGCCGTCCTCGTCGTGGACCCGGCACTCCGAGTGGGTCATCCCGTCCCCGGCGAACGTCGAGAGGTGGTGGTAGAGCATCCAGCGGTCGGCGTGCACCTCACGGTGGAATGAGATGTGGATGCCGTTGATCCCCATAGAGAGGGTCCGGTGCGCCTGGTCCTGCCCGATGCCCTCGTGGGGACGCAGGGCTGCCGCGATCGACATGTGGCCGGTGAACTGGGCGAGCAACCCAGCATGGAGTGGCGGGTCGTCGGGGACATCCCGAAAGCGCACCCACGCGTCGACGACCGGCGGACCGGCCGGGGCGTCGGCGGCGTTGGTGTAGCCGGCGTCCACCACCCGAAGGTCCCGACCGGTTACCCCCATGTCGAAGGGCGGGCAGTCGTAGGGGCCCGGCACCGGTGGCGGCTCGACATCGTGGCGGATGACGTCGTCGGAGGGGGCCGCGAGGAGCAGGGTGGCGGCCGCGCAGCACCGCCCGTCCTGGAGCACCGTCGCGGTGAGCGACGAGAAGGTGCGCCCCGCGCTCAGCTCGTTCAGCTCGAACCGGAGCGGCCGGCGGGTGTCGGCGGCCCGCATGAAGATCATGTCGGCCGACACCACGCGTCGGTCCGGTGCGTGCCGTCCGGCGGCCACGATGGTCTGGCCGAGCATCTGGCTCCCCTCGACCACCGGCCGGAGCCCGTCGTCACGGGTCACGCTGACGAACGCGAGGTCGCCTTCGGGGCGGACGTCGAGCATGTCGATCAGATGTGCCGCGTCGCCCCAGGAGGGGAAGCGCTTGACGGTGGCGTCCTTCGGATCGTCACCGGGTCCCTGGTCCACCACCTCGATCCGCACCCGACTCTGGTCGAACGCGCCGTGCCCGGTCAGCTCGGCCAAGGCGGCGACCGGCTCGACGAAGGTCCGCAGCACCTCGCGACCGTCGGTCCTCGAGGAGGTCGGGCTGATCCATGCCTCCTTGTCGGGCGTTGGCGCCTCGCCCGGTGGGTCCACGAGGCTCCAGAGCTGCACCGCGCCCTCCTCCGGGGACGGCTGGACCGGGCCCTCCGGGTGGAACCGGCCGAGGTCGATGTCCCCGGTAGGAAAGCAGAGCACCGGCCGGGCGCCCTCACGTCCGAGAGAGAGGCAGGCGTCCGATTCCGCAACGAGAACCTGACCCCAGCGGGCCCGGGCGTGGTAGGGGTAGCGCTCGATCGTCATGACCTCACCGGTTGGCCGAGGGGCGGTGCGAGGGCGATGTTACGCAGGACCCGTGTCCGCCCGCCCGGAGGAAGGTCCGGCAGATTCGATTGCCGGTGTCTCGCTTCCTCCCTACAGTTCGGGCCGTGGCCAGCGAAGACGAACAGACTCCCGACCCGCTGGAGCAGCGCTCCATCGACCGCCGCGCCTTTCTGCGACGGCTCGCCGCGGCGGGGTTCGCGGTGCCGGCGGTGACGACGTTCTTCGCCGCGGATGTGGCGGGCGCCGCGCAGCCGCGTCCGCACGTGGGCACGGCGATCCCGGTACCGGCACCGCTGACGACGACCGGCACGACCGAGCCCCCGCGGCACCACCGCGTGCCGC
>DAIUEV010000073.1:0-11347 GCA_036844945.1 Acidimicrobiales bacterium
GTGAACGCCAGCTCGACCCGCCACGAGGAGCTGCTCTTCGAGCGCGGCGAGCTCCAGCAGGTCTGGAAGCTGCGGCGGGTCCTGAACGCGCTGGCCGCCGAGGGCAACTCCGCCCCGGGCCTCGAGCTGCTCATGGACAAGATCCGCACGACCAAGAGCAACACGGAGTTCCTGGCCGAGATCGCCAAGGGCCCGACCCCGAACGGCTGAGGGAATATCCGCGGCCTTCCCGGCCTTGGACGGTTCCCGGGTGCCGTCGGGCCCCCTGGGCACAAGAGCACGAGACAGAGACGGAGCCGAGATGAAGTCCGATATCCACCCCACCTACGGAGAGGCAACGGTCCGCTGCTCGTGCGGGAACACCTTCGTGACCCGCTCGACCAAGGCCGACCTCCACGTCGAGCTGTGCAGCGAGTGCCACCCGTTCTTCACCGGCAAGCAGAAGCTGGTCGACTCCGGTGGCCGGGTCGAGCGCTTCCAGCGCCGCTACGGGCAGCGCAAGACGCGCGTCCGCCCGCCGAAGACCTCCTAACGGTCAAGCCGACCCGGCGAAGCCGGGTCCTAACCTGAGTCTGTGCCCGAGCCGCTCGACGCGCGCATGGCCCGGCTCGAGACCGAGTACGAGGCCGTCCTCGAGGACCTGGCGGACCCCGCCACCTCCTCGGATCCGACGCGTCTGCGCGACCTGTCGCGACGTCGCAAGGACCTCGAGGAGGTCGTGTCGGTGTGGCGCGACCTGGAACGGGCGCGCGAGGACGGGGCCACGGCGCGGGAGATGGCCGAGGACGCCACCGGTGAGGATCGGGAGGTCGTCCGGGCCGAGCTCGAGCAGTCCGAGGCCGCGGTCACGGGGCTCGAGGACCGCCTCCGCGCGCTCCTCCTCCCGAAGGACCCCAACGACGGGCGCAACGTGATCGTCGAGATCCGGGGGGGCGAGGGAGGCGAGGAGGCAAACCTCTTCGCCCGCGACCTCTTCTCGATGTACACCCGGTTCGCCGACCGGCACCGCTGGGGCGTCGAGGTCCTCGCCGAGAGCGCGACGGGGCGCGACGGGTTGAACGAGGTGGTCTTCGTCGTGAAGGGCAAGGACGCCTGGCGGTACCTCGAGCACGAGGCCGGGCCGCACCGAGTCCAGCGGGTGCCGGTCACCGAGTCGAAGGGCCGTGTCCACACCTCGGCCGCCACGGTCTCGGTCCTCCCCGAAGCCGACGAGGTGGACGTGGTGATCGATCCCGCCGACCTCAAGATCGACGTCTATCGCTCGACCGGCCCGGGCGGGCAATCGGTCAACACGACCGACTCGGCCGTCCGGATCACCCACCTGCCGACCGGGATCGTGGTGGCGATGCAGGACGAGAAGAGCCAGATCCAGAACCGGGCGAAGGCCATGACGGTCCTGCGAGCCCGGCTGTTGAAGGCGGAACAGGATCGGCAGGCATCCGAGATCGCAGCGGCCCGGCGCAGCCAGGTCGGGGGCGGTGGCCGCTCGGAGAAGGTGCGCACCTACAACTTCAAGGAGAACCGGGTCACCGACCACCGGATCGGTCTCACCGTGCACAAGCTCGACCAGGTGCTGGCCGGCGATCTCGACGAGTTCGCCGAGGCGCTCATGGCCGACAAGCGAGCCCGTCAGTTGGGCGACGACGAGTCCGGGTCGGGGTGAGCCTCCCGCCCGGCGGGGAGCGCCGCCGGCTCGAACGTGCCCTCGCCGCCGCGCTCGGCTCGGGGCGCGAGGCGCGGTGGGTCCTCGAGGACCTGGCCGGCACCGACGACCCGGTCTCCGCCGAAGCGGCGGGCCTGGCCGAGGGCCTGGCTGAACGCCGCCGGGGCGGCGAGCCCCTCCAGTACGTGCTCGGGCACTGGCCGTTCCGGGAGCTCGACCTGCTCGTCGACCCTCGCGCGCTGATCCCGCGTCCCGAGACCGAGTGGCTCACCGACGTCGCCCTGGCCGAGCTCGACCGGCTGCTCGCGTCGAAGGGCCGCGCCAACGTCGTCGATCTCGGGACCGGCACCGGTGCGATTGCGCTGTCGATCGCCACCGAGCGAGCCGGCCGTGGCGTCTCGGTCACCGCGACCGACTGCGATCCCGACGCGCTCGACCTCGCCCGCGCCAACGAGCTGCGGGTGCGGACGCGCGAGGGCGCCCGGGTGGAGTTTCGACTCGGCCGCTGGTGGGAGGCGCTGCCGGTCGTCGAACGCGGATGCATCGACCTCGTGGTGTCCAACCCGCCGTATGTGGACGCGGTGGAGTGGGAGCAGCTCGACCCGGTCGTGCGCGATCACGAACCCCACGGGGCGCTGGTGGCCGGACCGGGGAGCGACTACACCCCGGGCTTCGCCGATATCGAGGCGATCCTCGTCGGGGCCGCGGGCTGGCTGGCCCGACCCGGCACCGCGGTGCTCGAGATCGCGCCATCCCAGGCCGACGCCGCGCTCCGGGCGGCCGCCGCGCAGGGGAGCACCGGGCACCGGGTCCTCGCCGACCTCGCTGACCGGCCGCGCGCGCTGGTGGCGCACTGGGGGTGAGCTCGGGGGGACGGCCCGCGCTGGTCGGCACGGACGACCTGACCCCGCTGCTCGAGGCGTTGCGGAACGGCCTGGTGGTCGGGGTCCCGACCGACACGGTCTACGGGCTCGCGGCCCGATTGGAGCCCGAGGCCGTGGACCGGGTCTTCGCCGCGAAGGGCCGCCCGCCTGACCTCGCCCTGCCGGTCCTCGTCGGAAGCCTCGATCAGCTGTCGCTCGTGGCGTCCTCGTTTCCCGCCGCCGCCCAAGCCTTGGCAGAGGCGCTTTGGCCCGGACCCCTCACCCTGGTCATCCGGGCGCGGCGACGCGTGGGCGCGCTCGTGGGCGGCAGCGGCCGCACGGTGGGGGTTCGCTGGCCGGCCTTCCCCCTCGTCGAGCAGCTCTGCCTCGAGGCTGGACCCCTGGCCGTCACGAGTGCCAACCGACATGGGGAGCCCCCCCTCACCACCGCCGATGCGGTCCGTGTGGCCTTCTCGTCCGAACAGGTGGCTGTGGTGGCCGACGGGGGTCGCTGCGAGGGCACGCCGTCGACGGTGGTCGACTGCACCGGACGCGCCCCGACCTGTCTGCGCGAGGGCGCGGTGCCTTGGGAGGCCATCGAGCGTTCGCTCCGCTGAGAGCGGCGGCGAGTCGCGGCGGCGCGACACAGTATCGGGATGGAGCAACGACTCAGCCTGGTGACCCTCGGTGTCTCGGACCTCGCGAGGGCAACCGCCTTTTACGAGGCGCTCGGTTGGCGGGCCAGCAAGGAGCCCGACGTCGCGTTCTTCCAGGCCGGCTGCATGGTCGTCGCGCTGTGGGACCGCGGCCGGCTGGCCGCGGACTCGCGCGTCGTCGACGGTGGCGGCTGGGGCGGGGTCACTCTCGCGTACAACGCGAGGAGCCGCGCGGAGGTCGACGCGGTCATCGAAGAGGCTCGGGCGGCCGGGGCGGCCGTGGGGCGCGCCCCCGCGGAGACCTTCTGGGGTGGCTACTCGGGGATCTTCATCGACCCCGAGGGCCATCCGTGGGAGGTGGCCCACAACCCGGGTTGGAGGATCGACCAGGGTGGGGGTGTCCACCTCGCCGATTGACCGTCATCCGGCGAGTTCGAAGATCCCGTCGCCGATGAGCATCCCGGACCAATGGGCATTCTCGGCCATGGCCAGCTCGGCGAGCTGCCCCGGCTCGGTGACGTTCGCCCAGGTCCGCGCGGCCGGGCCGGTGCGGCACGACACGATGCCGCGTTCGGGTGCGCCGTCGCGGTCATAGGTCACGGTGAACGTCTCGATCTCCGCCGGTCCGGTCGCTTCGGGCGCCTCGCGCCAGCGCTCGAGCGCGTCGACCGATGACTGCACGTTCTCCGCGCGGAAGCCGTCGCGTGGAGGCTCGGTCGAGTAGATGCCCACCGCGTGCTTCGTGGCGTACCACCCGAGCCCCGTCGCAAGCCCCACCGTGCCGGCACCCGACCGGAGCGCGGTGCCAACCGATGCGATCCCATGGCTCGCGTAGTTGTTCCCGGGGCCGCCACCGAAGGTCAGCCCGCCGGTCAATGTCAGTCGGTGCACGTCGCCGTCGAGATCCAAGCCGAGCTCGCCTGCGGCGATCTGGACCACGCACGGGAAGCATGAGTACAGGTCGGCGACCGCGACGTCGCCGATCCCGACGCCGGCCAGGCTGAGCGCCTTCGCGCCGGACAGCCTGATGGCGGGAGAGTGCGACAGGTCGGGCCGCTCGGAGAGGTACCAGTGGTCGTTGGCCTCGGCCGCCGCGATCGGAAAGACCCAGCGGTCGCGCGGCACACCGGCGGCGGTCGCCACCTCGGCGCTGCAGAGGAGGAAGCCCGCTCCCTGGTCGACCTGGATGTTGGCGGTGCAGAGCTTCGGGTAGGGGAGGGCGATCATCCGGTTCGTCGGGCTGGCGGTGACGATCTCCTCGGGGCTGCGGGCCGTTCTCGACCATGCGTACGGGTTGGACGCTGCGACCTCCGAGAACCGCGACCAGAGCGTGCCGATGCGGGCGCGCTGCTCGGCGGCGCTGCGGCCGGTGGTCATCCGGAGCGCGTTCTCGATCAGTGGATAGATGTGGACCGGTGCGAGGAGCCCCCGCGCCGCCTCGGTCTCGGTCGTGGGCGTCCTGTCCTCGCCGAACTGCCGGGCCGGGGATGTCTTCTCGTCCTGGGTTGTCCACTCCAGCCACTGGCCGTTCTTCCGGGCGCGCACCCGCGACGAGACGCACTCGGCCCCGACGACCACGACCGCGTCGAGCTCGCCACGCTGGACGGCCCCGGCGCTGTCCGCCATGAGGGACTGTGGGGTGTTCCCCCCGACCGCGCTGACCACGCTCTCGCGCGGCGAGATCCCGAGCCGGTCGGCGACGAGGGCGCCCGGGTCGGGCACGTTCCACTGCAGCGAGCGCACGACCCGCACGCTCTCCACCGAGCCGAGTAGGCGGTCGGCCGAGCCTCCGGCGTCGTCGAGCGCGGCACGAATCGCCGCGACCATGAGGCCGAGCGGCTCACGGGGGTGGTCGGGCTCGGGGTCCCCGGGTCGATCCGTGACCTGGCCGAACCCGACGAGGACCGGGGTCCTCGGATCAAGCGTCATGGCGCACGAACGTATCCGACCGCCACGGGCCGGGACCGGGGGGCTGGGTACACTCCCCTCATGGGTCGAGCCCCGGCGCCCGTCACGGCCGCCCCGGCCACCAGGGTGGCTCCCCGGTGAGTGCGGGCTCGGTTTTCGGTCCCTGGTTGGACGGCGATCCTGAGGTCGCCCGCCTGATCGGCGAGGAGTTCGGTCGCCAGACCCAGACGATCCAGCTGATCGCCTCGGAGAACTTCACCTCACCGGCGGTGCTCGCCGCCACCGGATCGGTCCTCACCAACAAATACTCGGAGGGCTACCCGGGGGCCCGCTACTACGGCGGGAACCGGGTCATCGACGAGGTCGAGGACCTGGCCCGGGATCGGGCGAAGGCCCTGTTCGGCGCGGCGCACGCCAACGTCCAGCCCCACTCGGGCGCGAGCGCCAACCTCGCGGTGTACCAGGCGCTGCTCGAGCCCGGCGACACCGTGCTCGCGATGCGCCTCGACCACGGCGGGCACCTGACCCACGGCTCGCCAGCCTCCATCACCTCCAAGATCTGGCGCTTCGTCTCCTACGGGGTCACCCCCCAGAGCGACGACCCCGAGGCGCCGGGTGAGGTCATCGACTTCGACGAGGTCCGGGACCGGGCGAAGTCCGAACAGCCGAAGCTCATCGTGGCCGGCTCCACCGCCTACGCGCGCACGATCGACCCCGAGCCGTTCCGCCAGATCGCCGACGAGGTCGGAGCGCGGCTCATGTTCGACGCCGCCCACCCGGCGGGCCTCATCGCCGCCGGCGTCCATCCGAGCCCGGTCGGCGTCGCCGACGTGGTGACGTTCACCACCCACAAGACCCTGCGGGGCCCCCGAGGAGGGGCGATCCTCGCGACGAGCGAACTGGCGAAGAAGGTCGACAGCGCGATCTTCCCGGGCCTCCAGGGCGGGCCCCTCGAGCACGTGATCGCCGCGAAGGCGGTCGCCTTCGCAGAGGCGGCCCGGCCGGAGTTCCGGACCTATGCCGCCGCCGTCGTCGCCAACTGCAAGGCGTTCGCAGCGGCCCTGTCGGGCGAGGGCTTCCGGCTCGTGTCGGGTGGGACGGACAACCACCTCGTGCTCGTGGACCTGCGGACCTTCGACCCCGAGCTCACCGGGAAGACGGCCCAGGAGGTGCTCGACCGCACCGGCATCACCTGCAACCGCAACACCATCCCCGACGACCCCCGCTCGCCCTTCGTCACCTCGGGTCTCCGACTCGGCACCGCCGCCGAGACCACCGCCGGCATGGGCGAAGGTGAGATGGCGATGATCGCCTCGCTCATCGGACGCACGCTCCGGCACCGGGACGACCCTGCGGCGCTCGAAGCGGTGCGGGGCGACGTCGCCGACCTCTGCGCGGCCTTCCCTCCGTATCCGGATCTCGCCGGGGCGGGCTGAGCGCCCGGTCGCGCGCAGCCCGGACATGCCACCGCTCGCCTTCTACGCCATCGTCTTCGGGGTCGCGGCAGCGGTCACCGCCCTTGCCACCATGCCCGCCCGCTGGCTCTCCGCCCGGGTGGGTTACGTCGCACTGCCCCACGAGCGCAAGGTCCACGACCGGGCCACCCCCTATGGGGGCGGTGCCGCCATGCTGCTCGGGTTCCTGCTGGCCATGATCGTGGCGGCGCTCGTCTCGCCGCTGCACGTCTTGTTCTCCAACTCCTCGGAGCCCCTGGGGGTCGTCCTGGCGGGGGCGGCCATCTTCGCGGTCGGGCTGATCGACGACGTCCGGGACATGTCGGCCCCGGCCAAGATGGCCGGGCAGGTGTTGGCGGCCAGCATCTTGTACTTCCTCGGGGTCACCATGTACTGGATCAAGATCCCGCTGGCCGGGTTGATCGCCCTCACCCCCGGGGTCACGCCGCTCATCACCGCGGTCTGGGTCATCGCGCTCACGAACGCCATCAACCTCATCGACGGCCTCGACGGCCTGGCCGCCGGGATCGTCGCCATCGGGGGCGGCGCCCTCGGCGTCTACGGGCTCCGCCTCATGGAGCTCGGCGTGCTCCCCCTCGACAACATCGGTCCGCTCATCGCCGTCATCGCGTGCGGCATCTGCGTCGGGTTCCTCCCCTTCAACTTCCACCCGGCCAAGGTGTTCATGGGGGACGCCGGCGCGCTCCTGCTTGGACTGTTGATGTCCGCCTCCACGATGGCGATCGGGGGACGGATCCCGGTCACGAGCGGCGCCACCTATTTCTTCTTCGCCCCCCTCGTGATCCCGGTCTTCATCCTCGGGGTGCCGATCCTCGACATGGCCTTCGCCTTCCTCCGCCGGACCGCCCGGGGCACCGGGTTCCACACCCCCGACAAGGAACACATCCACCACCGCCTGCTTCGGCTCGGGCACGGCCACCGGCGGAGCGTCCTCATCCTGTGGGCCTGGACCGCGGTCCTCTCGGGCTTCGTGCTGTTCCCCTTGTTCGTCCCGCGGGTGAACGCCTTCATCCCGGCCGGCGCGGCCGCCCTGGGGGTGGCGCTCTACACCCTCTTCCACCCGGGGCTTCGGCGTCGGGACATCGACGGGCCGGCTCTCGTGGCAGCCAACGGGACCGGAGCGCTGCCGCCGGGGGCCGGGCCCCGCCGGCCGGCCAGCGCCGGACGATCGGGGTCGCCGACCCCCCGGCCTGCCCCCGACGGCCTGGTCCTCACCCGCCCCAGGCGTCCTCCACCGGCGCCGACAGTGGGCGGAAAAGGGGGCAGCGGTTTTGCCGATGGGCAAGGCAGGATGCGATGATCGTGCAGGTGACACAAGGCTCCGTCACCAGTTCGGCAGCGCCGCTACCGGCGCGCCGGGGTCGTGGCGGCGGAGCCATCTTTGCTGCGTGACGTCTGGACCCCCCCGGTGAACGACCGCCCTACAGCCCCCCCGTCCCGGCTGGACGCTCCCCACCCCGGGAGCCTGTCTTGGCGCTAGACGTCGACGCCCAGCCCCACCAGTCTTCTCTCGTACTTCGGCGCGTGCTGCGTTATGTGGACGTGCCACTCGTGGTGCTCGCGGTGATTCCGGTCATCGAGCTCGGTGCATCCAAGCTCGGCTATGCCCTCGGCGCCGGGGGATGGTTGGTGCAGCGGGTGATCGCCGAGGTCGACCGGCGCTGGACCCGTAAGTTCACCGAGCCGTTGAAGCAGCTCGGCGTCACGCTCTTCGAGGGGTTCGCGCGGATCTGGTTGCTGGCCGGCGTGATCGTGATCGCCGCGGTCATCGGTGGACGCCGGGCCGGGCTCGCTGCGTCGCTCGTGATCTTCGGCGGGTACTCGGTGGCGTTCGTGATCAAACTGCTCACGGGACCGCCGCGGCGGAAGGTCGTTCAATGAGCTTCCTGGCCAACATGAGCCGCCGCAGGAAGATCACCTACGGCATCGTTCTCGTCTATCTCGCCGGCCTGATCGGCCTCTCGGTCGCCTATGGCCTTCACACCCACAAGAACAACAGCTTCAACATCGTCTCCCCCTACCACGTCACGTCGTGGATACACCTCGTCGGGCCGCTGGAAATCGACAAGGGAGTGATGTACCTGCTGATGACGGCGGTGCTGACCATCGGCATCCTCGTCTGGGTCGCCCGGCGCATGCAGATGCGACCCAACCGCGTCCAGACGGCAGTCGAATGGGGCTACGACCTGGCGAAACGGTTGACCAATGACAGCATGGGCGAGCGGATGGCCCGGCGGTGGTTTCCGCTCGTCTTCGCCCTGTTCGTGTTCGTCCTCGTCACCAACCTCATCGGGTACCTCCCGCTGCCGGTCAACACCGCGGACAAGCTGCACCTCGGTGGGCTGAACATCCCTTCGTTCCAGATCTATGCCGCCGACACCAACGTCGCGCTGCCGCTCATCCTCGCGTTGGGCGTCTTCATCTCGTACAACATCGAGGGTCTCCGTGCCCACGGGTTCAGGGGGTATCTGAAGTCCTTGGTGCCGGCGGGCGTCGGTGGGGGCATGCTGCTCTTCCTGTACCCGCTGGAGATCGTTTCGCACTTCCTGCGGCTCCTCTCGCTGGCGATCCGGCTCTGGGCCAACCTGCTCGCCGGGCACCTCTTGATAGATTTCATGGCGGGTGACATGGCGGTGTTGCTGGGGATCCCGGCCATCGGCTGGTTCACCCTGCCGCTCGGTATCGCGATTTACCTGTTCGAAGCCGTGCTAATCGCCGGTCTGCAGGCCTTTATTTTCGCGATCTTGACCGCCATTTATTTGGGTGGAGCAGTCGAAAGTCATTAACAGCAAAAGGGAGCTATGAGCTAAATGGGTTTTCACATCGTGGGTGTCGCCATCGTCTTGCATGCTCTGTTCACGGCGGCAGCGCAGTCATATGACCTGATCGGCGAGAAGGCCGGGAAGGCAATCGCTCTCGGAGTCGGCGCCGGAGGCGGGGCCGCCGGAGCCGGCGCCGGCATCGGGATGTTGTTCGGCAAGGTGATCGAGTCGGTGACTCGACAGCCGGAGATGCGCGGCGAGATCACCTCGATCCAGTGGCTGGGTTTCGCCCTCACCGAGGCAACCTTCTTCTACGGCCTGGTCGGCGGCTTCATCGCCTTCTTCCTCTAGACCGACGGAGCAAGCACCGTGCTACTCGCATCAAGCTCATGGCTGATCACACCGAACGTCGGGCTGACGATCTGGACGCTCGTGGTGTTCGCGATCTCGCTCTTCATCCTCACGAAGGCGGTGTTGCCTCGCATCGGGGAGGCGCTCGACCAGCGGCGGAAGACGATCGACGACTCGATCGACTCGGCCGCGCGCACCCGCGAGGAAGCCGAAGAGTTGCTCGTTGAGTATCGCGATCACCTCAAGCAGGCGCGCCAGCAGGCCGAAGAGATCGTCGAGCGTGCCCGTCAGGCGGCCGCCGCGCACGAGCGCGATGCCCGCACGGCAGCCCAGGCTCGGGGTGAGCAGATGTTGGAGCAAACCCGCCGCGAGATCGAGGCCGAGAGCCGCCGCATGATGGACGAGCTCCTCCGGGATGTCGCCGAGCTCACGGTCATGGCGACCGAGCGGGTCACGCGCAAGGTGCTCACCGAGGAGGATCAGCGACGACTGGTCGAAGACGCGCTCTCCGAGCTTGACTTCACCGTCCTGAGCGGCGGGGGACACCGCCAACCATGATCTTCGAGAGCCCGAACTAGTGGAAAAGGTCCATTAGTGGAAGCGGTCGCCGAGGTCTACGCGCGGGCGCTGTTCGAGGTCGCCTCCGAGCGGAACCTGCTCGCCGCGGTTCACGAGCAGCTCGGCCAGTTCGTCGACGCGCTGTCAGCGGATCGCCAGCTCGAGGTCTTCTTCGTTTCGCCCTATCTGTCGACCGCCGAGAAGAAAGATGGTCTGCACCGCATGCTCGAGGGTGCCGAGGAGACCTTCATGAGCTTCCTCGAGACTCTGGTGGAGCGTCAGCGGATGAATGAGATCTTTCACATCCGAACGCGCTACGACGAGCTGTGGGACACCGAGATGAAGATGCTTCCGGTCGAGGTGACGAGCGCGGTGGGGCTCGACGAAGCGATGGTGCGCAGCCTCGGTGAGCGCATCGGCGCAGATACCGGAACCACGATCCAGCTGACGACCGTAGTTGATCCCGACATCCTGGGTGGAGTCGTGCTCCGCGTGGGCAATGTCATCCTCGATGCATCGATTCGGTCCAGATTGGACCAACTTCGCAAACAAGTCGCTCAAGGGCGGCTGCCGTCACCAGCCCAGGAGCAACCCAATGCAGATAAAGCCTGACGAGATCACCTCAATCCTGAAGCAGCGCATCGAAGGCCTCGACAGCACGCGCGCCGATCTCACCGAGGTCGGCACCGTGTTGTCGATCGCCGACGGCATCTGCCGCATTCACGGGCTCGACAACTGCATGTCGCTTGAGATGCTCGAGTTCCCCCACGGCGTCACGGGGCTGGCGCTCAACCTCGAGTCCGACAACGTCGGCGCGGTGCTTTTCGGCGAGTGGGAGAAGATCATCGAGGGCGACATGGTGAGGCGCACCAAGCGCCTGTTGGAGATCCCGGTCGGCGACGAGCTGCTCGGGCGGATCGTGGATCCGCTCGGCACCCCGCTCGACGGCAAGGGTGAGATCCGGACGGCCGGGACGCGTCCAGTCGAGTACAAGGCGCCCGGGATCGTCCAGCGTCAGCCGGTCAGGGAGCCGATGCTCACCGGATTGAAGGCGATCGACTCGATGATCCCGATCGGCCGCGGTCAGCGCGAGCTGATCATCGGCGACCGC
>DAIUEV010000074.1:0-11250 GCA_036844945.1 Acidimicrobiales bacterium
GCCACTTTCAGCAACGTGGCCTCAGGAACGCCGTAGGTCGGCGGATGTCCCCGCAGTGGCACACGAGGTCGGTGAGCATGATCTCGGGCTTTGTACTTCTCAGTGCCGCGGACATCGGAAGCCGAGTAGCTTCGGGGCCGCTGAAGGCTGCGGAGGGGGGCTGCGGTGGCCGAAACGAGCCGTGAGCATGGCGTCGGCGTGAACTCCGGTACTGCGGATTTGTCCGAACCCGTCGTCAGCGTTCGAGGACTGATCAAGCGCTATGGACGCCGCGAGGCTGTACGGGGCATCGATTTCGAAGTCCACCACGGCGAGATCTTCGCCTTCCTCGGACCCAATGGCGCCGGCAAGACCACCACGGTCGAGATCCTCGAGGGCTTTCGGGAACGCACAGACGGCGACGTGACCGTACTGGGCGTCGATCCTGCCGAGGCAAGCGGTGCGTGGCGCGACCGCGTCGGCGTCGTCTTGCAGGAATCCGAGCCCGAGCCGGGCCTGTCGGTGCGCGAGTGTCTCCGGCTCTTCGCGGGTTACTACTCGGCTCCACGCGGCATCGATGAGACCATCGCCCTCGTCGGCCTGGCGGCGCAGACAGAGACACGCGCCAGCGAGCTCTCGGGCGGTCAGCGCCGTCGACTCGATGTGGCATTGGCGCTCATCGGCGACCCCGACATCGTCTTCCTCGATGAGCCCACGACCGGGTTCGATCCATCAGCGCGCCGCGCGGCCTGGGAAGTGATCGCGGGGCTGCGGTCGCTCGGCAAAACCATCTTCTTGACCACTCACTTCATGGACGAAGCCGAGTACCTCGCGGATCGGATCATGGTGCTCGCCGATGGGCGGATTGTCGCCGAAGGGACACCGAAGACGCTTGGCGGGCGCGACCGTATGACGGTGTCCATCCGCTTCACTCTCCCTGAACTGCTCGCGGCTCAAGATCTCCCAGCGACGCTCCAGCCCCTCACTGAGCCGTGCGCCGATGGGACAACGCTGATCCGGAGCGAGAGCCCGCTTGCACACGTCCAGATGCTCGCCGAGTGGGCGCTCGGCCGGGGCCTAGATCTGCCTGACCTCGATGTACGGCGCGCAACCCTGGAGGACGTGTATCTCGCTCTCACCGCGCCGGCCGGAAAGGACGGAGCATGACTCTCAGGTCCCCCTCGGCGGCGGGCAAGCGCGCCGCGACACCTGGTCTCGCCCGAATGACGGTCCATCAGTTCCTCTACGACGAGATGGCTCTGCTCCGGAACCGCCAAGCGCAGTTCTTTACGCTCGCGCTGCCGGTGATGTTCCTGGTGATCTTCGCCTCGATATTCGGGGGGCACGCCAACACCGTCAAGGTTGCCGGCGGCAAGGTGAACACTTCGGTCTTCTTTGTGCCGGGAATCATGGCACTGGGAATCATCGCCGCCTCCTTCATCAACCTCGTCATCTCAGTGACTGCGCAGCGAGAGTCGGGGGTGCTCAAGCGGCGGCGGGCCTCTCCGGTACCAGCCGCGGCCATCATCGCCGGGAGAGCCTTGACTTCCGTGGTGACGGCACTTGTGACGGTGGTGCTGCTCCTCGCCATCGGTTGGGTTGCCTTCAACGTCCACGTCCCGGCTCGCACCGCGCCGGCGCTCGCGGTCACTGTGATCGTGGGGGCAGTCGCGTTCTGCTGCATGGGTTACGCGGTCGCCTCCTTGGTCCATGACCAGGACGCCGCGCAACCTGTGACCCAGGGGATAATGCTGCCGCTCTACTTCATCTCCGGAGTGTTCATCGCAGTGAGCACCCTGCCCCACTGGCTCGTCGACATCGGCAAGGTGTTCCCCGTCAACCACCTCGCTGCGGCGCTTCTCACCGCCTACAACCCCTATACCCGGGGCGCCGGCTTCGACGGCACTGACCTGCTCATCGTGGCAGCCTGGGGAGTCGCGGGTCTTTTGCTCGCTCTGCGCCGGTTTAGCTGGTTGCCGCTCGGCCGGTAGGCGTTTCCACAAGAACCGACTGTCAAAGGAGAACCTGATGCCCAAGGAGACACAGACTGCCGCCGGCCTCTGCGAGACGCACGGTGAGGTCGAAGCGACCCGGGAGATCCCGAAGATCTCGTTTCCACCCATCTTCACTGCGGTCACCCGTGCCTTGGCGAAGCGTCGCCCGTACCGATGCCCCACTTGTGGGGCCGTCACCAAGACTGATTGAGCGGCCCGGCATCGGTTACAACCGTGCGACATGGCCCTGAGCGAACGGGCTGTCCACGGAGCAGCCGCTCCAAAGGGCCGCCCGTTTGTCATTCCGACGTCGGGTGCCTCGCTCCTTGGATCCGCTGATCGAGCTCGGGTCTACCCCGACCTCTTGGATCTCGTCCTGGGAACCGTAACCGACGCTACGAGCGCCGGGCTGTTCACTCGAGCATCGCGGCCCCGAAGATCGGCCCGGGACGACATCCGTAGCGACGCTGCCTGTGGCCGGCCCGCCGTCCGAGGTGGGAACATGGCGGCGTGACGAAGCCATGGTCAAGCGCCCAGGCCGAGGACGTGGTGGTGGGCGAGCGCGTACGCCTGGGTAACGGAGAGGTCGTGCAGGTCTCGAAGATCGAAGACGGGTTCATGGGTATGGACACGATGTTGGCGTTCATCGAGGACACGCCGTCGCGATGGTTCAAGGCGCCGGTGCCCAAGGGAACCACCGTCGAGGTCGAGCGGGACAGCTGACCACCCGTGTCCCCTGAGACCGGAGGGGGCTCCGCCGAAGGATCCGCTCGCGTGCTGGCCAACCCAGCGCTTGTGGGTCGGGGTCTCGCGGTGAGCCGGGCGTCGGCAGTCACCCAGGCCAGTCACGGGGCCTTCTTCGCGCGGTTCCACCTGGCTTGCCTATTGGCGGCGGGGTGGCATTCCCGAGCGGGCTCACCGGCCCGTTCATCGGGCAAAACGAACAGACCGAGGTCCCCGCGGTTCACCTTTGATCCGCGGACCCAGTGGGTCGCATCGTCCCTCTGCCCCTCCACGGCTTCTCGTCCCCGAGGGAGGGCGCTCAGGTGCTCGGCCACGAACGCTCGAGGCTGGTGGGGTGCTGCCTACGATGGCCGCCGGTGACCGGGACGCGGCCGGGAATGCACTGGGCGGAAGTGCGGTCCAACCACGGTGGAGTGGACGAAATTCCCCTGTCCGCTGGCATTCCCGGGCGGCTGTGGCTCTGCGGAAAGCACTTCATCGGCGACAACCCCGAAGCGGCGCTGGCGTACGTCGACGGCACGGCCGTCGTGTGCCTGAACGAGCCAAGTGAGTTGGATCGCTATCCGCACTATGTGGAGTGGCTGAGATCCCAGCCGGCGACTCGCGTGCTTTGGTGGCCCATTCCGGACCTGTATGTGCCCGACCGTGAAGCCGCCCCCCACCTCTTCGAGCAGCTTCGTTCGCGCCTAGGCGATGGCCAGCGCCTGCTGATGCACTGCGGTGCGGGCGTTGGCCGGGCGGGCACCATTGCAGCAGGCCTTCTCGTGACCATGGGTGAGACGCCGACCGACGCGATCGCTCATGTCCGAGCACACCGTCCCATGGGTGGGCCGGAGGCCGGGCCACAGACGGAGTTTCTCTACTGGCTCTGGGCGGAGTGGAGTGGAGACCTCGAGGCCCGAGCAGGTGAAGGGCCATCGAATCTGCCATAGGGAAGCTGGATGCCTCTGGGCAGGACGTCGACCCCGTCTCACAAAGTGAAGGCTGCGCCCGGTGACCAGTTCTCGGACGGGGATGTCACCCGGGGAACTCCGGGGAAGGCAGGCACTCCATGGTGCGGTATCACCCGTCGCCTGCGGGTCCCACGACGCTATCTCGGGGGTCCTTGGCAGCCGCCCGCGCTGATGCTCCCCAGGCTGGGGGGAGTGGCCACCCACCATCAAGTCGTTGACCGAATCGGTTCGCCAACGTATTTTCGGATCGTGCAGTCGTTCGCCGACGTGGCAAGCGATGAGAGAGGCCGATCCATGACCCGTACCCCTGACACCGCGAAGCGTGGGATACAGATCTACCGCGCGACCCAAGCTCCCGAACTGCACGCGAGTGGTGTTGCAACCAGCGATTTCGGCACGAACGTCGACCTTCGAGAGGTCGCAACGAAGCTCGCCAGTAGCGACTGCTCGATAAACCGCCTGCTCGTGCATCAAACCGCTGATGAAGGCGGCACATCGATCGTCTATCTCTTTTTCAAGCCGAACTTTCCGCTGTTTCGCCACAAGCACGACGTCGACAGCTTGTACGTCGTCATATCCGGATCGATCGTGAGTTTCATGTCTGACGCAACGCTGCGACCCGGAGATTGCTTCGCCGTGAAGGCTGGAACGCCGTACTACTACACGGCCGGGCCGGACGGAGTCGAGGTCCTTGAGATATTCCACGGTGCCGAAACCGTCACGGTCATTTACACCGATAACCCCGACGGTCGACTCGAGGAAGCACAGGAGGCCGTTCGCGCAAATGTGGACGCGTGGAAAGAGATCACTGCTGGTCCCATGTACCGCGCAAACGCCGAAGCACGCTGACCGACCGAAGCCGGCGTTGGGAAGATCGGCTGGGCTGGCGCCTGATGGATGGCACTTCGGACCGGAACTTCGTCATTGTGAGCACTCACACAATGCCAAACAGGATCAGACACAGATCTGCGTGATCGAATGATGGTCGAGCGCCTAGGTCGGGTCGAAGGGAAGGCGGCCATCGTCACGGGCGCGGGTTCCACGCCTGGCCCCGGCGTCGGGACGGGCAAGGCCACCGCGATTGTGCTGGCGCGCGAGGGTGCCGGCGTGCTGCTCGCTGATGTGCATCGCGAACGCGCCGAAGATACAAGACGCGTCATCACGGCTGAGGGTGGCACGGCGGAGATCTTCACCGGTGACATGACGAAGGGTTCTGACTGCGAGGCCATGGTGCGGGCCGCCGAGCGTGCCTTCGGCACCGTAGACATCCTTGTCAATAACCTTGGGGCTGCTGTTCACGGGAGTGTCGTCAGCACCAGCGAGATCGATTGGGATTGGGCACTCGACATCAGCTTGCGCACGACCTTCTTGTCATCGAAGCACGCGCTTCCAGTGATGGAGAGGAAGGGTGCCGGCGCGATCGTCAATATCGGGTCGATCTCAGCATGTCGGGGAACCGGGTATCTGGGATACTCGGCAGCCAAGGGTGGCGTCCACGCAATCACGGTAGACATGGCCTACGCCCATGGCCGCCACGGCATCCGTGTCAATGCCGTTGTGCCTGGCCACATAACCACACCGTTGCTGTACTCGGTCCTGGGTGATACGCCCCAGGCGCAGTTCCGTCGGCAGCTTGCGGCAGCCTCCAACCCGCTCGGCACCGAGGGAACCGCCTGGGACGTTGCGGCAGCGGTGGCTTTCCTGGCTAGCGATGAGGCGCGCTGGATCACGGGCGTGACTCTCGCGGTCGACGGCGGTGTGACTTCGGTTACTCCTCTCTCGATGGCACCCCATCTACGGGAGATATCAGAACCAACGGTCTAAAGGTGTGCGTGTGGCAATGTACGTCGTCCACTGCAGCCGGTGATACTGGAACCATGACGCTCGAAATTCGGGCCATCGGCCCAGACGAGGTCGACCCCTGGATGCGGAGTCTGCACGTCCCCTTCTTTGGCAAGGTGGACGACGATACCGTGGCCCATTGGGTCGACCACCTAGAGATCGGTCGCACCTGGGTTGCGTCCGACGCAGGGAGGTTCGTGGGAACCTCGTGCGTGTTCACGCGTGACGTGACACTTCCCGGCGATCCGGGTGGGCCAGCTCCGACGGTGCCATTGGCCGCAGTGAGTGGGGTCGCAGTGCACACCACTCATCGCCGCCGGGGCATCCTCAGCCGGATGATGGGGGCGATGCTGGCCGACGGAACCGACCGCGGGGAGCCGATCGCCGGACTGCTCGCGTCGGAGTCTGCCATCTACGGCCGGTTCGGCTTCGGCTGGGCGACATCGGCCGTGGACGTGTCGTTGCCCCGGAGAACCACCCGCCTGACCCATCAGGCACCGGATCTGGATCTCGTGCTGTGCGGCGCCAAGGAGGCCGAGAGTCGCTTGCCCAAGCTCTTCGACCGGTTCCGGCTCCAGCGGGCCGGCCAGGTCGATCGGAACCCGGCGTACTGGAAGAACGTCTTTGCCGACCCCAAGGCCAGGCGCCCGGCTGGGACCTCCGAGCGCTTCTTTGCTGTCTGCGACGACGGCTACGTCGCCTACCGGGCGAGCAACCACTGGGAAACCGACGAACCGAACGTCCTTCGGCTCGAAGAGCTGTTCGGCGTCTCTCCCGACGCCGAGGCGGCCCTGTGGCAGTACCTCTTGAGCGTTGACTTGGTCGACACGATCGTGGCTGACCGCCCCATTGACGAGCCCATCCGGTGGCGTCTGGCCGATCCGAGGAGCCTCGCCGTTACCGGCCTGAACGACCGGCTCTGGATTCGGGTGCTGGACGTGCCGGCCGCCTTGACCGCCCGCCGCTACACCATCGAGGGCCGGCTAGTGCTCGAGGTCGACGCGGCACCAGCGTCGGTCGACCAGCACGGCGAGCCCCGGCCCGACCCGGCTGCCGGAAGGTGGGTGTTGGAGGTCGGTCCGGACGGATCGTCGTGTCGGGCTGCCCGAGCCGATGAGCGCTCGGAACTCCGGCTCGGCGTGGCGGAGCTTGGAGCAGCTCTTCTCGGCGGTCAGGACCTGCGGTCGAGGGCTGCGGCGGCGCGGGTCGCCGAGCTGGTGCCGGGAGCGTTGGGACGGGCCGATGCCATCTTCGCGACCACTCCCGCCCCGTTCTCGTCGACCGGCTTTTAAGCCGGCCTCGTTCGACGGCTCCTACCCGCGCGGCACTGCAGTCGTCTCGCCCGCTTGGAGCCGTTGCCTTGGGTCGGCGCCCGCTTCCGATTCGTCCTCGGTTCGCTCGGGCATCGCGTGAAGAGAGCTCTTCGGAATGGCCGCGACGGGCAGGTCTCCCGTCGACCATACGGCTCTCGAATCGCGGACCAACTCCCGGTGGCGGAGTGGGTCCAAACGGAGCTGCAGCCCGGGGGGCGGCTCGTAATGCGCGAGATATCGTGACCCGGCGCTGTAGTCGACCCGAGATCGAATAGCCCGGATTGGCGGGGCCCGGCGCCGGTTGGCTGGTCGGTGCCGGACCAGAGCAAGTGAGGAGGCCGTCGTGACAGAGGAGGGGACCGCGCTAAGAGGTGTCCGAGTCGTCGAGGTCGCCACAGGGGTGAGCCTGGTCGGTGCGGGCCTGGCCGCGAACCTGCCGGGGGCGTTGTGCCGGGACTTCGGGGCTGAGGTCACACGCATAGAGACCAGTCCCCGCCCGAGCTTGGATACCTCGGTCGAGTGGAGCCGCGCCTGGAGCCGGGACAAACAGGTTGTCGAGGTGGCCGTGACGGGCCTGGCCGCAGCGGTCGACCGCGTCGCCGGCGACGCTGACATCATCTTCCTCGCCGGACCTGAGGAGTCCCTGGAGCGTCAGGGAGTTGGGTACGAGAAACTGGCTCGGCTGAACCCCCGTCTAATCGTCTCGAGGATCCGCCCGAGCTACAACGCGTCTGGCCCACTCTCTGATTTTGAGCTGCTGGTCCACGCCAGGTCGGGGCTGCTCTCCCAGTTCCGCGGTCACCGGCCCGGTCCGGTCTTCTGTGACCTCACCATCGGAAGTGCCGGCGCGGCCCTGGCCGCGACGGTCGGCGCTCTCGCCTGTCTCTACGAGCGGGAAACCACCGGGGTGGGCGGCTGGGTCGAGACGTCCATCTACGACGGCATGTTGGCCATCCTTCCGATGATCATCGGCCGCGCCGAAAGGCCGTCACCGGCTCTCGAGAGCAAATGGGCACGGGCTGATCCGACTCCGCCCCTCTCGTTCCGGTGCGCCGACGGCGAATACATCCAGCTGTGGATGGGGGCCAAAGGAGCCTACGAAGCCTTCTTGGAACACATTGGCGATCCGCCGAGTGAGGCGGGATACGCGGCCGACATGCGGAGCGGAGCCATCATCGAGCGCAGCGAGCAATGGGCCAGGCGGTTCGCCACGGCTGATCGGGCACGGTGGCTGATGGACCTCGCCGACCGCGACTTTCGCTGCGAGCCGGTGCTTAGGCCGGGTCAGGCTCTGGTCGAGGACCATCTGGCCACGATCGGCCTGAGCGTCGAGCACCACGATGACGAAAGGGGGACGATCACCGTGCTCGGCCCGGTTGGCCAGGTGACGCCGCGCCCAGGCACTGTTGGGCGGCACGAGCGCCCCCCTTCAGAACCGTCGGCGCGGTTGCTGGCCGGCATCCGCATCCTCGATCTTTCGGCGTACCTGGCGGGCCCGGTGACGGCTTCGGTTTTGTCGGAGTTGGGTGCCGACGTCGTGAAGGTCGAGCCGACGACTGGCGACGCCCATCGCTGGGTGGAAGCCATGTTCGCGGCCGGTCAACGAGGCAAACGGGCTATCGCCCTCGACCTGAAATCGTCGGCGGCCGCGGACGTGCTGCACCGCCTCTTCGAGTGGAGCGATGTCGTCCATCACAACTCGAGGCTGGGGCTGGCCGAGAAACTGGGGTATGACGAGGACACAGTCAGACATTCGAACCCGAACGTCATCTACTGCCACGCCAGCGGCTTCGGCTCGCACGGGCAGTGGTCGCCGCGGCCAGCCAACGACCACCTGATGCAGGCCCTCTGCGGCACTGAGGCGGCGGGAGGCGGAGCGGGCCGGGGCCCGACATACCTGGATTGGGGAGCGATAGACGTTGCCAGTGGTTGGATCGCCGCCTGCGGCATCCTCGTCGGACTCTATGTCCGCCGCCGGACCGGAATGGGACAGTCTGTTGCAACCACGCTCCTCGGGGCCGGCCTAACTCTGAAGTCCGGCGCATTCGTAGCCCTCGACGGCGTCGTCGAGGGTCCGATCCTCGACGGCGAGCAGACCGGATACGGCGCCGCCTACCGCATCTACCGAGCTCAGGATGGAGCCTGGCTCGCCCTCGTCGTGCCGGACTCGGCGACTTGGTCTCGGCTTCGTGACGCAATAGGGGCTGGTGCTCTACCTGTCGATCCACCTCCGCTACGAACCGCCATCGGCGAGCGCCAACCAGCCGAAGAGATCCTTGAAGGAGTCTTCGAGGCCAAACCCGCGGATGAGTGGGTGGCGTTGCTTGGGGATGCCGGCGTACCTGCCGCGGTCGTGCTGGATATCGATCGCGCCGAGTTCGTCGCGCGTATTTTGGACGACACGGTGAATCGTCAGCTTGGGCGGGTGACCACATTCGAGTGGGGCGATCACGGCCGAGTCGAACAGGCGGCGTTTCCGGCCCGTTTCGGCCCTCTCCGTCGGCCCTCGCCGCCTGGCATGATCCCCGCTCTTGGGCAGCACACGACCGAGATTCTGGTTGCGCTCGGCTTCAACGAGGAGGAGCTGTCTGGCCTCGCTGCTGCCGGAGTTTGCGTCGGTCCCGCCTGAGGTGTCGATGGGAGATCCCCTGGAAGGAGCTCCGGAGATCTCGTCTGTTGACACCGATACAGAGGCAACGGGATGTCACTTCGTCGCCGATTTGCTGGCGAGCACAAGAGT
This sequence comes from Acidimicrobiales bacterium, assembly GCA_036844945.1. Classification (GTDB taxonomy): domain Bacteria; phylum Actinomycetota; class Acidimicrobiia; order Acidimicrobiales; family RAAP-2; genus Palsa-461. The sequence goes on from DAIUEV010000074.1 coordinate 9,566, forward strand.
CTTCGCGGCAGCGTCATAGTGAGCCAGGTACACCGGCCCCAGGGCATAGGGCTGGTTCCGCCCGAACGAAATTGCGGTGCTGGATCCGGCTATGACGACGCCGTGAAGGGCTTCTCCAGCGTGCACAAAGCTGGCCACGGTCAGGTGCTTGCCAGCGGCGGTCGCGATCGCGGAGAAGAGCCCGAGGTCGGTACATGCTTGCTCGACCCCCGTCCATGTCGCCTGCGAGGTCGGTAGCGAGGAGTTGTAGGTATTGATGTGATCCGATGGATAGGCCTTCCGAACGATGCGTACACATCGTTGGGTTCCTGCGTCGTTCCAGACCGTCGCGCCGGTAGGGATCGGACTCGCCGCGACGACATTCTTGATGTAGATCGGGTTGTCGCTGCCCGCAGAGCCAGCGAGGCCGCCCTCAGCAGTCGCGATCCAGGGCGGGTTATAGCTGCTTTGGATCGAACTCAAGGCCTCGGGCCATATTGCCGAACCATTTCCCACCGCGACGACTTCGTTGACTCCAAAGGTCTGGAATCGCTGCACGATCACGGCAACCTGACCGTTTTCCGCTGGGAGGTCACCGAGCGGAGCTGAATTGACGGCTGTGACCACAACGGGCACCCCAAGCTTCTTGAGTTCCGCCTTGACGATGGCGATCTCGCTCTCGTCGACCAACCCGCCACCAAAGACACCGACTTTCTTGTTCTTGAACACGCCTTGCTTCGCGAATACCGAGAGCTGGACAGGATCGAACGCCGAGGCCGGCGGGCTGAGAGAGAAATTCTGCGCGATCCCCGACGTGGACGTAGTCGCTGGCTCGAGCGAATTGATCACTGAAACACCATGTTGCAGATAGCACGTTGGCTGGAGGGGTGCGATCGCCACGAACACCGGGTCATCTTCAGTCAACTGAGTGCAGGTCGTGGCCGCCGGGGCGGCGCTGGGGGCGACGCCGATGATGTCGGGAACTATTTTTCGCCCATTGATTCCGCCGTGGGCATTTATGTTCGCGATGATGGCCATGTAGGCATCGGGAAGGCTGCCCCAGTTGATGTCTACGCCCACCGATTTGAGGGCGGCGAGATTGATATACGGGATGCCCACCCGGATCGTGGTCGCTGTCACTGCTCGCGTGGCCGATGCCGCGAACGCCGAGCTGCTTGTTCCCACCAAATTGCTCAGTACTGCGACCATGGTCACAACAGCGACACGACAGATGAATCGGTGGCCGTCAAAACCCAAGCGTCCAGCTCGATTGCTGCGGTGCCAGAGAGCGCGTAGGGAGCGGGACTTCGGACCGTGAGCGACGAGATTTCCTACGAGCGTTGTCACGTGAATCGTGGCCGGAATCATGCTGACCCGCGCCGAACGTTGAGACGTAACTCCCGCTTCCCCGCGAAGTGTTGCAGCACTCCTCGCCGCCGCGATCGCCTCGCTCCGCTTCAGCATCGCTCCCCCTTGGCACTTGACTACGACCAGGTGGTCGCCGGTCCGCGCCACGGTAACAGGGTGAGCGTTCAGTTGTTAAGGGTCTGGGCCATACCTGGCGGACTGGTCAGCCCCGGACCCCCCTGACTGTGGGTTACTTGCCCCGATTCGTGCTGCACCCTGGGGTTTTGTCGCAACCCAAATCGCCGGCGCTCGGGCCGCGGAACTCATTACTCCTCGCCAAGCAGCCTTCCGCGCGGCTC
>DAIUEV010000075.1:0-10028 GCA_036844945.1 Acidimicrobiales bacterium
TCAGGCGCGCTTGGCGGATCCCGCACCAGGTCCGCCACCCGGTGGTGCTCCGAAGGGGGAGTGCCGACATACATGTCCAGTCCGAGGGGCCGAACCACCGCCGCGGCAAGGAAGTCGCCGAATCGGTCCGTGCCCGCCGCTCGCCGTACCACCTCGCCGACGAGCCAGCCGAAGGTGACCGCGTGGTAGCCCTGCTTGGAGCCGGGCTCCCAGACCGGTGCCTGACGTTCGAGGGCTTCGACCATTCGCTCCCAGTCGAGGGCGGCCCCAGGGGGCAGGTCCTCGTCGACCACCGGAAGGCCGGCCTGGTGCGTGAGGAGGTGCCGAACGGGCATTGCCGACTTGCCCATCGCAGCGAACTCGGGCCAGTACTCGGTCACAGGGGCGTCGAGGTCGAGCCTCCCTTGATCGGCGAGGATGTGGGCACAAAGGGCAGTCATCCCTTTGGTCGTCGAGTACACGTTGACGAGCGTGTCCCGCGTCCAGGTTCGGGTTCGTTCGCGATCGGCCCAGCCCGCCCACAGGTCAGCGACGGTTTCCCCGTCGAGGACGAGGGCAAAGGCGGCCCCCACCTCTCCGTGGTCGCGGAAGTTCCTCTCGAAAGCGTCGCGGATCGGTTCAAAGCCGGTGGCGCAGGTTCCGTGAATCTCAGGGATATCGGTCACGTCACTATCTTCGGTCCGCGGAACAGGGCGCGTCGAGCAGGGTCGCGACCGAGGTTCGAACGCCACATCGCCAGTCTTGGGACCAGTCTCATGACTCACCGCCGGCAGTGATCGGTGGTGGGGCCTGTGTGAGCCGGCGACGCCGAACCAACCCCTAGTGGGTGATCGCTCACTTTGTTATCCTGCGAAGAGATTCAACGCACCCAATAGACGAGGAGCCTCTGCCATGTCGCGGGTACCGATCTTCGACGCCGACAATCACATGTACGAGACGCGTGACGCGTTCACCAAGTTCTTACCTGATCGCTACAAGTCGGCGATCCAGTACGTCGACGTTGAGGGACGTACCAAGATCGCGGTGCGGGGGCAGATCAGCGACTACATACCCAACCCGACGTTCGACGTTGTCGCGCGACCGGGGGCGCAGGAGGAGTACTTCCGGAAGGGGAATCCGGATGGAAAGAGCCGCCGGGAACTCTATGGGGAGCCGATTCGGGCCATCCCTGCGTTTCGCGAGCCCGAGCCGCGCATGGAGATGATGGACGAACTAGGGGTCGACCGATCCATGCTGTATCCGACCCTTGCCAGCCTGCTCGAGGAACGGATGAAGGACGATCCGATCTTGACGCACGCGGCGATTCACGCGCTCAACGAGTGGATGTACGAGACCTGGACATTCAACTTCCACGACCGCATCTTCGCGACCCCGGTTATCACACTGCCGATCGTCGAGCGGGCGATCGAGGAGTTGGAATGGTCGCTCGAACGGGGCGCCCGCGCGGTACTGATTCGTCCCGCCCCGGTTCCCGGCTATCGGGGAACGCGCTCGTTCGCCAAGCCCGAGTTCGACCCGTTCTGGGCCAAGGTGGCCGAGTCCGACGTGCTTGTCGTCATGCACGGGTCGGACAGCGGCTACGCCCGCTGGGCGAACGAATGGACCGGCACGGATGCAGAGATGCAACCATTCAAGTCGGGTGTGCCAGTTGCGTTCCGACTCATGAACGCGACTCGGCCGGCCGAGGACGCGGTCGCTTCGATCCTCTGCGAGAACCTCTGCTCCCGGTTCCCGACCCTCAAGATCGCGATCGTGGAGTTGGGAATGTCGTGGATGTTCCCGCTGATCGACCGTCTGAAGGACATCTACAAGAAGGTGCCGCAGGACTTCGAGGAGAATCCGATCGACGTGGTGAAGCGCAACATTCACGTCTGCGGGTTTTGGGAGGAAGACTTCGGTGCCCTCGCCGGCTTGCTCGGTGACACGCAGGTCATGTTCGGTTCGGACTGGCCCCACCCTGAGGGTCTTGCTCGACCCGCCGATTTCGCGGACGAACTTGCTCACGTGCCAGAACCGAGCCTGCGCAAGATCATGGGCGAGAACATGGCCCGGCTGATGAAGGTTCCTAGCGTCGCTGTGTGAGAGGTCGCGCACCGACCTCCCGCGATGCCGGCCTCCCGCCGGAATGGGGGTCTGGGCCCGCCTGGGTCGCGATTGTCACGTCAAGCTGACGCTCGTGGACCGGGACGAGACAGGGAAGCTTCGTCGGCGCGGCCACCGAACGTGAACGGGCTCAACCTTGGGGCGCCCGGCGCCCCTATCGGGTGCAGTCCTCGGTCGCTTCGCCCTGAGGATGCCATCGGGCGGAGCTTCTTCCTGTCGTTGCACCAACGCGAACGAGCCGCGAGGAGCCCTTGACCGAAAGCGAGCGCTCAGTTAGTTTCGCCGCGGTGGCGATCGCGAGGGTGACCGTCAAGATCGACGGAACGCATCTCGAGGAACTCTCCATCGGATACGAGTTGATCGGCGACCGGGGTCGGATCTGGGTCGTCACGCCGGGGGGTCGGTTCGATCGCAACTACCCCGGCGTCCGGGAGTACGCGACCGCACTGGCGGAGTTGGGCAATCGGGTCCTCATCTACGACCGGCCGAACACCGGAGAGTCGGACGTCTGTTTCGTGGGTTCCACTGAATCGGCCATGCAGGCCGACACGTTGGCCGCCCTGCTCCGGGAGCTGGGTTTGACGCCCGCCGTCATCACCGGTGGCTCTGGCGGCTCGCGGGTCTCGCTACTTGCGGCTTCGCGCCATCCCGACGTGACTGCGGGACTAGGGGTCTGGTGGATCAGCGGGGGGGTGTACGGGCTCCTCACCATCGGGACCGGCTATTGCGCCGAGTCGATTCGAGCCGCATGGACCGGCGGCATGGAAGCCGTCGTCGCCATACCCGAGAAGATCCAAGGCAACTGGCAGGAGGTGATGAGCCTCAACCCGGCGAACCGCCAGCGCATCTTGGATCAGGATCCCAAGGAGTTCATCGCCACCATGGAGAGGTGGCTGCTCGCGTACTGTCCATGCGGTGACGATGTCGTGCCCGGCCTACCCGATGCGGCGGCCAAGGCCATGACGATGCCGACCATCGTGTTCCGCAGCGGGGGGAGCGACCCCTTCCACACGCGGGCTACCTCGGAGGCGGTCGCCGGCCTTCTCCCCAATTCCGAGCTCGTGGAGCCCCCGTGGGGCGACCGAGTGTGGCTTGAGACCACGCCCGGCCGTCGCTTTGACGTGTGGCAGCGACTGGCCCCGATCCTCAACGGTTGGGCCGACCGCACGATCGGCTGACCCATGACGATCCGCCTGAGCCCAGACGAGGCGTGGGAGGTCATCGACGGATCGCACACCGGGATCCTCACCACCCTTCGCGCCGACGGATCCCCGGTGACCCTGCCAACGTGGTTTGTTGTTTTGGATCGGACCATCTGCATGTCCACCCCCAGCCAGACCAAGAAGGTGCGACGCATCCGTCGCGACCCCCGAGCGTCGTTTCTTGTCGAATCGGGGTTGCGGTGGGCTGAACTGCGAGCCGTACACGTGAGCGGGCGCATCGAGATCGTCGAGGACGAGGCGACGATGGTTCGTATTCGGGAGGCCCTGGACGACAAGTACGCGTCATTCCGCACCGCCCAGGCGAACATGCCCGAGGCGACAAGGAACCACTACGCCAGCCGGACCTTTCTGCAGCTGGTGCCCGAACCGCGGGTGCTCACGTGGGACAACAGTCGTATCTCCCTGGCCTAGCCCGATGAGCGACTTGGTGGTCGATGACTCCGAAGGGATCCGGACCATCACGTTCAACCGTCCGGAGGCGAAGAACGCCCTGACGGTCGCGATGCGGCGCGAGCTCTGTCAGCTGCTCGACGATGCCGACCGCGATCCGCGAGTGCGGTCGGTCATCCTGACCGGCACAGATCCGGTTTTCACCGCAGGCGTGGACTACAAGGAGGTAGACCCCTCATTCGATCCCCGCCAGCGACGCTTCACAGTGAACCCCGGGCGGGCGCTCCGGGCGATGCACACACCTGTCGTTTGCGCGGTGAACGGGCCCTGTGTCTCGGGTGGCCTGGAGATCGCCCTCAGTGCGTCGTTCATCGTCGGCTCGGACCGGGCCCGTTTCGCCGACACGCACGCCAGGTTGAACGTGGTGCCGGCTTGGGGACTGTCCGCCCTGCTGCCGAGGGCGGTGGGGCTGCGAAAGGCCCGCGAGCTGTCGCTCACGGGCAACTTCGTCGACGCCCAGGAGGCGCTGCGCATCGGGCTCGTGAACCACGTGGTTCCCCACGACGAGCTCATGGTCTTCACCCGGCAGCTGGTCGGCCAGATCTCCGACTCGTCGGCGGTGGCAGAGGTCCTGTCCCTCTATGAGCAGGGAGAGGACCTGTCCTTGAGCGGATCCCTCGCTCTCGAAGCGACGCGGGTGGCCGACGGACCAGAGTGGGACTCGGCCGCCTTCACCGCGGCGGGCCGCGATGCGGCGGCCCGCCAACGCCAAGGCGGTTGATCCGGCCGAGCAGGCTCGAATCGGTTCGGGGTTGACGATCACCGGCGCCCGGGCGAGAGCGCACCGCGGAGCGTCGTGCACCAAAGGACCGCCGGTGTTGGCCGGAAATGGGTGCCGACCAGGACGACGGTCATATCGTCGTTTCGGTCGACAAGGTGCCAGTTCAGATCCGCCGGCTCAGTCTCTCCTCGCGCGGGGCCGCGCGGCGGACGAGAAGGCCGGGCTTACGAGTCGGCGGCGCGCGAAGACAGTGGACGGTTCCCATAAGTAAGTGAGCGCCCACCCACAAACGTGTTAATATTGCCTGGTGCACGTTGGATTCGGGCCCAATTTTCAGAACCTCGATGGTCAGCTGACCGATCTCGAGGTCTATGAGCGTGACCTTCAGTTGGCCGCGCGCGCCGAAGACGCCGGCTTCGACTCGGTGTGGTCGTCCGAGCATCACTTTTCGGATTACCAGCTGACCGCCCAGATGCTCATGTTCCTCGCCTGGGTGGCCGGGCAGACGAAGCGCATCAAGCTCGGCACGATGGTGACGGTCCTGCCCTGGCACGACCCCATCCGGGTCGTGGAGAGCTTCTCTGTGCTGGACCACCTCTCAGGAGGTCGGGCGATCCTCGGCATGGGACGCGGACTCGGCCGGGTCGAGTTCGACGGCTTCCAGACCCCGATGAGCGAATCGCGTGGGCGCTTCACCGAATACACGCCGGCGATCCTCAACGCGCTCGAGACGGGTTGGATCGAGTCGGACGGTGAGATCTACAAGCAGCCTCGCACCGAGATCCGGCCGCGTCCGTTCAAGACCTTCAAGGGGCGCGCATTCGCCTCTGCCGTCTCCCCCCAGTCGATCGAGTTGATGGCACGTCTCGGCGTGGGGATCATGGTCATCGCGCAGAAGCCGTGGGAGACGGCCGAGGCTGAGCTCGCCGACTACCGTGAGCGCTTCCTCGAACTCAACGGCTTCGAGGCGCCGAAGCCGATCCTTGTCGTGGTGGCCGGGGTGACCAAGACCAAGGCGGAGGCGCAACGGGTCCGGGAGGTGCACCTGCAGCGGTGGGCGCGCTCAACCGTCGAGCATTATCAATTCGCGAACCCCGGCTTTGCTGAGATCAAGGGCTACGAGTACTACGGCGCGCTGGCCAAGAACATCGAGCGTCACGGGCTGGACAAGTTCTGCGGCTTCCTGGCCGATCTGCAGGTGTGGGGCACCCCCGACGAGGTGACCGAAAAGCTCCTCGTCTACGCCCGCCGGACCAACGCCGGGGCTCTCGTGGTGCCGCTCTCCTTCGGCAGCCTGCCGCCCGACGAGACCCGGGCCAACTTCGAGCTCTTCGCCGCCGAGGTGCTCCCCGAACTGCACCGGCACGACGTCGGTGGGGACGTCGGTGTTTCTTACGACGCGCCTCTAGGAGCAGCGGCCATCGCTGCCGAGTAGCGCCTGGCTGAAGCTGGCACCACCGGCTCGGATCGCCGGTGGGGGAGGGTCTCGGGCTCATCGATGGCCGATCAGGCCGAGGCGGCCGGTTGAGGTCTTCTTGGGGCTGGGGATCGCAAACGAGCGGCGTCCTCGTCGCACTGCCGCTCGGGCCGGCGGAGCAACTCGGTTCGTACCGGGGGTTCGAGGCCTGTGGTCCCGGGCCGAAAGGGCGCCGGGTGTTGCTCAGGAGCGGAGCAACCGGCCGGGCGCGACACCCGGCAGGGCCTCGCCGTCCCGCCAGATCGCCTGCCCGTTGACCCAGACGTGCTCGATCCCGGTGCTCCGCACGACGAGGCGGTCGGCGCCGCCGGGCTGGTCATGGACCCGCTCGGGGGCGGTGATCCCGACGGTCGTGGGATCGAACGCGACCAGGTCGGCAAAGTACCCCTCGCGCACGCGCCCGCGGTCGACCAGGCGAAACGCCTGGTGAGGGTGACCGGTCAGCCGCCACACCGCGTCCTCGATGGAGAGGGAGCGGCGATCGCGCACCCAGTGGGACAGCAGATGGGTCGAGAAGCACGCGTCGCAGAGTTGGCTGGCGTGGGCCCCGGCATCGGACAGGCCGAGGAGGGTGCGCTTGTCGGCCAGAAGGTCGCCCAGCTCGTCGTAGCCGTCGTTGTCCATGACGATACGAAAGCGTGTCGCCATCTCATCTGTGAGCGCCAGGTCGAGCATCAGGTCGAACGGGTTCGTGTCGCGCTCGGCGGCGACCTGCTCGAGCGGGGTTCCGACCACGTCCCGGTGCACTGCAGTTTCCTGGACGGCCATACGGGCCCACCGGTGGCGCCAGCGCTCGAGGGTCGGCTTACGGGCGCGATCGCGCCACTCGGCGTCGCGGTAGACCTCTGCTCTTGCCTCGCGCGGCCGGGCCAGCACCTCCTTCCACTCGTCGATCTCTGCCAGCGGGGTGGGGTCGGCGAGATTGATCTGCATCACGATCTCCCGGCACGCGAGCTGCGGGTACACCTCGCCCGGGAGGGCCGAGGCGCGGGCGAGGGTCCGCAGGGCCGCGCCGGGACGTTCGGCCCGGGCTAACAGCGCCGTCCACGTCACCGGTCTCTCGTTCGCAACCGCGAGCTCGGACAGCTCCTCGATGAACACTCCCGGACCGACGGCAACCTGCACGACGCCCTTGCCCAGCTCGCCGAGCACGCTGGACAGGGCGAAGACCTCATTGACGTCCGCGAACCGGCTGGGCACCGGCCGGCCGAACGCGCCTTGGTGTTGCGGGGCCCGGGAGGTGGAAAGCCCGATCGCGCCCGCCTCGACCGCCTCCCGGACCAGCTCGCGCATGAACTCGAGTTCGTCGGGTCGGGCGGGTCGCTCCTCGGGGCCCATGACGAACAGGCGCAGGGGCGAGTGGCCGACGAAGCCCCCGACGTTGATCCGCTTGGGACGGTGCTCGATGGCAGACAGGTATCCGGGGAACGACTCGAAGCACCAGTCGATGCCGGCGTTGAGGGCGTCCATGGACATGCCCTCGACGTTCTCCAGGGTCCGGACCACCAGGTCCCGGTGCTCGGGCCGGGTGGGGGCGACCCCGAAGCCGCAGTTCCCCATGATCACGCTTGTGACTCCGTGCCAGCTGGAAGGGGTGAGGTCGGGGTCCCAGAGGATCTGGGCGTCGTAGTGGGTGTGGACGTCGATGAAGCCGGGGGCGAGCACGAGGCCGTCGAGGTGCACCTCGATCCCACCCGCCGGCACTTCCAGCTGGCCCGGGGGGGCCACGGCCCGAATCCGGTCCCCGGCCACGCCGACGTCGGCGGGGCGGCCCGGCGCGCCGCTCCCGTCCACGACGGTCGCGTCACGCAACAGCAGGTCCATCCCGCTCCGATCCTGGGGTCGAGCAGCTACCCAGGGTTAAGTTAACAAGCGCTCCGTACCGACAGGCGCAAGACCTGGCATCGAGCCTCGTATTGTTTGCGGTGTGCAGCGCCCAGTGAGCGGCTCACGTGCGACGGTAAACGGCACCCCGCGCGGTCGCCGCATGAGTGCCGCAGTTCGCCGGAGGTCGATTCTTGAAGCCGCTCGTCGCGCCTTCAGTGAGACCGGCGACATGAGCGGCACGACCATGAAAGTCATCGCACAATACGGTCAGATCAGCCCGGCGATGATTTACGAACTGTTCGAGAACAAGGAACAACTCTTCTTCGAGGCGGTCGTGGAACCGCTTCGAGACGCGGTGGAGGACCTTGTTTCAGCGGCCGAGGTCGTCGACCGCGACCAAGCCCTCACCCCAGAGCGCCGCCTCTCAACCTTGAGCGGTCTCTTTCGGCAACTGGTCTCCACCCTCGAGGAAGTGATTCCGCTGCTCGGGCTTGTGCTTTTCGGCGACCCGCGAGTGGCGGGCCGCTTCTACTGGGAGAATTTCGTGGTGGCGATGGATCGCCTCGGCCAGGCGTGGAAGGCGGTGGAGGAGCGTCAAGGTCGCGCCCTCAACTCCCCAGACATCACCGCCAAGGCGGTGATGGGAACGGCACTAATGCTTGCCCTGGAGCACTATTACACCGAAGATTTCGATCTACGACGAGCCGTATCATCCGCGAGCCGCGGCTTTCTCAATGGCTTCTAGGCCACGCGATGAAACCGTCGGACAGGTCGGAGCTTCAGGTAGACCGTCGATCGAATATCCTCACGAAACATGGCGAAGCTGAACGCAATCGATCCTGAATCGGAGCGCGGTCCGTGGGGCTCCATCGCCGACACGCTCCCTAAGGGCGCGACCGAGCAGGAGTGGATTCTCGAGGGCGAGGCGACTCGGTACCGTCTCATCGGCGAGTACGGCCATGATGGTCGCTGGAGGGTGGAGCCGGCGGAGACTGCGCCGTACATCACCCGGATCCTCGTCGAGCGCCCGCCCGCCTCTGTCTTCAATGGGTTTGTCGTGTTCGTCTGGAACAACGTGTCGGCGGGGTTCGACGGCATGTTCGCTGGCCCGCCCATGGCTGCCATGTTGCAGGACGGTTACGCCGTTGTCGGGGTGAGCGCCCAGCACATCGGAGTTCATGGCGAGCGCGGGCTGGTCTCGAGCGACCCCAAGCGATACGGCACCTTGAGCCATCCGGGCGACGACTACTCCTACGACATCTTCACCCAGGCGGTGCGGGGCGTTTCCGGTCGTGACGGTTCTGACGACGTACTGGGCGGCCTCGGGGTGCGCCATGTCGTCGCGAGCGGCGCTTCGCAATCAGCGGCTCGGCTCGCAACCGTCCACAATGCGCTGCATCCCGTAGGGGTGATCGACGCATATCACCTCCCGGTCTACTTCGGGACCGGCACCGTCGTGGATTCCACGGCCGGGGAGGCGGCGGTTCCTGGCGGGTCTCCGAACTGGCCGATGCACATGCTCCGCCATGGCACGCACGGCCTCCGCGAGGACCTTGGAGTGCCGGTCTTCATCTTGAACTCCGAGTCCGAGGCTCAGGTCTTCACGTCGAATCAGCAACCCGATTCCGACCACCTCGTCATTTGGGAGAGCGCCGGCGCATCTCACATCGGATCGACCGCTGGCGACAACCGCTTCGGCCTTCCGGAGACCCGCTGCCGGGGCTCCTTCGCCCCTGCGCAGCGCGCCGTCTGGTACCACCTGCGGCGCTGGCTTGAGGAAGGCGTCACCCCACCCTCACAACCCCGGCTCGAACGGGCGCTCGACGGGTGGGTTGCCCGGGACGAGCACGGCAATGCCGTTGGTGGCATCCGCTGGCCGCACGTTGTGGTGCCACTCGGCACCCATCGTGCCGAGCCGCCCTCGGAAGGACGCGCCGATCTCATGGGCACGACCACGGCCTTCGATCCGGAGAAAGTACGGAAGCTCTACGGGACTCTCGAGGAGTATGAGAAGCGCTTTGCCAACGCCGTCGTTGACCTGGTCGCGACCGGCGTCGTGTTGCCAGAGGATGCCGATTCCGTGCGCGACCCGCTGAAATCCGCTGCTTGGGAGTAATGGTGCCGGTCAGGATGTCTTCCAGTCAGTCTCGGCCCAGTGGTCCAACGATCCTCGGCGTGCGTCGGATCCCCGTCGATGACCGGTCGCCGGTGCTTCGTGACCGCCTGA
>DAIUEV010000076.1:0-9596 GCA_036844945.1 Acidimicrobiales bacterium
CTCGCCCGTCCACCTCGACCCTCGGGGCTTCTACGTCCTCACCCGCCACGCCGACTGCCTCGAGGTGCTGCGCTCGAAGGCCGCCTCGGCCGACGCGGGGCGGGTCGCGCCCGACGCCGTGCCCGAGGGGTTGATCCACCACCAGCCGGAGCGGAACCCGGTGGCCGACGACATGGCCCGGGCCATCGAAGACAATCGGCCGTTCATCTTCCGCGACCCGCCCGAGCACACGAAGATGCGCGGGCTCGTGCAGAAGGCCTTCACCCCGAGGATGGTCGAGGGTCTCCGGCCCCGGATCGCGGCGATCGTCGAGACGCTGCTCGACCGCGCCTGCGCGCGCGGCCACATCGACGTGGTGGCCGACCTCGCCTACCCGCTCCCGATCCAGGTGATCTGCGAGATGCTCGGCATCCCCGAGGGCGATCGGGACCGGTTCTCGGAGTGGTCCAGGGTGCTCTCGCGCTCCCTCGACCCCGAGTTCCTGCAGCCGAAGGACGCCACCGAGGAGCGCATCGCCGCGGTCGGCGCCTTCGGCGCCTACTTCCTCCCGCTCCTGGAGGAGCGCCGGCGCGCCCCGGGCGACGATCTCTTGTCCGCGCTGGCGGTGGCCGAGGAGGACGGGGAGCCGCTCACCGACGGCCAGATGATGATGACGGCGATCCTCCTGCTCGTGGCGGGGCACGAGACCACCGTCAACCTCATCTCGGGCGGGGTCCTCGCCCTCCTCAGCAACCCCGGCGAACAGGCCCGCTGGCGGGCCGACCCGTCGCTCACACCGGGCGCGGTGGAGGAGCTGCTGCGGTTCGTCTCGCCCGTGCAGATGACCGGCCGGGTGCTCACCGAGGACATGGAGCTGTCGGGCACGCGGGTGCCGGCCGGCCGCTACGTGCTCGCGATGCTCGCGTCGGCCAACCGCGACCCGGCGGTCTTCACCGACCCCGACACCCTCGTGCTCGACCGGGTGGACAACCGGCACCTCGGTTTCGGCTTCGGGATCCACCACTGCCTCGGCGCGCCGCTGGCGCGCCTGGAGACGGCCGTCACCCTCGAGCGCCTCCTCGCCCGCACCCGCTCGCTCGAGCTGACCGGCTCGTCGGTCCGCTACCGCGACCAGGTCATCCTGCGGGGGCTGGTCGAGCTGCCGGTGCGCCTCCGGGCGGCCTGAGCTAGTCCCGGCCGACCGAGGGGCGCCGGTTAGTCTGCGCGAGATGGCCGACGACGCGCCTCGCGCCGACGAGGACGACGAGGACGAGGCGCCGCTCGCCCGGGTCGGGCCGGGCCACGAGCTCGTCCGGCCGCTGACCCTGGCGATCGACATCGGGGGCACCGGGCTGAAGGCCTCGGTCCTCGACGCGTCGGGGGCGATGGTGGCCGACCGGGTGCGGGTCCCGACGCGCTACCCGCTCGAGCCGGACGGCCTCGTCGACGGGCTGGCGAAGCTGGTCCAGCCCCTCCCGGCCGCCGACCGCGTCTCGGCGGGCTTCCCCGGCATGGTGCGCGGCGGGGTGATCCTCTCGGCGCCCCACTTCGTCACCGAGTCGGGGCCGGGGTCGAAGACCGACGAGCGGCTGGTCGGGCTGTGGTCGCACTTCGACCTCGCGAAGGCGCTCACCGACGCGCTCGGCAAGCCGACCCGGGTCGCCAACGACGCGGACGTGCAGGGGGCGGCGGTGGTCCAGGGCACGGGCCTCGAGTTCGTCATCACCCTCGGCACCGGGTTCGGGACCGCGCTGTTCCTCGACGGCGCCCTCCTGCCCCACCTCGAGATCGCGCACCAGCCGTTCCGCAAGGGCGAGACCTACAACGAGCAGCTGGGGGAGCGGACCCGCAAGGACATCGGCGACGACCGCTGGAACACCCGGGTGCGCAAGGCGATCACCCAGCTCGACGCGCTGCTCTTCTTCGATCGCCTCTACGTCGGCGGGGGCAACGCCCGCCGGGTCCGGCGCGACGAGCTCGGCGACGCGCTCAACAAGACGACCATCGTCGACAACAGCGCCGGGATCCTGGGCGGCATCCGCCTGTGGGAGGGTCACCACCTGGGCCTGTGACCGGGCGCGCTCAGTCGAGCGGCAGCCCCACGTAGTTCTCGGCGATGGTCCGGCGCATCGCGCTTGAGGTCGCGACGTAGCGCTGCCTGGCCCCCTGGACCCGACCGCCGAACCGCTCGCCCGCCGGCAGCAGGTGCAGGAGCTCGGTCATGGTGTTGGAGAAGTCCTGGACCCGCCAGACCCTCCCGAGGCAGCGTGCCGAGTAGGCGTCGAGGCCGGCCCGGTCGCTTCGGTGGAACCAGTCGGCGAGCGCCCGGGCGAGCACGGTGACATCGGCGATGGCCAGGTTCATGCCCTTCGCCCCGGTGGGCGGGACGATGTGGGCGGCGTCGCCGGCGAGGAACAGGTTGCCGTGTTGCATCGGCTCGCAGACGTAGCTGCGCATCGCGGTGATCGCCTTCTCTGTGATCGGCCCTTCGGTGAGGGTCCAGCCCGGCGAGGCGAGCCGGCGCTGCAGCTCCTCCCAGATCCGCTCGTCGGGCCAGTTGGCCAGGTCGTCGAGCGGATCCACCTGGAGGTAGAGGCGGGAGAGCTCGGGGGAGCGCAGGCTGTGCAGCGCGAACCCCCGGTCGCTGAAGGCGTAGATGAGCTCGCGGGTCGACGGCGCGACCTTGGCCAGGATGCCGAGCCACGCGAACGGGTACTCGCGCCCGAACTCGGACAAGACCGGGGCCGGGATGGAATCCCGGCACACCCCGTGGAAGCCGTCGCAGCCGGCCACGACCGAGCAGGCGAGCCGGTGGCCGACGCCGCCGTGGGTGAACGCGATCGTCGGCCGCTCGGTGGTCAGGCCGGCCGGCTCGACGTCGAGCGCCTCGAACAGGATGGTCCCGCCGGCCGAGAGCCGCGCCGCGATGAGGTCCTTCACCACCTCCTGCTGGCCGTAGACGGTGATGTGGCGCCCGGTGAGCGCGGTGAAGTCGATCCGGTGGCGCTCCCCGTCGAACTGCAGATTGACCCCCTCGTGGACCGCGCCCTCGGCGAGAAGCCGCTCCCCGACCCCGGCCTCGATCAACAGGTCGGTCGAGCCCTGCTCGAGCACCCCGGCCCGGATCCGGGTCTCGACGTGGTCCCGGGACCGCTGCTCCAGGACGACGGTGTCGATGCCCTCGACGTGAAGCAGCTGGGAGAGCACGAGGCCGGCGGGGCCGGCTCCCACGATGCCGACCTGGGTCTCGAGGTCGGCGGCCATCAGTGCAGCCGGGGCCGGCCCGCCGCGACGCTCACCGCCTCGAGGTCGGCGTTGATCCGCCGGGCGGTCTCCTGGAGGCGGGCCAGGTGCTTCGTGCGCAGCTCGTCGAGGGAGACCCGGCTCGAGTGGGCCGAGACGTTGACGGCCGCGACGGTGAGGCCGCGGGCGTCGATGATCGGGACCGCCACCGACCGCAGGCCGTCCTCCAGCTCCTGGTCGACCAAGCTGAACCCCCGGACCCGGGTCTCGGCCACGATGGCCGCCAGCCGGGCCTTCTCGGTGACCGTCCGGTGGGTGAGCGGGGCCAGCTGCACCCGCGCCAGGTAGGCCCCGAGCGCGTCCTCGTCGAGGGCGGCGAGCAGGACCCGGCCCATCGAGGTGCAGTAGGCGGGGAACCGGGTGCCGAGGGTGATCGACACCGTCATGATCCGCGTCGTCGGCACCCGGACCACGTAGACGATGTCGTCCCCGTCGAGCACCGCGATCGACGAGGACTCCTTGACCGCCGCCACCAGCTCCTCCATGTGGGGGGTCGCGATGTCGGTCAGGCCGAGGCCCGAGAGGTAGCCGTAGCCGAGCTCGAGCACCCGGGGGCTGAGCGAGAACACCCGGCGGTCGCTCGTGACGTAGCCGAGCTCGACCAGGGTGAGGAGGAAGCGGCGGGCGGCCGCCCGGGTGAGGCCGGTGATCCGGGCGACGTCGCTCAGGGTGAGGCCGGTCCGCTCGGGCCCGAACGCCCGCAGGACCGAGAGGCCGCGCTCCAGGGACTGGACGTAGTCGGAGTGGCCCCGTCGCCCGCCGGCGCCGTTGGCCGACTCAACCATCGCCGGCCCCGAACACGCGCCGGGCCGCCGCGAACGCGCGGTTGGCCGCCGGGAACCCGCAGTAGATCGCGCTCTGCAGGAGGATCTCGGTGAGCTCGCGCCGGGTGACCCCGTTGCGCTCCGCTCCGGCGAGGTGCAGCTCCAGCTCGTCGAAGCGCCCGAGGGCGACCAGCATCGCGACGGTGATGCAGCTCCGGGTCCGGGCGTCGAGCCCGGGCCGGGTCCAGATCTCGCCCCAGGCCACCCGGCCGATGAGGTCGTGGAAGTCGGCGGTCTCCTCGGTCCGGGCGGCGGCGGCCACCTCGACGTGCGCGTCGCCCAGCACCGCTCGGCGGACCCGGGCGCCGCGCTCGGCGGCGGGCCCGCACAGGTGGGTGAGCACCGCGTCGGTGAGGGCGGCGGGCTGCTCGATGGTGGCCAGGTGCGACGCTCGGGAGAGCACCACGAGGGACGCCCCGTCGATCAGCCCGGCGAGCTCGACGGCGCGCGACGGGGTCACCACCGGGTCGGCCGCGCCCGCCAGCACGAGGGTGGGGGCGCGGACGGCGGCCAGGTCGGCGGTGAGGTCGAGCGCGCCGAGGGCCTCGCAGCACCCGGCGTACCCCTCGTCGTCCACTTCCCGGAGCATCGCCTCGACCCGGGCCCGGACCGGCCCGGCCGGGTCCACCGCCGGGGTGAACCACCGGCCTATCAGCAGGTCGAGCAGCGAGAGCACCCCGGCGTCCCGGACCCGGGCCGCCCGCTCGGCCCACGGCACGGGCCCGCCGAAGCTCGGCGCGCTGCAGCACACGACCAGCCGCTCGACCCGGGCCGGGGCGTGCGACGCGATCCAGAGCGCGACCGCCCCGCCGAGGGAGAGGCCGCACACCGACGCCGATGCCACCCCGAGTGCGTCGAGGACCGCCAGCGCGTCGGCGGCGAGCAACTCGATCGTGTACGGCCCCGCGGTGGCGGTCGACCCTCCGTGGCCGCGGTGGTCGTAGCGGATGACGAGGAACCGCTGCGCGAGCGCGCCGATCTGGTCGTCCCACATCGCGCTCGTGGTGCCGAGCGAGTTGGCGAGCAGGAGAGGGGGGGCCGCCGGCGGGCCGTCCACCCGGTAGGCGATGGCCGCCCCCTCGTGTTCGACCGATGGCATCAGTGGCCCCGGTGCGCGTCGAGGGCGCGGTCGATGAAGACGTCGGCGGCGCCGAGGTAGCCGCGCGGCTCGAGCAGTGCGTCGACCCGCTCCTTCGTGAGCTCGCCGGCGACCGCCGGGTCTTCGAGCAGCTCCTCGGCGAACCCCCGACCGGACGTCGCCGCCCTCGCCGCGGCCGCCTGCACCGCCGCGGTGGCCGCGGCGCGCCCGATCGACGGTGCGAGGGCCAGGACGATCCGCTCGGACAGGAGGACCCCGCCGGTCACCCCCAGGTTGCGGGCCATCGCCGCCGGGTCGATCTCGAGCCCGCGCAGCGTCCGTCGGACCTGCGCGGCCACCCCACCGGCCGCACGCAGGAGGTCGGTCAGCGTCTCCCATTCGGCCTGCCACCCGCCGACGGCGCGCTCGTGCTCCTGGGCCATCGCGCCGAGCATGACCGAGACGAGCGCGCCCGCCCGCCGGTGCGCGGCGGCGACCGCGGCCGCCGCCACCGGGTTGCGCTTGTGGGGGAGGGTCGAGGAGCCGCCCCGTCCGGCGGCGGCCGGCTCGAGCGCCTCGCCGACCTCGGTCTGCATCAGCAGCGCGATGTCCAGCGCGACCTTGGCGCCCGCCCCGGCGACAACGCCGAGCGCCGCCGCGAGCTGGGCGATCGATGTCCGGTCGGTGTGCCACGGGACCGGAGGCACCGCGAGGCCGAGGGCGGCGGCCACCCCGGCCGCGACCGCGGGGCCGTCGCCCCCGAGGGAGGCGAGCGTGCCCACCGCGCCGCCGAGCTCGACGCCGAGCTGGCCCCGGGCCCACCCGAGGCCCGCGCCGGCCCGGTCGAGCCCGACCAGCCAGCCGGCCGCCTTCAGGCCGAACGTCGTGGGCAGCGCCTGCTGGAGGAGGGTCCGGCCGGCCATGAGCGTGGCGCGGTGTCGGTCGGCCAGCGCGGCGCAGGCGTCGGACGCCCCCGACAGGTCCTCCTCGATCAACATCGATGTGCGCGTCGCCACCAGGACGGTGGCGGTGTCGAGGACGTCCTGGCTGGTCGCGCCCCAGTGGATGCGATCGGCGAAGGGCGGCTCCACCTTTTCTCGGAGCGACTCGACGAGCGGGATGACCGGGTTCCCGCCGGGCCGGGCCGCTCGCCCCAGCGCCGCGAGGTCGTAGAGGCCGGCGTCGGCGACCGCTGCGACGGCCGCGGCGGTCCCGGCCGGGACCACGCCCTCGGCCTCCTCGGCCCGCGCCAGTGCGCTCTCGGTGTCGAGCATCGCCTGCACCCAGGCCCGGTCGGAGGTCGCGGCGAGGACGTCGTCGGGGGTGACGATCGGCTCGAACAGCCCGGCCCCGTCGTCACCAGGCAAAGAACGCCGTCTCCTGCTCGCCCTGGAGGTGCACGTCGAAGCGGTAGGCGCCGCCGTCGGGGCGGGCCAGGAGGGTCGACGCGGCCGCCTCGCCGATCTCGGCGAGCACCGGGTCGCCCGAGTTGGCCGGCGACTCGTCGGCGAAGTAGACGCGGGTCACGACGCGCTGCAGGAGCCCCCGCGCGAACACCGACAGGTCGACGTGGGGCGCGGCACCCTCCTCTACCGCCCCGGGCTTCACGGTCACGAAGTGGTAGCCACCGTCCCGGTCGCTCAGGCACCGGCCGAAGCCGCGCCAGCCCGGAGCGGTGTCGGGTGGGAACCGGCCGGCCGTGTCCGCCTGGAAGATCTCGAGGACCGCGTCGGGCACCGGGTCGCCCTGTCCGTCGAGCACCCTCCCCTCGACCCGGATCGCCCCGGGCGCGCCGCGCCCGACGAGCTCGTTGGTGTCGAGCCACTCGAAGCCGATGCGGAAGAACGGCCCGACGGTCTGGGCGGGGGTGGGCGGGCCGGGCATCTCAGCCGACCACCGGGGTGGCCAGGTGGCCGCCCACCACCACGTCGAAGCGGTAGCCGAGGCCCCACTCCTCGACGGTCGTCGAGAGGTCGAAGGTGCTCACCATCCGGGTCCGGGCCGGCTGGCTGACCGAGTTGAAGATCGGGTCGAACGCGAAGAGCGGGTCCCCGGGGAAGTACATCTGGGTGACGAGCCGCTCGGTGAACTTCCGGCCGAAGACGGAGAAGTGGATGTGAGCCGGCCGCCACGCGTTCTGGTGGTTCTTCCACGGGTACGCGCCGGGCTTGACGGTGACGAACCGGTAGCCGCCCTCGGCGTCGGTCAGGCAGCGCCCGGCCCCGGTGAAGTTGGGGTCGAGTGGCGCGGGGTGCTGGTCGCCCTCGTGCGCGTAGCGTCCCGCCGCGTTGGCCTGCCAGACCTCGACCAGCTGGCCCGCGATCGGCCGGCCGGCCTCGTCGAGCAGCCGACCGCTGACGATGATCCGCTCGCCGATCGGTTCGGCCCTGTGCTGGGCGGTGAGGTCCGCGTCGCCGGGGCCCACCGCCGCTTCGCCGAAGACTGGTCCGTGCCGCTCGGTCGGCCCGTCGGGCAGACGCAAGAGTGGCCGTCTCGGGCAGCGGAGCTGGCTCGAGCGGTAGTCGGGCCAGTCGTAGGGGGGGTCGAGCACTGGCCCTTCAGCCACGTCGGCCGTCCTGTCCCTGGGTCGCGAGCAGGGCGCGGAGCTCGGCCAGCTCGTGGGCGCTCGGCGGTTCCGTCACCTCGAGTCCGGGGGCGACCTTGAGCTCCCAGGGGGTCGCTGCCCGCGCGTCCTCGAAGGTGACCCCGGGGTGCAGCGACACCATCGTGAGCTCGCGCGTGTCGGGGTCGGGACGGAGCAGCCCGAGATCGGTGATGACGAGGGACGGCCCGCGGCCGGTCAGACCCAGGCGGGCCCGGTCGTCGGGCCCGTCCCCGTACCCGACGGTCGAGCGGAAGTCGAGCGTTTCCACGAAGGTCCGGCGACTCTGGCGAATGAGGACGATGACCTCGCCGCAGGAGCCGGCGATCTCGGGGGCGCCGCCGGCACCGGGCAGGCGGACCGAGGGGTGGTCGTAGTCGCCGACGACCGTTGAGTTCAGGTTGGCGAACCGGTCCATCTGGGCGGCGCCGAGGAAACCCACCTCGATGCGGCCGCCCTGGAGCCAGTAGTTGAAGATCTCGGGAACCGAGACAACCGTGTCGGCCGTGTCGGCCAGCTCCCCGTCACCGATCGAGAGCGGGAGCCGGGTCGGCTTGGCCCCGATCGTCCCCGACTCGTAGACGAGTACGAGGTCAGGGTTGTCGGTCGCCCGGGCCAGGTTGGCGGCGGTGCTGGGCAGCCCGATGCCGACGAAGCACACCCTCACCCCCCGCAGCGCCCGGGCGGCGGCGACGATCATCATGTCGTCGCGGTCGTAGGGGAGGGCCGCCGGTGCTGCGCTGCCCGTTGCCGACGTCGCAGTCACGCCGGCACCGCGCTTCCGCGCATCACGTGCTCCTCGATCCAGGCAACAAACGCGTCGCGGTCCCGGCTGATGGCGTCCCACCGGAGGTACTCGGCGTTGTCCCGAACCGAGTAGCCCGCCGTGTACGAGGGGTAGGTGCCGCCGGGGGCCGTGGCAACGCTGTCCACGACCCATGATGGGAGGACGACACCGCCGGCAGGGGGCTTCAGCTCGTCGACGATCTCCTCCACGGTGACGAGCACGCGTGTGGCCGCGAGCACCGCTTCCTTGTTCACACCGGTGATGCCCCACATGAGCACGTTGCCGTCGCGGTCGGCCTGTTGGGCGTGGATGATCGTCACGTCCGGATGCAACGCGGCCACCGCAGCGAGGGACTCACCGGTGAACGGGCACGTCACGGGTCGCACCGTGTCCAACCGGCCCATGAGCCCGGTCCCGAAGTAGCCGCGGAGCACCGCGAACGGGAGGCCCGACGCAGCTGCGGCGAAGCGGTTGGCGAGACCGGCGTGACTGTGCTCCTCGATCTCGATCGGGTGCGGCCAGCCGTGCTCGATCGCGTCCCTGAAGCGGTGGAGGGAGCCCACTCCCGGGTTCCCTCCCCATCCGAAGATCACCTTCCTGGCGCACCCCATGCCGATCATCTGGTCGAACACGATGTCCGGGGTCAGCCGCACGAGGGTGAGTTCTCGACGCCGCTGGCGGATGATCTCCTGCCCGGCGGCCACCGGGATCAGGTGGGTGAACCCCTCCAGCGCCACGCAGTCGCCGTCGTGCACGAGCAGGCTGACCGCCTGCGCGAGGCTCTGGATCTCGGCCACGACCATCCTTCCGTTCGCTCAACGCACAGTGATGCGGTCTGCGAACCTAGACATGGCGGTGGAAGATGTCAACGGGCCGGTGAGCCGCGCGATTTGCGAGGCCGCGATCCGGCAGCTCGAAGGACCGCGACCAGGGAACAGGTACCTTTAGACGATGAGGCCGTTGGCCTCATGGGCGCTCGTAGCTCAACGGATAGAGCATCTGACTACGGATCAGAAGGTTGGG
>DAIUEV010000077.1:0-1136 GCA_036844945.1 Acidimicrobiales bacterium
ATCTCAACGTGGGTCAAGGCGCCACCGCTTTCGGGGGCAAGAACGGCGGAGCGGTGGCAGGTAAGCCCAAAATCCCGCCGTCGGGACCCTGGCATCTCCTGAAGCTCGAGTCGGGGAGCGGAACCGACGGGCACAAGGGCCCCGTCCTTCGGCTCCCGGCGCCCCGAACGGCTTTCCGACACGCAGTTCCGGTGGTTTTGGAGGCCGTGGTCGGGCCTCTGGCGCTCTTCTATCTGCTGCTGGTGCTCGCCGGCTTCCGAGGTGCGTTGATCGCGGCGTTGAGTTGGTCATATCTGGCAATGGCTCGCAGGCTCATCAAACGCGAGCGCGTTTCCATGCTGCTGTTCTTCGGCACCATACTGATCACGCTCCGAACTGTGATCGCCTTCGTCACGGGAAGCGCCTTCTTGTACTTTGCGCAGCCCACGGCGGGCACCGTGGTGATCTCCCTTGTGCTTTTCGCCTCCGCCATCGCGGGGAAGCCATTCACACAGCGTTTCGCACATGACTTCTGCCCGATGGATCCCGCCATCCTGCGGCGACCCTTGGTGCGGAGATTCTTCATCCGCATCTCGGTGCTGTGGGCAACGGTCCTCATGCTCAACGCGGGACTGGTGTTCTGGCTGCTCGTGTCCTCCTCGCTACGTTCCTTCGTGCTTGAGCGTTCGGCCGTCACCTACGGCCTCACCGCGATGGCGATCTTCCTTTCGATCAGTCGGTTCATCGCAACGGTGCGCCGGGACGACATCACTGTGGTCTGGGCCAGAGTCGAACCAGGTCTTCGTCCCTGATCCGCGGCCGGAGGCTTCGCGTCGTCAGGGTCTGAACCACGGTGAAGCCGTCGATGCGAGAGGTCAGGGCTGAACCACGAGCGCTTCGAGGTTCTCGAGCGATTTCTCCATCGCCTTGCGGGTGTCCTTGACCGCCACATAGCGCAGGACGAACCGGAGCGCTTCCTTGGAGATGTCCCACGTCTCGGTCACCTTTGTGCCACCGTCGACTGGCTCGAGGGTATAGCGCCAGATCCTGCCGACGAATCGAGCTCCGAAGCCGCCGGCAGGTTTGGGCGACCACGCGAGTCGCCGGTTCTCTTCGAATTCGGTCACGGTGTTGACCATCGAGTATCCGATCCCGCG
>DAIUEV010000077.1:1236-9530 GCA_036844945.1 Acidimicrobiales bacterium
GGATCTGATCAAGGTGAGCAAGACCGACGCGTCGGTCTGGCCACCTCAGGCAGGGAAGTCGATCACCCTCAGCATCGACTTCACCCTCGACGAGAACATCAGTGGGGGTTATGCCTTCATCACGGTCGGACCGACGACGGGATCGTCGTTTCAGCCGGGCGAACCACTGGTCATGCCGCTCCGACCCGAAAAGGCGGGCCCGTATGCGCCCGCGAACGGGCCGAATGGCATCACGCTCATGGTGCCCCAGTCGGCGGCCGGAATGATCTACTCGGTCTCCTTCGATGCCCGCGACACTGCCGGTGCACGATTGATCTGCGCACAGGCGACGGTGCCGATCAAGGGAACGCCGATCGTGGGCAGCGGCGCCAACCCCGCCCCCGGCCATGTCCTTCCCTCGCAACCGTTGATTCCGTCGATGTTCGTAGAGCTCTGGGAGATTCTCAGCCGCTCGCTCTGAGACCCGAGGTCACCGCGGGTCTGACGGCGGAGCGTGGCGACGAGGCCGACGGTGTGACGGTGAGCCAAACCTGGAGGAGATCGATGGCCATTGATGTCGCTTCCTGACGCGCTCGCGGGGGTGTCGGTGCTCGACCTCACAAGGAACCTCGCAGGACCCTATTGCACGATGCTGCTCGGGGATCTCGGTGCAGATGTCATCAAGGTCGAGTCGGTGGCATCTGGAGACGACACCCGACAGTGGCGCCCACCAGCGTGGAACGGACAGAGCGCGACCTTTCTGGCCTGCAACCGGAACAAGCGCAGCATTGCCATCGATCTCGATTCTCCGGAGGGTCGGGACATCGTGCTCCGGCTGGCCCTCCATGCCGACGTGATGGTGACGAGCTTTCGACCGGGCTCGCTCCAAAAGCGCGGGCTCGACTACCCGTCGGTGCAACGCCTCAACTCTGCGCTGGTCTATTGCTCGATCAGTGCGTACGGATCGGAGGGACCGAAGAAGGACTGGCCGGGCTACGACCCGGTCTTGCAGGCCGAGAGCGGGATCATGTCCCTGACCGGGTATCCCGACGGTCCGGCGGCGCGGCTCGGGATCGGGGCCATCGACCTCGGGACCGCGATGTGGGCGGCGATCGGGATCCAAGCGGCCCTCCACACCCGGCGCGACACGGGGGCAGGCACACTGGTCGAGGTCAGCCTCTTCGAGACGGCCGCGTGGTGGCTGTCCTACCACCTCACCGGGTACCTGGGTTCAGGGGTGGTGCCCCAGAGGCAGGGGAGCGAAGCACCGTTCCTGGCTCCCTACGAGGTCTTCCAGACCGCCGACGGCGAGCTCATGGTCACCGCCGGCAACGACCAACTGTTCGCCTCGTTGTGCGTCGCGTTGGATCTGCCGGACCTCCCCTCGGACCCGGCCTTCCGAAAGAACTCGGATCGAGTGGACCACCGCCGCGAGCTCCACGCCGTCCTGGAGCAACGGTTCCTGCAGAGGACCGCGACGGAATGGCAGGTCCACCTCCGCGCCCATTCGGTCCCGAGCGGCCCGGTGCGCACCGTGGCCGACTTCGCCGCCGACGACCAGCTCGACGCGCTCGGGATCGTGGCGCCGCTCCCGCACCCGCAGATCCCGGACCTCAAGCTCGTCGGCACCCCACTCCGCTTCGACGGGACCCGTCCTCCTCAGCACCTCCACCCCCCGCTGCTCGGCGAGCACACCGTGCCGATCCTGTCGGACCTGGGCTACAGCGCCGCCCAGATCGACGAACTCCGGGACCGACGCGTGGTCGAGTGCGGTGACGTCGACTGAGCACACGGACGGGGTGTCCGCCCGTCCCCTCGGCGGGTCGGGGCCGCGGGCACACGCCACCTCGCGCTCGGCGGGGAAACTCGTGCGTCGATCGGAAGGGACGAGATGACGTCTATGTCGGTCGAAGAGCAGGGCTCGGTCCGGATGTCGCATGTCGGCCTGGCGGTCTCGGATCTCGAGACCTCGATCCGCTTCTACTGCGACGGGCTCGGCTTCAAGCACGGTCCCCGGTTCGAGGCCGGTGACGAGGTCGCGGGCCTGTCCGAGGTGGATCCGCCGGCCCAGATGACCTCGCAGTACCTGACGAAGGAGGGGTTCCGTCTGGAACTCCTCGGCTGGGAGCGTCCAGCGGTGCACGGGCACCCCTCGAGGCATCGCAACCAGCTCGGCCTCACCCACCTCTCCTTCGAGGTCGACGACGTCGAGGCGACCGAGGACCGGCTGCTCGGCCTGGGCGGCGTCCCGATCGACGGCGCCCGGATCCGGCTCGACCGCGACCCCGCCGCGATCACGGTGATCTTCCTCGCCGACCCCGACGGGACGCGCATCGAGCTGCTGCAGCGCCACTCGAGCTGATCCGACGCCCGGTCAGACCCACTTTCCCGGGTTGAGGATGCCGAGGGGGTCGAGGACGCCCTTGATGGCCCGGGTCACGTCGAGGACGTCGGCGCTCAGCTGCCGGGCGACGTAGGGGGCCTTCAACGATCCGACCCCGTGCTCGCCGCTGATGGTCCCGCCGAGCTCGATCGCCACCCGCATGATCCGGTCGAAGGCGTCCTCCGCGCGGCCGACGGCGGCCGGATCGGAGGCGTCGAAGGTCACGAGGGGGTGGAGGTTGCCGTCTCCGGCGTGGCCGACGACTGGGACGAGGGTGTCGGTTGACTCGGCGATCGCCGCGATCGCCGCGACCAGGTCCGGGAGGAGCGGGACCGGCACGCCGACGTCTTCGATCATGACGGTGCCCAGCCGCTCGATGCAGGGGAAGGCCATCCGCCGCGCCCCCATGAGCAGTTCGCCCTCCTCGGGATCGTCGGTCACGGCCACGTAGGTGGCCCCGGCGTACTCGCAGGCCGCCGCGACTTTTCCCGAGTCCTCGGAGGCGGCGTCGCACTGGCCGATCAGCAGGGCGCCCACTCCGGGCTCGATGCCGAACGGCTTCACCCGCTGAACGGCGTCGATCGCGGAAGCGTCCATCAACTCGAGCACCGAAGGCCGGACCGACGACATGACGGCGGTCACCGCCCGACCGCACGAGACGATGTCCCCGAACGTCGCGGCGACGGTGGAGACGGGCGGGGGGAGCGGGCGCAGTCGGAGCGTCGCCTCGGTGATGACCCCGAGGGTGCCCTCGGACCCGACGAAGAGGCGCTTCAGGTCGTAGCCGACGACGTCCTTCACGGTGCGGCCCCCAAGGCGGAGCACCCGGCCGTCGGCGAGGACGACCTCGAGGCCGAGCACGTAGTCGGTGGTCACCCCGTAGCGGAGGCAGCACAGGCCACCCGCGTTGGTGCCGAGGTTCCCGCCGATCGAGCAGATCTCGAAGGAGGACGGGTCGGGCGGGTACCACAGGCCGTGCTCCCGGGCGGCCGCCTTCACTTCGGCGTTGAACAGCCCGGGCTGCACCCGGGCCAGCATCGCGGCACGGTCGATCTCGATCTCGCGCATCTTCTCGGTCGAGAGTGTGATGCAGCCGTCGACGGCGGCGGCCCCGCCCGAGATCCCGGTGCCGGCCCCCCGGGTGACCACCGGGACCCCGAGTCGCGACGCGATGGTCAGGGTCGCCTGGACGTCTCGGGTCGAGGTGGCCCGCACCACCGCGACCGGCCGACCGGGTCGGACGGTCATCGCCCGGTCGTATCGGTAGGGCTCCATCACGTCGGGGTCGGAGAGGACCGTCCCCTCGGGGAGTGCCTCGATCAGCGCTCGGACGACGGACTCGGTCATGGCTAGGTCACCGTAACGTCGCCGCCCGGTGGAGTCGGCCCGGAGTGGGGGGTGGCGCCAGCTCCTACGGGCGCGCCTCGGCGGCGCCCATTGGCGAAGGGGCCCGAAGCGCCCGGAGCTTGTCGGGGTTGGCAACGATCCGGACCCCGCAGATCGACCCGTCGAGGACGTCGAGGACGATGGCGCTGGCCGGCTCGCCGTGCTCGTCGATCACGATGCCCGGCTGGCCGTTGAGCGTCGCCAGTCGGACCTCCACCCCGGCGGGAAGACGTTTGGCCACGTTGACGAGGAAGCGGGTCGCCCTGCGGGCCCCGAACACCGGTCGCGGCGCCGCCTTCGCCTTGCCTCCGCCGTCGCTCCAGAGGACGACGTCGGGGGCCAGCAACTCGAGGAGGCCGGCCACGTCGCCGGTCCCGCACGCCCCCACGAACCGGGCGGCCAACTCCTCGCCGGCCCGACGGTCCGAGTCGAAGTGCCGCCGCCGGTCCCCGATCTGTCGGGTCGACCGGGACACGAGCTGGCGACAGGCCGCCTCGCTGCGGCCGAGCAACTCGGCGGTCTCCGGGTAGCTGTAGGAGAAGATCTCGCGCAGGATGAACGCGGCGCGCTCGGCCGGGCTCAGCTCTTCGAGCAGCACGAGGAACGCGAGCGAGAGGGAGTCGGCGAGCTCCGCCGCCCGGCCCGGGTCGGGCTCGGTCGAGACCGGCTCGGGCAGCCACTGGCCGACATAGGTCTCTCGCCGCACCCGGGCCGAGCGCAGCTGGTCGATGCACAGCCGGACGACTACCGAGGTGAGGAAGCCCTTGGGGGAGTCGACCTTCTCCCCGACCCCCTGCCAGCGCACGAAGGCGTCCTGCAGTACGTCCTCAGCCTCCGTCGCACTGCCGAGCATGCGGTAGGCGACGCCGAACAGGCTCGGCCGGAACTCGACGAAAACCTCGGGGTCGCCCACCTCAGGCGGTGGCGTCGAGGGGCTTCAGCTCGCAGCGGTCCGAGAAACCCTCGCCCTTCAGCCCGAGCCCGCCGTTGAAACGGGAGCGCATGTTCTCGAGCGCCACCCACGCGGCCAGTTCGACGATCTGCTGGTCGGTCAGGAACGCGTGCAGCCGGGCCATCAGGTCCGAGTCGATTGCGACCGGCGACGCCGTGGCCGCCTCGGCGTACTCGAGCACGGCGCGCTCCTGGTCGTCATAGACGTCGCTGTCCCGCCAGCGCGCCACCTCGCGCACCTTCTGCGGGTCGACCCCCCGTTGCATCCCCTCGTAGTACCCGAAGTCGGTGCACCACGAGCAGCCGATCGTGCCGGCGGTGCGCTGTACGGCGAGCCAACGGAGCTTCGGGTCGAGCTTGTGCCAGCTGCGCTCGGCGGCCATCTCGAGCATCCCCCAACCGAATGAGACCCCGCCGTGCAGAGCGGCCGCTCGGACCGGCTCGACCGCCTGGCCCATGTTCTTCTTCGAATACCACCACGCGGCCCTCGCGATGAGCCCCCTCGGTCGCTCCATCAGCGTCACGTTGGCCATGACCGCCTCCTTGTCGATACGTCCGATCCTAAAGACGACGGTCGCACCTCGTTCGTGACGCGGCGGGTTATCGGCACTGAACGCCCTGGTCAGGGGTCGCTACGCTGCGGTAGGAGCCGGCCGGGCGCCGGGATCGGAACGAAGGCCCATGACGCGCGCATGACAGACGTGCTGAGAGTCGTGGTGGCCTTCTTGGTCCCGCTCGGGCTCTCGGCGGTGTGGGTGCCGGTGCGCACCCGGCTGCCCAATGCCGATCTCGCCCTCGTCCTCGTCCTGGCCGTGCTCGGGGTGGGGGCGGCGGGTCGGCGGCTGGCCGTCCTCACGGCCGCCGTCTCGGCCGCGTTCTGCTTCGACTTCTTCGCGACGCGCTCCTACGAACACCGCCCGATCAACCGCACCCTGGACCTTGAGACCACGCTCGTCCTCGCGCTGGTCGCGATGGTGGGCGGGGAAATGGCGATTCGGATCGTCCGACACCGCTCCCGGGCACGCACCGATGAGGCCTCCTCGCGAGCATCAGCGGAGCTGCGTCGCTGCTCGCCTCGGGGGAGGAGCTCGCGCTCGTGGTCCAGGCGGTCGGCCAGGAACTGCAGCGCCTCTTGTCGCTTGAGCCCTGCACCTTCGAGGTGGGCCCGACCAACGCGGCCCGGGCCCGCATCCGGCGCAATGGTGAGGTGGAGGCGCCCCGGGTGGAGCGGGTCGGGGAGCCGTTGCGGGTTTGGTGCTCGGTCGAGATGCCGGTGTCGGGACACCGCCACGTATTCGGCCAGTTCGTCCTCGAGTTCCGCCGCGACGCCGCGTCCGAGCGCGCAAGACCTGGTCGCCGCGATCGCCCTCGGCGACCAGGTCGGTGCCGCCTTCATGACCCAGGCGCCAACGCCGCCGGGACCGGCTGATGAGCCGGCCCGAAGCCTCCGGGTCGTCCAGTGAGGACCAACATCTCGGTGAGCGGATTGCGCCGAGACGAGTCCGTCGTGGCCTGACGAGTATCTTTGCCAGTCAGGTCGGCGCCGCGGTGTGGCTGCAGAAGGGCACGTTGACCACGGCGATCCTGGCCACAGGGGCGCGCGACAGCAGTTTTCGGCCTCTGACCGGCTCGTGAGCTCGGTCGAGTTGCACGGTCACGACGGAGTTCGATTGCCGTTGGAAAAACTGATCGCCGGTGAGTGCATGTCCGTCTTCGCCGTGGGCTCGGGCGGGCAACTCGGGCGCGTCCGGCTGGCGGCGGACGGTGGCTGGTCGCAGTGGGACGACCTGGGTGTGCATATTCGTGGCACTCCAGCGGTGGCTCAGAACGCCGATGGCCGCCTCGAGGTGTTCGGCGTCGGGACCGAGGGCCGTCTGGGACACCTCTACGAGCGAGAGGGCGGCACGGGGTGGTCGGGCTGGGACGACCTTCGGCTTCCGGTGAGGACATCCCCGGTGCTCCTCACGAACGCCGATGGCCGCCTCGAGGTGTTCGCCGTGGCGATGGACGGCCGGCTCGGCCACGTCTGGCAGGAGGAGCCCAACGCCACCACCGGCTGGTCCGACTGGCACGAGTTCGACCAGCCGGTCCGGGGTACCCCGTCGGGGTTCCAGAGCGCGACGGGCCGCCTCGAGGTGTTCGCCGTTTCGGCCGATGGCCGCCTGTGCCACACCTGGCAGTTTGATTCCGGGGCGGGCTGGTCGGAGTGGCAGTCCTTCGGGCACTCCATCCGAGGCACGCCCGTTGTCGCGCCGAACGGCGACGGCCGGCTCGAGGTGTTCGCGGTGGCCATGGACGGACGGCTCGGCCACGTCTGGCAGCTGGGCACCCGCCCCGGGGACGGCTGGTCGGAGTGGCAGTCCTTCGGGCACTCCATCCGAGGCACGCCCGTTGTCGCGCCGAACGGCGACGGCCGGCTCGAGGTGTTCGCGGTGGCCACGGGCGGACGGCTCGGCCACGTCTGGCAGCTGGGCACCCACCGAGGGGCGGGGTGGTCCGACTGGGACTCCTTCGGTCACTCCGTCCGCGGCACTCCTGCGGCGGTGTCTGCAGTCGACGGACGCCTCTACGTGTTCGCCGTGGGCCTGGACGGGTCGATCGGGCACATCCACCAGCGCGGTCCCAACGACGGGGGTGGCTGGTGCGACTGGGAGAGATTCGACCCTGACCTCTACGGTCGTGGCCTTTCGGCTCCCCGGGGGGCGCCGCACCCGTCTCGGCAATAGACCGCTTCCAGGGCACGAGAGCGCGGTACGCGGACAGGCGCCGGCCGGCGGGCCGCGGACTACCTGCTCAGGGTCACCGCCACCGGCTCGAGCAGCCGGTGGTCCACCATCTCCTCGGTGCGGTGGTTCTGAAGGCCGCGGAAGGACACCCTTCGCACCTGTTCGTGCGCAAAGGTGAATCCCGACGTGCCGAGACAATTGCGGCACGCCACGAGCGGGTCGGGCGATTCCAGGTACTCCCGGAGCCTCCGGCCGAGGTCGTCGGAGTCAGCGAGGTCCACTCCGTCGGTTCGAAGGTCCCCCAGGGCCTCGGGCAGGGTCCGGTGGAGGAACACCGACGGGCCACACTTGAAGAAGTGGCCGTCCGCGACGGTGTGGCACTGCCACTTGTGGGCGACCTCGCAAGAGTCGTAGATCCGTCGGACCAGGGCGTCGTCGGAGGTGCCGAGCTCGGAGTAGGACTCGCGGAAGGAGTCGATCTCGCGGAACCACAGGCTCACGCAGTTCTCGCGGGCACGGCTTCGGCACTCGGCGAGCGCATCGGAGCTCAGGCTGTGCCCCGGATACTGGCTCACTTGGACCGCGTCGAGGCTGGCCCACAGGACCGACGGAACCCGCGGCAAGCGGACCCCGTTGGTCACGAGCATGATGCGCTCGGCCACCCCCGAACGCCGTACCGCGTCGACCACGCCGAGCAGGTCCGGGTGCAGGAGGGGCTCGCCTCCGAGGAGCCGCACCCACTTGGCCCGGTAATGCCGTGCCAGCACCGACAGGTCGCGTTCGACGTCGGCAGGGTCGACCACGCGCTTGGCGACGACGGGGGAGAGGTGGCTGCACGACCGGCACGAGAGATTGCAGTGCTCGACCAC
>DAIUEV010000078.1:0-9032 GCA_036844945.1 Acidimicrobiales bacterium
CGTCAGGCGATTGCCTGACCGATCGATCCTGCTCCGATGACGACGATGACTTCGCTCATGGCGAGCTCCTTGCTTGTGGGGAGTGGCGGGAAAGGGCGGAGCTCGCCGTGATGGGCTTTGGATGGGTGACCGGCTCGGTCGACATCGTCCCCGGGTCAGGGACGCCGCGCGCGGTGAAGTCCTTCAAGCGCCGGAATCGTCGCCGACCGCCACCGCATAGAGATGCCAGGTTCCGGGCAGCCCTCGAAGCTCGTGCTCACCGCGATCGGTGAACACGATGCCAGAGCCCAGCGCCAGGTCGCGCACCGTCGAAGAAACGAGAATCTCGCCCGGCGCCGCGGTTGCCGACACCCGCTGACCGACGTGCAGCGTGATCCCGCTCAGGTCGCTCTTGCGCCCCTCCACTTCGCCGGTGTGGATGCCCGCGCGAACCTCGAGGTCTAGGGGGCGAATGGCGGCGCGCAGGGCGCCGGCAAACCGGATGGCGTCACCCGGAGAACGGAAAGTGGTCACGACCTCGTCCCCCTTGGTGAAGAGCTTTCGGCCGTGATGGGCGAGCAGTTGGCCGTCGACTTGTTGCCCGAAGCGGTCGATCAGTTCTCGCCACCGGCGGTCGCCCAGCGCGGCCGCCTTTTCGGTGGAGTCGACGATGTCCACGAACACCGCGGTCAGGACCATTCGTCGGCCGGGAACGGCTGGCCCCGGAGGTAATCGGGCTGCCTCGACCCCCTTCGGAAGCTGCTCGGGGTGTCGTCTGTGCGTACGCAGCCCACCCAGCACCGCGACCCCTGTGCCGAACCAGACCCACTCGGGCCAGAAGTTACCGTGTCCGGTCATCGCCCAGATGGCGGTGCAGGTGATCGCGGGCGTCGACACCCTGACGATGCGGTTGGCCCTGGCCCGCCAGTCCCATCGTCTTGAGTCCCGCGGCGGTGGCGGCGTCGAGGGTCTCGGCAACCCTCGAAATGCGCCGTCCAGCTCGACGTCGGTGCGTGCCGCGTACACCTCGTCCAGACGAGACGAGAATTCGTCGAGGTTCAGGCGGCCTTCGCCGAAGAACTGATTGAGTCGCTCGGCGGCGGCGTTGCGCTCGGCGTCGGAGACGCGCAGGGGATCCGCTGTCCCGTCTCGAGGCTCGAATGCGGTCATCAGCTGGATTATTGCCCAAAGGGGGCCTGCGCCATGCGGACGACTATCGCCCGCCCGGACCTTCCCGGATCACGTGCATGCCGCGATCGCACTCGGTTGGGGCACCGAGGTGTGGCCGAGGGCGACCGGACGGATCTCGACGCTGACCGTCGATCGGGGTTGGCTTGCGCCCGACTGGGCCAGGGTGAGCACGCCGGCACGGGCCGGTGAGGTGACCCGCGCACCGGCCACCGTGACCCCGTAGCCGCTCTGGTACTGGGCGGCAGGCACCACGATGGCCGTGCAGGCCCCGGCACCGAACCGCTTCCCCCCGGGGCCGACCACCGAGTACGTGTATCG
The DNA here is from genome assembly GCA_036844945.1 of Acidimicrobiales bacterium. GTDB lineage: Bacteria > Actinomycetota > Acidimicrobiia > Acidimicrobiales > RAAP-2 > Palsa-461. The sequence goes on from DAIUEV010000078.1 coordinate 1,489, forward strand.
CATGGTTCGGGTCGCGTGGTCGAACGCGTACCGCAGCGGTGTGCCCGACGTGAGCCGCGGGTACGGCTCGCTCAAAACGGCCAGCTTGGCCGCGTCGACGTTGGCGCCCGTGGCGGGGAGCGAGGGGTTGGCGACCAGGCCCTCGATCGACGGCGGGACGCTGCCGGTCGGATCGTCGCAGCCGCAGTAGGCCCACTCGATCCAGCTGATCCCGTGCGCGTCGGCGATCCCCTCCACCCGGGCGAGGTCGGCCAGATCGTCGGTGGCCCCGAACTCGGTCTCGACGAGGGCGCTGCCGGTCGTCCCGGCGCGCTCGAGCGCGTTCTCGACTGGTCGCTCCTCCACCGCGGCGCACTCGGCCGCATGACTCACCGTGTTGTCGAGGCAGTAGTCGTGGAACGACAGACCGAGCTTTCGGTCCGAAAAGTGCGGGAGCGTCGTCTGCTGCCCGAAGTTGAACAGCAGGTAGGGCTCGTAGAAGATCAGGTGTGTGCGGTCGACCGTCCGGATGGCCGAGATCACTCGCGAGTAGAACGCGCCGAGCTGCGCATCGGTGGCGTTCGCCGGCCACGGCTCGTTGAACAGGTCGTAGCCGAGCACGGACGGGTCACCGGCGAAACGGGCGGCAACGTACCGCCAGGCTTGGGCGTAGCGCTGCTGCAGGCCGACCCCGCCCGGTCCGGCGCGGTCCGCCCAGAAGTTGTCGAAGGCGGCCGCCAGCGCGCCGTTCGAGAGGTAGCCGGACGGGAAGGTGGACGGCCGGACCGGGATGCCGCCGGTCTCCACCGACCAGGCCGGGAAACCCTCGCCCCCGAAACCCACACTCAGCTGGTCCTGGTGGAAGTCGAGGAGGGAGTACACGCCCTGGCCGGCCAGCGTCGCCACGGTGTGCTCGATCGAGGCGAGGTAGCGAGCCGAGAACACGCCCGGCCGCGGCTCGAGGGCCGCGTAGATGACGCCCAGCCGGACCACGTCGAAGCCGCTCGCCGCCAACGAGCGCGCCGCCTGCGCGCCGAATCCGGCCGCCGCCGGCTCGTACGGCACCACCTTGGAGACCATGTTGAGACCGTGCAGGATGGCGACCTGTCCGGTCGCCACGGTCAGGAATCTCCCCGCGTGCCCAAGGGGGATCGCCGAGACGACCGGGGGCCGAGCCGGCGGCTCCATCATCATCGGTCCGGCGCTCGCCGTCGGACCGATGATGACCGCGGCGCCCGCCACCAGGGTGGCCAGGACAGCCACCGGCGTCGCCCACCGTCGGGGGCATGGGCCGGACCACTCCACTCGTCGGCTGCTGGGCATCGGCACCTCGGTCCAGCGGGGGGCAGGACTCGCCCGAGTCTTGTCCGCCCGCGTGCGGTCGGCCCCGACGGACCCTTCGGACACGTTACGAACGACCCCGGATCGGGTATGCAACCAGCGGATCGACACACGCGCCGGGGGTCCGGCGAGACCATGCTCCGGAAGAGACGACCGACCGATGACTGCGCTCCTTGAACCAATCCCGCGGCGGCTGTCCCGACTCCGCAAGTCCTGGCTCGGCACCTCGGCGCTCCGCCGGGAGGCAGCCGATCCCGAGCCGGCTCGGTGCTCCATCGCGCTCGGCGTCGACGGCTTCGCGGGGGTGTTGACGGTCTGCGGGGACCTCGACGCCAGTGCGATCCCGGCCCTGTTGGCCCACGCGGACCGGATGCGGTGGAGAGAGCCCCGGGGCTGCTTCGTCATCGACCTGCGCTCCCTCACGGGCATCGATGCCGACGCCGTCGGGGCGCTGTCCAATGTGTGGCGGTCGATTTCGGCGGGTGGCGGGTATCTCGTGCTCATCTGCGAGAAGGGTCCGGTCGCCAATTGGCTCGCCGGCACCGAGCTGCACGCCGCCATGCACGTCCAACCCGGCCCACCGAGCGCCGAGGGGTTCGAGCCGAGCGCCCCTCCCGCGGTCCCACCCCCCGAGCCGGCCCCATCGCTCTCGGCACTGCGACGGTTCGGAGCCGCCCCGGTCCAGGCCAGCGACCTCACCGGCTGACCGCACGGACCTCCGGGGCCGGCGCCCCCGGGACGCGCTGGCTACTTGTTGCCGAAGAGGTTGCCGAGCGCTCCGGCGACCGTACCGCCGATGGCCCCGGCCTCGACCGGATGCGACTCGCCGGCCACGTAGGGCGAGAGCGCACCCGCCAGGATCGGGACAGGCATCGACTGCAGCCAGATCCGGCCCGGCCCCGTCATCACCGCGAAGTGATGGCCGTCCGCGCCGAGATACCGGTTGGCGACACCGGGAACACGTACGACCGAGAAGTTCACCGACGCCTGGAAGAGACCCACGTGGCCGGGGTGGGCCCGCATGGTCTGGCCAGGAGCGAGGTCGTAGGCGATGACCTCGCCCGACAGCTCGATCCACGCCTGACCCGTCCCGCCGATGGTCTGGAGGAGGAAGCCCTCGCCGCCGAAGATGCCGGAACGGAACTGCTGCTGGAGACCGACGGAGATCTCGATGCCCGGCGTTCCGGCCAGGAAGCCGTGCCGGTGGGCGCGGTACTCCTGGTTGGGGCCGACCTCGATCTGGAAGATGCTGCCGGGCACCTTGGCCGCAAAGGCCACCATCCCGGGCGTTCCCTGCGCCGTGTAGGTGGTGAAGAAGAAGGTCGAACCACTGGCCATGCGCTTGACCGCGCCGAGCAGGCCCTTGCCGCCCATGCCGGCGCCCGTGTTGGTCGTCATCTGCACGCTGTCGGTCATCCAGGAGAACTCGCCCGCCTCGGCGACCACGCTCTCCCCGGGCCCGAGCTCCACCTCGAGCACCGGCAGTACCGTGCCCTTCACCGTGTGTTGCACCGGCCCTCCTTCGTCGACGGAACCGCGGACCCCAGGGTAACGGCGCCCAGCAGGCCGCGCCCGGACTACTTGGAGGTGATGGTTGACTCCTGGTCGCACTCGATCGTGGCGCGGCCCGAGCCGCTCGACCCGGCGACCGGGACGAGCACCGAGCCGCGCACGGTGCTGCCGACCGCGATCGGTGCCGTGGCCACCACGGTCGCCGTACCGATCTCGGCGGCGCCGGCGAAGACGCTCAGCCCACAGCGGGCGCCACCCAGAACCCGCGTGGTGTTGGTCACGCTGAAGGCGACCTGGGCCGATGCGGGGGCTTTGCCTCGGGTGCCGCCAACCCACTTGACCGACACCACACGCGACGACAGCTCGGGACCCGCGGCGGAACCGACGAGGAGGAGCAGGAACCCGCCGACGCTGGCCAGCCCCACCACCAGCACGGTGACCAGCGTGGCCGCCCGGCGGACCCGCGAGCGCTGGTAGGGGGCGTCGGCGTCGGCCTCCCACTCCTCTGGGTCCTCACCCCACCAGCCGCCGCCCTCGTCCCCGCCGCCCCCACCCCAGTCGTCGCCGGACCCGCCCGTGGTGGGCCACAGCCGATCGGGGAGCAACCGTGGCGCCGGCGGGGCTTCCAGGACCATCCCGAGAGGCTACCCATCCCCGGCCGCGCAGGAACCTCGGGGCGGCCGACCCGGGCGCGCGATGCTGGGTGCGATGTCGGCGCCCGACCCCTTGGAACGGCTGCTCTCCCTCGGCTCCGGGCCGCTCCGCACCCCGTGGCGGGTGATCGAGGCCGCCACCGGCCCGGCGCGGGTCGATCTCAGCCGGGGGGTGCGGCGGGCCCTCGGGGTCTCCGACAGCCCGCGTCCGCGCGAGATGGACCCCGATGTGGCCTTCGTGCACCCCGACAGCGTGACGCGGCGCATGCACGGCGACCTGGCGTCGATGGTGATCGGTGGCTTTGCGGCGCTCCTCCTGCAGACGCTCCACCCGCTGGCGATGGCCGGGGTGGCCGAGCACTCGGCGTACGAGGACGACCCGTTCGGGCGACTCCGCCGCACCGCCGCCTTCGTCGGCACGACGACCTTCGGGACGACCGAGGAAGCACGCCGCGCCATCGCGCACGTGCGCGGCGTCCACCGCAAGGTGCGCGGCGTCGCGCCCGACGGTCGTCCCTACTCGGCCAACGATCCCGAGCTCCTCACCTGGGTCCACGTGGCGGAGATGGCGAGCTTCCTCGCGGCCGTGCGACGCTTCGGTCCCACCCGGTTCACCGTCGAGGAGTGCGACGCCTACTTCGCCGAGACGGCGGTGGTGGCGCTCGAGCTGGGTGCTGAGTGGGCGCCGCGCTCGCGCGACGAGGTCGCCGCCTACTTCGCCCGCGTCCGCCCCGAGCTCTATGCCGGCGTCCAAGCGATCGACGCCCGGGACTTCTTGCTGCGCGGCCTCGCCCGCCGGCCCCAGGACCAGGTCAGCCACGCGGTCATCGCCGCCGCAGCAGTGAGCGTGCTCCCGGGCTGGGCCCGGCGGGAGTTGCGCCTCCCCAACCCCCCGCTCTTGGACCGGGCGGTCGTGGTCCCGGTGGCCCGGCTCTGGTGCTCCGGCCTCCGATGGGCCCTGCGCGGCGGCACGCCGGGCTGAGCTTCGGCTACATCACCTTGCCGAAGCCGCCGTCGACCGCGATGACCTCCCCGGTGACGTAGCTCGCGCCGGCCAGGTAGAGGACGGCGTCGGCGATGTCGGGCGGGGTCCCCGAGCGCCGCATCGGCGCCGCCGCTCGCACGGCTCGCCGCGAGTCCTCCCAGCTGGCCGTCCACGGCGTGTCGACCAGGCCCGGGGCGACCGCGTTCACCCGCACCCGGGGACCGAGGACCTTCGCCAGCAGCACCGTGAGGTGGTTGAGCGCCGCCTTGGAGGCCGCGTAGGGGATGGAGCTCCCGAGGGGACGCAACCCGGCGAGCGACGACACATTGACGATCGATCCGGAGTGCTCCCCCAGGGCCTCGACCGCGGCCACCGAGACCGCCCAGGTGCCGAAGACATTGACCGCGAAGATCTCCCGCCATACGTCGAGCGACGCGGCCTGGAGATCGCTGTGCGGGATGACCTTCGTCTTCCCCGCGTTGTTCACCAGGACGTCGACCCGTCCCCAGGTGTCGAGCGCGACCGCCACCAGCCGCTGCGCCTGGGCCTCGTCGCTGATGTCCGCCTGGCAGTAACGGGCATCGGGGAGCGAGTCGGCCACCGCCTGCCCGGCCTCGACCGAGTGGGCCGAGTTCACGAGCACCGAGGCGCCGAGCCCGCCGAACCGCCGCGCCACCTCCTCGCCGATCCCGCTCGATGAGCCCGTGACGATGGCCACCCGTCCCGCCCAGGACGCCGCCGCCTCGATCGCCTCTACCTCGTCTGCACTCCCCACGTTCCCTCCCAGTGTTGGCCCGGCTCCAGCACGATCAGACCCCGTCCGGAGCGAAGGGCATCCGGCGCGCACGTCATGGGCTCGATGGCGAGCCCACGTCGGCGCTCGTCGTGGTTCGAGAGCGTGTCCCCCGTGTAACACATGAGGTGCGAGAACCGCTCGTCCACCCACTGGGCCACCACGCGACCCGACCCGGGATCCTCGAGGCTCGACCAGGCGCGGCCGTCCGAGTCGCGTTCGAGGCCCTGGTACGCGGTGTCGAGCGAGGTGGCGCCAATCGTCCGCCCGACGGTGAAGTCGAACTCCGTCCCCGCCACCGGGCGGGCGTCGCCGGTCGGGAGGCCACGGTCGTCGAGCACGAGGCGTTGGGTGGCCGGGAGCCGGAGCACGCAGCCGTCGATGGGACCCGCGGCGGCCCGCAGGTAGGGGTGGAAACCCAGGCCGAAGGGCGCCGTGTCGGTCCCCGTGTTCGTGGCGACGCTCGACACCTGCAGGCCGTCGCGCCCCAAGCGGTACTCGACCCGCAGGGACACCGAGTAGGGGTACCCCGGGGTGGGGTGGATGGCGCAAACAAGCGCCACCACGTTCTGGACGTGGGCGTCGAGTCGCCACGGCAACCAGCGGACAGTCCCGTGGATGGCGTTCGACCGCTCCGGTTCGTCGAGGGCCGCCTGCGCCGTCCTCCCGTTGAACTCGTAGCGGCCGTCCCCCAGCCGGTTGGGCCACGGTGCGAGCACCTGGCCACGGCCGCCGGTCGCCCACTCGTCGACCGAGAAGCCGTCGAGCACGGACCAGTCCCCGAGTCGGTAGGAGCGCAGCGTCGCTCCCACCTCCGTCACGATCGCCTCCTGCCGGCCATGGGCGATCACCCACTGTTCACCCGTCGGGATGCGGTCTGCGTCGGCGCGGGTCGGCGTGCGCGGGGGTGCCGGCATCAGCCGTTGGCAGGAGCGACAGTGGTCATTGGCAGGTCTCTCCCGTCTTGGACCGTCGAGGTCGGCGGGTATCGTAACTGCGAGTGCGCATCCTGGTCACCAACGACGATGGGGTGCGCGCGCCGGGGATCGCGGCCCTCGTGCGAGCGCTGGCCCGCTGGGTCGAGGGTCACGGCACTGAGCACGAGCTCATCGTCGTCGCGCCGCTCGAGAACCACAGCGGCGCCTCTTCGGCCGTCGGCACCGTCTACGAACGCTCGGCGCTCCACTACGAGCGGGTGCCGATCGAGGGAGCCGAGGACGTGCCCGCCTACGGGCTGGACGCCTCGCCCGCGCTCTCGGTGATCGTGGGCGTGCTGGGCGGCTTCGGTGCGCGTCCCGACGTCATCGTCTCGGGCATCAACCTCGGGGTCAACATCGGCCGCTCGGTGCTCCACTCGGGCACGGTCGGTGCCGTGCTGACCGGCGGCCAGCTGGGCGTGCGGGGCCTCGCCGTGTCGCTCCGGGTGGGGCCCGAGCCGCACCCCTGGGAGACCGCCGCCTCGAGCGCGCTGGCCGTCCTGCCCGCCCTGTTCGACGCCCCTCGGGCCGCCATGCTCAACCTCAACGTGCCGGCGGTCCCGCTGGCCGAGCTGCGGGGCCTCCGGCGGGGATGGATCTCGGGCGCCGGAATCATCAAGGGCGCCGGCCATCAGCCGTCCTTGGACCCGGTGGCCCCCAGCCGCCGCCAAGCGGTCGGTGGGCCCTTCGACGGCGGCGCCGACCACGGGATCGTCAGGCTGGAGCTGGGCACGGCCGTGCCCTCGCTCGAGAGCCCGTCGCCCGACGAGGCCGACAGTGACGCCGCCCTGATCGCCGCCGGGTTCGCCTCTCTCACGCCGTTGCTCGGGGTGCGCGACGACCCGAGCGACGCCGCGTCAGCCCTGGTGGCCGCTGCGCTGGACGGCGCCCGGCTGCTGCTGGCCCCGTGAGCCGGGGGCCGTGACGGGGGCCCCTTGACGTGACATCGGGGGGGTCGGCCCCCTAAGGTGGCCGAACTGTTCATCCATCGGTGAGCGGCCGTCGGGGGGAAAGCCCCCGTACGCAGGGACTTTGCTTCCCAGCGGGCCGTTACCGTGCTGCCGGCACCCGAGCGATCTCGGGCACCTGACCGGCCTGGCGCGGGCACACCGACCGTCGATCCCCCCCTTCTTCCAACGCGCCCCCGAGGAGGTCCGCCTAGAGAGAAACCCAGGGTCCTCCGTCTGCACCTCGTACGGACCACTTCCTACGTCCAGGGTCGCCACGCCCGTCCCGGCACCGACTCGCGAGACGAATGCGCAAAAGACGGCTGCCCGCATTCCCATGCCAACTCGAGCCCTCCG
>DAIUEV010000079.1:0-8705 GCA_036844945.1 Acidimicrobiales bacterium
GAGCCGCCGGCGCCCGGCTTCGGCCGGGAGGGCCGGTGCTAACGTCGGCGCGCAACTCTCGATCGTTCCGGGGTAGCTCAACGGCAGAGCAAGCGGCTGTTAACCGCTAGGTTGAGAGTTCGAATCTCTCCCCCGGAGCTGCTTCCTCCCATAGGGCGCGACCCGGAGCCCGTAACGGGCCCGACCGGGCCCGCCGTTCGGGGCAAACGATGACCCAGGCGTCGCGACGGCGCGCCGCCGGGTGGAGCGGGGGGATGGAAACGGCGATTCGGCCGGTCACCCAATGGCCGTACGGCTCGAGTTCCGCCACAGCTTCGGGTCGTGGTCGGCGAGGCAACGAACACCGGGGCTGCGACGCACCCACCCATTACGAGGTGACGTGATGAGTCTCGCTGCCTTCAGCGCTCCCGACGCTCGGTGCGGACTCGACGGTCGCAGCCCTCTGATCAACGATCGCACTGGACGATGCGGTCACCACGTGATCACTGAGAGCCGCACGGGGTCCCCAATCCACGTCTGATGTCGTCTCCTGACCTTCGCCAATGACAGCCGCCACGGTCGAGGGCGGAGTCTTCAGCTCGACCAACCGCAAAACGACCCGGGAGGTGGCCCTCACGGCAAATCGTGATCGGGTCTTTCGACTCTGTCCATTTCCTCTTCGTCCATGGCCTAATCAAGTCATGGACATCCGAGGACGGCTGGTGCGCAGTCGGTCTATGCCGCGTGAGATCCCAGCTGGGCGATACGACGACTGACGGAGAGAAGAGATGCAGGGATTGATCGTGGCCTTAGTGCTTGTGGGAATAGTTGCTCTCATTCTGCTCGTTCTTGCATTGCACATCGTTCATCAATACGAAAGGGGTGTCGTCTTTCGATTCGGTCGCGTGATCGGCGAGAAGGTTCCGGGCCTTGTCGTCATCTTGCCGATTGTCAACGTCCTGCGGAAGGTTTCGCTCCGTATAGTCACAATGCCGATTCAATCCCAGGGCATCATCACTCGGGACAACGTCAGCGTCGATGTTTCGGCGGTCGCGTACTATCGCATTGTCGATGCGACGAAGTCGGTCGTCGCGATCGAAAGCGTCGAGGCGGCCATCAATCAGATCGCGCAGACGACGCTGCGCAAGGTCGTCGGGCAGCACACGCTTGATGAAATCCTCGCAGAGACCGACACCATCAACGTCGACATCAAGGACATCCTTGAGAACGAGACCTCAGAATGGGGGGTACTCGTCACCATCGTTGAGCTAAAGGACATCCAGCTGCCCGACACGATGAAACGAGCGATGGCCCGCCAAGCAGAAGCGGAGCGCGAGAAGCGAGCAAAGATCATTGCTGCGGAGGGTGAGTTCCTCGCCGCGACCGCGCTTGGAAACGCAGCCGACATCATGATGGACCACCCCCTCGCGCTCCAACTTCGCACTCTTCAGACGCTGATCGAAATCGGTGTCGACAAGAACTCGACGATCGTGTTCCCCGGGCCACTCATGAGCACGGTTCAGGAGATGGGTGCCTTCCTCACCCGCGAGACCGGTGCAACTGCGAAGTTGGCCGATCGACCAGACACTGAACGGTCGCCAGAGAGCCCAGGCTCGAACGGGGCCCAGCCGTTACCCGCTGGCGTTCCAGCAAGCTGACAAGCCCTTCACGGATCCCTCGTTGACTTCTGGAAGGACGGCGCTCGACATGGTTGGAACCAAGAGGAAAGACATCAGGGTCGTCGATCGGACCACCGTCAGGGAGATTGGCGACCGGTTTGAGGTCGAGTGGCGGTTGAGCGCGGAACCTGAACTCGAATGGGCAGAGATCTTTCAGTTGGCCGAGGTGCCACACCGCCGTGGCCCATCTGATTGGGTCGAGGGTGCTGGCCCCGATGTCATGGGCGCTGTCATTCGATGGTTCGTTCCTGGCGAGGAGATCGAGAATGCCGAAGCCGAAGTCCAATCACGGGTCTCCGTGGCGAACCAAAGGCTCAGGCGGCGGCCAGGGGAAGGAGCAACCGCGCTTCCAAGATGAGGTGCTGGTCCGGCCCACGCTCATCCGAATCGGCATCAGCAGCCCTTGCGCATACGGGCGGCGCTGAACCGGGCTGGGGCCGAGGCGTTGGGCGCACGCCACGTCGTCATCGTCGGGCGTCGGCAGTAGGAGGAGCTCGCAGTCATGCCTGAAGAGGGAGCTGGAAGGATGCCCACTGGAGCCACCAGGTACCAGTCGGTTGTTCGAAAAGCCCGTGATCTCGTCGCCGATAAACACATATCCCGGGCGCACGCTGGTCTCGAGCGCTATCTGACCTCATATGAAGGGCGACTCTTCGACCACCCGTATTCCAGAGACAGGAACTCGTTCACACAAGAGGACATCGATCGGCTCGTCCACTTGTCGGTCCGGTGCAGTCCACGATTCAGGAATTGGTTATTGCGGCCCGAAGGACGGTCGTCCACCAGGCCTCTGCTACGAGCCATCCCCGCGGAGGCAGATATCGGCGATGTGACTCCGGAAGCTTTCGATCGCATGCTGGGACCAGCTTCACCCTCCTGGGAACTGTGGACTGTGCTTTACGACGGACTAACCAAATACCAGGTGAATCGTCGCGCGGGGACTGCTGTCACGGCAGGAAAGCTCTTGCACGGCAAACGCTCCGGGTTGATCCCCATCTATGACTCCCGCGTCCATCGCGCGCTCGGCGTGACCAACCGCAACATTTGGGAAGCGTCTTGGTATGTGATGCGGGATGAGGAAGTGAGGCAAGGACTCCTCGGGCTGCAGGCGTCCGTCTTTCCCGAGGCGATAGGTCTGAGTTTGCTCCGAGTGCTCGACATCGTGGTCTGGATGTCACTTGAGCACCGATAGGGATGGCCCTCTTGCCTGAAAGGCCGTTGATCTTGGCCGGAAGCCGATCGGCAGAGGCACCTTCGCCAAGAGGTGGAGGTAACCCGGATGGTTCGTCCTTTGCAGTCGTGCCAGATTTCGGCAACGCCCGCGAATACCACCGGAGCCCACCCAGGCCAGGGAAACGCCGCTTGGGGCGCAGCCCGGCGCCGCAAGCGGTGGTGCAAGCACGGGGCTATGACCAAGCGGCTATGACTCAGCTAAGACTGGCGCGGTGATGGTCGGGTCCAACATCACGGGCCCTGTGGCTCCGGGGCACTCCACCGCTGGCCACCGCCTGCTCGCGCACACCGCCGACTGCATCATCGAAGCGTGGGGCACCGACCGGGCGTCGTGTCTGGTCGAGGCGCTATTGGGACTCGTCGAGTCCTTCGCCGAGGTGCCCGACGTGGTGGCCACCCAACTCCTGCCCCTCGCCGCTGCACCAGGGGGGCCGGAGGACGCGCTGGTCTCGCTCTTGGAGGACGTGATCTATGCGCTGGACGTCTTCTCGGTCGTCCCGGTGCGGTTCCACCTCGCCGAGACCGAGGGCGACGGGATCGTCGGAGACATGGAGGTTGTCCCAGCCGACGCGGTCGAAGTCGTCGGGCCGGTGCCCAAGGCTGTCTCGTACCACGAGCTGTCGATGGCGTCCGTCGAAGGGAGCTGGCGGTGCCGCGTGCTGGTCGACGTGTGACGAGCGACCGGTCGCTGCCGCGCCGGGTCGAGCTCTCGAGGACGGCCGGGGCCGACCGATGGCGTATCGAGCCGGTCGGTGCGATGTCGGTCCAGGGGATCGTCTTTGCATCGGAGGCGTTGCTTCCGCAGGTGGCCGAGGACCAGGCACTACAGCAGGTAGTCAACGTGGCCACTTTGCCCGGCATCGTGGAGGCCTCCTACGCCATGCCCGACGTTCACTGGGGCTACGGGTTCCCGATCGGTGGTGTCGCCGCTACCGACGTGGACAGAGGCGGGGTGATCTCACCGGGTGGGGTGGGGTTCGACATTTCGTGCGGGGTACGAATGCTCGTCGCGCCGATCTCGGTCGACGAGCTGGCACCCAGGCTCGAGGCCCTGATGGATACCCTCGACGTGGGCATCCCCCGCGGGCTCGGCGGCGGGGGCGTATGGCAGCTGCACGACGAGCACGCACTCGAGGCGGTGCTGCAACAAGGCGCTCGGGCGGCGGTCCACGCTGGACTCGGCACCGAGGCCGATCTCGCCCGTTGCGAGGACGGCGGCACCCTCGCCGATGCGGATCCCGCCCAGGTGAGCGAGCGTGCTGTGGCGCGGGGACTGCACCAAGTAGGAAGCCTCGGGTCGGGTAACCACTTCCTCGAGATCCAAGCGGTCGACCAGATCTACGACGCCGACACCGCCAAGGCGTTGGGGCTGGCTCCCTCGCAGGTTTGCGTCATGATCCACTGCGGCTCGCGCGGCCTCGGGCACCAGATCTGCTCAGATCACGTGCGCACCATGCTCGAAGCGATGCCACGGTACGGCATCTCGGTACCCGATCCGCAGCTCGCCTGCGTCCCGGTGCGCTCTGCCGAGGGCCAGTCCTACCTGGGGGCCATGGCGGCGGCCGCCAACTACGGGCGAGCGAACCGCCACTCGCTATCGGTCGCCGTGCGCCGGGCATTCCAGGCGGTGATCGGGACCGGGGACCTGGCGTTGCTCTATGACGTCTCGCACAACTTGGCCAAGCTCGAATACCACGAGGTTGGCGGCACCAGGCGGCTGCTGTGTGTCCATCGCAAAGGCGCCACGCGTGCCCTGCCGCCGGGGCACCCCGATCTGCCTGAGGACCTGCGAGCGGTGGGCCAGCCGGTGCTGGTACCGGGTTCGATGGGCACGGCCTCCTATGTCCTGGTGGGGGTCGACCCCGGGGGCGCGTTCTCTTCGACCTGCCACGGGGCGGGGCGAAGGATGAGCCGCCACGCCGCCGCCCGCCAGGTGGACGGCAACGAGCTCCGGCGCCAGCTCCAGTCGCTGGGCATCGCCGTACGGGTCAGATCGGTTCGGGGCCTGGCCGAGGAGGCGCCAATGGCCTACAAGGACGTGGACGAGGTCGTGGCCACTTGCGAACGGGCCGGGCTCGCCCGGCGGGTCGCCCGGCTGCGGCCCCTTGGCGTGGTGAAGGGCTAGCCGTGGGCCCGAGTCGAGCTCGTGCCCGAGCCCTCGTCGAAGGGACGTAGCGATGTCGCTCCACATCGTCGCCGGCACGGCGAATCCCGCCCTGGCCGAGGCCGTGGCGGCGGGCGTCGGCAGCGTGGCCATGAGAACCGAGCTCGAGCGGTTCCCTGATGGAGAGCTCCGCCCGGTCGTTGGTGCCATGCGGGGCGGCGACGTCTACGTCCTCCAGCCGACCATCCCGCCGGTGAACGAGCACTTGGTGGAACTCGCTCTCGTGCTCGACGCTTGCCGACGGGCCGGATCGATGCGGGTCACTGCGGTCGTGCCGTACTTCGGCTACGCCCGGCAGGACCGACGGAGCCGACCTGGCCAGGGGATTGGCGCACGGGTAGCCGCGAACATGATCGCTGGCGCGGGTGCCGATCGCCTCATCGTCATCGATCCCCACACTCCCGGGTTCGAAGCGACGTGCTCGATCCCGGTGGAGGTGCTGACCGCGAGGTCGGTGCTCGCCCGTGCGCTCAGCGGCCGCGAGCCGGACCGCTCGGTGGTGGTGGCACCCGATATGGGCGCGGTCAAACTGGCCGAGCGCTTCGCGGCGGCTGTCGGCCTGCCGGTCGCGGTGGTTCGCAAGACCCGAGTGACCGGCACCAGTGTGCGCGCGGAGGAACTGGTCGGTGACGTCGAGGGGTGCCGGCCGGTCATCGTGGACGACATGATCGCGACGGGCGCCACCATCGAGGCGGCCGCCCGCCTGCTCGAGGCCCACGGAGCTGTGGGACCGATGGTCGTGGCAGCCACGCACGCGCTGCTCGTCGACGCCGCTGCCGATCGCCTCAACCAGCTGGAGCTCGCCCGCGTCCTCGTGACCGACACGGTTCCCCTCTCCTCGGATGCCATGCCGACCTTGGAAGTGTGCTCGGTTGCCGCCCTTCTCAGTGAGGTGATTGGCCGCCTGCACCGGGAGGAACCACTCGACGACCTCGGTGGCTTTGATTGAGGCCTTGTTCCGGCGAGCCGTCCGTCACCCCAGGACCATCGGCCCTAGCAGCTTGGCCAAAGTCGCTGAACACTTGGTAGGTGGCCATGTTTCGAGAACGGGCGGCAGCTGGTCGAAAATTGGCCGAACAGCTGAAGCGGCGCCTCGGCGATGAGGACGTCGTGGTGCTCGGGTTGCCACGTGGGGGAGTGCCGGTTGCCTTCGAGGTTGCTCGAGAGCTGGGTGCACCGCTCGACGTCATCGTGGTGCGCAAGCTCGGTGTGCCACACCAGCCGGAGCTCGGCATGGGCGCGATCGGCGAAGACGGAGTGCGGATCCTGAACGACGAGGTGCTTGCCATGGCCGGGGTCGAAGAGAACGACCTGGCCGTGGTGGAGCGATCGGAGCGAGCCGAGCTCGAGCGGCGGGCCACGCGGTTTCGGTCCGGCCGGCCCCGCACGTCCCTCGTCGGCCGGAGTGCGGTCGTGGTCGACGACGGCATCGCCACGGGGTCGACAGCCCGGGCCGCATGTCAGGTCGCCCGAGCCCACGGTGCGTCTCGGGTGATCCTGGCCGTGCCGGTTGCCCCCCGGGCCTCTCTCGCATCGCTCGCCGATGCAGCTGACGAGATCGTCTGTCTCGCTACCCCCGAGCCGTTCTTTGCCGTCGGCCAGTTCTACCGGGACTTCTCCCAGACCTCGGATGAGGAGGTGGTGGCGCTCCTCCATCGGGCAGCCACAGGGGCAGCTGCGGAGCGGGTGGTGGCGGGTGCCGCCGACCCGCCGGTTCGAGACGAAGAGGTGGTGGTACACGCCGGAGGCGTTCGCCTGGCCGGGCACCTGACGGTTCCCGAAGTGTGCTCCGGGCTGGTCGTCTTCGCCCACGGCAGCGGGAGCAGCCGCCACAGCCCGCGGAACCGCTTCGTAGCCGCCGCGTTGAACTCGGCTGCACTTGGAACCCTCCTCTTCGATCTCCTCACCGCCGACGAGGAGGTCGACCGGGCGGCCGTCTTTGACATCGAGCTCTTGGCCGACCGGCTCGACACCGTGACCCAGTGGCTCAAGGGGCAGCCCGAGGCGACAGGATCACGCATCGGCTACTTCGGCGCCAGCACCGGGGCCGGGGCCGCCCTGTGGGCAGCCGCCCGGCCCGGAGCAGAGATCGCCGCCGTCGTCTCTCGGGGCGGACGTCCCGACCTCGCGACCGCCAGGCTTGCCGACGTGCGGGCGCCGACGTTGCTCGTCGTGGGCGGCCGGGACGAGGTCGTGCTCGAGCTCAACCGCCAGGCACAGGGACGGCTGCGTTGTGAGAGCCAGCTCGCCGTGGTGCCCGGCGCCACCCACCTCTTCGAGGAGCCCGGAGCCCTCGAGGAGGTGGCTCGCCTGGCGGTCGACTGGTTCCTCCGTCATCTGACAACGCCGTGATCACAAATGCCGTTTCACATCACACCTTTCACAAACACGAAAGAAGGCCGAAATGCAAGCGCTACAGCTGACCGCCTGGCAACACGACCCTGAGCTCCGGGAAGTCCCCGACCCTGAGCCTGGACCCGGCCAGGTCCTGGTACGAATCGGCGGTGCCGGGGCCTGCCACTCCGACCTCCATTTGAGCCACGATTTCGCGCCGGGGATGATGCCCTTTGAGCCCCCGTTCACGCTCGGCCACGAGAACGCCGGTTGGGTCGAAGCACTCGGCGCCGGGGTCGACGGACTCGCGGTGGGCGACCCCGTCGCCGTCTACGGACCGTGGGGCTGCGGGCGGTGCCGACGGTGCCTCATGGGGATGGAGAACTACTGCGAGCGCCAGGGCGAGATCGGGGTCATGGGCGGCGGGCTCGGGCGTGACGGCGGGATGGCGCCGTTCATGATCGTCCCGCGCCCCCGCTTCTTGGTGCCGCTCGGAGACCTCGACCCGATCCATGCCGCTCCGCTCACCGATGCCGGTCTCACCCCGTATCACGCTGTCAAGCGATCGCTGGGGTTGCTCGTGCCGGGCACGACCGTGGTGGTGATCGGTGTCGGCGGCCTCGGCCACATGGCCGTGCAGTTGCTCCGAGAGCTCTCGCCAGCAACGGTCATTGCGGTCGACCAACGGCAAGATGCTCTCGATGTGGCCTCCGAGGTCGGCGCGACTCACACCGTCGCAATGGACGGCGACGCGGCATCGGAGATCCGCGAGGTGAGCGGAGGTCGGGGCGCGGACGTCGTCCTTGATTTCGTCGGTGCCGATGCCACCATGGCGCTCGGCGCCTCGGTCTCCCGCCCGCTCGGGCACCTCACCATCGTCGGCATCGCGGGCGGGACGCTCCCGTTGAGCTTCTTCGGGATCGGCTACGAGGTGTCGGTCGCCACCACCTACTGGGGCAGCCTCCCGGAGCTCGTGGAGTTGCTGGCGCTTGCATCGACCGGGCGCATCGGTGCCCACATCGAGCAGTTTCCCCTCGCCCGCGCGACCGAGGCCTACGCGGCCATGCGCGCCGGGACCTTGCGGGGCCGAGCGGTTGTCGTGCCGTAGGGCGCACCAATCGCCAAGCGACGAAGGCAGACCTGCCCCTGCTGGCAAGACCGGGTTATACGCTCGCAACTCGAAGTGACCGGGTGTCGGCTCTCGGATCGTGCCTGCACGTGGCGTCTCGACAATTGCGGGACAGGCGAGACCAGACATCCGGAAGCTCCAGCAGGGGGCCGTAGCTCAGTGGTCAGAGCAGGGGACTCATAATCCC
>DAIUEV010000080.1:0-8414 GCA_036844945.1 Acidimicrobiales bacterium
GGTCGAAGGTGAGCTTGCAGACCCGTTGGCCGTGCTCGATCATGAACGGCACGTCATGCGCGCGCACCTCGAGCGCGGCGCGCGAGCCGTCGTTGGGCCCGGCGTCGAAGCCGAAGCCGGGGTCGAAGAACCCGGCGTAGTGGGTCCGCAGCTCGCCGCTCGTCGGGTCGTAGGCGGTCATCTCGGAGGCGAGCTCGGGCGGGATCGACACGGCTTCTTCGGACATCAAGAGGTAGAAGCGTTGCGGCGCCAGCACGATGCGATTGCCGCCCTCGCGCCGAACCGGCTCGAAGAAGGGGGCCGGGTCGATCGGGGCCGTCCCGGTCAGGTTGAGCCGCGGGGCGTTCTCCTTGGCCTGGTAGCCGACCCGGCCCTCCGAATCGCCCTTCAGGTCCAGGCTGAGGAAGAGCCCGCCGGCGAGGGCCAGGTCCTCGGGGGGCACCGGCACCCCGCCCTTCAGCAGCAGGTGGTGGGTCTCGGCGTGGAACGTCCGGATCTCGGCGTCGGTGAGGGTGGTCTTCCCGACCGACAGCCGGATCTGGTTGAGGCTCAGGCCCTCCTTCACCCCGATGGCGAAGGAGAGGGGGACCACCTCGAGGTAGAGGGGGCCGCGGTAGCCCGCCGCGACCTCGTCGAAGCGGAAGCTGTGGTCGGTGATGACCCGGGTGAACACGTCCACCCGGCCGGTCGAGCTCTTGGGGTTGGCCTTGGCCCGCACACCGACCGGGAGGGCCAGCCGTTCCTTGAGCGGCACGAGGTACGGGCGGTTGGTCTCGAACAGAGCACCGTCGCCCCGCAGGTCGAGCTCGTCGATGACGTGGTCCCGGAGCTTGCGCTCGACGGTGTCGGCGCCGGGCAGGAAGCTGCAGCGCATCCGGTAGGCGACCTCGCCGAGCCGCAGGTCCAGGCTGGCCGGCTGCACGTTCGACTCCGGGACCCGGTCGTCGGCCGCGATCGCCCCCGTGGCCAACGCCTCGAGCAGGTGGCGGCGGGCCAGGACGCCGGCGCCTCCGGCCGGGATGTCGATGCGGGGTTCGGACGGGGCCGGGGTCACGGCACGCTCACCCTAGCGGCGCGCCCGAGCCGGCCAGGGTGCCTGGCCAGGGGATTTCGTCCGCGGATGCTGGCACCCGACGCCGCACACCGGGTGCCGCCCTTGGCCTGGCGGCGGCCCTCGCCCAAGCTGGGACGGTCGGGCCCCGACGCGCGCGGGTCCGAGGAGGCGGGGCGATTGGGCATCTGCGGGGCCGGATGGTGAGCGGGCGGAACCTCCAGCTCGTCCGCTACCGGCTCGCCACGACCTGGCGGGGCCGACGGGCCGGCTACCTCACCTTGGTCCTCCTCCTGGCGCTCCTCGGCGGACTGGCGATGGGTTCGGTGGCGGCGGCCCGACGCACCCAGTCGTCGTATCCGGTGCTCCTGGCCAACACCAATCCCGGCGACATCGGGGTGATCAGCGCGCTCGACAACCCGGCAGTGGGGAACGGCCGCGGTTACAACGCGCCGCTCATCGCGAAGATCAAAGGTCAGCCCGGCGTGTTGTCGGTCGCGAGTTCCCCCGGCCTCGACATGGCCCCGCTCAAGCCCGACGGCGCGCCGGTGTCGAACCACTACCTCCCGATCGCGGCCGGGAACGCGTCGGGCAGCGTGGATGGCGAGGGCTTCAGCGTCGACAGGCTCGCCGTCATCAGCGGCGTGCTCCCGAGCGTGTCGTCGGTGCACGACTTCGTGACGCTCCCCTCGGCCGCACACGCCTTCGGGTTCCACCTCGGCGAGGTGATCCCGATGGCGATCTACACGAACGCCCAGACCGAAGAACCCGGCTTCGGGACGCCCACGGTGAGGCCCTACCGACGGATCGACATGCGCCTGGTCGGGCTCGCGATGCCCGCGCCGACGCTCGTCCACGACGACGTCGACGTGACCACCGAACTCGGGTACTTCACGCCGGCCCTCACCCGCCAGCTGTTGGGCTGCTGCAACAACTACACCGCGACCTCGGTCCGGGTCCGGCCCGGCCACCTCCACCAGGTCCTGGCCGAGCTCAAGAAGGTGGTCCCGCCGGGCCTACCGATCATCGCGAGCACAAACGGACCGGCGATCACCAAGGCCGAGCGGGCCATCAAGCCCGAGTCGATCGCCATCGGCGTCTTCGGCGGCATTGCGGGGCTCGCCGCGCTCCTCGTCGTCGGCCAGACCATCGGCCGCCAGCTGCGCCGGCGCGCCGAGGAGTCCGACATCCTGCGCGCGCTCGGCGGCGAGCCGGCCGCGATCGCCTGGGATTCGATGGCCGGCTTCGTCGGCGCGTTGGCCCTCGGCGCGCTCGGTGCGACGGTGGTGGCGGTCGCGCTCTCGCCGCTCGCCCCGCTCGGCCCGGTCCGTCCGGTCTACCCGTATGCGGGGGTGTCCTTCGACTGGACGGTGCTCGGGTGGGGAACCGCCGCGCTCCTCGGCGCGCTCGGGGCGCTGGCCCTGTTGCTCGCGTTCCGGAGTCTTCCGCACCGGGTCGCCCGCCGGGGCGTCCGGATGCCGACCGAGCGGGAGCCGCTCGTCAGCCGGGTGGTCGGGTTCTTCAATCTCCGGCCGCCGGCCGCCGCCGGCCTGCGGTTCGCGCTCGAGCCGGGCTCGGGCCGCAACACGGTGCCGGTGCGCTCGGCCATCCTCGGCACCACCCTCGCGCTGGTGGCGGTCGTCGCCACCGTGACCTTCGGGTCGAGCCTGGACCGGCTGGTGTCCACCCCCGCGCTCTACGGGTGGAACTGGAACTACTCGCTCTACTCGGGGGGCGGCGACATCCCGGCCCACACGGCCACGACGCTCCTCGACCGCGACCCCGACGTCGCCGCCTACACCGGCGCCTTCTTCGCGACGCTCCCGATCGACGGCCAACCGGTGCCGGTCATGGCCACCGGCGCCGACCCGCCGGTGCAGCCGCCGATCCTCTCGGGTCACCGGATGGACGGGCCGGGCCAGATCGTCCTCGGGCCGCTCACCCTGGCGGCGCTCCACAAGAAGGTGGGCGACACGGTGTCGGTCGGCCCCGTGGCGGCGGTCGGGAAGACCCAGCCGGCCGTACGGCTGCGGATCGTCGGTACGGCCACGATGCCGGCGGTGGGCGGGGGCGGCGGGGGAGGCCACCTCGAGATGGGCTCGGGGGCGCTGCTCTCGGCCTCGATCGTCCCCGCGATCCTGAAGAACCCGTTCAACGACCCGCTGCCGGGACCGAACGCGTACTTCATCGACGTAAAGCCGGGGGTGGACCCGGCAGCGGCCCGCCGGTCGCTCGAGGCGATGGTCGACCCCCTGACCAACACCGCCAACTTCGGCGTCCTCCTCCTCGACGTGCTCCGCCCCGCCGAGATCGTGAACTACCACGCCCTCGGGACCACGCCTGCGATCCTCGGCGCCGCCCTCGGCGCCGGTGCGCTCGCTGCGCTCGCCCTCACGCTGTTCGCCTCGGTCCGCCGGCGAAGGCGGGACCTCGCCCTCTTGAAGACCCTCGGGTTCACCCGGCGTCAGACCGCGACAACGGTCGCTTGGCAGGCCAACGTGGCGGTGCTCGTCGGGATGGTGGCGGGGATCCCCCTCGGAATCGTGGCCGGCCGGATCCTCTGGGACGCCTTCGCCCGGGAGATCAACGCGGTCCCGGTGCCGGTCGTGCCGGTGGTCCCGGTGGTGCTGGTGGGGATCGGCGCGCTCGTGCTCGCCAACGCGATCTCCTACCTCCCGGGCCGGATCGCAGCGAGGACGCCGACCGCGGTGCTGCTCCGGACCGAGTAGGTCCGCTAGGCCCGGCCCGGATCCAGCCGTCCTTGCCGGCCGGCTTCGCCGAGTACATCGCCCCGTCGGCCCGGCGCACCATGTGGCGGGCGTCGGCCGCCGGGCCCGCGA
The DNA here is from genome assembly GCA_036844945.1 of Acidimicrobiales bacterium. Taxonomy (GTDB): domain Bacteria; phylum Actinomycetota; class Acidimicrobiia; order Acidimicrobiales; family RAAP-2; genus Palsa-461. The sequence goes on from DAIUEV010000080.1 coordinate 3,892, forward strand.
GCACCCGGGAGAGCCGCGCCCCGACGTTGCCGAGTTCGGTCGCGGCGGCGACCCGGCCTCCCGGGTCGATCGACATGAGGCCAAATCTACCGAGACGACCCCTCTCAGCTGGGGATTTCCCCCGAGGGCACCTCGTCGGCCAGGACTCTGGTGATCGTGGCCAGGATGCCGTTCACGAAAGCACCCGACTCCTCGGTCGAGTACACCTTGGCCAGCTCGACCGCCTCGTCGAGGACCACCGCCTCGGGCGGGCCGGCCTCGTCGAGCAGCTCGGCGGTCGCGAGCCGCAGCACGAGCCGGTCGACCACCGCCATCCGCTCGGGCGGCCAGCCGATGGTCGCCGCCGCGACCAGCTCGTCGGCCCGGACCCGGTGGGCCCCGACCGCCTCGATCAGGTGCGCGCAGTAGGGGTCGGGCGGCACCGGCAGGGCGGCCACCACCTCGGCCGGGGTCACCCCCTTCATCTCGGCCTCGTAGAGGAGGGAGAGCGCGCGCTCGCGCGACTGGTGGCGGGTGGCGCCGCCGTCCTGCGCCACCGTGCCCTCAGGCTCTGGTCAGGTATTCACCCGTGCGGGTGTCGACCCTCACGAGGTCGCCGGGGTTCACGAACAGGGGAACCTGGATGACGAGGCCGGTCTGGACGGTGGCCGGCTTGCGGGCGCCCGACACCCGGTCGCCCTGCATCCCGGGCTCGGTCTCGGTCACGGTCAGCTCGACCGCCGCCGGCAGGTCCACGCCCACGATCTCGCCCTGGTAGAGGGCGAGGTTGGCGGTGTCGGACTCCTTCAGGAACTGGGCCGCCCCGCCGAGGGCCGCCGCGCTCACGCTCAGCTGCTCGTAGCTGGTCGTGTCCATGAACACGTAGTCCTCGCCGTCGCGGTAGAGGTACTGCATGTCGCGCTTGTCGATGATCGCCTGCTCGAGCTTCTCGTCGGCGCGGTAGGTGCGGTCGAGCACCGCCCCGGTGCGCACGTTCTTCAGCTTCGTGCGGACGAACGCCCCACCCTTGCCCGGCTTCACGTGCTGGAACTCGACCACGCTGAACAGCCCCTCGGGCAGGTCGAGCGTCATGCCGTTCTTCAGGTCATTGGTGGAGACGGCCATCAGGCAGCGACATCCTTCGTGAATCCGGTGAGCGAGCGGCTGCCGTCCTCGGTCACGACCAGGGTGTCCTCGATGCGGACGCCGCCGGTGCCGGGGAGGTAGACGCCCGGCTCGACGGTGACGACGGTGCCGACGGCCAAGATAGCAGTGCCCTGCTGGCTGACCGTCGGGGCCTCGTGGATGTCGAGGCCGACCCCGTGCCCGGTGCCGTGCTCGAACCGGTCCGCCCACCCAGCCGCGCCGATCACCTCGCGGCACACGGTGTCGACATCCTTCGCCCCCACCCCGGCCCGCACCGCGGCCACGCCGGCAGCCTGGGACTCGCGCACCACCTCGAACACCCGGGCCATCTCGCCGGTGGGCTCGCCGCCCAGCCAGAAGGTCCGGGTCATGTCCGAGCGATAGCCCTCGAAGGTGGCCCCGAAGTCGACCACCATCGGCTGGCCCCGGGTGAGCACGGTCGCCGACGGCCGGTGGTGGGGCTTGGCCGAGTTGGGCCCGACCGCCACGATCGTGTCGAAGGCGCGGTCCTCCGCCCCGCCCCGCCGCATGGCGGTATCGAGGGCGAGGGCGAACTGCTCCTCGGTGAGGCGGCTGGAGTCGACGTCGGCCAGCATCGGCAGCACCTCGGCGAGGGCGCCGTCGGCGATGGCGGCCGCCCGGGCCATCCGGTAGAGCTCGCCGGCGTCCTTCACCTCCCGCAACGCCTCGACCGCGCCGGTCACCGGCACCCCCTCGGCCGGGCCGAACACCTCGCGCCACCGCTTGGAGGCCGCCCACGACACGTCCTCGGCCTCGAGGCCCACCCGGGCGGCGCCGGCCGCGCCCAGTGCGCCGGCGACCGCGGCGCGCTGGTCCTCGCCGTTGCCGATCGCGATCTCGAGCGCGCCGGCCAGCCCAACCGACTCGACCTGCTCGGCCGACTGGGTCCGGTAGCGGCCGTCGGTGGTGAGCAACGCGGTCTTCCCGGTCACCACCACCACGCCGGCCGAGCCCGTGAAACCGCTCAGGTAGCGGACGTTGGCGAGGTTGGTCACGACGAGCGCGTCCACCCCGCACCCCTCGAGTCGGTCGCGGAGCGCGTCGAGCCGCGGCGCCACCTCGAGCGGCGCGGCCTCGGTCCTGTGTGCGGTCATGTCGTCCCTCTCCGTTCGCTCAGTCTGCCGGCGCGCCGTGTTTTTGGGGGGCGGCCTCCCCGCCGTCGAGCAGGCGGCGCACCGCCTCGATGGCCAGCTCGTAGCCGAGGCCGCCGAACCCGGCCACCAGCCCGTCGGCCACCGGCGCTACCACCGAGGTGTGCCGGAATGGCTCGCGCCCGGCCGGGTTGGACAGGTGCAGCTCGACCACCACCCCTTCGAACGCCGCCAGCGCGTCGTGCAGCGACCAGGAGGTGTGGCTGAGGGCGCCGGCGTTGATGACGATGGCCGCGGCCCGCCCGCGGGCCCCGTGCACCGCCTCGATGAGGTCGCCCTCGTGGTTCGACTGGAAGTGCTCGAGCGCGAGCCCGAGGCGCGCCGCGGCAGCCGACGCCCGGTCGACGTGGTCGGCCAGGGTGGCGGTGCCGTAGATCTCCGGCTCCCGCTGGCCGAGCAGGTCGAGGTTCGGCCCCGAGAGCAGCAGCACCAGCGGACGGTCCACTGTCTCGGTCACCGGTGTGCTCCCATCTCGGCAAGGGTAGCGACGACCTCGCCCTCCCCCACCCCGGGGACGACCTCGACCCCTTGGGGGCCGTCGAGCACGAAGGTGAGGTCGTGGTGGGCCTTCTTGTCCCGCCCCATCGTCGCGACCAGCCGGGTCGGGTCGGAGCCGGCCGGGAGCTCGCCCACCAGGTCGAAGCCCGCCACCACCCGGCGGTGCAACGCCACCCGGTCGTCGTCGATCCGGCCTAGGCGGCGGGCCAGCAGGGCCGCGAAGACGAGGCCGACCGCCACCGCCTCGCCGTGCGCGATGTCGCCGCCGCCCGAGAACGCGTCGGCCTCGAGCGCGTGCGCGAGCGTGTGGCCGTAGTTGAGGGCCAGACGCCCGCCAGACTCGGTCTCGTCCGCCGCCACCACCGCCGCCTTGATCGCGGCGCACCGGGCCACCTGCTCGTCGACGTCGAGCTGCAGGAGCGACGCGTCGGGCGGCCCGTCGCCCAAGAACGCGTACTTGGCCATCTCACCGCGGCCACAGCGCCACTCGCGCGGCGGGAGCGTGGACAGCGTCTCGGTGTCGCACAGCACCGCAGCGGGCTGCCAGAACGCGCCGACCAGGTTCTTCCCCTCGGGCAGGTTGACCCCGGTCTTCCCACCGATCGCCGCGTCGACCTGGGCGAGCAGGGTGGTGGCCACGTTCACGTAGCGCACGCCGCGGTGGTAGGAGGCCGCCGCGTAGCCGGCCACGTCGGTCACCACTCCCCCGCCGAGCGCCACCACCGCGTCGGCGCGGCTGAGGCCGGCCTGCGCGAAGGCCCGGCACAGCGCCTCGACCGACGACAGCGACTTCGCCCCCTCCCCCTCGGCGAGCAGGTGGACGTCGAAGGGGACCCCCGGGTCGAGCCCGTCCAGCCAGCCGGCCTCGAGCACCGCCGGCTGGGTGACGACCGCCACCCTCTGGACGTCCCCGAGCGCAGCCAGCACGCGGGACAGCTCCCGGCGGGCGCCGGCCCCGATCACCACGTCGTAGGGGCGGCCGGGCAGCTCGACCGGGACGACGATCACGGCGCCGCCGTTCCGAGGGCCGACACCACCGCGTCGGCGGCCTCCTCGGGCGTCTTCTCGTCGACGTCGACCACCGCGTCGGCGAGCGCCTCGTACAGGGGCCGGCGAGCCCGGTCGAGCTGGGCCAGGGCGTCGGCCCCCCGGCCCTCGAGCAGCGGCCGGCCCTCCCCCGCGCCGATCCGCCCGGCCAGGGTGGCAACCTCGGCCCGAAGCCACACGACGGTCGAGCCGCGCTCTATCAATTGGCGGTTCTTCGGGTCGAGCACCGCCCCCCCGCCCACCGAGACGACCACCGGCTCCTCGCCGAGCGCCCGGCGCAGGGCGTCGGACTCGGCCGAGCGGAACGCCGGCTCCCCGTCGACGGCGAAGATCTCGGGGACGCTCCGGCCGGTGGCCCGCTCCACGCACGTGTCGGTGTCGAGGTGGGACCACCCCAGCCGGCGGGCGGCCAGCGCACCCACCGTCGACTTGCCCGACCCCATCATCCCGATGAGCACGAGACGCCCGGACCGGAGGGCCTCCGCCCCGGTCCCGCTCACCGTGCCGGCGGGGGCACCGACGGGGTCTCGCCGAGGGCGGCCATATAGGCGTCCCGGTTGCGCCGCACCTCGGCGAGCGAGTCCCCGCCGAACTTTCGGAGCGCCTCGGAGGCGAGGACGAGGGCGACCATCGTCTCGGCGACGACGCCCATCGCCGGCACCGCCGTCACGTCGGTGCGCT
>DAIUEV010000081.1:0-8275 GCA_036844945.1 Acidimicrobiales bacterium
GACCCCCAGCCAACCGACCTTCGGGCGCGGTGGCCCAGCCAGGACCGATGAGGAGGATGTATGAAACCCACGGCGAAGCGCGCCGCACTCGATGCTTGGTTTGCGGCAGCCGACGAGCTGCTCGAGGAGCAGCGCCGCCACTCGATCTCGCCGTCAACGGTCGCGCCCGGACCAGGGGCACACCGCGAGTGCTCGGCCAGGCTATGGGAGATCGAAGACGGCCTGGCCACCGTCTTGGAGCGGCTCCTGCTCGATCCCGGTCGATGGATCTTGATCTTCGAGCACGGCGCCAACACCGCTCGCTACGTTCAGTTCATCGCCTTCGAGGACGGATCCCTCGTGGCCGAGACGGTGTCCAACCACTTCCTCTCCGACGACTCCCGATGGGCGCCGGAGTCCGAAGCTGCACTCCGCACCCTGGGGTGGAGCGACCCCGAGGCCCCCAGGAGCCCGAACTGGCTCGTCGTCTGGCCCACCCGCTCTCCCTCCATCGCCGAAATCACCGCTCTGATCGTGGCCACGCTGCGCCGGGTGTTGGCCCTGGGCGACCGTGATCGGGTCACGGTCAAGCTGCACAGCTCGCCGCGTCGCGGTGGGACGCCGGCCAGTGAAACGCCCCTCGCGGACAACCGCGCGCACCCCGACGTGCACAGCGCCGAGCCGACTCCGCCACCGATGACTGCTCTCGATCGGTTCCGGTGGGGCGACGAGCCGTGGGCCGACTACTACCGATCGCTCTTCCCGGGTCACACCCATCCCAGGAACAACTTCGACGCGTGGAAGTACTCGACGACGGCCGTGAACGTCGCTCGGGCTCTTTGGGGAGCCCGGGAACGAGCACTCCGTCAATGGGAACGCGACCATGGGGTCGACCGGGGCCCGTGGCCCGTCGATCATCCGCCGGTCGTGCTCTGGCTGCCTTACATCGCCCGTGGTGCCTGCCTCAACTGCACATGGATCGGCGGCGACGCGGCGGATCTGCGGCGGGCCGGCCGGAGCGCGCGCAACCACTCGATCTCGAAGGGGGACGATCCAATGGTCGTGCGCGACCTGCGGGTTCCGATCAGCGAACGGGGTGGTGCGGCCGACGAACCCTTGGGTGAGAAATGGGTGTGAGCATCCCGCGGTCGCCGTGGCAGCGAGTCAGTCGGGAAGGCCGGCGTCTTCGATTGGGGCGCACGTTCAGGGAGCGTGCGTGGCGGTCGATGACGGTTTCCCCCGGTCCGCCGCTCCCCGGCGAGCCCAGAGCACGACGTCGGTGCCGGGCTCGCTGACATCACTCTTGCCCCGGCGCTGCTCCAGCCGGAGCACGTCCAATCCGGGGATCCCTCGCAGATCGTCCTCGGTGTAGAGGCGAGCCGGGTCTGGTGGCCCGGTCACACCGAGCGACGACACGTGATGCCCGACGACGAACAGGTGCCCGCCCGCACTCAACGAATGCGCGGCGGCGGACAGCAACTCCGCGCGCCCCGAGGCATCGGGGTGGACATAGGCGACCACGACCAGGTCGAAGTGCGTCCCCGCCACCCGGGCTTCGGCGAGATACGAGACGAGATCGTCCGCGGCGGTCGTGATCGAGAGTCCCTCGATCTCCGCAGCATCAGACAGCCGATTCAGTGCCACCACCGAGGCGTCGACCGCCACGACGTTCCATCCCCGTCGAGCCAGCCACAGACTGTTGCGCCCTTCGCCCGCACCGAGGTCAACCGCGCTGGCGGGGGGAAGGGGCGACGCCAGCTCGACCAGGCTCTCGTCGGGTTCGGCACGGAAGACCCGGGGAGACGAGGCGTAGCGTCGATCCCATTCCTCGGCGAGCGAGGAGTGGGACTCGTCGCGGGACACGGGGAGAGAGTCTGACACCGGATCCACACCGGGCCGCCCGCGTGAGGCCGGTGACCGCAACCAGCGAAGGGCTTCCTCGTCGCCGAGGAGCTCCAGCCGTCGCCACAGGACGGGATTGTCGCTCGACTGGCTCGTGTGGCAGGCGATCGCCTGACGCTGATGGGTGCGGTCCACCCTCACGACGACGTCGATCTCGGGCTCATCCCTGCCCAGGAAAGTGGCTCCGAACTCGGCGTTGAGGGCGCCGGCGACGTCGAGGGGCAGACTCCACGCGAGGACCGGGAGGGTGGGCGCACCGGCGAGGGCGGCTTCGGTGGCGCGGCGGTGGTCGGGGTGTCCGGTGATGCCCCCTTCGTCGAAGACGAGGAGGAGGTCGGCAGAGACCTCGTCGACCGTGGCGGCGACCTCACCGGCCAGATCCTCCAAGGGTTCCTCGGCCAGTGATCCGTCCGGACGATTGAGCAGCTGGATCCGCCCGATACCGAGGGCGGCGGCGGCCCCGTCGAGCTCGGCCCTTCGGATCTCGGCCAGTCGGTGATCGGACCCGCCGAGCGAGGATGCCTCACCGTGGGTGAAGCAGAGCATGGCGACCTCGGCTCCGTCGTCGACGAAGTGGCGCAGCACCGCGCCGAGGCCGAAGCTCTCGTCGTCGGGGTGGGCGCAGACGGCCAGCACCGAGGAGGCAGCGGGGAGAGAGCCTCTGGGTCCCGCGCCATCCATGGTCAGCCGCCGATCCGGCCGAATGACCGCTCGTGGCCCTCGGCCGCGATATTGGCTTCTTCGGCGGCGAACAGCTCGCGTCGGGTCGCGACGTAGGTGGGAATCAACCCGTCGCGATCCTCCTCGCTGATCGCGGTGTGCCCCTGGCCGAGCGGCACCAGGGGGTCAGTCATTTCGGCCCGCTCCACAGGCCCCGTCGGTCGACCAGGTCGGCGGCCAGGGCGTCGACCTCCTCGGCGGTGTCCGAGTCGCTCAGGGCCTGGTCTTCAAGCCGGCTGAGATGGCCGGTCCGGGTCAGGTGGTCGGCCGCTACCCGACGGGCCCGCTGCTCAACGGCCAGCTGGAGGGGCTGCCGGGGCACCAAGAAGTAGATCCGGGCCCGGAGTGCGCCAGCCGGCATCACGCCGAGCATGGCGGTCATGCCGCCAGACCATGGCCTCTGAGGAAAGCCTTCTGCTCGTCGTGCATCTCCTCAGGAAGCGTGGCGAACCAGGCGACCACGTCAGGCGTGGGCCGGAAATGGTCTGCTGACGGTGGCGTCAGGTGAACGCCGAATGCGATGCCGACTGGCCAGTCCAGCCCTCGCTCGAGGTGGCTCGGGTACTCGATGTATCCAAGCAGACCATCGATGGCTACCTCTGCTCCCAACTCCTCCTCCGCAACTCGGAGGACAGCGTCGGTCAGTGGTTCGCCGAAGCGCGCGGTGCCGCCCGGTATGTGCCAAAGGCCGACACAGGGGCCCGTCTGGCGACGAGCGAGCAGAACTCCGTCCGACGAGACAATGACCACTTCCACGGTAAGGCGCGGTACCTTCGCGTAGATCGCCTCATACTCGGCCTGCGGTAGAGGGGTGTGTGGCACAAACACCATTCTGGGCTATGACCGGGGAGAGGCCGTGCCAGTCGCCGCAACCACTCCGACGAACGGTGACCGATGTGCCCGGAAGCTCGACCTCAGCTTGTTATGCCCAATCCTCAACGTTGGCCCGGTGGTCGTCGGACAGCACGACATTCGTGAACGCTGGCAGTGGGTGTTCTCGACATTCTCCGACCTCGGACTCTGGCCTCGCGACCGTCGACCGATCACACGCCAAGCCATGAGAAGAACTCAGATCGGCTCGAAGGTCACAACGCGTGAGGTCATCAAGATCGAGGCCACGTGGGGACTTACGCGCTGTGCAAGTACTTGCGAAGAGCGCGCCGAACAAGTTCTGACACCGTGACGCCCTCGGCCTTGGCCCGGGCGACAACCTCCTCTCGGAGGTCAGGTTTCAAACGAACCGAACCAACGACTCACATGAGAGCCGACGAGAAATCACACGGCCGAGTTGCCGTTCGAAGGACACCGTCAAGTCACAACGCCCCGGGTCGCAGGATCCCCGCGGCTCGGCTGGCGCCACATACGATGACGAGCTGCGAGCGTCAGCCTCGGTAGGCGTCTCGGCGGTGATCAACGTCGAGGATGTACACAGTTCGCTCGTCATCATCGATTCGATAGCGCACGCGATATTCGCCCCGGCGAGCACGCCACTCCCCCTTGAAGGGCTCCCGTAGCGGAGCTCCCACCCGACGGGGCTCATCGGCCAGGGCCCCGAAGATGAACTCGAGGCAAGCAGCAGCCACCGCCTCGGGCAGGCGCTCCGCCAGCCGACGCGCCGCGCTCCGGGCCACAACGACCCGGTAGCTCACCCCTGGGTCTTGGACTGGTGACGTCGAGCGAGGAGCTCTCGGACCGCGTCCTCCTCGAGCACGTCGCCTTGAGCGATCTCAGTCTCGGCGATCTGCAGGCGCTTCTGCGCCTCGGGATCGCTCAGCAGCTCGAGGGTCGCTTCGATCGCTTCGAGGTCCTCGGCGGCCAGGAGCACGACGTACTCGCGCCCGTTCTTGGTGATCTGGACGCGCTCATGGGTCGTTGCAACCTGGTCAGCGATCTCCGAGAGGCGAGCCTTGACCTCGGAGAGCGGAAGGATCGTCATAGACCATGATTATAGTCTAGGCCGCTCAGGCTCGGCCCAAGATCTTGAGGCCCTTTGGTTCATTGGCTCCTCGGCTCGGCCCGCAGGCGACGTCAGCGAACCCGATCCAGGGCGGCATTCACCTTGTCGAGGGAAAAGGCTGCTGGATTGAAGCCCTCGCCCACCCATGACCGCAGCTCCTCGTATTCCGGGCGGCCCGGGTCGGCCAGCGTCTCGATGAGCTCGGCGTAGCCGTCGGGACCGCCGCAGTCCTCCGGTGGTCCGGCCCTCTCGCCGTCTGTGCAAGCGGCCTGCGCGGCGCCCGGCTCGCTCGTGCTCGACTCGACCTCGATCTCGAGACGCCAGCCGTCCCCAAAGTCGTACTCGTAGAAGAAGTGGTCGTCCGGGGTAATCACGTCGCCCAGCTCGACATCGGTGGCGTCCTCCAGCTCGTCATATGCATCCTCGTCGATCGGGCCGAACCGGCGGTCCGCGATCTCGAACTCGTAGAGGTGCCGGTCCTCCCAGCCCACGACCGCCTGGAGCACATGGTGGAGCTGAGCCAAGGTCGATGAACCGGGCACAACGACCCGACGCCAGATCACCGGTTGCATGTCGAGCAGCGTCAGCTTCAACGCGAACGCGCCCGACTCCCCGTCGGCCATGGCCGCAGGCTACGCCGCCACCGTCCGCGGCGTGGCTTGGGGGCTGAGCGGTGGCCTCGAACCTTGCAGCGCTCCTACCAGGACCTTTGCATGTCACAGCCCGCCGGTAGGAGTCGTCCATGGCCCAAGGTGAATCAGAGGTCGACACCGTGGTGGGCGAGTTCATCCCCGAGCTCGTCTCGGCCGAGCGGTTCGGTCGGGTGGAGAGCCTGGTGCGCGAGGCGGTGGGGCGGTGCGCCCCCGACACAGCCGCCCGGGCCCGGGACCTTCTCCGGTATGCGACGTATCCCGCCGGCTGGTGCGACTCGGAGTACCTGCCGCTCCGTCTCGACGTGCTCTTCCACCCAAAGACGATCGAGGAGTTCGTTGGCCGGCTGGACAAGGCAGTCCCCTCCCGTTCAGCCGCCACCGTCGCCGCCACCCTGCGCTCGATGGCGGCGGTCGTCGGCCCCGGCGGGACCGCCGAGCGGCGGAGCCATCCAGCCCGGGAACCGAAGCCGCCCTACTCGCCCGATGAGGTCGACGAACTGTTCGACCTGGCCGCGCGGTCCCGGTCGGCCAAACGTCGCCACGACCTGGCCACGCTCCTCGTCTTGGGCCTCGGGGCCGGTGCCAGCGGCCAGGAGGCGGCTCGGGCCCGGCCGGACGACGTGTCCCAGCGCGGCGCCGAGGTCACCGTGATGCTGCGACGCCTCCAGACCGACGGGCTCTGGCGGGAGCGGAGTGTCGCGGTGCTCTCCGACTACGGCGCCCGGCTCCTGGCGCTTGCCGCGTCAGCCGACACCTATCTGTTGGGTGGTGGCCAGAGCCGGCACTCCCGGGTCTATGACCTCCGCGACCACTCCCGGTCCGGCACCTGGCCGGTCCTTCTCGACGCGGCCCGGCTTCGGGCCACCTACCTCTGCACCATCGCGTCGGAGCCCAACACTGCGCTGGGCCTGTTGGAGCGGGCGGGAGTGGTCAGCTTCGAGGTCTTCGACGACCTCCGTCCCCACCTGCGCGCCCGGGCCGGCCGGCCGGCATAGCTCGACGGCGACCCCGAGGCCACCGTGGACGCTCCCCTCACCCGCACCGACGGGCTGGCGGCCGCCCGCGCCGGGACGGCCGCCCGGGCCAACCAGGCCCGCTCGCTCGGCCGGGCCCTCCCCGCCGAACGGGACCCGGCCCTCATGTCTCGGCGTGTCTCGACGAGCTTGCTGCGCCGGGCGGTCGCGGTGGTCGACCGGGACCGGGACCTGGTGGGATTCGTCGCGACCCGCATCCGGGCCGCCCAGCGCGGCGAGGGCCGCCCGGTCGAACTCCCGGTGCGCAGCGCGCTCGTCTGTTTCGTCTTGCTCGGGATCTGCGGGTCGAACTTCCATGTCCTCAACCTGCCCGAGCTGATGGCCTCGCTCAGCTGGCGGGCCCGGCGCCAGATCGGGGTCGACTACAAGGACCGCCGGGGCGGACCCAAGCAGGTCTCCTACCAACAGCTGCTCCGCGCCTTCCACGCCATGGCGCGCGCGTTCGACCCGCTCGATCCGGCGATCAGCTGGCTAGAGGCCAAGGCACGTGCAGAGGATCTCCAGCAGTTCTCCTTCCGGCTCATCCAGGCCTCGATCACCGATCGCTTCCGCCCCGGGGACTTGGCCGTCGACGCCACCCTCAAGTGGGGCTGGGATCGTCCCGGTGGCCTGCACGCGAAGCTCCAACGCCACGGCCGTGACGGCGACGCCGGCTCACCGCCGTCGCTCACCGAGATCATCGACGACTCGGGGGTGGCCTTCGTCCGCGACCCGCTGGCCGAGCTGCGGGCCAAGAGCCCCACGCACTCCCGCGGGCCCTCCACCTGGGGACCGGGTTCGGCGTGGGTGGGACGGCCCAACGCCCGAAAGAGCGTCTATGGCATCGCGCTGCACGCGGTGACCGCCACCGCCGCCACTGCCCCACCAGTCATCGAGGCCATCGCGGTGACCCCGGCTCCCGGATTGCCGGCCACCGCCGCGTTCGGTCTCCTCCAGGAGATCCAGATGAGCCGGGAGCACCGGGGTTGTCATCGTCCCCTCGGCCGGGTGGTGGCCGATCCCGCCTACAGCGCCAACCCCAATGACTGGCAGCTCCCCATCCGCGCCCTCGGCGGCTCGCCCATCTTTCGGCTGCACCGCACCAACCAGGCCGGCCGCCGGCTCCACCAAGGAGTGACTTTCGTCGACGGCCGGCCCTATTGCCCGTGCGTCCCCGACGAGCTGGCCGAGCTTCCCTTCCCGCGGTTCCCCGCCCGCAAGGCCCAATACGACGCGTTCGCAACCGAGGTGACCAAGCGTCGGCGCTTCGAAATGAAGCCCAACACCGGGTATCGCGACGACGGCAGCCGCCAGTTCAAAGCTCCCCACTGGGACTCCGAACGCAAGGACGGCGGATGCGTCCACTGCGTGCAGGCCGACGGCAGTCCGGTCATCGACAAGGACACTGGGCTACCCAGACTGCGCTGCTGCACCCACGCCACCAAGGTCTTCTCACGCGATGAGCTCGCCCTGTATCAAGACGACGCCTTCGGCGAGCCCGAGTGGTTCACCCACTGGAACGCTCGGGACCGCGTGGAGGGGACCTTCGGGATCTTCAAGAATCTTGCCGTCGTCAACTGGGGCCACGACTACCACCACTTCGTGGGGTTGGCCCGCGAGACCTTGGTCGCGACCTTCGCGGTGATCGCCCACAACTTCCACGTGCAACGGACCTGGCGGGCCCGGATGGCCTTGACTGCACTTCGGCCACGCCCGATCAGAGCGAAGAAGGTGGCCGACGACCAGCGGCTCGAACCTCGCGCGACCAACGGCGCGACACCCAAGCGCCGGGGTCCGGAGGACCTCGAGTTCTTGGGCTCTCCCCGAGCCGGTCCATAGGCCGACCGACCGCACCGCTCCACACCCCAGCGAACGAGCTGGGGCTCCGGCGCGTCCCGATTCGGGCACGAGGCGCCTGGTCCAACGTCTCGAACCCCGATTTGGCGCCGAATGAGCGTTGACCAGCGACTCTCAGCAGGCGCAATGCTCCGGCCCAGAGCGGGTAGGTGCCTGGGGTCTCCCCCAGGCACCCCCCATCAGAACCGGACGTG
>DAIUEV010000082.1:0-2086 GCA_036844945.1 Acidimicrobiales bacterium
GGGTGATGCTGGCCGGCTGGTCGTCGGGGTCGAAGTACCCGCTGCTCGGCTCGGTCCGGGCGTCGGCCCAGATGATCTCCTACGAGGCCGCGCTCGGGCTCAACGTGGTGGCGGTCGTGCTGACCGCCCGGGCGCTGTCGACCCGGGCGATCGTGGCCAGCCAGGCCCACGCCTTCTGGGACTGGAACCTCATCCGGCTCGGGTTCGTGCCGTTCTTCCTCTTCCTGATCTCGATCACCGCCGAGCTCAACCGGCCGCCGTTCGACCTCGTCGAGGCGGACAGCGAGCTCGTCGGCGGTTTCAACACCGAGTACTCCTCGATCCGCTTCGCGCTCTTCTACCTGGCCGAGTTCATGAACACGATCACGATGTCGGCCGTGGTCGTCACGCTCTTCTTCGGCGGCCCCGACGGGCCGATCCCGCGGTTCATCCCGACCTCGGACATCTGGATGCCGATCGTGTGGTTCGCGCTGAAGACCCTCGTCTTCCTCTTCATCTACGTGTGGTTCCGGGCCGCCCTGCCCAGGCTCCGCTACGACCAGCTGATGGACCTGGGCTGGAAGGTGCTCATCCCGATGTCGCTCGGGTGGCTGCTGGTGGTGGCCGCGGTGATCGTGTGGGGCTGGTGGGGCCTCCTGGTCGCGCTGGCCGAGGTGGTCCTCGGGGCCGGGCTCGCCCGGGCCTTCGGGGTCGGCGCCGCCCGCACCGAGACCGAGGAGGCGTTCTGATGGACCTGCGCTTCCTCGGCGGGTTCAAGCTGACCTTCGAGCACCTCGGGCGGCGGCGCGTCACCCGGGAGTACCCGGACGAGAAGATGCCCAAGCAGCCGCGCCAGCACGGCCGCCACGTCCTCAACCGCTACGAGGACGGGATGGAGAAGTGCATCGGCTGCGAGTTGTGCGCGGGGGTGTGCCCGGCCGACTGCATCTACGTGCGGGGCCTCGACAACCCGCCCGACCACCCGGTCTCACCCGGCGAGCGCTACGGCTACGTCTACGAGATCAACTACCTGCGCTGCATCCACTGCGACCTGTGCGTCGAGGCGTGCCCCACCGAGGCGATCACCGAGACGAAGCTCTTCGAGTTCTCCTTCACCAACCGGTTCGACGCCATCTACACCCGCGACGAGCTGCTGGTCGGCGACGACGGCCGGCCGAAGAAGCTGCCGTGGGAGGACTGGCGCGAGGGGGACGACCTCCACACCTCGGGGTGGATGCGGGCCACGTCCCCTTCGGGCGCCGCCGCGTTCGAGGGCGTGGTGCAGTGGTCGGGCGAGCTCGGCTACGGGGTGCGGGCGCCGGAGGGGGGCCAGAGCGGGCGGCGCGACGACGCCGCCACCGGGATGCTGCCGCTCCGCGAGGTCATGGAGGCCCATCTTTTGCCCGACGACATCCCGTTCGAGCACCGGGGGATGCGGGGCAAGGTGTTCCGAGCCCGGGCGTCGATGGACAAGAAGCGACGCAAGCTGGTCGCCGCCCGGACGCGGCGGGCCGGGCTGAAGGCGGCCCGCTGATGCTCGTCTCCACGCTGCACGCGACGATCCCGGACGCCGCGACCTTCTCGGTCTGCGCGGCGGTGATCATGGGCGGCGCGGTCGGCGTCATCACCGCCCGCAACTCGGTGCACGCGGCGCTGTCGCTCGTCATGACCCTGTTCGGGGTGGCCGTGCTGTTCATCGAGCAGCAGGCCGACTTCCTGGCCGTCGTGCAGATCATCGTCTACGCCGGCGCGATCGTCGTCCTCTTCCTCTTCGTGATCATGTTCCTCGGCGTCGACCGGCGGGAGAACGTGGCCGAGGAACCGCTGCGGGGCCAGCGCCCCCTCGCGCTCCTGCTCGTGGTGATCGCGCTCGGCGGGGTGATCGCGCTGGGCGTGAACGCCCACTGGGCGACCGGGAGGCACGCGGTGGCCGGGTCGACCACCGCCGGACACCACCCCAACGTCTACGTGCTCGGCAGGTCGGTGTTCACCACGTACCTGTTCGCCTTCGAGGCGACCGCGGCCCTCCTCGTGATCGCGGTGGTTGGGGCGGTGGTCCTGGCCCGCCGGCCGCGCCGCGGCCCGGCCGACCCCGAGGCGGGCGAGG
>DAIUEV010000082.1:2186-8169 GCA_036844945.1 Acidimicrobiales bacterium
GGCGCGCTCGGCCTCCTGGTGCGGCGCAACGTGCTCGTGATGTTCATGTGCATCGAGCTCATGCTGAACGCCGCCAACCTGACCTTCGTCACCTTCTCCCGGATGCTCGGCGACATCGGGGGCCAGGTCATCGTCTTCTTCGTCCTGGTCGTGGCGGCGGCCGAGGTCGTGGTGGGCCTCGGCATCGTCGTGGCGATCTTCCGCCGCCGGACCCAGACCTCGGCCGACGACCTGCGCCAGTTGAAGGGCTGAGCCGTGGTCCACGCCGCGTACCTCATGGCCCTCTTCCCGCTCGCGGGGTTCGTCGTCCTGGTGGCGGCGGGTCGCCGGCTCGGGGACCCCTGGGCGGGCTGGGTGGCCACGGCCGCGGTCCTCGGCGCCTTCGTGGTGGCCTGCGTCTCTCTGGCCGGGCTGCTCGGGGAGCCGACCTCGGCCCGCCACTTCAGCGCGGACTACTTCTCCTGGATCACCGTCGGCGGCCTCCAGGTGAAGGTCGGGATCCTGCTCGACCCCCTGTCCATGACGATGTGCATGTTCGTCACCGGGGTCTCGGCGCTCATCCACCTGTACTCGATCGGCTACATGCGCGACGACCCCGAGTACCCGAAGTTCTTCGTCTACATGAACCTCTTCGTCTTCTCGATGCTGCTGCTCGTGCTGGCCAACAACCTGCTCGTCACGTTCGTCGGGTGGGAGGGGGTCGGCGTCTGCTCCTACTGGCTGGTCGCGTACTGGCACGAGCGGGACTCGGCCGCCTCGGCCGGCAAGAAGGCCTTCATCTACAACCGGGTGGGCGACGTCGGGTTCCTGATCGCCCTCTTCTTGATCTTCTCCCGGCTCGGGACCCTCGACCTGCCCTCGATCTTCGCCCACCGCCACGCGCTGGGTTCGGCCGGTGCGACCGCGGCGGCGCTCCTCCTCCTCATGGCGGCGACCGGGAAGTCGGCCCAGATCCCGCTGTTCAACTGGCTCCCCGACGCCATGGAGGGCCCGACCCCGGTCTCCGCGCTGATCCACGCCGCCACGATGGTCACCGCCGGGGTCTACCTGCTCTGCCGGATGAACGCGGTGCTGGCCCTGTCGCCCGACGCGATGTGGGTGGTCGCGGTGATCGGCGGGGTGACCGCGTTCGTGGCCGCGACGATCGCCACCTCCCAGCAGGACATCAAGAAGGCGCTGGCCTTCTCGACCGTCTCCCAGATCGGCTACATGATGCTGGCGGTCGGCACCGGCGCGTACGTGGCCGCCATCTTCTTGATGGTCGCCCACGCCTTCTACAAGGCGCTCCTCTTCCTCGGGGCCGGCTCGGTGATCCACGGCCTCCACGACGAGCAGGACCTGAAGAAGATGGGCGGGCTGGCCCGCCTGCTCCCGTGGACCTACGGGACCTTCCTCGTCGGCTGGCTGGCCATCGCCGGGATCCCGCCCTTGTCGGGGTTCTGGTCGAAGGGCGACGTGCTGGCCAACGTGTTCCGCAAGAGCCCGGCCCTGTGGGCGCTCGGCGTGGTCACGGCGGTGCTCACCGCCTATTACATGACCCGGCTGTTCGTCCTCGCCTTCCGGGGCGACGACCGCTGGGCGTCGTCGGTCTCGGGCCACCCGCCGCAGCCGCCCCACGAGAGCCCCTGGGTCATGCGGCTCCCCCTCGTCGTCCTGGCCGTGCTGGCGTTCGCCGGCGGCGTCCTCGACCTGCCCTGGGTGCACCACTCCGGGCTCGCCTCCTGGCTCGCCCCGGTGTTCGCGCACACCCTCTACGCCGACCACGAGAGCGCGGCCCTCCAGACCGTGCTCGTGGTCGTCGACGGCGTGGCCGGGCTGCTCGGCCTCGGGCTCGCCTTCGCGGCGTGGCGAGGGGTCGTCGACCGGCCGGCCCTCGAGCCCCAGTTCCTGCAGCGGGTCTGGTACTGGGACGACCTCTACGACGCCGTGATCGGCCGCCCCGGCCAGGCCATGGCCAGGGTGGCGGCCACCGTGGTCGACACCCGGGTGATCGACGGCGCGGTGAACGGGGTGGCGGCGGTCGTGCGCCGCAGTGCCTCCTCGGTGCGCCGCCTCCAGACCGGCTACGTGCGCAACTACGCGCTCGGCATCGCCCTCGGGCTGGCGGCGGTAATCGCCTTCTTGGTCTCCCGGGTGTGGTGGTCGTGAGGTTCCCCTACCTCACCGTCCTCGTCCTCCTCCCGGCGGGCGGTGCGCTGGCCAGCGCGCTCATGGTCGGCGTGCGCCGCGAGGTCCAGGAGCTGTTCGGCATCGGGGTCGCCCTCGCCACCCTCGGCTTCGCGATCGCCCTCACCGTCGCGATGAAGGCCGGGGATCCCGGCTACCAGTTCGTGTCGCACCACGTCTGGGCGAGCTCGATCGGGGTGTCCTGGTACGTCGGGGTGGACGGGATCTCGGTCTTCCTCGTGCTCATGGCGGCCGTGCTGTTCCCCCTCGCCCTGGCCGGCGCGCGGTCGCGCACCGACGCCCGGGCGTTCACCGCGTGGATGCTGTTGCTCGAGGCGGCCTGCATCGGGAGCTTCGTCTCGCTCGACCTGGTGCTGTTCTTCTTGTTCTTCGAGCTGACCCTCGTCCCCGCCTACTTCATCATCAGCGGCTGGGGCTTCGCCCGCCGGGCCTACGCGGCGGTGAAGTTCTTCGTCTACACGTTCCTCGGCTCCGCCTTCCTGCTGGTCGGGATCGTGGTCATCGCCTTCGTCCACCAGGACCAGACCGGGGTCCTCACCTTCTCCCTGCCGGTGCTCGAGCACACCCACCTGTCGTCGTCGACCGGCATCCTCCTGTTCCTGGCCTTCACCGCCGCCTTCGCCGTGAAGGCCCCGCTGTTCCCGCTGCACACCTGGTCGCCCGACGCGTACGCCGAGGCGCCGGCCGGCGGCTCGATGATCCTCGCCGCGGTGCTGGCCAAGCTCGGCACCTACGGGATCATCCGGTTCGACCTCAACCTGTTCCCCCAGGCGACGCGCACCCTCGCGCCCCTCCTCCTGACCCTGGCCGTGATCGGGATCCTCTACGGCGCGCTGGTCGCGTCGGCCCAGTCCGACCTGAAGCGCCTCGTGGCCTACTCGTCGCTCGCGCAGATCGGGTTCATCGCGCTCGGCACCTTCGCCCTCTCGACCGAGGGCCTGGTCGGCGGGGTGCTCCTCATGGTGAACCACGGCCTGGTCACGGCCGGGTTCTTCCTGCTCATCGGCTGGATCTACGACCGCCGCCAGACCTGGCAGGTCGGCGAGCTGGGCGGCCTGCAGTCGCCGGCCCCGCTGCTCGCCGGCGCGTTCACCGTGGTGATGCTGGCCTCGATCGGCCTGCCCGGCCTCAACGGCTTCGTGAGCGAGTTCCTGGTGCTGGCCGGGACGTTCCTCACCCACCGGTGGTGGGCGGTGGCGGCCACGATCGGGGTGGTGGGCGCCGCGCTGTACCTGCTGTGGGCCTACCAGCAGGCCTTCCACGGCCGGCCGAGCCCGACCGTGGCGCAAACCCGGGACCTCGGCTGGACCGAGCGCATCGTCATCGCCCCGCTGATCGTGCTGATCGTGGTGCTGGGCATCTACCCGAAGCCGGTCATCGACCGGATCACGCCGTCGGTCACCCGGCTGGTCGACCACGTCGAGCAGGTGACCCACGTCCAGCAGCCGGCGGTGGCCACCGGGACCGCCGCCGGCGGAGGGGGCCGGCCGTGAGGCCGCACCTGTCCCTCGCCGCCCACCACGCCCACGGTCACGCCGCCGTGGCCGCCGCGATCCACGTGCCGGCCATCCGCTACCTCGCCATCCTCCCGGTCATCGTGATGCTCGGGGGCGCGGTGCTCCTCCTCGCCGTCGAGTCGCTCGTCACCCGGCCGATGCGCCTGCGGGTGGCCACGGTCTCCACGGTCGTCATCTCGCTCACCGCCTTCGGCCTGGCCTGGTGGCAGTGGGCCGACGTCCGGGCCCGGGGGCCGTACACGACGATTGCCCATGCGGTCGTCTCGGACGGCTTCAGCGTGCTCATCTCGGTGCTGGTGACCTCCGCCATGGCGCTCACCGCGCTGGTCGCCGAGGGCTATCTGGCCCGAGAGGGGATCGAGGGCGGGGAGCTGCACGTGCTGGCCATGGTCTCGGCCTCCGGCGCCATCCTCATGGCCCAGGCCAACGACCTCGTCATCGTCTTCCTCGGGCTCGAGATCCTCTCGATCGCGCTCTACGTGCTCACCGCCTTCAACCACCGGCGCAGCGAGTCGGGGGAGGCGGCCCTCAAGTACTTCGTCCTCGGCGGGTTCTCCTCCGCCGTCTTTGTCTACGGGATCGCCCTCACCTACGGCGCGACCGGGACCACCAACCTCACCCAGATCGCCAGCTTCCTGGCCCACAACGTGCTCATCCACGACGGGGTGCTCGTGGCCGGGATGTCGCTCCTGCTCGTCGGCTTCGCCTTCAAGGTGGCGGCGGTGCCGTTCCACATGTGGACCCCCGACGTCTACCAGGGCGCGCCGTCGCCGGTCACCGGCTTCATGGCGGCGGTGGCCAAGGCCGGCGGGTTCGCGGCCTTCCTCCGGGTGTTCATCTCCTCCTTCGGGGTGCTCTCGAGCGACTGGCGCCCGATCATCTACGCGCTGGCGGTCGTCACCCTCCTGCTCGGCGCCGGCCTGGCGGTGGTGCAGCGGGACATCAAGCGGATGCTCGCCTACAGCTCGATCAACCACGCCGGCTTCGTGCTGCTCGGCCTGCAGGCGGCCAGCGCGACCGGGGTGAGCTCGGCGCTCTACTACCTGTTCGCCTACACGTTCATGGTGATCGGCAGCTTCGCCGTGGTGACCCTGATCGGGCGGCACGGCGACACCGAGCACGACATCTCCACCTATCGCGGCCTGGCCCGCCGCCAGCCGGTGCTCGCCCTCGCCTTCGCGGTGCTGCTGCTGGCGCAGGCGGGCGTGCCCTTCACCACCGGGTTCCTGGCCAAGTTCCAGGTGGTGGTGGCGGCGGTGGACGGGCACTCGGTCCCCCTTGCCGTGGTCGCCATGGCCTCCGCGGCGGTGGCGGCCTTCTTCTATCTGCGGGTGACGGTCCTCATGTACGCGCCGGAGCCCGACGGCGAGCCCGGGGAGGGCGAGGCCGTCCCGAGCGGTGCCCTCGCGGCGTCGGGCGAGGCGGCCGGCCCGGCCAGCTTCGCCGGGGCGACCGTGATGCGGACCCGGCTCAACTCGGCGCTCCTGCTCGAGAGCCGGCCCGAGGAGGAGCCGCTCCCCGGTGCCGCCGCCACCGAACGGCCGCGGGCGGTGGTGCCCCGCGCCGCCGTGATCGCCATCGGGATCTGCCTGGCCGTGACCGTGGTGTTCGGCATCGTCCCGGGCCCGCTGGTCGACTTCGCCCACAAGGCCACGCTCCTGTTCCTCCCCTGAGCCGATGAGCGCTCGCGCCGAGGTCCCGACCAACTGGTCCTGGCGGGACGGGCCGCGGGAGCCGGATCGGGCGGTGGTCTTCGACATCGACGGCGTGCTCAGCGACGCCGCCGGCCGCCAGCGGTTCCTCGACCACGGCCAGGGCGACTGGGACGCCTTCTTCGAGGCCTGCGGGGAGGACCCCCTGGTCGAGGAGATCGCCCGGCTCCTCGAGCTGTTGGACCGCGACCTGCAGGTCGTGCTCCTCACCGGCCGGCCCCTGTGGGTGCGGCCCCAGACCCAGGCCTGGCTCCGCCGCTTCCACGTCCGCTACGACCTGCTGGTCATGCGCGACCGGGGCGACTACGCGCGGGTTGCCGTGTTCAAGCGGCGGACCGTCGAGCAGCTGCGCGACTTCGGGTTCGACCTCCGGCTCGCCTTCGAGGACGACCCCCAGAACCGGGCGATGTTCGAGGACGAGGGCGTCCCGTGCATCTACATCCACTCGGGGTACTACGAGTAGCGGCCTTCGGGGGCGAGGGTCGGCGGCCGCCCTCGCCGGGGCCACCGGCTTCTCGGCCCGGGGCGGACCCGGCCGGAGGAGCGTTCTCCTGACCGGTCGACCGC
>DAIUEV010000083.1:0-8143 GCA_036844945.1 Acidimicrobiales bacterium
TCGAACCGGGCCAGGTAGGTGTCGGCGTCGCCGTAGAGGGCCCGGACCTTCTCCGGGGGGAACGGCACGCAGGAGCCGCCGAGGAACCCCATGACGCCGTTGGGGGTGGCGACCGCGCTGTTGGTTGCGAGCGGCACCTCGACCTGGGGCAGGCGGATCCCCCCGCGGGCGATGGCGTCGTCGTCCCTCACCACCTCGGGCGGCTCGCCGGCGAACTCGATGCGCGGCTGGGACGGGGGCGGCGTCCCCGTCGCCACCCAGGCCTGCAGGTGGTGGTAGGCGGATTCGACGACCGGGTTCAACGGCACCTCGTTGATCCCCGTGAAGTCCATCGCCGGGGCGTCGACCTCGCCGCGGATCGCCTCGGCGCGCGCCCGCATCGACTGCGCCGAGACGTGCGCGGTGCCGGCGGCCTCCCAGTTGCGGAACCGATCGGTGTCGGGTTGCCGCACCGGGTAGCAGGCGATGGCCTCGAGCTCGGAGTTGGCGATCAGGATCTTGGCGTCGATGTCGTCGCGCAGCCGGCATGGCACCCCCGGCAAGCCCCGGCGCTCGCCAGGCGCGGCCGGGTTGAACACGTAATCGCCCACCTCGAGGGGCGAACCGGAGCCGAAGTAGAGGAACGGCATGAACGCGTCGAAGACCCCCTCGAGCGGCTGGACGGCGTTGATGTAGGTGGCCAGCCGGCCCGCCGACTGGGAGCCACCGATCGCCACGACGTGCCGCACGTCGAGACCCTCGAGCGGGTCGATCGGCGATCGCGGCCGGTCGGCCCCGACCAACCGGGCGGCCTGGGTGAAGATGTCGTAGGAGTAGTCGTCGCTCGGGATGGACAGCGAGCCGTAGCGCTCCGGGTCCCACTGCACGAGCCCCATCGGATGGTCGCCCATGCCATGGACGCCGGCCCGCTGGGCGGTCACCGCGGCGTAGGCGAAGCCGCTCTCCAGGATCTCGGGGCTGTCCATGTTGTAGCCGTCGAACCCGGCCGAGACGTTGTTCCAGCAGACGAGCACGGTTCCGTTGAACGACTGCGGATCGACGGGGCGGTAGACGGCGAACCGCGTCTTGAAGTTCGAGGTCTCGACGGCCTCGACGTCCCATCGGCCGTCGATGCCGAGCTCGGTTCCGGGTCGGGGGCGGTATCTCGTTGCGGTGCCCTCGAGGAAGAACTCCTTCTCCAGGTAGCCATGGGCGGTCAGATCGATCGAGGGCCCCGCGAAGACCCTCCCCTTCGACCCGCCCGTGATCGGTCCACTGATCTCGGCCATCGCACCCCCTGGTGAACCTGTGTCTCCCGGCTTGTCCCGACCTCGTTCCACGCCGTCGGGGCTCCGCCCCACTGGACCGGTTTGGTGGATCCGGGTCGCCGGACGCAAGGGTATCGACGTTGGCCAGCCCGAGACGGCGGTTCGGCCGGCAGAGCGTCCTTGCCGCAGCCAAGGCGGCCCAGGCCGGCGCTCTGATCGAGTCCGAGGGCGTCGAGGTGGAGCCGGGATGCCAGCGACGAGCACGCGGGATGCTCGCGATGGAGGGATGCGCGGATCTGGTCCAGACTCGGGCCTTCGTCCCGCTAATCGGCGCCCGTGGGGCTTGCGCCCCGTGATGGCCAGACGTGGGCTCGGGACCGTAGGTTGGGCCGGCCCACTGACATCCAGAGGAGTTCCACATGCCCGATACCGTCCATTTGCCCGACCGCATCGAGGTGACCCGACCCATCCCGGCGCCACCGTCCGCCATCTTCGACGTGGTGCGCAGCCCGGCGGGCCATGTCGCGATCGACGCCTCCGGGATGCTTCAGGATTTCACCGGCGAGCCGGCGGAGAAGGTCGGCGACACGTTCGTCATTCACATGGACCGCGAGGCGCTCAACGACGTCCCGCTCGGCAAGTACGACGTGACCGTGCACATCATCGTCTTCGAGCGCGACAAGGAGATCGCTTGGAACCTGGGGCCCGATATCCCGTTTCCCCACTTCTACGGCTACCGCCTGGAGCCCGGTGAGGATGGGGTCACCAACGTGACCTCCTACTACGACTGGTCGAAGATGACCGGCGACCTAAAGGACCGCTTCCCGATCGTCCCCGAGTCCGCCCTTCGCGCCACGCTCGGGATCTTGGAGAGGACGGTCCGCAAGGGCTTGTGACCTCGGTCGGCCGCCGAAAGGCACCGACCGTCGGTCGATGAGGAACGCGGGTTGGTCTCAGTCCGACCGGTACACATCGAACAGCTCGGCACCGCAGCCCTGGCAGCGCTCCTCTCTGACCGGGGTGACGGCGTTGCAGTCGGGACAGAAGATGACCCGGTCGTGGTGCCCGGTCATCTCCCAGATGCCGGCGAAGTGGCTGTACTGCCAACGCTGTTCGAAGAGGTCCCGCATCACCCGGCGGTGCTCCGGTCGGGCGGCGAAGGCCTTGGCATCGCCGAGGGTGTGCCAGAACACGAGCAGCGTGTTGTTGGGTCCGTCACCAAAGCCGTAGCTGCGCATGAATCCGGGGGCGGTGTTGAGCAACTCCATGAGTGCGGCTTGTGCCGTCCAGAAACCCTCGGACCCCGCTTGGGTGGTGAAGGTGGCCTGCAGCATCAAGATGGCGCCCGCGGCTTCCGGACCGAGATGTCCTTCGGGTCCTCGCAGGGTTCCCAGCATGATCGTGCTGATTTGCGAACCTGGAAGCTGCGACAGCGAGGCGATCGCTTCCGGTGTCGGTGGTAGGGCAAGAAGCTCCGTCATTCCTTCCCTCCGAGCTATGCTAGATTAACTACAGTTAGACTAGGATAAAATGGCGAAGCCCGTCAAGAAGCGTGCCTACACCTCCGCGCTGCGCACCGAGCAGGCGGCCCGCACCCGGCGGCTCATCGTCGAGGCCGCCGCCGAGCTCTTCGTGTCCGCCGGCTACGCGCGCACCACGATCAAGGAGATCGCCCTCCATGCCGGGGTGGCGCCCGACACCGTCTATGCGATCTTCGGCACCAAGGTCCGGGTGCTGACCGCAGTGCTCGACCTTCGCCTGGCCCCCGGTGGCGAGGAGAACATTCTGGAAACCGATCAACCGCGGGCGATGCGAGATGAACCCGACCAGTGTCGCCAACTTCGCATGTTCGCGTGGGACATCGCCGCCATTTCGGCACGGATCCGTCCGATCTTCGAGGTGTTGCGCACCGCTGCCGCCGTCGAGCCCGAGGTCGAGGAGGTCTTCGCCGAAATGGAACAGCACCGACTGGCCCACATGCGACAAGTCGCCGCCTGGCTGGCCCGGCGCGGACCGCTCATGGTGAGCCGGAATCGGGCCGGTGAGATCATCTGGACCCTGACAAGCCCAGACGTGGGGCGAATGCTCTGTGACGTCCAGGGCTGGAGCCAAGCTGAGCACGCCACCTGGCTGGAGGGCACCCTTGCTTGCGCGCTTTTGTCCAGCGGCTGATAGCGACCCCACACTGGCCTAACGACGCGTTGGGTGCCTCCCTGCGGCACTCGGGGAAAGCCGAACGGTCGCGTCCGACTAGGCCGACGAGGCCACGTACGCGGTGTAGAGCTCGCGTGGCCAGTAGCGGACGGGCTCCACTGCATCCTTCTCCACCAGATCGTTCCGAATCCGGTCGTACTCGTAGCAGTTCAGCTCGTACTGGTTTCCCCAGGGATCGACGAGATCGAACGCCCAGCACATGTCGAAGTCCCGGAGATCGGCCAGCGTGAGACGATCGCCGAGCGGGTTGTCGATCTCGCTGGGCAATGAGCGGGCGAAAGATAGGAAGGTATCGGCGTCGACGCTGAACGCAACACCGGTCTGCTGCGGGACCATCGGGTGACCCTCACCAGCCCCGAACAGCGCCAGCATCGTCTTACCGCCATCGGCCGAGATTTGGAGCGGACCACCCTCGAACCCAGTTGCCCAGAAGTCGTACGCGTCGACTGGCTCGAACCCGAGATGCTCCGCGTACCACCTGGCGGCCTCCGCCCGATCCGGCACGCGGATGTGCACATGGTCGAGTCGCCCCATTCGGAATTTCAAAGGCTGGGTCTCCATGTCTCGAACATAGCTGCCGGATCAGAATGGTTGGCCGGCGTGGTCGGTCACCCCGAGTTGCTTGTAGTACTCCAATCGCCCGGTGTGCGGATCGGGCGTGCGGCCGCCTCAGATGGATCCCGCATGCCGGCTCCATTCGTCGTCAGCCTGGGTACTGTGGGCCGGTGCCGCAGACGACTGGATGTGCCCACCTACCGGATGCAGGGCGTGTCGCCTTGGCGGTAATCACCTGAGCGGTGGGGAGCGATGCCGTGAACCAAAGCGAGCCGATGCAGTTGACCGCAGGGGACGGGCGTTGAGCAACGATGGGAGTAGTCCTCCCATCCCGCTCGTCGGGGACGGGCTGACGGTCCCCTGCGTCGACGGCCAGGAACGCCCGTACCTGAACCTGGACGCGGCGGCGTCGACCAACGCCCTCCCTGCGGTGGCGGACAGGGTGCACGAGTTCCTGCCCTGGTACTCCAGCGTGCATCGGGGAGCGGGTTTCAAGTCCCGTCAGGCCACCGCTGCCTACGAGGCGGCCCGCGCCGCCGCCTTGGGTTTCGCCGGGCGGAGCACCGACGGCGACGACATCGCGATCATCTGTCGCAACACCACCGAGGCCATCAACCACCTGGCCTACCGGTTGCGCCTCGGGCCCGACGACACAATCGTCACCACCGTGGTCGAGCACCACGCCAACCTCCTGCCCTGGGCCCGGCAGTGCCGCCGGCGCTTCGTCGAGTGCGGAAGAGAAGGCGTTTTCGACCTCGACGACGTCACCGCCGCCCTGGACCAAACCCCCACCCCTCGGCTCCTGGCCGTCACGGGCGCGTCGAACGTGTCAGGTTGGCTGCCTCCAATCGACGACATCATGGCTGCCGCGCATGCGCGGGGAGTGCCCGTCCTGGTGGACGCCGCCCAGCTGGCCCCCCACCGACCGCTGCCCCGCTTGGCCGACTACCTGGCCTGGAGCGGGCACAAGATGTATGCCCCCTTCGGGGCCGGGATCCTGGTCGGCCCGAGAGCCACCTTCGCTGACGGCGATCCGTTCCTCGCCGGCGGGGGTGCCGTCGACCTGGTCGACCTCGACGAGGTGGACTGGACCGACCCCCCGGATCGCGAGGAGGCCGGATCCCCCAACGTGGTTGGCGCCGTCGCCCTGCAGAGCGCCATCGCCGAGCTCGAACAGATCGGCTGGCCGGCCGTCACCTCCCACGATGACACCCTGGCCCGCCGGCTGCGAGCCGGGCTGGCCGCCATCGACGGGGTCGCGTTGCTCGGCCCCGACCCGAGCGTCGACACGCTCCCCCTGGCCACCTTCACCGTTGATGGGGTTTCCCACGCCCTGGTCGCGGCTCGGCTCAGTGCGGAACACGGCATCGGGGTCCGCCACGGCTGCTTCTGCGCCCACCCCTACCTGATGCGCCTCCTCGGTCTGAGCGCGGAGGAGATCTCTGCGTACCGCCAGGCGGTGCGAACCGGCGACCGCCGTCAGGTGCCCGGCGCGGTAAGGGCCAGTGCCGGCATCAACACCGCGATCGCCGACATCGACCGATTCCTAGCCGCCGTGGCCGTCATCGCCTCCGGCCAACCCGGCTCCGTCGCCTACGAGCAGGACCCCGATACCGGCGACTACTGGCCACAAGGAGACCACCCCGGCTGGACGAACGCAGACCGTGCTGTCGGGGCGTCCTGCGCGAGGGGATGACTCCGGGTGGTGTGGTCGCTGAGCGTTACCAACTACACGTCGTCGGCCAACAGGTCGAACAGTCGCCCACAAACCTAGGGACTGCCCCCACACATCGAAGACCGCACTGATGCTCGCCCGAATGAGCTGTCAACTCATTCACCTGGCTCATTCCAACCCGTGTGACCACATACCGCGCCCGAAAATGCGGTTACGGTCGACGGTGGCGAGACGGACGCTGCCTTCACACGGCTGAGGTCGAGAATTCGAGTCCCCCTGTCCGTCTGTTTGATAGACCGCGTCTCCAACGTCCTGAAATCCTGTACCCGGCCCAGTGAGGGCATTAGCCGACTGATTTAGGGCACATCAATCTGTCCGATATTGAGATTCTCCGGCTGGTACCGTCCGCCGAGTGCTGGCCGATGACATTCCGGTCGTCCACTCGCCTACCGGAGGGTACGGGGAGGAGATGCCCCCACCGATCCTCGAGGGCTGTACGGAACCCTTGAGGCGGGGTGCTCCCGACCTGCGCGGCTTGTGGCGGGTGATTGATGTGGAGTGGAAGACCGGATCTCCTCCGGACCCGGATCCGATCAAGCAACACCTGGAGCGGATCGAACAGTGCGGCGACCGGGTGTGCATCACCGCTGACGGAATCATTCATGACATGCGGGCGGACGGAACAGTTGAACACGGGGTTAACGATGTCGCCGCAGTGGATGGTCGGCCAATCTCGGTCGTCTGCACCTTCGAACGAGGTGCTCACGTCCTGCGTCCGGTCGGGCTTGCCGGCGTCGAGGTGACTCGGCGACTTCACGGTGGCACCCTTGTATGGGAGTACGGGCCGCTCTTCATTGCTCACCTTCAACGGGTGGAGTGACCGAAAGGACCGGGGGCGCCGCGGACATGAGCATCGGGGGGGTCGAGGGCGAGAATCGGCGGACCGTGTCGATCACCGACTGGCCCATGTGGGTCATCGGGTTCACGCTGTTCGTCGATGCTCTGGACCAGTACATCATCCGGGGCGACAGCAACCAGATCAAGCACGCCTTCCATGTCGGCGACACCGCAATCGGAGTCCTCTTCTCAGCTTTCATCTTGATCAACGGCATCGCCACCCTGCCCTCGGGTTACCTGGCTGACCGCTGGAACCGCACCAAGGCCATGGCGGCCACCATCGTCCTGTGGTCGCTCATCTCGGCCCTGGGCGGCATTGTGCCCACTTCAGCCTTCGTGCTGCTCGTCGTGATGCGCGGCACCCTCGGGTTCGGGCAGGCCATCACCGACCCCTCGGGCAGCTCGGTCATTGCCGACTTTTACGGCACCGAGCGGAGGGGCCGGGCCTTCTCGATCCAGCAGTGCCTCAACTACGCGGGTCTCGGGGTGGGGCTGGTCATCGGCGGGGCGCTCGGCCCGCTGCTCCACGGCGGCGGCTGGCGGCTGGCCTTCTTCGTGTCGATCATCCCGGGTCTCGTAGTCGCCTATATGTGTTGGAAGCTTCCCGAGCCCAAGCAGGGTTCGGCCGACCGGGCCCATGTCCGTCGGAGCGAGCAGATGGAGGTGGCCGACGAGGAGCGGGCGCCGCTTTTCCCCCACGGCCTGCGGCATTTCACCCACGACCTGGCCGACGGGCTCCGCAAGGACATGGGGGTGATCATCAAGATCCCTACGCTCCGCTTCGCGCTGGTCGGGGTTTCGACCGCCGGCTTCGTCGTGACCGCGGTCGGCACCTGGCTACCGAGCTTCTACGAGAACCAGCTCGGCCTCTCCCAGGGCAAGGCGACCGGGATCTTCGGCCTGATGCTCGTGGTGGGCGGCATCCCCGGCACCATCTGGGGCGGCTGGATGGCCGACCGCTGGGTCACCCGGGTCCTGGGCGCCCGGGTGGTGATCCCCGCCATCTGCATGATCGTGGCCGCCTCGTTGTTCGTGCTGTCGTTCATCCCGATGCCGAAGGTACCGGTCATCGGACTGGAGCTGGTGGGTTTGGTGGCGTTCACCGCCGCGGCGCCGGCGCTGCGGGCCGGGCTGTCCGACGCCCAGCCAGCCCAGGTGAGAGGGGCGGGCTTCGCCGCCTTCAACCTGGCCTCGGTGGTGTTCGGGTCGGCCGCGGCTCCCCTGGTCACCGCCGGGGTGGCCGAGCAGTTCCACCACAACTACCGGGTGGCCTTCCTGATCGTGATGCCCATCGCCTTCGTCGGGGCCGCGTGTCTGCTCCGGGCTCGCACGCACATCGAGCGGGACTCGGCCAAGGTTCTCGAGGCGGTCGCCGCCGCCATGGCCGCCAACGAGGCCCTGGAACAGGCCTATGTCGTGGAGGAGGCGGCCGCCCGGGCTCAGGAGCGAGAGCACGAGCGCGGGAACGACGCCAGTTCGTGAGACGGCCGGGTGTCAGTTGCGACTGAGGGACTCGACGGTCCCGAGGATGGCGGTCGCCATCAGGTCGTAGGCG
>DAIUEV010000084.1:0-7806 GCA_036844945.1 Acidimicrobiales bacterium
GACGGATCCCGACCAGAGCCCGAGGGTGAGCAGGGCTGCCCCGAGCGCTGCGACCGCTCGTCCGCCCGACCGCATGGATCGCCCGCGTCCGCACGAGATTTCCGACATCACAGCTTCACGCAGGCGTAGCGGGCGTAGGTCCGGCGGCGGTCGATCTCGACGTCGAGCACCCCGAACCCCGCGTGGGCGAGCATCGGTTCGAGGAGCCAGGTGAAGGTGCTGAACTCGCTGCGGACATGGACGGCCAGATCGTCCGCCGTGTAGCCCTCCGCCGGGTCAGAGACCGCAGCGTCGAACCACCCGTGGAACACCTCTTCGACCTCGGTCGGCTCGAACGCGTAGACGAGGTCGCGGAGCCAGAGCAGCCCCCCGGTTGCCATCGAGCTTGCGAGCCGAGCCAGAGCAAGGCCCTTCCAGAAGTCCGGCAGTTGGTGGAGCGCGTTGCGGGTGTAGGCGAAGTCGACCGGATCATCCTGGTGGCGGTACGTCAGAAAGCCGCCCCGGACCACCTCGATGTTCTCGACCCCGCGCTCGTCGGCCTCGGTTCGCAGACGCGCCAACATCGACTCTGAGACGTCGACGGCGACCACCCGCCGACAGTGCGGAGCCACGGCGAGGCTGAAGGTGCCCGTGCCACAACCCATGTCGAGCAGCGTCGAGCGGTCGTCCAGTCCGCGCTCGACGAGGGCCTCGACGTCCCCGGTCGGGTCGTACTTCTGCTTCCGGTCGTACCCCGAGACGTAGTCGGGATCCAGGTGCTCGGGACCGGCGTAGGCCAGCTCGTCGGGGACGAACGGACCGACGAGCGGCTCGGTCGGCCAGCCGATGCGCTCGAAGCCCTCGCTCCCGGTCCCCGCCATATCCCCGCGTTCCCAATCCCTTTGACGCCCGGTCCGACCAGGCCGTCGACGCCGGAGGCCCAATTGTCGGTCCGACCAGGCCGTCCGTCGAGTCGGGACGAAACCGGATTGGGAGCTCCGGCCAGGACCTCTGCTAGAAGGTTCGGCGGTCGAGGAAAGGGAGCGATGGCGGACGAACCGAGGTTCCGGGACCTGAACCACAACGGGACCATGGAGCCCTACGAGGACCCGAGCCTTCCCGTCGAGGTGCGGGTCGACGACCTGGTGTCGAGGATGACACTCGAGGAGAAGGCCGGTCTGCTCTTCCACACGATCCTCCATCCGGGTCCGGAGGGCTCGGTCGCCGAGGGGCCGGGCGGTCCGGGCGACCGGGATGCCCGCACCATGCGCCGGGAGTCGGCGGCGACGCTCGTGACCGAGCGGCTCCTGAGCCACTTCAACGTGCCCTCGGTGTTGGCGCCCCGCGCCCACGCGGAATGGCACAACCGGGTGCAGGAGCTCGCGGCCCGCACCCGGCTCGGCATCCCGGTCACCCTCTCGAGCGATCCCCGCCACGGGTTCGCCACCCTCGGTGCGGCCTTTGCCGCCCGCGGCATGTCCCAGTGGCCCGAGGCGATCGGCTTCGGGGCCATCGGCGACCCCGAGCTCGCCCAGCGCTACGGCGACGCGGTGCGAAAGGAGTACGTCGCCGTCGGTCTCCGGGTGGCGCTGCACCCGATGGCCGACCTCGCGACCGAGCCCCGGTGGTCCCGGATCGCCGGCACCTTCGGGGAGGACGCCGAGCTAGCGGCGGCCCTCGCCGCCGCCTACATCCGGGGTCTGCGGGGCGGCGACTCGCTCGGCTCCCAGAGCGTGGCCTCGATGGTGAAGCACTTCCCCGGGGGTGGGCCCCAGCTCGACGGGGAGGATCCCCACTTCGCCTACGGCCGCGAGCAGGTGTACCCCGGGGGCAGGTTCGACTACCACCTGATCCCCTTCGAGGCGGCGCTGGCCGCAGGGGTCACCCAGGTCATGCCGTACTACGGCATGCCGGTCGGCACCGAGCACGAGGAGGTCGGGTTCGGGTACAACCGCGGGGTCATCACCGGGCTCCTGCGGGAGCGCTATGGGTTCGACGGGATCGTCTGCACCGACTGGGCGCTCGTCAGCGATCACCAGGTTCGCGAGGCGCACTACCCGGGGCGGGCCTGGGGCGTCGAGCACCTCTCGCGCGAGGAGCGGATCCAGAAGATCCTCGAGGCCGGGTGCGACCAGCTGGGCGGGGAGTCGTGCCCCGAGCTCGTCGTCTCCCTCGTGCGGTCCGGCCGGGTCTCCGAGGGGCGGCTCGACATCTCGGTGGCCCGGATCCTCCGGGAGAAGTTCGTCCTTGGCCTGTTCGACGACCCCTTCGTCGACCCCGAGGCCGTCGAACGGGTCGTCGACTCCGACGACCTGCGCGCCCAGGGGCTCGCCGCCCAGCGCCGCTCCTGCACCCTGCTGCAGAACGGCGAGGTCGACGGGCACCCGCTGCTCCCGCTGGCCGAGGGCACCCGCCTCTTCTGTTCGGGGGTCGACCCCGGGGAGGCCCGTCGCTACGGCACGGTGGTCGACATGCCGTCCGAGGCGGACGTCGCGCTGGTGCGGCTTGCCACCCCCTTCGAGCCGCGCGACGACGGCGGCATCGAGCGGTTCTTCCACGCCGGCAGCCTCGACTTCACCGAGGACACGATCCGCGACCTCGCGCAGCTGTCCGGTGCCGCGCCGGCGACGGTCGTCGACGTGCTGCTCGAGCGTCCGGCCGTGCTCAGCGAGGTGGTCCCGCTGGCGACCGCCCTGGTGGGCACCTACGGCGTGTCGGACGCGGCCCTGTTGGACGTCCTCTTCGGGCGGGCGGCCCCGGAGGGGAAGCTCCCCTTCGAGCTGCCCTCCTCCATGGACGAGGTGCGGGCCTCGAGGCCCGACGTCCCCTCGGACAGCGCGCACCCGCTGTTCCCCGTCGGCTTCGGCCTGCGCTACTAGAAAGCGCCCGGCGGGGCGGCGGCGGCCCCGTGGCACACTTTCCCGATGGACCCGGTGCCCGGCTCCACCACGCTGCGCCGGGCGCTGCGGCTCGGCCGGCGGGTGGCGCGCAAGCTCCGGCGCGAGGCGAAGCTCCAGCTCACGCGGCGGTTCACCTACGAGTCGCTGCCGCACGAGACCGCGCTCCGGCTCTCCTACGAGATCATGCTCGGACGGGAGCCCGACGACGAGGGCACCCGTTACTTCCTCGAGAACCTGGCCTCGGGGGTGCTCAAGATCACCGACGTCCCCCAGGCGATCCGGGGTTCGGAGGAGTTCCAGAACTTCGTCCGGTTCCGCGGCTCGATGCTGGGCTTCTCGATCCACGCCGGGCGGTCCCAGTTCATCAAGACCCTCCCGAAGGCGTCACGGATCGTCGACATCGGCGGGACGCACCTGCACCGGGCCGAGGGCGCCATGTACTGGCTCGGTTACCCCTACCCGTTCGAGGAGCTGACGATCATCGATCTGCACCCCGACGAGCGCCACGTCATCTACAGGGCCGGGCTCAACCCCGACCGGGTCGACACCGACCTCGGCCCGGTCCGCTACCGCTACCACTCGATGACCGACCTCTCGGCCTTCGACGACGACAGCGTCGACCTCGTGTACTCGGGCCAGTCCTTCGAGCACGTCACCCCCGACGACGGCCAGATCGTCCTGAAGGAGGTCTTCCGCATCCTGCGGCCCGGTGGCCACCTGGCCCTCGACACGCCCAACGCCCGGGTGACGCGGATCCAGCAGGAAGGGTTCATCGACCCCGACCACAAGGTCGAGTACACCTACCCCGAGCTGCGGGCGCTGCTCACGACGGCCGGCTTCGAGATCGTGACCGCGAAGGGCCTCAACCTCGGCGAGCGGACGGTCGAGACCGGCGTGTTCGACGCCGACGAGGTGGCCGGGCACTCGGGCCTCTTCGACGAGCTCGAGTCCTGCTACATCCTGTGCGTCGTGGTCCGGAAGCCGGGCTGAACCAGCAGGCTCAGCCGAGGATCGCGAGCGCGAGGCGCCGGTACTCCTCCAACGGGAACGACTCTCGGTTCCCGCTCAGGACCTGCAGGCACACGTGATCGGCCCCGGCGTCGTGGTACCGGCGCACCCGTTCGGCCACCTGTGCGTCATCGCCCCAGCACACGACCGCGTCCACCAGTCGGTCGCTGCCGCCACCGGCCACGTCCTCGTCGCTGAACCCGAGACGGCGGAGGTTGTTGGCGTAGTTGGGAAGCGAGAGGTAGCCCGCGGTGAACGCCCGGGCGCGCTCACGCGCGGCGGTGGGGTCGGCCTCGAGCACGACCGTGACCTCGGGGGCGAGGAGCGGTCCGGTCCCGAGCGCCTCCCGGGCGACCGTGCAGTGCTCGGCCGGCACGAAGTAGGGGTGGGCGCCGGCCGAGCGTACGGCGGCGAGGCGGAGCATCCGGGGCCCGAGGGCGGCGAGCGCCCGCCGGGCCGGTGGGACGGTCGGCGTCGCCGAGTCGAGCTCGTCGAGGAACCCGACCATCCGGCGGTAGGGCGAGTGGTAGTTCGGGACGATGGCCGAGTGGCTGGCCCCCAGGCCGAGGAGGAACCGACCCGGATGGGCCTCCTCGAGCTCGTCGGTCGCCCGGGCCAGCTCGCCGGGCTCGTTGATCCAGATGCTCACGATCCCGGTCGCCACCGTGAGGCGGGAGGTCGAGGCGAGCAACCGACCGAAACGTGACGCGATGCCCGGCTCGAAGGCGCCCGAGGACCAAAGCGCGCCGTAGCCGAGCTCCTCGAGTTCGGCGGCCACGTCGACGGACTCCTCCGCGCCCCGCCAGGTCGCGCTCCACCACACGCCGAGGGTCCCGAGCTCCATGCGCCGAGGCTATCTGGGCACCCCGGTTCCGATCCGGGGGAGCGGAGGGTCAGCCGGGCGGTTCGACCACCGGGATGCCACCGGAGAAGCCGAGCGGCCGGAGGAAGAGCAGGCGGGCATTGGGGTAGCCGACGGCGGCCGGGAGCCAGGCGTGGAAGGCGATCCAGGGATTGCCGTGCGCGTCGACGAACACCGACGCACCGCCGGGGCCCGAAAGGTTGGACTGGGATCCGAGGATGGGACCGCCCAGGGGCTTCCCGCACGGGCCGAGCGGGCCGCTGCAGGTGGCGACCCCCTCGGCGTAGTTGCCCGAGTCCCAGTTGTTGCCCGAATAGAACAGGTAGTAGGTGCCGTTCGCCGCCCACATGGACGGCCCCTCGACCACCCCGTTCTCCCAGGCCTGGGTGGGCCTGAGCAGGGCGACCGCGGTCGTCCCGGGCTCGAGCGAGGTGCCCGAGGCGTTGAGCGGCTGCCCCCAGATGGTGGCGGGCTGGCCCGAGCCACCGTTGGACTTCCAGACGAGATAGGGGGAACCAGACGCGCTGAGGAACGGGGCGGGGTCGATCGATCCCCCGAGGCCGGTCTGGCAGATGATCGGACCCGAGGACCGGTCGACGAACGGGCCCTGGGGCGCGGTGGCAGTGGCCACCGAGATGCACTCGGTCGATCCGTCGTGGGTCGCATAGAACATCACGAACCCGTGGGGGAGCTGGAGGATCCCCGGCGCCCAGGTGCTCCCGGGCGTCGCCCAGGCCGGGAGCGCCGGCAGGGCGTCGCCGACGGTCGACCAGTGGGCCAGGTCGGTCGAGTCGATGATCTGGACGTTGCCGCCGGCGGCGTTGGTGCCGTAGGCGAAGTAGGTCCCGGCCACGTTGATCACGTCGGGGTCCGGGAAGTCGAACGGGTAGACCGGGCTCCCCGGTCCGGGTGTCTCGAGGCTCTCGCAGACGGTGGCGACGCCGGCGATCGCGTTGATGGCCGCCTGTTCCTGGCCGATGGCGATCTGGGCGATCGCGCTGGCGCTGCCGTTGATGCAGGCGTGGATCGACGCCACGTCGAGGTTGGAGAGTGCGAGGCCCTGCTGGGCCTGGGACAGTCGTTGCTGAGCCGCTGAGAGCTCGCCTTCGACCTGGTTGAGCGCGACCTGGTCGGTAGATTGCCCCTTTATCAGCGCGGCCAGGTTTCGCTGAGCGGCCACGAGCTCGTGGGCGACGACGGCGGTGCTCTGGCGGGCCCCGGTCTGCTCGACCTCGGTGTCGTGCAGGCGGGCCTGGGTCAGGAGGTCGTCGGTCAGCCCCCAGACCAGAGCCGCGACCGCAGTTATGAGGACGGCGATCCGTACCCAATGGATGTGTCCCCGCCGGTGCGGTCGGCGGGGAGGCCGGCCTCGCCTCGGGGCTGGGCGACGCGCCGGCGGCGGTTCCGGGGTGGGCCACACCGAGGCGAGGTCCTCGATCCGCTCAAGGACCGAAGTCGAGTCACGGGTGACGACCGCCATCAGGCGTTGACCGCGTTGCACACCGGGGCGAGATCCGTCAGCTCGGAGATCGCCGACGACTCCCTCCCAACGTCGATCTGATCCAGTGACTGGTAGATGCCGGTGAGGCAGATGTTCAGCGCGGGAAGGCTGATCCCGTCGAAGAAGATGCCGTCGTCCGCGGTCGTGGTGGCCGAGTTCGTGTCGGTCAGGTTCACCTGGGTTCCCGCGGTCGCGGTCTCGATCTTCTCGATCTGCTGGTAAGTGCCGGTGGTCTGGTACTCGGCACCGGCCAAGGCGGTCTGGGTGTCGGCGAGTCGCGCCCGGTCCGCTGACAGCTGCCTGAGGCCCGTTCCCACCTGATCGCGACCGTGAAGGTCCGTCAGCGTGACGATGGTCCCAGCGATGAGTAGGAGTCCGGCGAGGAGGACGCGACCCCGCGTCCGCGCCCGACGGCGTTGCGTGCGCGTGCGCGTGGGCCGTCGGGGACGCGAAGAGGCGTGGCGCGGGGGAGGGTGACGTGTCACGGTGCCCATATGCCTAGAACCCGCCGGAGGCCGCGACGCGACGGTGCCCACGGTGGTTCAGCCGATCCGATACGTGCCGCGCGCGACCGCCCAAGAAGGCTCCCGACATGAGACTCGTCGCCAATTGTGACGCCTGACGAAGGGCCAGTGGTTGACATCGACGAAACATCGCTCCGGCCAGGGACGAGGCCTGAGCGCGGGGAGGACGAAAGCCGTGGCGACGCGGGCCGCGGACTATTCGGCGTGCAGCAACACGGCGACCGGCGTGCGGGCCGCGATTCGTCCAGGAACCACCGCGACCACGGTGGAAAGCATGAGCGCGGCGAGACCGACGAGGGCGACCTGGGAGACCGGCACCGTCGGGTCGGCCACCGCCGAGATCTCGTGGGCGAAGAGATCCCAGAGCCAGCGTCCGAGGGCGATGCCGAGCGGGATCCCGGCAACCACCCCGGCCACCGCTGCCACCGACGACTGCCAGATGACCGTCGAGGCGAGCTGGGTCCGCGTGAAGCCGAGCGTTCGGAGGATCGCCAGGTCTCTCCGTCTCCGTCGGACCGAGGCCACGAGCGTGAGCCCGAGGGCGACAACAGCAGCCACTGCCAGCCCACCGGCCAGGACCGCGGCGGTGGCTCCGGTCGCCTTGTAGTTCACGATCTCGGCCGGCCGCTGCACGCCAATGACGGCGAAGTTGTTGCTGGCGTTCGGATCCGAGGCGAGTGCACGGTTGGTTTCCCGAACGATCTTCTGGAGCGAGGTGAGCCCAATCCCCGGAGAAAGACCGCTCCGGAGCCGCACGACGACGATGGCCGGCCCGTTCAGATTGGGGTCCGTGCTCGTCTGGGCCCTGGTGATGCTGGCCGGGGTGAGCGAGTGGGAGACGAGGCCGCCGAGCCCCATCGAGACATGGAGCGCGCCAGAGTTCCCGATCGCGGGCAGGGTCGCCTCGCCCACGATCCTCAGCGTCACGGGCGCGAGGCGGACCCCGCTCCGGCCGCCGTAGGCGAGGACAACCATGTCCCCGATCCTCTTGTGGAGCTGCGCCAACGTGGCCCTGCCGAGGACGATCTGGTC
>DAIUEV010000085.1:0-7754 GCA_036844945.1 Acidimicrobiales bacterium
CCTCACCACGCCGATCTACTACGTGAACGACGCGCCCCACGTCGGCCACGCCTACACCACGGTGAACGCCGACGCGCTGGCCCGGTGGCACCGCCTGGCCGGCGACGAGGTCTTCTTCATGACCGGCACCGACGAGCACGGGGCCAAGGTCGCCGAGTCCGCCGCCGAGCACGGGATGGAGCCCCGGGCCTGGGCCGACCAGACCGCGGCGCGGTTCCAGTCGGCCTGGCGGGGCCTCGATATCGCCTACGACGACTTCATCCGGACCAGCGAGCCGCGCCACTACCGGGCGGTGCAGGCGTTCCTCCAGCGCGTCTACGACAACGGCTACATCGACAAGGGCCTGTACCAGGGCCTCTACTGCGTCCGCTGCGAGGACTACTACACCGAGGAGGAGCTGGTCGACGGCAACTGCCCGCACCACGGCACCCCGGTCATCTTCATGGAGGAGGAGAACTACTTCTTCAAGCTCGACGCGTTCGAGGACCGGCTGCTCGAGTGGTACGACGCCAACCCCGAGGCGGTCCGGCCGGCGTCCAAGCGCAACGAGGCGCTCGGGTTCATCAAGGGGGGTCTGCGGCCCATCTCGATCACTCGGACCTCGCTCAAGTGGGGGGTCCCGGTCCCCTGGGACGACGGGCACGTCTTCTACGTCTGGTACGACGCGCTGATCAACTACCTCACCGCCATCGGGTACGGGACCGACGACGAGCGGTGCGCGTCGTGGTGGCCGGCGGTGCACCACCTGCTCGGCAAGGAGATCCTCCGGTTCCACTGCGTGTGGTGGCCGGCCATGTGCATGGCCGCCGACATCGACCCGCCGGCACACCTGTTCGTGCACGGGTGGCTGCTCTTCGGCGGCGAGAAGCTGTCCAAGACCATGCTCCAGCGGCTGGCCCGCTCGGCCGACGAGGTGGCGATCACCGACGTGGCCCCCGACGTGCTGACCGACGACCTCGGCGTCGACCCCATCCGGTACCACCTGCTCCGGGTGCCCCTCGGCGGCGACAGCGAGTTCTCCTACGGCGCGATCGTCGCCCGCTACAACGCCGACCTGGCCAACAACCTCGGCAACCTGGTGGCCCGGGTGGCCACGGTGGTGGGGTCCAAGTGCGGCGGGGTGGGCCCGGCCCCCTCGCCCGACAGCCCCCTGGCCGGGGCCGCTGCCGCGGCGGTCGACGAGGCCGCCGCGGCGTGGGAGCGGTTCGCGCCCCACGACGCGCTCGCCGCCACCTGGCGGCTCATCGGCGCCGCCAACGCGCTGCTCGAGTCGACCGAGCCCTGGAAGATGGATCCGGGGCCCGACGTCGACGCGGTGCTCGGGAGCGCGCTCGAGGCGGTGCGGATCGTGGCGCTGCTGGCCAGCCCGGCCATGCCGGCCACCACCGCCGAGATCTGGCGCCGCATCGGGCTGGACGGTGCCCCGCAGGACCGGCGGGTGCCCGCCGACGCCCGCTGGGGCGGCTACCCGGGCGGGCTGGCCGTGACCAAGGGCGACCCGCTCTTCCCGCGCCGCAAGGAGTAGCGGTGCCCGGCGGCCCCACCGCGTGGTTCGACTCCCACTGCCACGCCCAGGAGCAGTACGAGCCGGACGACTCGGTGCTCGGCCGGGCGGCCGAACAGGGGATCACCGACGTGGTCTGCATCGGGACCGACGACGCCACGTCGTCCCAGGCGCTCGAGCTCGCGGCGGCGCCGCCCCCGGGGTCGCCGCGGGTGTGGGCGACGGTCGGCCTGCACCCCCACGAGGCGTCGCGTGGGGTTGAGGCGGTCGCGTCGCTGCTCGGCCGGGCGATGGCGGGGCCGAACCCTCCGGTCGCAGTCGGGGAGTGCGGGCTCGACTACTACTACGAGCACTCGCCCCGCGACGCCCAGCGCGCCGCCTTCGCCGCGCAGATCGCCCTGGCCACCGAGCACGGGCTCGCCCTCGTGATCCACGCCCGCGACGCCTGGGACGACCTCTTCGACGTGCTGCACGCCGAAGGGGTGCCCGAGCGGGCGGTGCTCCACTGCTTCACCGGTGGGCCGAATGAGGCTCGGCGGTGTCTCGACGCGGGGCTCTTCATCTCCTTCAGCGGCATCGTCACCTTCAAGAACGCGGACGAGGTCCGCGAGGCCGCGACGCTGTGTCCCACCGACCGCTTGCTGGTCGAGACCGACAGCCCGTTCCTTGCGCCGGTGCCGCACCGCGGACAGCGGAACGAGCCGGGGTGGGTGCGGATCGTCGGCGAGAGCGTCGCGGCGCTGAAGGGACTCGATTCCACCGAGCTCGCGCGGAGCAGCGCGGCCGCGGCCCGGCGGGCGTTCGCCCTCGACGAGTGACAGACGCCGTCTGAACTGGGAAAACCGCCATTTGCGGGAGGGGGCGGCGGTTCGTAGTATCCCCCCGAACCCTGCGCCGGTCCCCTGGTCGGCTCGGGTGTGATGTCCCCGAAGAAGGGCGGAGGTCTGAGGGCACAAAGCACCGGGGGGAGGCGCCTGCTCGTCGGCTTGTCTCTGAGCGTCGGGTTGTTGGTGGTGCCTCTCCTGCTTCTGGGCACTGGGACGGCGCTAAGCAGCGCAACTCCCGGCGGCGCAGGCGGTGGTCGGGCTGCTGCGGTTGACGCGACGCGCCCTGGTTTCCTTGGAAACCTGAAGGTCGCCTTCGAGCTCCCCGCGCCGACCACCTCGACGACCGCGCCCCCGCCGCCGACGACCACGACCGCGCCCCCGGCCACCACGACGACGACCCGGCCGACGCCGCCGCCGACGACCGTGCCGCCGAGCGACAGCGCGAGCGGCATCGCCACCTGGTACGCCGAGGCCCCCCCGGGCAAGTGCGCAAGCCCCTGGCTGGCGTTCGGGACGACGCTTACCATCACCGACATCGCCACCGGGGCCACCACCACCTGCGTGGTCGACGACCGCGAGGCCGCCGGGCCGCCCCATGTGGTCGACCTCTCGCCGTCGGGGTTCGAGGCGATGGCCCCGTTGAGCCAGGGCACCATCGAGGTCAACATCTCCTGGTGAACCTCTCGCGCTCGGACGTCCAGCGACTGCTGGCCGAGCACGGAATCCGGCCCACCAAGACCCTCGGCCAGAACTTCGTCGTCGACGCGAACACTCTCGAGCGGGTCGTGCGCCTGGCCGAGGTTGGACCGGGTGGAACCGTCGTCGAGGTCGGCGCCGGCCTCGGCGCGCTGACCCTTGCCCTCGCCGGCACCGGGGCCCGGGTGCTCGCGATCGAGATCGACCGTCGTCTGGCCGCGGTGCTGCGCGAGGTCGTGGACGGCCGGGACGTCGAGGTCATCGAGGCCGACGCGCTCCGGCTCGACTGGGCGGAGCTCCTCGCGGGGGTGTCCCCCCCGGTGACGTTGGTGGCCAACCTGCCCTACTCGGTCGCGACCCCCGTCGTGATCCGGGTGCTCGAGGACGCACCGTTGGTCGGCCGGCTATTGGTCATGGTCCAGCGCGAGGTCGGGGAGCGCTGGGTGGCCAGAGCCGGGGAACCCGCCTACGGCGCGGTCTCGGTCAAGATCGCCTACTGGGCCGAGGCCAGCCTGGTCGGCCGGGTCCCGCCCACCGTCTTCCTCCCCCGCCCCCGCGTCGAGTCGGTGCTCGTGCGGATGGTCCGACGCGCCGAGCCGGCGGTCGACCCCGCCGTGGTCCCCTACCGGCGCTTCGAGGCGGTCGTGCGGGCGGGGTTCGCCCACCGGCGCAAGATGCTCAGGCGTTCGCTGGCCGGGACGGTCGCGCCCGAGGCGTTCGAGCTCGCGGGGGTGGCGCCCTCGGCTCGGGCCGAGGAGCTCGACGTCGCCGACTGGGGACGCCTCGCCGGAGCGCCGGAATGACGACGCCCGCCGGACCGGTCAGCGTGCTCGCCCCGGCCAAGCTCACCCTCTCGCTGCGGGTGCTCGGCGTGCGCCCCGACGGCTATCACGAGCTCGACGCCGAGATGGTGTCGGTCGACCTCTTCGACGAGCTGACCTTCGACGACGGGGACGGGCTCGAGATCGACGCCCACGAGGGGGTCGGACCGGTGGACGTCGGTCCCTCCAACCTCGTCCGCCGCGCGCTCACGGCGGTTGGGCGCCGCGCGGCGGTGCGCCTGGTGAAGCGGATCCCAATCGGCGGCGGGCTGGGCGGGGGCTCGGCCGACGCGGCCGCCGTCCTCCGGTGGGCCGGGTGCTCGGACCTCGCGGTGGCGGCCGGGCTCGGTGCCGACGTGCCGTTCTGCGTGACCGGCGGGCGGGCCCGCGTCACCGGGGTCGGGGAGCGGGTGGAGCCCCTCGCCTTCGAGGAGCGGTCCTTCGTGCTGGTGGTGCCCCCCCTCGCCGTCGACACGGCCGCCGCCTACCGGGCCTGGGATGACCTCGGAGACGGTGGCCGCCGGTCGGGTGCAGGCAGCAACGACCTCGAGGCCGCCGCGCTCGTGGTGAGCCCCGAGCTCACGCGCTGGCGCGACCGCATCGGCGCGCTGACCGGGGCGACCCCGCGGTTGGCCGGCAGCGGGGCGACCTGGTTCCTCGACGGCGCCGCCGCCGACCACGGGCTGGACGCGGTGCGGGGGATCGAGATGGACGGTCGGGTCGGGCGGGTGATCCCGGTGAAGACGGTTCGCCCTCGGTAGGAGGGCCGGGGAGGGTCGGTTACTTGCCGGCCCGCCGCTGCCAGCGCGTCGCCTTCAGCATCTTCTTGTGCTTCTTCTTGCGCATGCGCTTGCGGCGCTTCTTGATGAGGGACCCCATGCCGAAGCGCAGGCTAGCAGTCGGGCGCGGGCGCCCCTCCGGGCGAAGGTACGCCAGGGGTAGGGGTGAGACCCCTACCCCTGGCGTGCAAGGGTCGCTGAGGGTGAGGCGACCCCGACCGTGCAACAGCCGCCGGGCGCCGAGTCGTGCCGGAATGGCACGGCGGCGGCCTGGACCCGCACCGGGATGACCGCCAAAGGCCGGGTGGCGCGCCCGGCCGTGAGGGCGGAGACAAACCCGACGATCTCCTCGATGCGTGCCCGTCCGGCCTCGAACGCCCGACGAATGGTGCGGCGGACACGTTGGCTACGTACTTCGCGTCCTAGAGCGTCAGTGAGGCGGATGGGGGGGGTGGTCGGCAACGGCTGCTGCTCCTTCGTCGAGTCCATGTTCCCGCCGGGAGGTAAGAGCAGACCCAACCGCACCTAAGAAGCGGCTAAGAACGGCCAGCGGGGTCGTCTTGGGCCGGGTTATCGCAGGATCCCCGCTGGTGGGGCCGGGTGCGAGGTCTCTCGGTACGCTTGGTCGAGCCGCGTCGGCGCGAGGGCCGGTCCCGCGAAGGAGCCCACTCGGGACGGGACCGCGAACAAGGGGGTGGCATGGTCAAGGAGACCGCCGTGGTGGCGTCGGCGGTCGTGTCCGCCCCGATGTCGGAGGTGTGGGTGGCGGTGGGGGACACCGCCCGGTACCCGGAATGGGTCGAGAACACCCTCCGGGTCATCCGGACAGACGGGCCCGCCGAGTCCGGCAGCACCATGGAGGAGCTCACTCGGATCGCGGGTCCCTGGAAGGCCGTCACCCGGTGGCGGGTCACGGAATTCGATCCCCCCACCCACCAGGTGCATCTCGGGGATGGGGTGGCGATGGCCCGAAACATGCGCCTCGAGATCGATCTCACGCCTGTCGGGGACTCAGGCACGCGCGTCTCGTTGACGGTGCGCTACACGCCGAAATTCGGACCGATGGGCGCCCTCATCAACCTGGCGATCCGTCGGTCGATCGCCCGGTCCCAGCAGCGATCCATCGACGCATTCGCGTCGATGGTCGGGCGCTGAGTGCCGTCCCGAGGGACGGCGCAACAGGTAATTCCGGCGGAACAACGAGTAATTGCGGCGAACACGACAAGAAATTTCGGTCTGTCCCTGGTCGGACTTGGTCGGTTAGCCTGCGCCGAGGGAGACCGACGGGGGTTTCGCTGGGCCATGGTGACAAATGTGACTGACGGCCTCGCGTCTGCCGCAGTCGAAGCTATGGGTGAACCCGACTCGCCACTCCTCGAGCCCCACGTCATCGTCTCCCACACCGTGGCCCGGTTCGAGAACGTGCTCGAGCCCGGTGAGATCACCCTTCTCCTCGACGCGTTCTGCGGTGCCAGTGATCAGTTCGTGACGGCCGGGGTGAGCCAGGGAGACCCGAACGTCCGCCGGGCAAAGGTGCTCCACAACGTGCAGTCGGTCGCCCCGGACTTCTCCCTCACCCTTGAGGCATGCATGCCGCTCGTGCAGCGGTTGTTCCCCGAGGTCGGGCCAGGCTGGGAACCGGAGCTCCAGATCACGGTCCACGAGGATGGCGGCTTCTTCGGACTCCATACCGATTCGGCCAGTCCCGACACCGCGCGCCGACTATTGACCTTCGTCTACTACCTCGCCGAGGAGCCAGCTCAGTTCAGTGGCGGTGAGCTCGTGATCCACGACTCGCCGGTGAACCACCCGAACGTCATCTCGCCTTCATGTCACATCGTGTATCCGGTGACCAACACGCTGGTGTTCTTCCGCAGCAGCGCTTGGCACGAGGTCCGGCCAGTCGTGTGTCCGTCGACCACGTTCCGACACCAACGCTTCACTATAAATGGCTGGATAAAGAACTCCGAGATGGCAAACTCAGAGGAGGGTCAATGACCGAGCAGGAACGGGCGCGGCGTCGCAAGCTGCTGCTTGATGCATCGAAGAAGGCGGCCATCGGGGGCGTCGTGGCTGGTGCGGCGGTAACCGCGGCGGTGACGCTTCAGGCCGCCGACGCGGCCCAACATCCGAGTGGCCACTCGACACCCCTTGCGTCGCCGGCTCCGGCACCCGCAGGCTCTCCCGAGCCCGCAGCCTCGCCCGCGCCGGCGCCGTCTCCTGAGGTCACATCGAGCAGCCCGGCGTTCGAGGGCTCCGCGGCACAGGGCGCTGCGATCCCGGCGGTGCAGCCGCAAGCCGGTGGGTCGAACTCGGCCGCCGCCGCCAACCTGTCGGCGCCGTCGGTGTCGGCGCCGTCGGTGTCGTCGCCGTCGGTGTCGGCGCCCTCGGTCACCACCGGCACCGGCGGCACGTGGCCGTCGGTCACGCCGCCCATACCGATCGGGACCACCATCCCGCCGATCCTGCCGACGCCGCCGGCTCCCGCTCCCGCTCCCGCTCCCGCTCCCGCTCCGGCTCCGCCTCCGTAGACCGCCAGCTGCCGCCGGGACTGGACCGGTCCTCGTGTCGCGCGACCCGTTCGAAGGTCGCTACGTGACACACGACGTCCGGGTGGAGTCCGACGAGGAGCGTCGTTGCGACATCGTCTGGCGGTCCGCCCCCGGGGCCACGGTCCGGATTGGGTTGGGCGCGAGCCCCTATCCCGCAAACCACGAAGTGGTGCTTGAAGTCGCCTCCGAAGCCGGTGCGGCTCTGCTCGAGGGGGTGCCTTCGGGCCGCCAGTACGTGTCGTTGGCGGTCGACGACGCGGGCCGGGATGTCGGCTGCGCTGCTCCTCACCTGGCTGGGTGTCACCGTGTCGGGTGGCCGCTTCGCCACGCTCGACCCTGCGAACCTCCCGGACCGGGAATCGGGTGAGCGGTGTTGTTCGGCGCCCCCCGCTGGGCGATGGCCGGGGTCCTCAACCTCCTCGAGACCCGCCACGGCGGCGTCGGCCCCTATCTGCGGGGGCCGGGCGGGATGGGGGAGGCCGCCCTGGCGGCGCTCCGGACCAATCTCCTGGCCTGAGGCCTCGGTAGCGTCATCCAGCGTTGAACTTCGCCAACCGGAACGGTATTCGGTTCGG
>DAIUEV010000086.1:0-7634 GCA_036844945.1 Acidimicrobiales bacterium
TCGCCGA
This sequence comes from Acidimicrobiales bacterium, assembly GCA_036844945.1. Classification (GTDB taxonomy): domain Bacteria; phylum Actinomycetota; class Acidimicrobiia; order Acidimicrobiales; family RAAP-2; genus Palsa-461. The sequence continues at coordinate 8 of DAIUEV010000086.1, forward strand.
CACGGTCCGCTGCGTGAGCGGGATCTCCGACCGCGAGCTCGCCACCCTGTACGGCGAGGCCCAGGTCGCGGTCGTGCCCTCGCTCTACGAGGGCTTCTCGCTCCCGGCCGTCGAGGCCATGGCGTGCGGCGTCCCGGTCGTCGCCACCACCGGCGGGGCGCTCCCCGAGGTGGTGGGGCGGGACGGCGAGACCGGCCTGCTCGTCCCGCCGGACGACCCGGGCGCGCTGGCGGCGGCGATCGCCCGGCTGCTCGACGACGCCGAGCTGCGGAGCCGCCTCGGGGCGGCCGGACGCGAGCGGGTGATGGCCAAGTTCACCTGGGCGGTGACCGCCGAGGGGACCGCCGCCTGCTACGAGGCGATGCTCGCCGGGCGCCCGCTGCCCGGCGCGCCGCCGCCGGCCGGCGAGGCCGCCCCGTGCTGACCGCCGACTTCGACCGGCTGGGGGTGGCCGACGGGGACCGGCTCCTCGACCTCGGCTGCGGCTTCGGCCGCCACGCCTTCGAGGCCGCCCGCCGCGGCGCCGAGGTGGTGGCGCTCGACGCCGGCGAGGACGAGATCGTCCAGGTCCGCGCGGTGCTGGCGGCGATGGTCGAGGCGGGCGAGCTCACCGCCGAGAAGGCCCGCGCCGGCGGGGTGCGGGGGGACGCGCTGGCCCTGCCGTTCGCCGAGGGGTCCTTCGACCGCATCGTGGCGGCCGAGGTCCTGGAGCACATCCCCGACGACCGCCAGGCCATGGCCGAGCTCGTCCGGGTGCTCCGTCCGGGCGGGACCATGGCGGTCACGGTGCCGCGCTGCGGCCCCGAGATCGTGAACTGGCTGCTCTCGGACGCCTACCACGGCGTTCCCGGGGGCCACATCCGCATCTACCGGCGCACCGAGCTGGCCCGGCGCCTGTCGTCGGCCGGCCTCGTCGTGACCGGGGCCGGGCACACCCACGGGCTGCACACCCCCTACTGGTGGCTGCGGTGCCTGGTCGGGCCGGACAACGACACGAACCGCGCCGTGGCGGCCTTCCACCGTTTCTTGGTCTGGGACATCGAGAAGCGCCCGTGGCTGACCCGCGCCCTCGAGCGGGTGCTCGGCCCGCTCATCGGCAAGAGCATGGTCCTCTACCTTCTGAAGCCGGCCGTGGCGGCCCGATCCGCCGCCACCGACGAGCGCCGGCTCGAGCCGGCGGCGAGCGCGGCATGACCGACCGCTTCGTCGCGGTGCAGGTGCCCGAGGTGGACGGCGTGCTCAGCGCGTCGGACGTGCTCGCGAGCGCGGCCACGATCGCAGCCGTCCAGCGGCCCGACGGGATGATCCCGTGGTTCGAGGGCGGCCACTGCGACCCGTGGAACCACGTCGAGGCGGCGATGGCGCTGTCGGTGTGCGGGCTCGACGACGAGGCCGACGCCGCGTTCGACTGGCTGGCCGAGCGCCAGCAGCGCGACGGGAGCTGGTTCAACTACTACCTGGCCGACTCGGTGAAGGACCACCGGCTCGACACCAACGTCTGCGCGTACGTGGCCACCGGGGTGTTCCACCGGTTCCTCGTGACCGGGGACCCCGACCACCTCGCCCGGCACTGGCCGATGGTGGAGGCGGCGATCGACTTCGTGCTCCGGTGGCAGCGGCCCGACGGCTCGATCCTGTGGTCGCTCGATCCGGCCGGTCGGCGCGAGACCTACGCCCTCTTGACCGGGTCGTCGTCGATCTACCACGCGCTCCGTTGCGCGGTGGCCGCGGCCGAGCAGCTCGGCAAGGACCGACCCGAGTGGGAGCTCGCCGCCGGCCGGCTCGGCCATGCCGTCGCCCACCATGCCTCCTCCTTCGCGCCGAAGGAGGAGTACGCGATGGACTGGTACTACCCGGCGCTCGCCGGCGCGCTGCCCGAGCAGGCCGCCCGCCACCGGGTGGTCTCGCACTGGGACCGCTTCGTGCTCGAGGGCCGGGGGGTGCGCTGCGTCTCCAGCCAGGACTGGGTGACCGCGGCCGAGACCGCCGAGTGCGTCCTCACGCTCGACGCGCTCGGGCTCGACACGGTGGCCCGCCGGCTGTTCGTGGCGGCCCAGGAGCTGCGGCTCGCCGACGGCTCCTACTGGACCGGCATGGTCTACCCCGAGGAGATGACCTTCCCGGCGGCCGAGCGGACCACCTACACCGCCGCCGCCGTGATCCTGGCCGCCGACGCGCTGAGCGGGGCCACGCCGGCCTCCGGGCTCTTCCGCGGCGAGGGGCTCCCCGCCCCGCTCGACCTGCCCGAGTCGAGCTGCTCGTGGGGCACGGGGGAGTGCTCGGCCCGGCGCCGCCCCGGCTGAGCCGCGGCGGAGTCAGCCCTCCGGCGACAGGCGCCGCAGCACCCGCAGGCTGCCGGTCTCGCCGTCCTGCACCCACCGCCCGCTCGCGACGGCGTCGCACCACAGCTCGTAGGGGGGGCGCCCCCCGTCGGCGGGGTCGGGGAACACGTCGTGGATGGCCAGCCACCCGCCCACCGCCACCTTGGGCGCCCAGCCCCGGTAGTCGGCCCAGGCCGGCTCCTCGCCGTGGCCCCCGTCGATGAAGCAGAAGGCGAGCGGGGTCCGCCAGGCCGCGGCGACGGCCGGGGAGTCGCCGACCACGCCGACCACCCGGTGCTCGAGGCGGGCCCGGGCGACCGTCCGCCGCCAGTGGGGGAGGGTGTCGATGCGCCCGTCGGCCGGGTCCACGAGGTCGGCATCGTGGTGCTCCCACCCGGCCTGGTTCTCCTCGGACCCCCGGTGGTGGTCGACGCTGAAGAGCACCGCCCCGGTCTCCTCGGCCGCCGCCCCGAGGTAGACGGTGGACTTGCCGCACCAGGCCCCGATCTCCACCAGCACGGCCCCCGGGAAGGCCCGCCCGGCCCGCCCGGCCGCCTCGAGCAGGGCCATGCCCTCGTCGTCGGGCATGAACCCGCGCGTGGCGCGGGCGAGGGCGACCAGCTCGGCGCGGCGGGTCGGCTCGGGCATCAGGCGAGCGTCGAGACGGTGTAGGCGCAGAACCCGAGCAGCGCCACCCCGCCGGCGCGGCGGATGATCGCGAGGGGCAGCACCCGTTCCAGGGCCTGTCCCGAGAAGACGGCCACCGCGGCCACCGCGCCGAGCGCGAGGAAGCCCCCGGTGAAGACCGACACCGGCGACTTGTAGCGGGCCTCCAGGTTGACGAGCAGCAGCTGGGTGAGGTCGCCGAACTCGCCGAGCAGGATCACGCCGAACGCGCCGGCGGCGACCCGCGAGCCCGGCGAGCCCGCTCCGGTCCCCCCGGCCTCCTTCGCCCCCTTCTCCTCCTCGGCCCGCTCGGGCACGAACAAGAGATAGAGCGCGCCGAGCCCGAACGCCACCGCGATGATCGTCTCGAGGACCCGGTGGGGGAGCAGCTGCAGGAACCGCCCCGCCGCCACCGCGAGCGCGGCGTGGATCGCGAAGGCGGCGGTCGACCCGATCCACACCGGCACCGGGCGCCCGCGGCTCCCCATGATGATGTTGGCGATCATCGTCTTGTCGGGGAGCTCGGCCAGCGCGATGAGGCCGAACACGGTGGCGGCGACGGCGAGGTTCACCCCGGGCCCGCTCTGCGGCCGCGCTAGCCGCCGGCGGCCCGACGCATCGTCGCTTCGAGCCCGGGGCGCTCGCGATCGACGAAGCCGACGTTGATCCACAGCCGCTCGACGGTCTGGTCCACGCTGCGCTGCCCGGCGCGCAGGGGATGGGCGGCCAGGAACTCGGTCACCCGGCGGGCGGTGCCCTGATCCCCGCACAGGGCCCGCACGCCTTGGAGCATGCGCGCGTGGCTGTTCACCGGGAAGCGTTCGAGGGCGGCGTCCCACTGCTCGGTCAGGCGCTCGAACACCGCCGGACCGGCGACCCGGTTCCCGAGGAGCCCGGCGATGAGATACGGCGCGTTCTGGGTCCGGACCTCGCCGAGGGCGAGCGAGAGGGTGTGGGTGCCGAGCTCGGTGTCGGGGAACGCGCCCAGCGCGCTCAGATAGCGGAGCTCCTCCTGGGGCGTCGCGGCGTCGCGGTAGCGGGAGTAGAAGGCCTCGTAGTCGCCGGGCCGGCGGGCCGCCGCCACGACATCGAGGACCGCCTCCTCGAGGTCGGGGTCGACCGGCGGGCCGCCGGCGGCGGCGGCGTCGAGTCGCCCGGCCGCCTCGGCCCGCACCGACTCGTCCGCCCCGATCGTCCCGAGGGTCCCGATGAGCAGAGCCCGCAGGTTCGGGATGCGCTCGTCCTCGCCGGGCCGGGCCGCCCATCCCAGCGCCGCCAGCCTCGGGCCGAGGAGGGCCCGGACCACCCCGGCGACCGCGGGGCGGGAGCCGTCGTCGGCCGCCCGGTCGCACAACCCCAGCGCGCCGGCCACGGTGGTGAAGCACACGGGGTCGCTCTCGTCGCCGAGCCGGCCGGCCAGCGCCAGGAAGTCGGCCAGCTGGGTGCGACCGGCGAGGACGAGCGCCCAGGTGTCGGCGAACAGGTTGGCCTGCTCGAGGGGCTCGAGGGCATCGAGTCCCGCCGCCAGCGCGTCGAGCTGGGCGGAGTCGTAGGCGGTCCGGTAGACGCCCCAGCCGCCGGCGTTGAGCACGACCGGGGCGGGCACCGCCGGGAGCGGCACGCTCGGCGCGTCGAGGAGCGCCATCTGCGCGGCCCCGCCGGCGAGCGAGCGGACCGGGACGGGGACCGACCAGCGCTCGCCGATCGCTCCGGTTCCCGGGTGCGCGCCATAGGCGAAGGGAGCCTGGGCGAGCTGCGCGCCGTCGTGGGAGACGACCGGGTGGCCCCCCTGGAGGATCCAGGAGTCCATCACCGTCCGGACCGGCCGGCCGCTCACCGCCTCGAGCGCGTCCCACAGGTCCGAGGTCACGGTGTTGGCATAGGAGTGGGTGGTGAGGTAGCGGCGCACGCCGTCGCGGAAGGTCTCGGCGCCGAGGTACTGCTCGAGCATGCGCAGGACGCTCCCGCCCTTCTGGTAGGTGAGGACGTCGAACATGCCCTCGGCCTCGTCGGGCGACCCGACCGGGTACTCGATCGGCCTGGTGCTGTGGAGGCCGTCGACGGCCAGGGCCGCCTCCTTGGACAGGCCGAAGCTCACCCAGCGCTGCCACCCGGGCCGGAAGGCGTCGACGGCGAGGACCTCCATGAAGGTGGCGAACGCCTCGTTCAGCCAGATCCCCTCCCACCAGCGCATGGTGACGAGGTCGCCGAACCACATGTGGGCGAGCTCGTGGGAGACGACGTCCGCGATCCGCTCGAGGTCGGCCCGGGCGGCGGCGGCCTCGTCGACGAGCAGGGCGGTCTCCCGGAAGGTCACGCACCCGAGGTTCTCCATCGCCCCGTAGGCGAAGTCGGGCAGGGCGACGAGGTCGAGCTTCTCGGCCGGGTAGGCGATCCCGAAGTACTCGGCGAAGAACCGGAGCGCGTGGGCGGCCACCTCGAGCGCGTAGGGGGCGAGGTGGGCCTTGCCGGGGACATGGACGACTCGGACGGGGATCCCGTCGACATCGACCGGGTCCGTCGCCTCGAGGGGGCCGACGATCATGGCCACCAGGTAGCTCGACATGACCATGGTCGGAGCGAACCGGACCACCTTGCGGCCGGACTCCTCGATCGTCTCTTCCACCGCCGGCCCGTTCGAGTACGCGGCCATGGCCGGGTCGATCCCGAGGCTGATCTCGAACACCGCCTTGCGGTCGGGCTCGTCGAAGCAGGGGAACGCCCGCCGCGCGTCGGTCGACTCGCACTGGCTCGCCGCGATCGTCTGGGTGACCCCGTCCCCGTCCAGATAGGTGCTGCGGTAGAGCCCCCGCAGCTTGTCGTTGAGGACCCCGGCGAAGGCGCACCGCAGGACACCCGGCCCGGGTCCGGCGACCCGCCCGAGCGCGAACACCGCACGCTCTGACTCCTCGTCGAGCGCGACCGTCACAGCGAGCCGCTCGCCGCCGAGCTCGAGCGAGGCCTCGGCGATCTCGAGCTCGGCGGCGTTGAGGGTGATGGACTCGACTGGCTCCACCAGGTCGAGCGAGATCTCGACGGTGCCCTCGAACCGGGCGGCCTCGAGGTCGACGTCGAGGTGGATCCGGTAGTGGCCGGGGACGGCGGCGCGGGGCAGCCGGTGGGGCTCGTCGGGCGCGGCGGCGCCCGTCGATGCAGGCGGGGGGGACATCGCAGAGACAGTACCCCCGGCGACCGGCCGCTCAGCGGGCCGGTCGTTGGCGTCGCTCAGTGGCGCGCGGCGACGTCAGCGAGTCGAAGGCCAAGGCGACCAGAGCCTCGGCTTGGGATTCCCCAAGATTGTCCGTCCCAGACCCGCCGGCTCCAGGGTGCTCACATGCTCGCCCTTCCAGCTCCCCCTCACCGGCACCTCCAACTAGCCTCGGTCGCATGCGAACGCTGGTCACAGCTGTCCTGGTGGTCGTGGGGGTCGCCCTCATTGCGGTTGGAGTCGTCTACTTCACCGTGAAGGCCGGATCGCTCCCTTCCTTCTTCCCGGGGCACATTGCTCATTCCACGGGTCATCGAACCAAACACGGAATCGCCGCGGTTGTCCTCGGGGCAGTCGTGCTGGCGTTCTCCGCCGTGGCCGGGTCATTCATGCGGCGCCGCTGACCATCACGGCCCCAGATACGGCTCGACGACGCCCTCCCGGTGCCCCCCGGAAACTCCGCATCGGGATCCGTCGCCCCCTGCCGCTCCCGCCCGGAGGGAGAACGACGCCCCGGCACAAGCCCCGTCAAGAACATGCTGGCGATACCGCTAGGGCCTTACGGCCCTAGACGCCGACCCCCCACGGGTGCAAGCTGGCTCTACGCCTGGTCGGCTTGAGTCGGCAGGGCAGGGCGAGAACAGACCGAGAGGTCCGGTAGAACGGATCGAGGGGTCCGTTTGGAGCCCGACAGAAAGCGCCCCCAGGAGGGGCGCTTTCCTGTTTCAGCGCGCATTCGGGGTCCACTTCCCGAGCGCCTCACCCATTGCCCACCGAGGCGGTTCACCAACTCGGTCTCGGGCCGGGGCAGTCCGAGGTTCGAGGTGACTTCCTTTCTCTTCGGCGGGTGTCTCTGCGAGGTGAGTGAGCCGTACGGACCGTCCGGTATTCCGAGCGGGTTGCGCGGCTCGGACGCGGATCAGCCCGCCCACGACACGATCGCGACATCGGTTCTGGAGCGGCATCACCGTGGCCGTGGCGCCGGGAAGATCGACGCGAGCAAGGACGAACCTGCTTGTCCGCTCTCGTCTCTTTCGACCTACGCCCCGCACTCGGAGCGGTCGGTCATGGAATAGGGACCAGCCAGCCTGGAGATGTCCGAGCCCGTCGCGAACTCGGTCGGGCCGTGAACGGCGAACACCGATCCGGAGCTTCCGCCGTCCCATCTCCACACGGGGTGGACTCCTGTTCGAAGCCCTCTCGAAATGCATTGATCAGAGGCCAGTCTGCGAGGGCTGCGTCCACATCTCGATGCACGCGGGCTGCTGCCCGACCGGCGTCGAGAGCACACTCGATCATTTCCTCGAACTCGTCGACCTCATATCTGGTCACATTCGAAACGATATTTTGAGGGCGTCCCACGCACGTGTGCGGAGCGTCCCGGGTGCGGACCCGCAGGCGGGCGGACGGCGGGCTGGAACGCCCCGACGCT
>DAIUEV010000087.1:0-7580 GCA_036844945.1 Acidimicrobiales bacterium
GATCGCCGAGGACGCCGGGGCGGTCTCGGTGATGGCGCTCGAGCGGGTGCCGGCCGACATCCGGCGCGACGGTGGGGTGGCCCGGATGAGCGACCCGGCCCTGATCGCCGCGATCCAGGACGCGGTCACGATCCCGGTGATGGCCAAGGCCCGAATCGGCCACTTCGCCGAGGCCCAGGTGCTCGAGGCCCTGCACGTCGACTACATCGACGAGAGCGAGGTGCTCACCCCGGCCGACGAGGCGCACCACATCGACAAGTGGCCGTTCACGGTGCCGTTCGTGTGCGGGGCGACCAACCTCGGCGAGGCGCTTCGGCGCATCTCGGAGGGCGCGGCCATGATCCGTTCCAAGGGTGAGGCCGGGACCGGGAACGTGGTCGAGGCGGTCCGGCACCTGCGGTCGATCCTCGGTGACATCCGCGCACTGACCCAGGCCGACAGTGCCGAGCAGTACCGCTGGGCGAAGGACCTCGCCGCGCCCATCGGGCTCGTCCAGGAGATCGCCCGGACCGGGCGCCTGCCGGTCCCGCTGTTCTGCGCGGGCGGCCTGGCCACCCCCGCCGACGTCTCCCTCGTCATGCAACTGGGCGCCGAAGCGGTGTTCGTGGGCTCCGCCATCTTCAAGAGCGAGGACCCGGCCCGCCGGGCGAGCGCCATCGTCGAGGCCGCGGCTCATTTCGAGGACGCCGAGCACGTGGCCAAGGTCAGTCGGGGCCTCGGAGAGGCGATGCGCGGCGAGGAGCTCAGCGCGCTCACCGAGCGGCTGGCCGACCGCGGCTGGTGACCCCCGGCCGGGGGTGCCCGCGGTGACGATCGGGGTCCTCGCCCTCCAGGGGGACGTGCGCGAGCACTTGGCCGCACTGGCCGAGCTCGGGGTGACCGGCCGGACCGTGCGCACCGAGCCGGACCTGGACGGCGTCGACGGGGTGATCTTGCCGGGCGGGGAGTCGACGACCTTGTCGCTGCTCCTCACCTCCTCGGGACTCTTCGACCCGTTGTCCGCCGAGATCGCGGCGGGCCTGCCGGTGTTCGGGACGTGCGCGGGGCTGGTGCTGCTGGCGAACGAGGTGCGGGGCGGGCGTCCCGACCAGCGGTCCTTCGCCGTGCTCGACTGCACGGTCACCCGGAACGGCTACGGGCGCCAGACCGAGTCGTTCGAGGGGTCGGTTGAGGTGGCGTCGTCGCTAGGCGCCGGGACCATGCCCGCGGTGTTCATCCGTGCGCCCCGGGTCGAGCGGGTGGGGTCGGGGGTCGAGGTGTTGGCCTGGGCGGTGACGCCCCGTGATGGCCAGCGGCGCCCGGTCGTGTGTCGGCAGGGGACGGTGCTGGCCTCGGCCTTCCACCCCGAGCTCACCGCCGACCGCCGGTTGCACCGGTACTTCCTCGAGATGGTCGGTGCGGGGTCGGGGATCGACCGCGATGGCACCGGGCGAGTCCCGGCGAGCGCCCGGTAGAAGGAAGAAGGAGAAGGAGATGTCTGGTCACTCGAAATGGGCGACCACGAAGTACCGCAAGGGCGCACAGGACAAGGCCCGGGCCAAGCTCTTCGCCAAGCTGATCCGCCAGGTCGAGGTGGCCGCCCGGGAGGGCGGCGGCGACATCAACGCCAACGCCACCCTGCGCACCATGTACCAAAAGGCCCGAGACGCCTCGGTGCCCTCGGACACGATCGAGCGCGCCATCAAGCGGGGGACAGGCGAGCTCGAGGGGGTCCGGTACGAGTCGGTGAACTACGAGGGCTACGCCCCGAGCGGGGTCGCGGTGATCGTGGAGACCCTGACCGACAACCGCAACCGCACCGGGGCCGACGTCCGCAACCTCTTCACCCGCAACGGCGGCTCCCTGGCCGAGCCCGGCGCGGTGAGCTGGCAGTTCGAGCGCAAAGGGATCGTCGTCGTCACCGGTGGTGACGAGGAGAAAGTCATGGAGGTGGCGACCGAGGGGGGCGCCGAGGACATGACCTCCGACGGCGACCGGTTCGTGGTCACCTGCGCCCCCAACGACCTCTCCTCGCTGCGCGCCGCGCTGGAGGAGGCGGGCCTCACCATCGAGTCGGCGGACCTGTCCCTCGAACCGTCCTCGACCGTGTCGGTGTCCGACGAAGGCGAGGCGAAGAAGGTGCTCCGCCTCATTGAGGCCATCGACGACCACGACGACGTCCAGGCCGTCCACGCCAACTACGACATCGACGACGAGGTCTTGGCCGGCTTCTACGGCTGACCCTGGGGTCCCTCGGTCGGAGGGACCGACCGGATAGGGTCGAACGCGTGTTCGTCCTCGGGGTGGACCCTGGCCTCTCGCGCTGCGGCTACGGGGTGGTCGGTGTGGCCGCCGACCGGGCCGGCGGGCTCACCGCGAAGGCCGCGGGGGTGGTCGAGACCGACCCGGCGGCTCCGACCCACGAACGCCTCTACACGCTCCAGCGCGAGCTGCGCGCCCTGCTCACCGAGTTCCACCCGACCGTCGTGGTGGTCGAGCGGGTCTTCTTCCAGGTCAACGCCAAGACGGCGGTGTCGGTCTGCCAGGCCAGCGGCCTTGCGCTGGCGGCGGCCGCCGAGGCCGGCGCCGGGGTCGCGCAGTACACCGCCAACGAGGTCAAGCAGGCGCTGGTCGGCTACGGGAGCGCCACCAAGGAGCAGGTGCAGCGGATGGTCGCCTCGGTGCTCGGGCTCCCCGAGCCGCCGAGTCCGCCGGACGCCGCCGACGCGCTGGCCCTCGCCGTGTGCCACCTGCACGGCGCCGGCCTCCGCCGAGCGGTGGCCGCGTCGGTGGGAGCAGGGGGAGGGACATGATCGGCTCGATCAGGGGGACCTTCGCGGCGCGGCTCTCGGAGTCCGAGGTCCTCGTCGAGGTGGGCGGGGTCGGCTACCGGGTGACCGTCTCGACCTCGACCCTGTCGTCGCTCGGGGCGACGGGCTCCGACGCCCGCCTCTCGGTGCACACCCACGTCCGGGAGGACGCGATCGTCCTCTACGGATTTGCCCACGACGACGAGCGGCGATGCTTCGAGGTGCTGCTCGGCGCGCACGGGGTCGGCCCCGCCCTCGCGCTGGCCATCCTCTCGCAGCTCTCGCCGGCCGCCCTGATCACCGCGCTCTTGGAGGAGGACGCCGACGCCCTGTGCGCGGTGCCCGGGGTGGGGCGCAAGACCGCGGCACGTCTCCTGATCGATCTGAAGAGCCGGCTCGAGCTGCCCGACTTCTCCTTCGCCGGGCCGACCGTGGCGACGTCGCCGGCCGGGGTGGCGCGGGCCGAGGTGCGGGTCGCCCTCGCCGACCTCGGCTACGGCCCCGACGAGATCCGCAGCGCGCTGGAGCGGGTGCCGTCCGAGGACACCGAGGAGACGGTCGAGGAGCTTCTGCGCGGCGCGCTCAGGGAGCTCGCCTCCCGATGACCTCGTCCGCCCGGCGCGAGGTCCTCGTCGAGACCGGCACGCGGCCGGTCGACCCGGGACCGCTCGCGGCCGACGACCCCGAGGAGGTCGGTCTCCGCCCGCGGACCCTGGACGAGTTCGTGGGCCAGGGGCAGTTGGTCGAGCACCTGCGGATCGTGCTCGAGGCCGCGGTCCAGCGCGGGCAGCCGGTCGACCACCTCCTGTTCGCGGGACCACCCGGCCTCGGCAAGACATCGCTCGCCGGCATCGTCGCCGCCGAGCTGGGTGTCGGCTTTCGAGTGACCTCGGGACCGGTGCTCGCCCGGGCGGGCGACCTCGCTTCGCTCCTCACCGACCTCCAAGAGGGCGACGTCCTCTTCATCGACGAGATCCACCGGATGCACCGCTCGGTGGAGGAGATCCTGTACCCGGCGATGGAGGACGCGAAGCTCGACTTTCTGATCGGGAAGGGCGCCACCGCGCGGTCGATCCGACTGGACCTGCCGCACTTCACGCTCGTCGGCGCGACGACCCGCACCGGCCTCGTGTCGAGCCCGCTGCGCGACCGGTTCGGGTTCGTCGGTCGGCTGGACCTCTACGCGGTCGAGGATCTCGAGGCCATCGTGGCCCGCTCGGCCCGGATCCTGTCCGTGGCGGTCGAGCCCGAGGGGGCCGCCCATATCGCCGGGCGGTCGCGTGGCACGCCCCGGATCGCCAACCGGTTGCTGCGTCGGGTCCGGGACTTCGTCGAGGTCCGGGGGGACGGCGTCGTCACCGGCGACGCGGCGCTGCGGGGCCTGGAGCTCTTCGGTATCGACGAGCTCGGCCTCGACAAGGTGGACCGGGCGATCCTGGACGCCCTCTGCCGGCGGTTCGGCGGCCGCCCGGTCGGCCTCACGACGCTGGCTCAGTGCGTCGGGGAGGAGACCGACACGCTGGAGGACGCCTACGAGCCGTTCCTCCTTCAGCAGGGCCTGATCCAGCGGACCCCCCGGGGCCGGGTCGCCACGGCGCGGGCGTGGTCGCATCTCGGCCTCGCCTCGGAGGCCTCCGCGCTCTTCTGAGCGCGCCTTCGAGACCGGGAAGACCTGGTCGATCAGCGTTCCGGGCTCGTCGATCCGCTCCGGCAGGGGTTGGCGACCGGGGGGCGATCGGGCCGCTGGGCTAGGGTTTCCGTTTTGCGCGGGTCCGATTCCCGCTGGCCCGTACCCAAGGACGCGACGTGAACCACTTCCTCTCCCTCGCCCCCGCCCTGCTTGCCGCGACCTCGAAGACGACCACGAAGTCGAGCAACTACACGTTCCTGATCTTCATCGTGATCGTGGTCGCCGCGCTGTATTTCTTGTTCCTGCGCCCGAACCAGCAGCGGGCGAAGAAGCAGCGGGAGGACAACGCCTCCATCGGGGTGGGTGACAAGGTCGTGACCATCGGCGGCATCGTGGGCACGATCGAAGAGATGCAGAACGACCGGGTCGTCCTGCTCAGCTCCAACCCCGGAATCGACGGCGCCAACATCACCCCGACCCGTCTCGTGCTCCTGCGCACCGCGATCGCCCGCAAGGTCGACGTGGGCACGGTCGCGCGAGCTGCGGACCCCGAGCCCGACGATGACGACGAGGCGGATGGCACCGGGAGGGCGGAGGAAAGCTCCGAATGAGCCCTCCGACCCGCTCGCAGAATCATCGGCCGCGGGCGCTGGTCGTCAGCCTGATCATCGTGGTGGTAGTGGCGTTCGGATCCCTGGCCGGGGTGCTGGCGGCCCGCTGGTCGCCGCGGCTCGGACTCGACCTCGCCGGCGGGTTCTCGGTCGTCTACAAGCCGGCCCACAAGACCTCCCAGACCAACTTGAACGAGACGGTCAGCATCCTGACCAACCGGGTGAACGGGCTCGGGGTGAGCGGGGCGACGGTCAATACGCAGGGCGACCAGATCGTCGTGTCCGTGCCGGGCGTGAAGAACCCGAACCAGGTGCTCAGCGTGATCGGGCAGACCGCCCAGCTCCTCTTCCGGCCGGGGCTGTGCTACTCGCCGCCGTACCTCCAGGCCACCGAGACCAAGAAGGGCCAGAAGCCCCGCAAGGTGGTCTCGCCGGGCCCGCTGCCGAAGACCTGCCCGCAGGCGAACCTGTTGGTCACCTCCAACATGAGCACGAGCTCGACGAACCCGTATCCGAACTCCGTGGACACGACCCTCGAGGCCTACCCGACGACGCTCCCCGCCAAGGACAACCCCTCCGCCACCGTGCTCTTGCCGGGCACCGCCGGATCCGGCGGGCTCCGCTATCTGGCCGGTCCCGCCAAGCTGACCGGCCACATCGTGAAGTCGGCGGTGGCCCAGCTCACCCCGACCCAGGGCTGGGTGGTCGACATCTCGCTCACCAAGTCCGGCGCCACCGCCTGGGACAACCTCGCCAAGGAGTACTTCCACGAGATCGTCATCATCGAGCTCGACGGGGTGGTGCAGTCGGCCCCGATCACCCAGCCGGGCCAGGCCAGCTTCACATCGTTCGCCGGCCAGGTCGAGATCTCCAATTCCTCGGGCGGCATCCCGGAGTCCCAGGCGAAGAACCTCGCCATCGCGCTCAACTACGGCACGCTGCCGGTCCGGCTCACCCAGCTCACGACCCAGACGGTGTCGCCGACGCTCGGGCGGTCCTCGCTCGACGCCGGGCTCGGCGCCGGGCTGGCTGGGCTGATCCTCGTGCTGCTCTACACGATCTTCTACTACCGGCTGCTCGGCATCGTGGTGGTGAGCGGTCTGGCCGTCACCGCCGCGCTCCTGTGGGCGATCATCTCGTCGCTCGGCCACACGAGCGTCGCCCCCAGCTTCGACCTCGCCGGCGTGACCGGCATCATCGTCTCCATCGGGATCACCGTCGACTCCTACATCGTGTACTTCGAACGCCTGAAAGACGAGACGCGCGCGGGTCGGACCGTCCGGACGAGCGTCGACCGCGGATTCCGCAGCGCCTTCCGGACGGTGCTCGCCGCCGACTTCGTGTCGCTGCTCGCGGCCGTGCTCTTGTACTGGCTGGCCGTCGGGGAGGTGAAGGGGTTCGCGTTCTTCCTCGGGCTGTCCACCTTGCTCGACGTGTTCGCCACCTACTTCTTCACCCGGCCGCTCGTCGCCCTGCTCGGGCGCAGTGAGCGGCTCACCCAGGCCCGCCGCATCGGCATCAACCAGGGCTTGGCCGTCGGTGCAGGGGGTGGGTCGTGAGCCCCCGGGAGTGGCGCGACGAGAGCCTGCGCAATGTCGAGATCCCCGGCCGGCTCGTTGAGCGGCCCGACGGTGAGTCCGACGAGGAATTCGACGACGAGGAGTTCGAGAGCGAGGAGTTCGAGAGCGAGGAGTTCGAGAGCGACGAATTCGAAGAGGCCCCCCAACTCGACGAGGGCCCGCTCGAGGACGAGGACCTCGAGGAGGCGGTCGAGGAGGTCGAGGCCGCTCGGGCCCGGCCCGCCCGTCCGCCGAGCCGGTTCTCGCTCCGCGTCCTGCTCCGTCTCTACCGGGGGGAGACCCGGTTCGACTTCGTCGGAAGGCGTCGGTGGTGGTTCCTCCTCTCCGGGGTCATCATCCTGGCCGGCCTGGGCTCCTTCGGCGTCCGGGGCTTCAACTTCGGGATCGACTTCAAGGGCGGGACCTCCTGGGAGATCCTGGCCCCGGGGGTGTCCCAGGCGACGGTGGTCAAGGCGGTCCAGGCGGCGGGGTTGACCCAGCCGACCGTCGAGATCCTGGGTGGCAAGACGATCGAGGTCCAGGCCGACCTCAACTCGCTCCCGCAGGCCAAGCAGCAGTCCGTCAGCCTGGACGTCCAAACGGCGCTCCAGAAATTCGCCCCCGGGCAGCCGGTGTCGATCTCCCACGTCGGGCCGACCTGGGGCGGCCAGGTCACCCAGCACGCGCTGATCGCCCTGATCGCCTTCTTCGTCACCGTCGGCATCTACATCAGCCTGCGGTTCGAGCCCAAGATGGCCGTCGCGGCCTTCGTCGCGCTCGTCCACGACCTCCTGGTCACCGCGGGCGTGTACTCGCTGTTCGGCTTCCAGGTCACCCCGGACACGGTGGTCGCCATCCTCACCATCCTCGGGTACTCGCTGTACGACACCGTGGTCGTCTTCGACCGGGTGCGCGACAACGCCCGGGGCCTCGGGGCCTCGGGGCGCATGACCTACTCCGAGATGGTCAACCTGTCGATGAACCAGACGCT
>DAIUEV010000088.1:0-7315 GCA_036844945.1 Acidimicrobiales bacterium
GCACCCGAGTCGGCCGCACCCGAGGCGGCCGAGGTCGCCGACGCGGTCTCGGCGTCGGCGGAGCCGGCCGCGGACCCCGAGTAGCACGATCCGCACCTGTGTCGGCTGCGGCCGGCGGGCGGAGACCTCCGCCCTCGTCCGCGTGCGCGCGGCCGGGGGCGCCATCCTGATCGGGCCCGGCGTGGGCCGCGGCGCCTGGCTCTGTTCGGGCCGTCCGGAATGCTTCGACCGGGCCCGGACGCGGGGCGCCTTCGCGCGCGCGCTTCGGACCGAGATCGCGCCCGCGGCCCTGGAGGCCGTGCGGGGCCGGCTCTACCCCTGAGGGCGGTCGGTCCGATCAATCGTTCGTTGTGGTCGTGGTGCCCGGCCGCCCGACCCGTCCGTCACCTCTCCGTGGGCGCATACATGTCCCCTCGTTCCCCTGCTCTGACCTCGGTCTTCGCACCGGTGTTCATACCGGCTGCGACACACACTCGACACAAAGTGCGGACTATTGGCACATTCGACGCCCATCGGGCAGACTGGCTCCCGCCCTTGGGCGCGCCTACGAACCCGAGGGGGGAGGGAGAACGAGAGCATGCACATGAACCGAAGAGCTCGGTTGGGACTGATCGCCGGCACAGTGGCGGCGACCTTGGCCCTGACCGTTGGTGGCTTTGGCGGCCTGGCCGGAGCAGCCAGCTCTGGCCAGAACATCCTGCCGAAAGTCACGACCACCACCGGGCCCTCCTCCCCGAGCGGGACCCTCGTGATCGTCGGCAACGGCGACGTCGACCACCTCGACACGTGCTGCGCCTACTACACGACGACCTACGAGCTCATGCGAATGGTGACCCGGCAGCTCGTCTCCTACAAGGCCAGCTACGCGGCCGGGGCCTCCGGGACGGTGGTGCCCGACATGGCGACCTGGACCGTGAGCCCGAACGGTCTGAGCTACACGTTCCACATCAAGCAGGGCGTCATGTGGGACGCGCCGTCCGGCGCCCGCCAGGTCACCTCGCAGGACGAGGAGCGCGGGATCAAGCGGCTGTGCAACCCGGTCTCCGGCGCTCCGCCCATCCAGTACTGGTCGAACAACATCGCCGGGATGCAGACCTACTGCTCGGCGTTCCAGAAGCTGACCCTGCCGACCGACCCCACCGCTGAGGTCACGGCACTGAACAACTTCATGACCACCAACAACATCAGCGGGATCTCGACGCCGGACTCCTCGACGATCGTGTTTACGCTGGTGCACCCTTCGAGCAGCTTCCTCAACATCATGGCGATGCCGATGAGCTCGCCGGTCCCTGCCGAGATCAACAACTACATCCCGGCCTCGGCGACCGAGGCGCAGAACTTCATCTCCGACGGGCCGTACACCATCACCTCGTACACGCCCAACGTGAGCTACGCGCTCGCCAAGAACCCGGCGTGGAAGGGGAGCACGGACCCCATCCGCCACCAGTACTTCAACAACGTCACGGTGACGATGGGTGAGTCGGCGACCTCGGTCCAGCAGCAGCTGCAGACCGGTCAGGCCGCCATGGAGTGGGACACCACGGTGCCCACGGCGTCGGTGCCCGGCCTCGTGGCGACGCACAACCCGGACTTCGCGGCTGACTTCTTCGGCGGCCTCACCTACCTGGTGTTCGACACCAAGAGCACGTCGAACCATGGGGCGCTGGCCAAGGCGTCGGTGCGCAGGGCCCTCCAGTACTGCGTGAACAAGCAGCACATCGTCCAGGTGACGGGTGGACCGGCGATCAACGCGGTCAGCAACCAGATCCTGCCGCCGGCCATGAACGTCGGGTACAAGCAGATCAACCCGTTCGCCACACCGAGCGGAACCGGGAACCCGGCCAAGTGCAAGTCGATGCTGGCCGCCGCCGGATACCCCCACGGCCTGACGCTGACGCTCGCCTACGCCAACAACCCGCCGATGCCGGCCCAGGCGGTCGCGCTGCAGGCGGACATGGCGAAGGGCGGGGTCACGCTCAAGCTGAACGAGCAGCCCAGCCAGGGTGCGTACTTCGACTTCCTCGAGACTCCGGGCAACCACTCGAAGTGGGACCTCGCGTTCGGGGCCTGGTTCCCGGACTGGGTCGGAAACGGTGCGCAGACCTACTTCAGCCCGTTGCTCGATGGCCGGCAGTACGCCGCGGGCTCGACCAACTACGGCGACTACAACGACCCGATCGTCAACAACTACATCGATGCGGCGTTGAAGACCGGAAGCCTGTCCAAGGCGGCCTCCCTCTGGCAGAAGGCCGACTACCAGGGCTCAGCGGTCGACCCGGCGTGGGTGCCGCTCGTCCAGCAGGCGCTGCCCCAGTTCATCGGGGCCAACGTGGAGCACGCCATCTACGTGCCGTTCATCGGGGGGTTCGACCCGACCAACCTCTGGTTGAAGTCGTAGCCATCACGTAGTCCTCAGCGCTGCGGGGGCGCCCCGGTCGGCCTCGAGCCGGCCGGGGCGCCCTCTTACGCAGCGAACCGGCTTGGCACGGAGGGGGCGATCGGGCACTGTATGCAAATCGCGTGGAGCGGCGAGGAGATCTAGGTGGCCCTGCTCGAAGTGCGAGACCTTCGGGTCTCCTTCGACACCGACGACGGCACCGTCTACGCCGTCCAGGGGATGTCCTTCACCGTCGAGGCGGGCAAGACCCTTGGAATCGTGGGCGAGTCGGGGTCGGGCAAGTCGGTCTGCACCCAGGCGATGATGGGACTCAGCCCCGGCGCGAAGGTGACCGGCCAGGCGCTCCTCGACGGCGTGGACCTGCTCACGATGTCCGAGCGCGAGCTCGAGGGGATCCGCGGCAGCAAGGTCTCGCTCATCTTCCAGGACCCCCTCACGAGCCTGCATCCGCTGTACCGCGTGGGCGCCCAGATCGCCGAGGTGATGCGGGCCCACGGCAACATGAAGCGCAAGGAGGCCGAGGCCCGCGCGGTGGAGCTCCTCGGCCTCGTGGGTATCCCGCAGCCCGAGCGCCGGGTCCGCGACTACCCCCACCAGTTCTCAGGCGGCATGCGCCAGCGGGTGATGATCGCGATGGCGCTCGCGCTCGAACCCGCCCTCATCATCGCCGACGAGCCGACCACCGCCCTCGACGTCACGGTCCAGGCCCAGATCCTGGAGCTGCTGGCCCGCATGCAGCGCGACTTCCAGACCGCGGTGATCCTCATCACCCACGACCTCGGCGTGGTCGCCGACGTCGCTGATGACATTGTGATCATGTACGCCGGCCGCCCGATGGAGCAGGCCGACATCGAGGCCGCCTTCCTCGAGCCGCACCACCCGTACACCCAGGGGTTGCTGCAGTCGATCCCCTCGTACTCCGGGCGCACCGGTCGGCTCCGCCCCATCAAGGGGTACCCGCCGTCGCTCATGCGCGAGATCAAGGAGTGCCCCTTCGCGCCCCGCTGCCCGCTCGTGCACGACGCGTGCCGGGTGGAGCCGCCGCCGCTGAAGCCGGTGGGGACCCGCCCGGGCCACCTTTCGGCGTGTGTCCTCCCCGCCGACCGGGTGGGCGTCCCGGGCGCTATCGAGGACCAGCCGGTCGGCGCCACCCCGGGGGCACCGGTATGACCGCGACCGACCTCGACTTCTCGTCGGAGATCTCGCAGGGAGATCTCCTTCTCGAGGTGATCGACGTCGTCAAGCACTTCCCGGTGCGCTCCGGTTCGCTCGTCGACCGCACGAAGGCACAGGTGCGCGCGGTCGACGGGGTCAGCTTCTCGCTCCGGGTCGGTGAGACCCTCGGCCTGGTTGGCGAGAGCGGCTGCGGGAAGTCGACGCTCGCCAGGCTCATCACCGCGCTCCTCCCCGTGACCTCGGGGCAGATCAAGTTCAGGGGCAGGGACATCACGGCGCTGCGCCGCCGCGAGATGCGGCCGCTGCGCCGCTCGATCCAGATGGTGTTCCAGGACCCCTACGGATCGCTGAACCCGCGTCGACGGGTGGGATCGATCCTGTCGGACCCTTTCATCGTGCACGAGAAACTTGCGCGTGACGAGGTCAAGCGGCAGGTCCAGGACGTCATGGCCCGAGTCGGGCTCAGCCCCGAGCACTACAACCGGTTCCCGTCGGAGTTCTCCGGCGGGCAGCGCCAGCGGATCGGTATCGCCCGGGCGCTCGCGCTCCGACCGGACCTCATCATCTGCGACGAGCCCGTCTCCGCGCTCGACGTCTCGATCCAGGCCCAGATCATCAACCTCCTGGAGGATCTCCAGGACGAGTTCATGCTCACGTATGTGTTCATCGCCCACGACCTCTCCGTCGTTCGCCACGTGAGCGACCGGATCGCCGTGATGTACCTCGGGACCTTCGCCGAGACCGGGCCGGTCGAGGAGATCTACAACCAGTGCCGCCACCCCTACACGGCCTCGCTGCTGTCGGCGGTTCCGGTGGCCGAGGACGCGTTCCGAGGCGATCGCAAGGCGCGGGTGATCCTGACCGGGGACGTCCCCACGCCGGTGGCGCCGCCCTCGGGATGCCGGTTCCACCCCCGGTGCCCCAAGGCCCAGGCGATCTGCGCCACCGAGGTGCCCGTCCTCGAGCAGAAGCCCGGCGACTCACCGGGCCACCTGACCGCCTGCCACTTCCCGATCACCGAGGGCGAACCGCTGGCCCTCGCCTCGCGGGAGCGGTCGACCGGTGTCCCGGTCACGATCACGGAGCCCACCGCCCCGGAGCCCGAAGGAGCGAATCCATGAGCCTGCTGCGCGCGGACCTGGGTGAAGCCGAAGCGGCCACCTCCATCGAGCCGGAGTCGTCGTCGCCCGGGGCTCAGGCCCAGGAGTTCGTGGGCCGCACGCCGTGGCGGTTGGCGTGGGCCCGGCTGCGCAAGGACCGGGTGGCCATGGTCTCGCTTGGCGTCGTCATCTTGCTCGTGCTGGTGGCGCTCCTTGCCCCGGCCCTCACCGCCCTCATCGGCCACCCGCCGAACGCCCAGTACACGACCACTGGGCTCTCGCTCTCAGGCATCCCCGTCGGCCCCGGCCACAACGGCTTCCTCCTCGGCGCCGACGACCAGGGCCGCGACATCCTGTCCCGGATCATCTACGGGACCCAGGTCTCCCTCGAGGTCGGGGTGGGATCGACCGCCATCGCGCTGGCGGTGGGCATGGTGGTGGGACTGGTGGCCGGCTTCTATGGCGGTCTGGTCGACACGCTGCTCGGGCGCTTCATGGACATCCTCTTGTCCTTCCCGATCCTCCTCTTCGCCCTTGCGATCGTGGCCCGCTTCGGACCCAGCCTGGAGCTCGTGCTGATCGTGATCGCGCTGTTCACCTGGCCGTATATCGGGCGTCTCGTGCGAGGCCAGGTCATCAGCCTCCGAGAACGGGAGTTCGTCGAGGCCGCGCGCGCACTTGGCGCGGGCGACCTCCGGATCATGTTCGTCGAGATCGCCCCGAACCTGATCGCGCTCGCCGTGATCTACGCGACCCTGCTCATCCCGGTGAACATCGTCACCGAGGCGACGCTCAGCTTCCTCGGGCTCGGCGTGCAGCCCCCCACCGCGTCGTGGGGGAACATGATCTCGGAAGCCCAGACCGGCGACCTCTTCACCGTCGCGTGGTGGTTCCTCGTGTTCCCGTGCGTGGCCCTCGTGGTCACCACACTCGCGTTCAACCTGCTCGGTGACGGCCTCCGTGACGCGCTCGACCCGCGTTACGGCCGCTCCCAGATCCCGACGCCCACCCGGGTGCGGCGGGCCGCCCGGCTGATGCGAGGCAAGGCGGCCGATGAGGCGAAGGCCGGGGCGTCGTGAGCCGCTTCCTGCTTCGCCGGCTCGTCTACCTGGTGATCGTCCTTGTCATCATCACCCTCGTCACCTATGTCATCTTCTTCGCCGGTAACGCCAACAATCTTGCCGCCCGCTTCGCCGGACGCGACGCGTCGCCACAGGCGATCAAGGACACGGCGATCCGGCTCGGGCTGAATCACGGCTTTTGGTATCAGTACTGGCACTACCTGAAGGGCCTCGTGCACGGAAACTTCGGGTACGACTTCCAGAACGCGGTGCCGATCAACAGCGAGATCGCGCGGGCGTTCCCGGTGACGGCGTCGCTCGTGATCGGCTCGGTGGTGATCTGGCTTCTGATCGGCATCCCGATCGGGATCATGTCGGCCACCCACCCGAGGACCGTGCGGGACCGGGCCGGAACGACCTTCGCACTCACCTTCCTGTCGATGCCGACCTTCGTGCTCGGCGTGCTCTTCCTCCTCGTCCTCTACTACTACCTGACCCAGGCCGGGCTGGACTGGTTCCCGGCGGCCGGATACGTCTCAATCAGCCAGTCGCCGGGCCAATGGGTGGACCACCTCCTGCTCCCGTGGTTCACCCTCGCCCTCGTCCAGGCGGCGGTCTACACCCGCCTCATCCGGGGCTCACTCCTCGACACCCTCGGCGAGGACTACATCCGGACCGCCCGCGCCAAGGGACTCAACCGGCGCACGGTCATCTACAAGCACGGCGTGCGGGCCGCCCTCACACCGGTCGTGACCCAGCTCGGGATCGACATCGGGACCCTGCTCGCCGGGGCGTTCGTGACCGAGCACGTCTTCGGGCTGACCGGCCTCGGGCAGCTCGGACTGAACGCCATCTTCACCGGGGACCTGCCCGTGGTGGCGGCGGTCGTCGTGCTGGCCGCCACCTTTATCGTGGTGATGAACACCGTGGTGGACGTCGTCTACGCCTGGCTCGACCCGAGGGTCCGGATCGCCTGAACACCGCGCACCCGGCGCGGCCCTTGGCCACGCCGGGTGGTTCCCGTCGGGCACCTCCCTTGGGGCCTCCCGACCGCCGGTACAACCCGTGCGATGTGGGAGAATGGCCCGCCGGGGACCTCTGGCAGGAGGTTCGCGCGCCGGCCGACGAGGCCGTCCACTCTGAGAGCGTAGGAACGAAGAGAAGCTTTGGCAGCGAAGATCCGCGTCTACGAGCTGGCCCGTGAGCTGGGGCTGAGCAACAAGGAGGCCCTCGACCTCTGCCTGTCGCTCGGCATCGGCGTGAAGAGCCACTCGTCGTCGATCGAGGACGCCCAGGCCGACCGCGTGCGGCGCAAGGCCGACGCGCAGGGATTGCGACGGGCCGCCCAGCCCGAGGAGCCGGCCCCGGCCCCGGCCAAGGCGGCGGCAAAGGCCGCCCCGGCTCCGGCACGGGTCCGCCCGGCTGTCGAGCCGTCCCCCGAGGCGGCGCGGCCCAGGCTGATCAGCAGCACCCGCACCGCGCCGCCCCCGCCCCCACCACCGCCGCCGGTCGAGCGGCCCGCGGCTCCGGCGCGTCCGCCTGCCGCCCCGCCCCGCCCCGCCGCCCCGGTCCCCGCGGCC
>DAIUEV010000089.1:0-7161 GCA_036844945.1 Acidimicrobiales bacterium
AGAGCACACGGCTCATAATCGTGGGGTCGCGGGTTCGAGTCCCGCCGCCGCTACCAGCCAGGGCCGGATCGAGAAAGGACACCGGATGCCGAAGAACGAGAAGCGGGTCCAGGTCACGCTGGCCTGCGAGGTCTGCAAGCGGCGCAACTACATCACGATCAAGAACAAGAACAACGACCGGGAACGGATCGAGATGAAGAAGTACTGCCGCTGGGACCGCCAGCACACCCTCCACAAGGAGACTCGCTAGCCGCGCCCGCCGGGCCGACCGGACCGGGCCGGTGGTAGTCTTCCGGGTTGCTGCCCAGGTCAGAAGGCTCGGGCCACCACCCGATGAGGCCTCCGGGCGGGTCAGCCGAGGGCAGTAGCTCAACTGGTAGAGCACCGGTCTCCAAAACCGGCGGTTGGGGGTTCGAGTCCCTCCTGCCCTGCTCGTCCCCAGACCGAGACCCAGCTCGACACACGGAGTGTCCGAATGAACCGCGAGACCAAGCGACTGATGCAGCGCCAGGGCCAGATGGAGGCCGACGGCTCGCCGTCGACCCGCCGAGCCGCGCAGCCCGCCCCGGTCGCCACGCGCCGCCGCCGGCGCACCTCGCCGGCGCAGTTCGTGAGGGAGGTCCGTGACGAGCTCCGTCAGGTCGCCTGGCCGAACCGCTCCGAGATGGTCAACTACACGGCCGTCGTGATCACCACGCTCGTGCTGATGGTGTCGCTCATCTTCGTGCTCAACCTCGGCTTCGGGAAGGCCGTGCTGTTCATGTTCCACAAATGACGCTCGACGACCTGGACCAGTCCCCGACGGACATCGAGACCGACGAGTTGTCGGCCGAGATTCAGCCGTCCGGCACCGAAGAGACCCCCGGCCCCGACGCCGAGGCGTCCTCCGAGGAGGAGCCCGCGTTCGCGGCCGAGCTGGAGCCGGACGTGGTCGTGGACGCGACCGCCGGGGCCGACCACGAGTACGACGAGGACGAGGACGGCGAAGCGGTGCCGCCCCCGCCGAGCCCGTTCGACCGGCCGGGGCGGTGGTACGTGGTCCACACCTACTCGGGCTACGAGAACAAGGTGAAGGGCAACCTCTTCAACGTGATGGCCTCGCGCAGCATGGAGGACCGCGTCTTCGAGGTCGAGATCCCCATGGAAGACGTGGTCGAGTTCAAGGCCGGCAAGAAGGTGACCGTGGCGAAGAAGGTGTTCCCCGGCTACCTGCTCGTCCGGTGCGACCTCGACGACGACGTCTGGGGCGCGATCCGGAACACCCCGGGGGTCACCGGCTTCGTTGGTCCGGGCACCAAGCCCACGCCGCTGTCGCGGCGCGAGGTCGAGAGCATCCTGCAGGTGAAGGTGGAGGGGACCGAGGCCTCGCCGAAGCGCACCCGCCCGCGGCTCGAGTACGAGGTCAACGAGACGGTGAGGGTGAAGGAAGGGCCCTTCGCCGACTTCTCCGGCCAGATCGCCGAGATCAACGAGGACCAACTCAAGCTGAAGGTGCTGGTGAACATCTTCGGCCGGGAAACCCCCGTCGAGCTCGAGTTCAGCCAAGTCGCGAAGCTCTAGTTCCCACCGAAAGACCGAGAGGAAGATCCAATGCCCCCCCGCAAGCGCGTGCTCGCCAAGGTGAAGATCCAGCTGGACGCCGGATCCGCCACCCCCGCGCCGCCCGTCGGGACCGCCCTCGGGCCGCACGGCGTGCAGACGATGGAGTTCTGCAAGCAGTACAACGCCGCGACCGAGAACCAGCGCGGCACCGTGGTGCCGGTCGACATCACGATCTACGAGGACCGGACCTTCACCTTCGTGCTGAAGACCCCGCCCACCCCGGTGCTCCTGCGCCAGGCCGCCGGGGTCGAGAAGGGGGCCGCGACCAGCGGGCGGGAGCAGGTGGGGTCGGTCACCGACGCCCAGCTCGCCGACATCGCCCGCATCAAGATGCCCGACCTCAACACCAACGACCTCGAGCAGGCGAAGCTCCAGGTGGCCGGGACCGCCCGCTCGATGGGCATCACGGTCTCGGGCTGACAGGGAGGACCATCGATGACCCAGCACGGCAAGAAGTACAAGGAGGCCCTCGGCCAGGTCGACCGTGAGGCGCACCTGAGCGTCTCGGAGGCCGTCGACATGGTGAAGGAGCTGGCCACCGCGAAGTTCGACGAGACGATCGAGCTGGCGCTGCGCCTCGGGGTCGACCCGAGGAAGGCCGATCAGATCGTCCGCGGGACGCTGTCGCTCCCGTCGGGCTCGGGCCGCGAGGTCCGGATCGCCGTCTTCGCCGCCGGCGAGAAAGCGGCCGAGGCCCGCAGCGCCGGTGCGGACGTGGTCGGCGCCGACGACCTGGTGGCGCGGGTGGCCAACGAGGGCTTCTTGGACTTCGACGTGGCCATCGCCACCCCCGACCTCATGGGTCAGGTGGGTACCCTCGGCCGGATCCTCGGCCCGCGTGGCCTCATGCCCAACCCGAAGACGGGCACCGTCACGATGGACGTGGGCAAGGGGGTCAGCGAGTTCAAGAGCGGCCGGGTCGAGTACCGGACCGACAAGGTGGGCAACATCCACGTGCCGGTCGGGAAGGCCTCCTTCACCAAGGCGCAGCTGGTGGCGAATGTCCATGCGGTCGTCGACGAGCTCGTCCGGGTCAAGCCGGCCGCCGCGAAGGGCCGGTATCTCAGGTCGGTCACCCTCTCCTCGACGATGGGACCGGGGGTTCGCATCGATCCGGCCCGGGCCCGCGAGGTCGACGAGGAGCTGGCCACCGTCTGACGTTTCGTCCCGTCGCCGCGGGACGACTAAGGTTCACCGGTCCGTCCGGGAGGATGGACCACACCCACCAACGCCGCAGACCTCCGGTGCACCTCGGTGCCGAAGGGGCTCGATTCGAGCCCGCCTGACGAGGCGATCCGTTCCGGGAGCCGGTTCACCGGCCCCGTGACCGTCGCTCGGCCTGCGGCCTGGACGGGGTCCGCGAGGACCCACCCGGGGCACCCGGGGGAGAGAGCGATGGAGAACCCACGGCCCGAGAAGGTCGCAGTGGTCGAGGAGGTGCGGGAGCGCCTCGCGTCCGCGCAGGCCTCGGTGGTCACCGAGTACCGCGGGCTCACCGTCGCCCAGCTCGCCGAGCTCCGCAGGACCCTGGCAGCGGTCGGGGACTTCAAGATCTACAAGAACACGCTCGTCCGGCTGGCGGTCGCGGGGAGCGAGCACGAGGGGCTCACCGAGCTCCTGAGCGGCCCCACCGGCATCGCCTTTGTGAGTGGCGAGATCTCGGCTGCGGCAAAGGTCCTCCGGGACTTCGCCCGCACCTACCCGTCCCTCGTCGTGAAGGGCGGGCTGGCCGACGGGGGAGCGCTCAGCACCGGCGATCTCACGCGGCTGGCCGACCTGCCGTCGCGCGAGGTGCTCCTGGCGCGCTTCGCCGGCGGTCTGGCCGCCCCGCTGCAGCAGCTCGCTGGGCTGCTGCAGGCGTTGCCCCGCAACCTGGCTTACGGGATCTCGGCCCTGCTCGACGAGCGCCGGGCGGACGAGCCCGCGCCGGCTCCGGTGGAGCCGCCGGCGCCCGTGGAGCCCGCGACCACCGATGCGACCGACGAACAGCCCGCGACCACCGACGCGACGGACGAGCAGCCCTTGGCCGAAGAGGGCCAGGCCGACGTCCCCGCCGCCACGGAGCCCGCGGCCGAGGAGCCCGCGGCCGAGGAGCCGGTCGCCGAGGGCGACAAGCCCGCCGAGGGCTGAGCGCAGCGCCGACCAAAGACCGACGAGAACGAAGACAGAGAAAGGAACCCCCATGGCCGGGACCATCACGAAGGACCAGATCCTGGACGGCATCGCTGCCCTCTCGGTGTTGGAGCTCAGCGAGCTCCTGAAGGAGTTCGAGGAGCGCTTCGGCGTGACTGCCGCGGCGCCGGTCGCGGTGGCCGCCCCGGCCGCCGGCGGCGGGGACTCTGGCGGCGGCTCCGCCGACGAGGAGCAGGTCGAGTTCGACGTCATCCTGACGGCGGCCGGCGACAAGAAGATCCAGGTGATCAAGGAGGTCCGCTCCCTGACCAGCCTCGGCCTCAAGGAGGCGAAGGACCTGGTCGACGGGGCACCGAAGCCGGTGCTCGAGCGGGTCAGCAAGGACGAGGCCGCGAAGGCCAAGGCGGCCCTCGAGGGGGCCGGCGGGTCGGTCGAGGTCAAGTAGGCCCTGGTCGGGGGTCCGGCCGGGCCGAACCCTTGACTCCCGGGGTCGCGTTCTTTACCCTTTTCCCGAGCCCGCGGGGACCCGTCGGTTACCCCGCTTGATGGGACGCGACCCAGGGGGTTGTGTTCCCGTCCGTCCACGGTTAGGCTACAGGGTTGCCGTGCGCAGCCCGTGGTCCGTACCCCCAATTTGGGTGGGATCGCGCGCGCCACGGCACCGGCCCTGATCCACCTCGCGTCCACCGTCCCCGCTCCGGTTTCGCGCTCCGGAGGCGTTTTGCGTTCCTCGTTTCATTGTCAGCACCCGAATTGGGAGGAGTAGGCCGTTGCCCGCACGGTCCCGTAGTCCCGAACGCGTTTCCTTCGCCAACATCGATGAGGCCCTGCCGCTCCCGGACCTGATCTCGGTCCAGCGCGACTCGTTCCAGTGGTTCCTGGACAACGGGCTCGCGGAGGCGTTCGGTGACATCAGCCCCATTGAGGACTTCACCGGCCAGCTCAGCCTCGAGCTCGAGTTCGATCCCTCGGACCCGGACCTGAGGCCGCCGCCCAAGTTCAGCGTCGAGGAGTGCAAAGAGAAGGACATGACCTATGCGGCCCCGGTGTTCGTCCGGGCCCGCTTCCTCAACGCGACCACCGGCGAGATCAAGGAGCAGACCGTCTTCATGGGGGACTTCCCGATGATGACGGACCGGGGCACCTTCATCGTGAACGGCACCGAGCGGGTGGTGGTCAGCCAGCTCGTCCGCTCGCCCGGCGTCATCTTCCAGCCGGGCCGGGATGCCAAGACGATCTTCACGGGCACCATCCACCCCTACCGGGGCGAGTGGATCGAGCTCGACATCGAGGCCAAGCCGTCGCGCGACGTGACCGCGGGAGCGAGGGTGGCCCGCAAGCGCCGCCTGTCGCTCTTTGTCCTGCTGCGCGCCCTCGGCTACGGCGACGACGAGTTCCTCGAGCGCTTCGTCCGGCACTTCGACTTCCTGGAGGGCCAGTGGGACAAGGAGCGCACGCTCGCGCCGACCCGCGAGGAGGCGCTCCTCGAGATCTACAAGCGGGCCCGCCCCGGTGAGCCGCTGTCGGTCGAGGCGGCCCGCCAGTACTTCGAAAACGCGTTCTTCAACCCGAAGCGCTACGACCTCACCCGGGTCGGCCGCTACAAGCTCAACCGGAAGCTCGGCCCCGAGATCGAGCGCATCTCCGGCCTGTTCGGGATCGAGGTGGAGCGGCCCGCGCCCGGCCAGAGCGTGCTCAGCCCATCCGAGATCCTGGCGTCGGCCACCTACATGCTGCACCTGGCGCTGCACATGGCCGACGGGGACTCGACCTACCGCATCGACGACCAGGACCACTTCGCCAACCGCCGGGTCCGCTCGGTCGGCGAGCTGATCCAGAACCAGGTCCGGGTGGGGCTCTCGCGGATGGAGCGGGTCGTGCGCGAGCGCATGACCACCCAGGACGTCGAGGCCATCACCCCCCAGACCCTGATCAACATCCGCCCCGTGGTCGCAGCGGTGAAGGAGTTCTTCGGGACCAGCCAGCTGAGCCAGTTCATGGACCAGAACAACCCGCTCTCGGGCCTCGCCCACAAGCGGCGGCTCTCGGCGCTCGGCCCCGGCGGCCTCTCCCGGGAGCGGGCCGGCTTCGAGGTCCGGGACGTGCACACCTCCCACTACGGCCGGATGTGCCCCATCGAGACGCCCGAAGGCCCGAACATCGGCCTGATCGGAGCGCTCGCCACGTACGCGCGGGTGAACGAGTACGGGTTCATCGAGACCCCGTATCGCAAGGTCAACAACGGCCGGGTGACCGACGAGGTCGTCTACCTGGCCGCCGACGAGGAGGAAGAGCACGTCATCGCCCAGGCCAACGCGCCGGTCGACCCACGTGGCAACTTCACCGAGGACCGGGTTCTCGTGCGCCGCGGCCCGCAGGGCACCGGCGTGCGGGTGGGCGTGGCCACCACGACCTACGGGACGACCAGCGAGATCGACTTCGTGCCGCCCTCCGAGGTGGACCTGATGGACGTCTCGCCGAAGCAGATCGTCTCGGTGTCGACCGCCCTCATCCCCTTCGTGGAGCACGACGACGCCAACCGGGCGCTCATGGGCGCCAACATGCAGAAGCAGGCGGTCCCGCTCGTCGTCCCCGAGGCCCCGTACATCGGGACCGGGGTCGAGGCCCGGGCCGCGCGCGATGCTGGCGACGTCATCGTGGCCGAGGGCCAGGGCACTGTCATCGAGGTCTCCGGCGACCAGATCGTGGTCGACTACCGGGCCGGCCAGAAGGACCGGCTCGGGCACACCCTCGGCCGCAAGATCTACCGGCTGGCCAAGTTCCGCCGGTCCAACCAGAACACGAGCATCAACCAGAAGCCGCTCGTGGACGAGGGCCAGGGGGTGGAGGAGGGCGACCTGCTCGCCGACGGGCCGTCGACCCACAACGGCGAGCTGGCGCTCGGCAAGAACCTGCTCGTCGCCTTCATGCCCTGGGAGGGCTACAACTACGAGGACGCCATCATCCTCTCGGAGCGCCTGGTGCGCGACGACGTGATGACCTCGATCCACATCGAGGAGCACGAGGTCGACGCCCGGGACACCAAGCTCGGCGCCGAGGAGATCACCCGGGACATCCCGAACCTCTCCGAGGAGATCCTGGCCGACCTCGATGAGCGGGGGATCATCCGCATCGGGGCCGAGGTGGGCCCGGGCGACGTCCTGGTCGGCAAGGTCACCCCGAAGGGGGAGACCGAGCAGACCCCCGAGGAGCGCCTGCTGCGCGCCATCTTCGGCGAGAAGGCCCGCGAGGTCCGCGACACCAGCCTCAAGGTGCCCCACGGCGAGGAGGGCAAGGTCATCGACGTCCGGGTGTTCTCCCGGGACAGCTCCCACGAGCTGCCCCCCGGGGTGAACGAGCTGGTCCGTGTGTACGTGGCCCAGAAGCGCAAGATCTCCGAGGGCGACAAGCTGGCCGGCCGCCACG
>DAIUEV010000090.1:0-6896 GCA_036844945.1 Acidimicrobiales bacterium
GCCGAGACCTCGCCGATGGCCATGGTGAAGGCGGCGTCGCCGTGGTAGCCCTCGACGATCGCGCCGCAGTCGATCGAGAGGATGTCCCCCTCCTCCAGCACCTCGGGACCCGGGATGCCGTGGACGATCTTCGAGTTGCGCGACGTGCAGATGACGGCCGGGAAGGGCGGATGGCCGTAGTGGAGGAAGTTGGAGCGGGCGCCGCGCCGCTCGAGGACCTCGCGGGCGGCCCGGTCGATCTCGGCCGTGGTGGCCCCGGGCTTCGCGACCTCCCGGGCGACCGCGTGCATCTCGGCCACGACCCTGCCGGCCCGCCGCATCTTGGCCAGCTCGTCACGGT
The DNA here is from genome assembly GCA_036844945.1 of Acidimicrobiales bacterium. GTDB lineage: Bacteria > Actinomycetota > Acidimicrobiia > Acidimicrobiales > RAAP-2 > Palsa-461. The sequence goes on from DAIUEV010000090.1 coordinate 341, forward strand.
TGCGTCGCATCAGACGCCCTCGGACGGCGGCCGGCCGCGGCCGGCGAGCGCCTCGTCGACGGCTCGGACCGCCCGCCGGGTCACCTGGTCGGCGGCGCCGGCGCCGTTCACCCGCACGAGCAGGTTGGCCTGGGCGTAGAAGTCGAGGAGCGGCTTCGTCTGGCGCTGGTAGAGCTCGAGCCGCCGGTGGATGGCGTCCTCGGTGTCGTCCTCCCGCTGGACCACCTCGCCGCCGCAGACGTCGCAGATCCCCCGGATGAGCGGGGGCTGGGAGACCGAGTAGTTGGTGCCGCAGTCGACGCACACCCGCCGGGCGGCGAGGCGGCGCAGCACCACCTGGGTCGGGACGTCGAGGTCGATGACCAGGTCGAGCGTCTGGGGGGCCAGGATCTCGTCCAGGATCTTGGCCTGGGGGAGGGTGCGCGGCGCCCCGTCGAGGACGAAGCCCCGGGTCCGGGCGTCGTTCTGGGCGAGGCGCTGGCCCACCATCTCCATGATCAGCTCGTCGGGCACGAGCTCGCCCTGATCCATGAGCTCGCTCGCCCGCTGGCCGAGCTCGGTGCGCGCCTTCACCGCGGCCCGCAGCATGTCACCGGTGGACACGTGCGGCACCACGTAGTGGTGCGAGAGTCGCACGCACTGGGTTCCCTTGCCCGCCCCCTGCTTGCCGAGGACCACGAGCCTGACGCCGGATACCACCGGGCGTTACTTGAGGAAACCTTCGTAGTTGCGCATCATGAGCTGGCTGTCGATCTGGCGCATGGTCTCGAGCGCGACCCCGACCGAGATGAGCAGGGTGGTCCCGTAGAAGGGGAACGCCGTGAGGTGCCAGAGCGACATGAGCAGCGACGGGACGACGGCCACGGTGCCCAAGAACGCGGCGCCCACCACCGTGATCCGGCTCAGGATGTGCGCGAAGTACCGCTCGGTGGGCGGCCCCGGCCGGATGCCGGGGACGAACCCGCCCTGCTTGCGGATGATGTCGGCCTGCTGGTGCGGGTCGAACGCGACGTAGACGTAGAAGAAGGTGAAGGCGAGGATCAAGAGGAAGTAGATCCCGATGTAGATCTTGGCCGTCGGGTTGATGTTCGTCCGCACGAAGTTCTGGAACCCGTGCCAGGGGATCACGTTGGAGAACAGCACCGGGATGTACAGGACCGAGCTGGCGAAGATGATCGGGATCACGCCGGACTGGTTGACCTTGAGCGGGATGTAGGTGCTCGACCCGCCGTACATGCGTCGGCCGACGACCCGTTTGGCGAAGGTGACCGGGATGCGTCGCTGGCCCTGGTCCATGAACACGATGACGACGAGCAGCACGAGCGAGATCGCGAGGATCGTCGAGAACTTGGCGATCCCGCCCTCCTCGTAGATCGCCTTGCCGCCGGCCGGGATCGACGCCACCACGTTGGCGAAGATGAGGATGGACATCCCCTGGCCGATGCCCCGCTGGGTGATGAGCTCGGCCAGCCACATCACGAAGGCGGTGCCGGCCGTGAGGCAGAGCACCATGAAGGCGGCCAGCGGCACCGTGAACCTCGGGATGAGGTCGACCGAGACCCCGAGCAGGCTCTGGTCGTGGCCGTGGAAGGCGTAGACGAGCCCGGTCGACTGCATGAGGGCCAGGGCCACGGTCAGGTACCGGGTGGTCTGGGTGATCTTCTTCTGGCCCACCGCCCCCTGGTCGCGCCACTCCTCGAGCTTCGGGATCACCGTCGAGAGCAGCTGGATGATGATCGAGCTCGTGATGTAGGGCATGACGCCCAGGCCGAACAGGGCGAGGCGCACCAGCGCGCCGCCCGAGAAGAGGTTGAGGAACCCGAGGACCCCCGACGCCCCGGCCTGGTGCTGGAGCTGCTGGACGGCCGAGTAGCTCACGCCGGGCACCGGCACGTTTGCCCCCAGCTGGTACAGGGCGATGATGAGCAGGGTGAACAGGACCTTGTTCCGGAGGTCCGGAACCCGGAAGATGTTGCCCAGTCTGGTCAGCATGGCGCCTCTGTCGGTCCCCGCGTCCGCCGGTGTCGGCTACCGGTTGGTCAGGGCGTTGCCCCGGGCCGGGGGCCGGCCGTGCCCGAACGGCGGCTGCACGCGCTCGACGCTACCCCCCGCGGCGGTGATCGCGGCCTCCGCCGAGGCGGAAAATGCGTGCGCGTGCACCGTGAGGGCCCGGCCCGGCTCGCCACGGCCGAGGACCTTCACCATCGCCCCCTTGCGCAGGAGCCCGCGCTCGACCAGGACCTCCGGGGTGATCTCGGCCACCCCGAGCGCCGCCAGGGCGTCGAGGTTGACCGGGGTGTAGGCCACCCGGAAGGGGTTCTTGAACCCGCGCAGCTTCGGGATCCGCTGCATGAGCGGGAGCTGGCCGCCCTCGAAGCCCGCCGGGATCGTGTCGCGGGCCCGCTGGCCCTTCATCCCCCGGCCGGCGGTCTTGCCGCCCCGGCCGGCGATGCCACGGCCCACCCTCTGGCGGTCGCGGCGCGCCCCCTTGGGGGCCGAGATCTCGTGCAGCTTCACGGTGTCACCTCTTCGACGGAGACCAGGTGGGGCACCCGGGCCAGCATCCCCCGGATCTCGGGGCGGTCGGGCAGCTCGTTCACCTGGCCGATCCCCCGCAGGCCGAGGGCGCGCAGCGTCCCGCGGTGCTTGGGCTTGGTGCCGATGGCCGAGCGGACCTGGGTGACCCGCAGGACGGGGCCGGCCGACTCGGCGCGCGGGGCGCGGGGCATGATCAGCCGCCCTCCGTGTACAGCTCGGTCTCGCGGCGGCGCTCCCGGTAGGCGCGCAGCACGCCGCCCGGGACGACCTCGTCGGGGGCCTTGCCCCGGAGCCGCGCGATCTCGTCGGGACGCCGCAGGCTCTTCAGCCCGGCGATGGTGGCGTGCGCGACGTTGATGCCGTTGGAGGATCCGAGCGACTTGGCCAGCACGTCACGGATCCCGGCCATCTCCAGGATGTGTCGGGCCGCGCCGCCCGCGATCACGCCGGTCCCCGGCGCCGCCGGCTTCAGCATCACCCGGCCGGCCCCGCTCTCCCCGATCACCGGGTGGACGATGGTCGAGCCGGCCAGGGCGACCTCGAAGACGTTCTTGCGCGCCTCTTCGATCCCCTTCTGGACGGCCAGGCCCGCCTCCTTGGCCTTGCCGTAGCCGAGGCCGACCCGCCCGTTGCCGTCGCCGACCACCATGAGGGCGGCGAAGGAGAACCGGCGGCCGCCCTTCACGACCTTGGCCACCCGGTTCACCCGGATGGTGCGCTCCTCGTATTGCGTCTCTGCCACTAGAACTCCAGTCCCTCGTTCCGGGCGGCGTCGGCCAGGGCGGCCACCCGTCCGTGGTAGGCGAACCCGCCCCGATCGAACACCACCGCCGCGATGCCGGCGTCCTTGGCCCGGCCGGCCAGCAGCTTCCCGACCGCCTCGGCGCCGGCGACGTTCCCGCCGCCGCTCTCGCCGAGCGTGCGCCGCAGCTCGGGCTCCACGCTCGAGGCGGCGGCCAACGTGCGGCCGGCCGTGTCGTCGATGACCTGGGCCGAGATGTGCCGGTGCGACCGGTTGACCGCGAGGCGCGGCCGCTCGGGGGTCCCGACGACCTTGCCGCGGACCCTCGCGTGCCGGCGGATGCGCAGCCGGCGCACCGCCGCCGCCTTGGACGTCACTTCGCCGCCTTCCCAGCCTTGCGCAGGACCCGCTCCCCCGCGTACCGCACGCCCTTGCCCTTGTAGGGCTCCGGCTTGCGGATCTTGCGGATGTCGGCGGCCACCTGCCCGACCTTCTCCTTGTCGATCCCCCGCACGATGATCCGGGTCGGCACCGGGACCTCGAAGGTGATCCCCTCGGGCGCCTGGACCCGCACCGGGTGCGAGAACCCGAGGGCGAGCTCGATGGACCCCGGCCCCTGGGCGGTCGCCCGGTAACCGACCCCCACGATCTCGAGCTCCTTGCTGAACCCCTCGGTGACCCCGGCGACCATGTTGGCCACGAGCGACCGGGTGAGCCCGTGCAGGGCCCGGTTGGTCCGCTCGTCGTTCGGCCGGCTGACCGTCAGCACGTCGCCGTCCTGGGCGATGGTGATCGCGCCCGGCAGCGTCCGCTCGAGGGTCCCCTGGGGCCCCTGCACGGTGACCGAACGCTCCGCGAGCGTCACCGAGACGCCGGCGGGGACCGCGATGGGGGCACGTCCGACCCGCGACATCAGCCGACACCCCCCATGGGGGCCATCGCGCCCCGGCTACCAGACATAGCAGAGCACCTCGCCGCCCAGATGGTGCTGCCGGGCCTCGCGGTCGGTCATGAGCCCGTGGCTGGTGGACACGACGGCCACCCCCACCCCGCCGAGGACCCGGGGGATGCGGTCGGCCTGGGCGTAGATCCTGAGCCCCGGCTTGGAGACGCGCTTCAGCCCGGCGATGGTCCGCGTCCGGTCGGGCGCGTACTTCATCGTGATCTCGAGCGTCGATCCCGGCCGGTCCTGGCTCGTCGACACGGCGTAGCCCGCGATGAAGCCCTCCTTCTCCAAGATGGCGGCGAGCGCCTCCTTCAGCTTGGAGCCGGGCATCTTCACGGTGTCGAACTGTGCCGAGTTCGCGTTGCGGATCCGGGTCAGCATGTCCGCGATGGGGTCGGTCATGACCATGGCGTACCCCTCACCAGCTCGACTTCGTCACGCCCGGCACTTCGCCGGCGTGCACCATCGTCCGGAGGCAGATTCGGCACAGGCCGAACTTGCGGAACACGGCCTTCGGCCGCCCGCAGCGCTGACAGCGGGTGTAGGCCCGGACCTTGAACTTCGGGATTCGCTGCTGCTTTTGGATAAGTGCCTTCTTCGCCATGTTGCTTATCGGGTCTCCTGTCGGAACGGGAAGCCGAACGCCCTCAGGAACGCGCGGCCCTCGTCGTCATTGCGAGCGGTGGTGACGATCGTGATGTCCATGCCCCGCACCGAATCGATGCGGTCGTAGTCGATCTCGGGGAAGATCAACTGCTCGGTCACCCCGAAGGTGTAGTTGCCGTTGCCGTCGAACGACCGGGGCGAGAGCCCCCGGAAGTCCCGCACCCTCGGGATGGTGATGCTGATCAGGCGGTCGAGGAACTCCCAGGCCCGGTCGCCGCGCAGCGTCACCTTCACGCCGATGGCGTTGCCCTCCCGGAGCTTGAACCCCGCGATCGACTTCTTGGCCCGGGTGACGACCGGCTTCTGCCCGGAGATCACCTCGAGATCGCGCTGGGCGCCCTCGATGAGCGAGGCCTGCTGGGTGGCCTTGCCCACACCCATGTTGAGGACGATCTTCTCGAGCCGGGGCACCTGCATGACGTTGTCGAGCCCGAGCTCCTGCTGGAGCCCCGCCCGGAACTCGCCGAGGTAGCGCTCCTTCAGCCGGGGGCGCGGGCGCGACCCGTTGCCGCCACGCCCGCCGGTCCGGCCGGCGGGCCGCTTCTCGGCGGCGTCCGGGGTCGGCGCCGACTCGGCCACCTCGGGGGTGTCGGTCTCGGTCGCTTCCACGTCGGTCTCTTGCACGTCGGTCTCTTGCACGTCGGTCTCTTCGGGGCTCACAGCTCCGCCCCGCACTTCCTGCACACGCGCACCTTGCGGCCCTGGTCGTCGATGTCCATCCCGATCCGGGCGGGGCCGCCGTGGCTGTTGCACCACACCGAGACGGCGGAGGCCGACATCGGCATGAACTTGTCGATGATCCCGCCCTGCATGGTCGCCCGGCGGGGCTTGGTGTGGCGCTTGGCGACGTTCACGCCGTCGAGCACCACCTTGTCCTCCGAGGGGACCGTCCGGACCACCTCGCCGCGCTGGCCGCGGTGCTTGCCCGAGCGGACCACCACGGGGTCACCCTTGCGGATCCGCATCACAACACCTCCGGCGCCAGCGAGACGATGCGCATGAACCGCTTGTCGCGCAGCTCCCGGCCGACCGGGCCGAAGATGCGGGTGCCGCGGGGCTGCTGCTGATCGTTGATGAGCACGGCCGCGTTCTCGTCGAAGCGGATGTAGCTGCCGTCGGGGCGGCGCTTCTCCTTCTTCGTCCGTACGACCACGCACTTCACGACGTCGCCCTTCTTCACCTGGGCGCCGGGGATGGCGTCCTTCACCGTGGCCACGAAGATGTCGCCGATGCTGGCGTAACGCCGGCGCGATCCGCCGAGCACGCGGATGCACAGCACCTCGCGGGCCCCCGAGTTGTCGGCTACCCGCAGGCGGGACTCCTGCTGGATCATCGGGCCCGCTCCGTGATCTCGGTGAGGCGCCACCGCTTCAGCTTGGAGATCGGGCGGGTCTCGGCCACCTTGACCTTGTCTCCGACCTTGGCGGTGTTCTCCGGGTCGTCGACGTAGAGGCGCGTGGTCCGCTGCACGGTCTTGCCGTAGCGGGGGTGGCGGACGCGCTCGACGATGGCGACGACGACCGTCGACTGCATCACGTCGGAGACGACGACGCCCTCACGGACCTTGCGGCGGTTTGGGCGGCTCTGTGGTTCCTCTGCCATCACTGCTCCTCGTCGGCGGCCTTGCGGGTGCGGCGGGCCCTGGGCTTCGGCGCCGCCGGCTC
>DAIUEV010000091.1:0-6403 GCA_036844945.1 Acidimicrobiales bacterium
CTAGTCCGGCGCCTCGCTCGCCTCGATCGCCAGGCGGGCGACGACCTGTTGCTCGGTGATCGTCCGCTCGGCCCGGGCGCGGCCGAGGAAGCTGATCGTCCAGTGCGCGAGCGCGGACGCTCGGTTCTTGAAGCCGGTGAGGAAGGTGAGGTGGACGACCAACCAGGCCACCCATCCGACGAACCCGGTCAGGCGGAGGGGGCCGATGCGGGCGACCCCCCTGAACCGGGCGATGGTGGCCATCGAACCGAGGTCCCGGTAGCGGAAAGGCGCGCCCGGGCCGGCCGACCCGGTCCGGACCCGTCGCAGGATCACCCTCGAGGCGTGGGCCCCCGACTGCATCGCCACCTCGGCAACGCCGGGCAGGTCGTGCAGTGCCATCATGTCGCCCACGACGAACACCTCGGGATGGCCCGGCAAGGAACAGTCGTCGAGGACCGCGACCCTTCCGGAACGGTCGACGGTCGCCCCTGATGCCTCCGCCACCATCGCCCCGAGGGGCGACGCGCCGACACCGGCCGCCCAGATCACCGTGCGCGTCTCGAACCGAGTCGTCGTCCCGTCGCTGAGCCGCACCTCGAGCCCGTGGTCGTCGATGTCGGTGACCATCGCAGCGGTGTGGACCTCCACGCCCAAACGACCGAGGTCGCGCTGCGTCCTCTTCGAGAGGCGGGGCCCGAACTCGGTCAGCACGCTCGGGCCGCCGTCGAAGAGGAGCACGCGGGCCGCGGCCGGATCGATCCGGCGGAAGTTGCGGTGCAGCGAGCGCCGGGAGAGCTCCACGATCTGCCCGGCCATCTCGACGCCGGTGGGGCCGGCCCCGACCACTGCGAAGGTGAGCCACGCGGCCTTGCGATCCGGATCTCCCTCGACCTCGGCCATCTCGAAGGCCCCGAAGATCCGGCCCCGCAGTTCCAGCGCGTCGTCGATCGACTTCATGCCCGGCGCGAAGCGGCTGAGCTCATCGTGCCCGAAGTAGGAGGTGAGCGAGCCCGCCGCGACGATCAGGCTGTCGTAGGGGAGGGTGTGGGCGGCATCGCCCTGATGCGCCGTCACGGTGCGGGCATCGAGGTCGATCGCCGTCACCTCGCCCAGCATCACGGTCGTGTGGCGCTGACGGCGCACGACGTCACGGATCGGCGGTGCGATCTCCCCCGAGGACAGGATGCCGGTCGCGACCTGGTAGAGGAGCGGTTGGAACAGGTGGTGGTTGGTCCGGTCGACGAGCGTCACCTCGACGGGGCCCCGGCGCAGCACCCGCAGCGCGAACAGCCCACCGAACCCGCCCCCGATCACCACGACCCGGTGGCGGCCGGCGTCGCCCACGGGGGGCCTCAGGTCCGTCCGGGCGGGCTGACCGTGAGGCCGGGGTCGGTCTCCGCCACCGGGGCGAGGACCGCCTCGACCGCCGCGAGCAGATCGGCGCCGAGCTCCACGTCGAGGGCCATCACGTTCTCTTTCACCTGCTCGGGCCGGCTGGCCCCGACGATTGCGGACGCCACGTTCGGGTTGTGCAGGACCCAGGCCAAAGCCACCGAGGCGGGGGTATGGCCGGCCTGCCGGCAGATCTCGGCGTAGCGGGCCACCGGCTCCAGGATCTCGTCGTGCATGTAGCGGCGGATCATCGCGGCGCCGGTCGGCGCGGCGGCCCGGCTCTGTTTGGGGGGCGGCGCGCCCGGGGCGTACTTCCCGGTCAGCACCCCCTGCGCGAGCGGCGACCAGACGATCTGGCTGACCCCGGCCTTCTCGCACGCCGGGATGACCTTCTGTTCGATGACCCGCCAGAGCAGCGAGTACTGCGGCTGGTTGGAGACGATGCGGTCGAGGCCCATCCGGTCGGCAACCGCGACCGCCTCGCGGATCTGATCCGCCGTCCACTCCGAGACGCCGATGTAGTGCACCTTGCCCGCCCGCACCAGGTCGTCGAACGCCCGCAGGGTCTCGTCGAGGGGGGTCTCCACGTCGTAGCGGTGGGCCTGGAGCAGATCGAGGTGGTCGGTCTGCAGGCGGCGAAGCGAACCCTCACAGGACTCGATGATGTGCTTGCGCGACAGCCCCCGATTGTTGGGATTGGGCCCAGTCGGCCAGAACACCTTGGTGCAGATCTCGATCGAGTCGCGTCGGACCCCCGCGAGCGCCCGGCCCAGGACCTCCTCGGCGGCGCCGCCGGCGTAGACGTCGGCCGTGTCGAAGGTGGTGATGCCGGCGTCAAGGGCGGCGCGGACACACGCCACCGCCGTCTCCTCCTCGACTTGGCCACCGTGGGTGATCCAGTTGCCGTAGGAGATGGCCGAGACCACCATCCCGCTGCGCCCGAGGTGACGGTGCTGCACGGGCCGAGCGTACCGGGGGCCACGGCGGCCCTCCTCTGGTCCTACGCTCGTTTCGATGGGCCCGCGGACACGGCCGGTGCAGGACGACGAGGCGGAGCAGCCGGGGAGTCGGGGCCGGCTCCGGATCGGCCGCGCCGTGTCGATCCCGGTGGCCGAGGTGGAGTGGCGGGCCACGACGCCGGGCGGCCCCGGCGGTCAGCACGCCAACCGGACCAACTCCCGGGTGGAGGTCCGTTTCGACGTGGCCGGATCTCCGAGCCTCGGTCCCCGGACCCGGTCCCGGCTGCTCCAACGGCTGGGACCGGTGGTCACGACCAGCGCGGGGGAACACCGCTCCCAGGCGAGGAACCGTCAGGTAGCGCTCGATCGGCTGGTGAGCCGGCTCGCCGAGGCGTTGCGGCCTGACCGACCCCGAAGGCCAACCGCCCCATCGCTCGGCGCCCGGGAGCGGCGGCTCGCCGAGAAGCACTCGCGGGCCGAGGTCAAGCGGGGCCGTCAGCGGCCCGGCCCCGACGACTGACCGTCACCGCGTCGCGGCGTCGTCCTCGCGCTCGCTCGTCAGCTCGGGGCGGGCGGCGTGGCCCGTTTCCCAGACGCTGCGCAGGAAGTCGACGATCTCGGAGGTGAGCCGTCGGGGCCGGAGCCGCAGCTCGAGGATGGAGCGCGCTTCGACCAAGCGCGCGTCCGGGAGCTGCGCGGAGAGCCGGGCGGCGTCGCCGAGGGGGTGCAGCCGGTCCGAGCGGTGCCCGATCACGAGCGTCGGGATGGTCATCGACACCCGCTCCTGGACGGTCGGGGCGACGGGTCCGACGACCACGCCCTTCAGGATCGCGGCGATCTCGTCGGGGTCGAGCTCGACCAGCCCCATCGCGCTCCCGAGCACGCCGAGCCGCGCGCGGGGGAGGCGGCGGGCGAAGCGCAGGAGGGCCCTCACGACCGGGGCGACGTAGCTCACCGCGAAGAGGACCGGGGCGAAGATCACCAGGGCGGCGGGGACGGCCTGCTCGAGGACCGGCATCTCGAGCACCATGCCGAGCAGCCGTTCGGGTGCGACCAGGGCGAGCTGGAGGGCCACGTCCGCACCGAGCGAAACGCCTCCCACCACCGCCCGCTCGACCCCGAGCTCGTCGAGCAGCCGCACGACCCGGTGGGCATAGGAGTCCATCCGGTGCAGGGCGATCGCGTGCGGCTTGTCGGAGCGGCCGTGGCCGGGAAGGTCGAGCAGGATGACGCGGAAACCGGCCTCCGCCAGGTCCTCGGCGAGCCGGTGGTTGAGGTGCGAGTCGAGGAGGATCCCGTGCAGGTAGACGACGGTCCGGTCGCCCTTGCCAAACACCTCGTAGGACAGCGACACGCCGTCATCGAGGAAGCTACGGATCTGGTGCGGCATAGCCCGCCATGATCCCACGGAGGGCCGGTGGTGTTCCTCTCCGGCTCCGGTGAGAGTGCGTCCGTCCAGCTCAGGTGGAGAGAATGCTGCCGGCGGCCACCACCGCGGCAACGACCACGGCCTCCGCCTCCGGCCCGTACGCCTCGCCGACGCCGTGCAACGCGGTCAAGGCGGCGAACCCGGCCGCCACCAGCGCCGCGTCGTCGGTGGGATCCTCCTCCGAGGTGTCGCCGAGCGAGGGGACGGCCGCGCCGAGCTCGAGCTCGACGGTGCCGGCGTCACCGGGCCGGGTGGTCACCCGGGCCCCCTTCACGATGCCGGCGTCGGAGATGCGAGCCGGGGCGACCCCCCGCAGCTCGGAGAGCGCGAGGTTGGGGACATTCAGGTTGAGCACGGTTCGGGGTGGCGCGGCGGCCACCACCGGGATGACCGCAAGGGCGACCGCCGCGGCCGTGTCCCAACGGTGTGGGACCGGTTGGGACCGCAAGGAGACGGCCAGCGCCCGCAGGCCGTGCTGGGCCGCGCTCAACGCGGCCCCGACGGTGCCCGAGTGCAACACCGAGCGGCCGACGTTCACCCCGAGGTTGATCCCCGATACGACGATGTCGGGCCTGGGGCCGAAGGCGCCGTACACCCCGACGATCGCGGTGAGGGCGGGCGGGGCGTCGAGGCCGAAGACGTCGACCCCTTCGACCCCCTCGATCCGGACCCGACGGAACGCGATCGCCTCCCGCTCGTAGACCGTCCCGACCGCCGCCGCCGCTCCCGAGTAGTTGGCGAGTGGCGCGACGACCACCAACTCGTGGCCATTCGACCCGGTCCAGGCGGCCAGCGCGCGCACCAGCGCGGCCAGGCCGGGGGCGTGCACTCCGTCGTCATTGGTGACCAGGATGCGCACTCGGCCAGTACGATACCGCCGGCGTTTCGGGCCGGAGTCCGTCGACCGGGCGCCCCTCTCTCCCATGCCCGCACGCCCTCCGGCCACCCCATCCGACCCCCCGACGCCGCGCGAACGCTCGGTGACGGGGGAGCAGTGGGAGATCGCGCACGGAGCGCAGCGCGCCGTCATCACCGAGGTCGGCGCCACGCTCCGGGCCTACAGCGTCGACGGCCGGCCGATCGTGGCCGGGTTCGGGGCCGACGAGTGGTCGCACGGGGGACGGGGGCAGGTGCTGGCCCCCTGGCCGAACCGGCTGGGCGACGGGCGCTACCGATTCGGCGAGACGGAGGCCCAGGCCGCGCTCGACGAGCCGGAGCGCAACAACGCCATCCACGGGCTCGTCCGCTGGATGCCCTGGGAGCTCGAGGTGAAGGCGCAGAACCTGGTGGTCGCCCGCCGACACCTCTTCCCCACCCCGGGCTACCCGTTCAACCTCGATCTCCGGATCGAATACCGGCTCGGGCGCGACGGCCTCACCATCACCACCGTCGCCTCCAACGTCGGGCGGGCGACCCTGCCGTTCGGGCTCGGGTTCCACCCGTACTTGCAACCCGGGACCGACACCATCGACACCGCACTGCTGTCGCTGCCGGCCCACGAGCGTCTGGTCCTCGACGAGCGGGCGCTCCCCACCGGCGAGGTCCGGGCCGTCGAGGGGACCGAGTACGACTTCACCGCGCCGCGTCCGATCGGACCGACCCAACTCGACACCGCCTACACGGGCATCGCCCGAGGGAGCGACCGTCTGGGGTGGGCCGAGCTCGCCGATCCGGCCGGGGAGCCGGCCACCGCGCTGTGGATGGACGAGGGTTTCTCCTACCTCATGTGCTACACCGGGGACACGCTCGATCCGCCGCACCGGCGCCGCGCGGTGGCCATCGAGCCGATGACCTGCCCGCCGGACGCCTTCAGGTCCGGTCGCGGGCTCATCATCTTGGAGCCGGGCCAAGAGTGGGAGGGGGCATGGGGGATCGTGCCTCGATGAGCGAGCACGACGGCGTCGGCCGCTGGGACGGGAAGGTGGCACTCGTCACCGGTTCGTCGAGCGGGATCGGCGAGGCCGTGGCGAAACGGTTCGGGGCGCTCGGCGCCTCGGTGCTCGTGAACTCCTCGAGGTCGGTGGACCTCGGCAAGGCGGTCGCCAACTCCTTGCCCGACGCCCGCTACGTCCAGGCCGACGTGGCCGACGAGTCGCAGTGCACGATGCTGGTCGAGACCGCCCTCGCCGAGTGGGGGCGCCTCGACGTGCTCGTCAACAACGCCGGGACCGGACCGGTGATCCCGCACCAGAACCTGGCCGAGGCGACCCTGGAGGTGTGGCGAGAGGTGTTCTCGGTGAACGTATTCGGCACCTGGGCGCTCACGGTGGCGGCCGCCCCCGCGCTCGCAGAGACCAAGGGCTCGATCGTGAACGTCACCTCCCTCGCCGGGATTCGTGAGGTGGGCAGCTCCGTCCCCTACGCGTGCTCAAAGGCCGCCACCAACCACATGACCGAGCTCGTCGCAAAGGTGCTCGGGCCCGACGTCCGGGTGAACGCGGTGGCGCCGGGACTGGTGGACACGCCGCGCAGTGCCACCTGGGAGGCCGCCCGCCAGCACTACCGCCAGGTGGCCCCGATGCAGCGCGGCGCGACCGCCGACGAGGTGGCCGACGCGGTGCTGTACGTGGCCGGTTCGCCGTACATGACCGGCGAGGTGCTGGTGATCGACGGGGGCTATCGGCTCGTCCGCTGACCGATC
>DAIUEV010000092.1:0-6402 GCA_036844945.1 Acidimicrobiales bacterium
GAGATCGCTTGGTAGTCGAGGGAGGGATCGAGGATCAGGCTTCGGAGGAGCTCCCCGTCCTCAGCCACGTCCTCGGCTGCTCTGATCCGACTGGCCCGATGAGCCGGGCCCACGTGGAGATCGCCCACCAGACCAGACGTCTCGGTCAGCTGCTGGATGAGATCGACCGGAGCGACCCGACGAGGTTGATATCGCCGAGCTGCGCCAGATCCTGTATGGGCTACACGCGATCGTCCAGTTGCACACGGCCCAAGAGGACGAGAGCTATCTCTCTCTGGGCGACGGACCCGGAGCGTCCGCTGAGCCCGTGGCATCGACATGAGCGGCCGCCGACTTGCGAGCGTTCAGCTCATTTTTCGGCGGGCCCGGACGGAAAGGTAGCCATCCTCCATCGCCCTCGCGACGCCACGACAGCGAGCACTGACGGACGAGTTCATCCCGGCGAAGCGGGGTGACCCCCAAGAATCTCGAGCCGTACACATGCTCCCCCAACCGAAAGGTTCATCGCCGTCGCCGCGCCGCCATGGGCAGTGGCGACCGCCTGCACGATCGAGAGACCAAGCCCGGCACCCCCGTCGCCTCTCGAACGGCTGGCGTCAGGTCGGCGAAAGCGCTCGAAGGCATGGGGCAGGAACTCGGCCGGGAAGCCCGGTCCCTCGTCCGCCACCTCGAGGATCAGGCGGCCATTCTCGGCCCGCGCCCCGATGACAATTTCTGTCTCCGGCGGGGCTTGCCTCATCGCGTTGTCGATCAGATTGTCGATTGCTTGGCCAATTCGATCGGGATCGAGAGGCCAGCTGAGTCCTGCCGGCGCGTCGACACGGCATGTCACGCCAATGTCTCGAGCTCGTCCAGTGGCGCGTTCAGCACACTGGTTCAGCAATTGCGTCACGTCGGTGGGCACGATCCGCAAGATGAGTTGTCCTTGGTCGCTCCGAGAGAGCAACAACAGGTCGTCCGCGAGGAGGTTGAGCCGGGCCGCCTCCTCCGAGGCGCTCTTCACGGCGGCCACAAGCTCCTCCCGACTCCTCCCTGGCCGAGATGCGAGCTCGAGCTCCCCCCGAAGAATGGCGAAGGGAGTCCGCAGCTCGTGACTCGCATCGGCCACCAGGTTCTGCTCCCGCTCGAGTGCCTGCCGCAGCCGCAACAGGAGGTCGTTCATGGTCTTCGCCAGGTCAGCGATCTCGTCACGGGTGGACGGGACGGTGACCTCCCCTGGCGCACGGTGCTCCGCCAGGACAGCCACCTCTGCTCTGAGCTTCTCGACCGGCCTGAGCGCCGCGCCGGCCAGGCCGAAGGCGCCCAACGCCGCCATGAGCACGAACACCGATCCGCCGATGGCCAGCTCGACGATGACCCGGTTCGTCGTTCTGTCGAATGTCTCGAGCGAGACGCCGGCCAGTACTACCCAGCCTCTCCTTGAATCGAAGGGTCGGGCCACAACCCGCTCATGCTCGCCGTCACGAACCTGGGTGACAAAGACTCGGCCCGCTCGAGCGCGATTGAGGTTGGCCTTCGACAGGATGGGCCGGTTTCCCGCTTCCTCGCTCGCAGCACGGACCCGGTTCGCTCCGTCGATGAGTTGGACCGCGTATTCAGGCGGGTTGGAGGCGACCCCCAACGTCGGGTTGGTCGTGCCAGCCGATCCGAGATACTTGGAGCCCTGTGCGATCTGCACGCTCAACTGTGAATCGATCGAAGCAAGAAGTGACGACGAGAGGGTCGTGACGAACAACCAGCCACCGAAAGCGATCACCGCCGCGGCGGCGCATGCGAACACCAACCCCAGGCGCAGCCGAATCGACATCTCTATCGATCGGCTTCGGCGCGGAGGCGGTAACCCATCCCCCGCACCGTCTCGATGTCCCGACGCCCAAACGGTGTATCAATCTTGTGACGGAGATACTTCACGTATTGGTCGACAACGTTCGACGTGCCCTCGTAGGCGAAGTCCCAGACGGCTTCGATGATCTGCGATCGTGTGAGCACAACGCCAGGGTGGCGCAGAAACAGCTCGAGGAGGGAGAACTCCTTGGGCGAGAGGTGCAGCTCGGTGTCTCCCCGCCAGGCCCGCTTGCTGGAAGGATCGAGCCGAAGGTCGCCGACGGTGGACATGACGGGCCGCGGATGGTCCTCTCGGCGGGTGATGGCCCGCAATCGGGCCGCCAGCTCCAACAGGCTGAACGGTTTCACCAGGTAGTCGTCCGCGCCCACATCGAGACCACGCACCCGATCGCCGACTTCGTCTCTGGCGGTCAGCATGAGAACGGGTGACCAGACCCCTGCTTCTCGAAGGCGCCGACACACTTCGAACCCGTCGAAGCCAGGCAGCATGATGTCCAGGACGATGGCGCCGTAGGGGAACTCGGTTGCCATCCACAATCCGTCAGGGCCATCGCCGGCCACGTCCACTGCATGGCCTTCTTCCTCCAACGCCCGCTTCAGCAGGCCGGCCATCCGGAGATCGTCCTCGACGACAAGCACTCGCATAGACGCACGCTAAGGCTCAAATGATGTGAAAGCGATGAGAACCGAGGAAGCGGTGGCCGCCAGATGTGAGGTGCTTACATCTGCCTCTCACGGGCGGCTCATCGAGCACGGCGCATGCTGGAGCCATCGGAATGTGCCGACTGGAGCTGAGAGCAGATGAACGAGGACTACAGAGATCATGACCGCAGACGCCTCCTGGGCCCGACCATGCCGGAGCCCCCGCGAGCCTCGCCCCGCGAGAGCGGGCTTCGCCACGTGAGACGCGTCTCGAACTGGTCGCTGGCGGCGCTGATGCTCGGTGTAGGCACGGCAACGGCGGCCCTGGCCAGGACTATTCCGGTGGCCACCACCGGCACCGTGACGACGGCTTCTCCAGGCTCGGTGACCGGCTCGTCGACATCGACCAACCAGACCTCACCGACGCTCACCGGTCCCGTCGCTACGACGAGCGCCTCGGGCGTGACAACGGTAGTCGCTTCCCCGTCAGGGGGCGCATCCTCTTCAGCCACCGCACCACGGGCGACAGGCAACGCGGGGGACTCATGATGACGCTCGTCGAACTTACGTCCTCCCCGACGACTGCATGGCATCTGGTCGAAACCCGTGACAACGATATTGGGATCGCAGAGCGAGCCGCACTCGGAACGACGGCCCGCGTGGTGGTGTGGCCCTCGGAGTCGCTGACCGTGGCGCTTCGAGCGATCGATCACGAGCTCGAGATACTCGATCGTCAGGCCAATCGATTCCGTCCCGACTCGGAGATCTCGATCCTCAACCGCTCCCAGGCTGAGCACTTCCTCTTGAGTGCAGGCCTGGCAGAGGCCATTGCGGTGGCCTTGGCCGCCGCCCGGTGGACTGAGGGTCTGGTCGACCCGACAGTGGGTGGGTCCCTCGTGTCCCTCGGCTACGACCGAGACTTCGCCACGATCAAACCCGACGGCTGTGACCAGATCCTGCCAGTGCCACCGGCACCCGGCTGGTCCTCGGTGCGGCTCGAAGGGCGCCTATGCCGTCGCCCCCGCGGTGTCGTGTTGGACCTAGGAGCGACGGCAAAGGCGCTCGGCGCGGACCGTGCCGCAATGGCGGCGATCGGCCAACTGGGGAACTGCGGTGGTGTCCTGGTCAGCCTCGGAGGCGACATCGCGCTGGCCGGCCAGGCCCCGGTGCATGGATGGCCGATCCTCGTGGTCGAGGATCCGGACTCTCACCCGGGGTCAGCGACCCAGGTGGTGCGGCTCGACAGGGGCGCGGTAGCGACCTCGTCGATTGCCTGTCGGCGCTGGCGACGTGGACAGCAGGAACACCATCACATCGTCGACCCTCGGACGGGTCTGCCATCGGCCGGGCCCTGGCGCACGGCCACCGTGGCTGCTTCAAGCTGCACCGAGGCCAATGCCGCTTCCACGGCGCTCATGGTGGACGGCGGAGCGCTGGATTGGCTCTCGAGGTTCGGATTGCCGGCACGCCTCGTAGGCCACGACGGCTCTGTGTATCTCCTCGGGCGATGGCCGGAGGAGGAGCAGGGAGCGCTCCAGGTCCAGCCGATCGACCACCTCGGTCCTCGAACCACGGCCCTCAGGGGGACACCGTGAGTGCGACGACCGCAGCCGCCACCACGGTTCCCTGGCTCTGGCTGACATCTCGGGCCAGCGGGCTCGTCCTGCTGGTCCTCTTCAGCGCGGTGGTCGTGCTCGGGGTGGCTACCCAAATGGGGTCCGCCCCACGAAGCTGGCCTCGGTTCGTCTCGGCAGAGCTACATCGGACTCTCGCGCTCTTCGCGGTGGCCCTCCTCGCCCTCCACGTCCTGACCGCGATCCTGGACCCGTTCGTGTCGATCGGATGGTGGGCGACAATCTTGCCCTTCGCCTCCCACTACCGGGCGGTGGCTCTCGGGCTGGGTGCCTTAACGATCGACCTTGGCGCGGCGGTTGTAGTCACGAGCCTCATGCGTCGACGTCTCGGCCATCGGGTGTGGCGCGCCGTGCACTGGCTGGCCTACCTGGCCTGGCCTCTCGCGCTTGCCCACTCCCTGAGTGCCGGTGGCGACCTGGGGATCTGGTGGGTGGCTGCGCTGATCTGGGGCTCGGTTGGTGCGGTTCTCCTTGTTGTCAGCATCCGGGTCACCGCTGCGATCCGCGGTGCTGTTGCGTCCGCGTCGACGCTGCGCATCGGATCCGGACCCTCGAGGATCCCGAATGGCATAAGGAGAGCCGGGTGACACCGACGACAGCACATCGGCTCCCTCCACGCTCAAGGGGTGGTCGAGACAACGGCGGCGGCGCAGTGGCTCGGCTCCTACCTGATGACCCTGGGACCGGTCCCGGACTAGGCGACCATCTGGCCCGTCACGGAGACCTCCCTTCGGACCTTGAGTCGAACCAATGGCGAGAATCGCTGATGGGCGAGATCGAGCGCTCAGGGCTGTTCGGCCGGGGCGGAGCAGCCTTCCCGACGGTGAGGAAGCTGCGGGCGGTCATTTCCCAACCGGGCCTTGCTGTCGTCATCGCCAATGGCACCGAGGGTGAGCCAGCAAGTCAGAAGGACCGGGCCCTGCTGGCGCGTGCTCCGCATCTGGCGCTCGACGGGGCAGCGCTGGCGGCCAAGCTGGTCGATGCGAACGAAGCCATCGTGGTCGTGCATCGAGACGTTCGGGGTGCGGTCGATCGGGCCGTCGACGAGCGGCGGCAGGCCCGCCTCGACAAGACCCGGCTTCGGGTGGTGACAGGCGCCGACAGGTTCGTCGCCGGCGAAGCCAGCGCGGTGGTCAACTGGGTCGCCAAGCGAAGACCCCTGCCCTTGGCTAAGCGGACCAGGTTGGCCGAGTGCGGGTTCGGCGGTCGGCCGACCCTCGTGCAAAACGTCGAGACTTTAGCCAACCTGGCGTTGATTGCCCGACACGGTGCCACCTGGTTCCGGACCCAGGGCACCTCCGAGGAACCGGGGACGATGCTCATAACCGTCCTTGGTGCGGTGGAACGACCGGGCGTATTCGAGATCGAGATCGGGAAGCCGGTAGCCGACATCCTTGCCGAGGCCGGTGAGTTGACCAGCCCGCCGCAGGCTCTACTCGTAGGTGGCTACTTCGGACAATGGTTGCCAGGAGAGCCCAGTTTGCCTCTTCCGTTCAGCGCCCGGGGGTTGGGGATCGGCCTCGGGGCTGGGCTCGTGTTCGCCCTCCCGACCGGTTCGTGCGGCGTGGCCGAGACCGCTCACCTCACTCGATTTCTGGCGTCCGAGTCTGCTGGACAGTGCGGCCCCTGCGTGTTCGGCTTACCGGCCATCGCCGAGCAACTGGAGAACCTCGCGAGCGGGCACGTCACTCGGATGGAAGATCTCAAGCGCTGGCTTGTGGAGATCGAAGGGCGTGGAGCGTGCAGCCATCCTGACGGAGTCGCTCGGCTCGTCAAGAGCGCGCTGAAGGTATTCGCTCGCGAGCTCGTCGAACATCAGCGAGGTTGGTGTACGGGCGCCGATCAGCAGCCGATCCTGCCGACTGTCCACGGTGCGACCTTGTGAGTGGCGTGCGCTTACGCGTCGACCGAGTTGCCTGCGATGGCCGGGGGTTCTGTGCCGAAGTTGCCCCTGAACTGATTCGCCTTGATGACTGGGGCTTCCCGATCATCGAACAGGGCGTCATCTCGGGGCACCGAGAAGCTGATGCCCACGACGCGGTCGAGCTATGCCCGAAGCTGGCGCTGTGGCTAGAGGAGGCCGACCGAACTGGACCGAGCCAATGATCGCACCCGACTCTTGGGGCCGAGGTCGGGTGGCCCCCTGGACCGTCGAGTCGGCGAGCGAGTGGAGCCAAGGCGGTGTGAGAAGAACGCGACAAGGGCGGGGGTGGTGGCCTCGCGGATTCGACAGCTCCGGTTGTTCAACCGAGGGGTGTCTTAACCCCCCGATACGTATCGC
>DAIUEV010000093.1:0-6366 GCA_036844945.1 Acidimicrobiales bacterium
GAAACGGGTCTCGTCCACATCGACCGATACGTGGTGGTCGAGGACTGCGGCGTCCCTGTCAACCCGGCCATCGTCGAAGGACAGGTCCGGGGTGGTGTCACCCAGGGCATCGGTGCCGTGCTGCTCGAGCACTCCGCCTACGGCGAGGACGGGCAGTTCCTCGCCGCGACGTTCATGGACTATCTGATGCCCACGACGACGGTGGTGCCGAACTTCGAGATCCACCACGTCGAGACCGTCAAGACGGACCCCGACGTGAACTTCCGGGGGGTGGGCGAAGGCGGGATGATCGTCGCGCCGGCCTGCATCACCAACGCGATCGAGGACGCGATCGCACCCCTCGGGGCCAAGGTGCGCGAGCAGCACCTGCCGCCGTCGAAGGTGCTCGAGCTGATCGGGAAGGTGCCCGCTCGATGAAGACGCCCCGATTCGAATACCACGCCCCTCGCAGCGTGGAGGAGGTCCTCGGTCTGCTGGCCGAGCATGGCGACGAGGCCAAGGTGCTGGCTGGGGGCCAGAGCCTCGTCCCGTTGTTGGCGATGCGCCTCGCCCGGCCGGCGCATCTCGTCGACATCAACAACGTCGAGGGTCTGGCCGGGATCGCCGAGCGCGACGGCGTCGTGACCTTCGGGGCATTGACCCGGGAGCGTGCGGCCGAGGAATCGGCGGTGGTGTCCCAACACCTACCGGTCATGGCCGAGGCGCTGCCCCACATCGGCCACATCTCGATCCGCAACCGCGGCACGGTCGGCGGGAGCATCGCCCACGCGGACGCGTTGGCGGAGCTGCCAGCCGTGGCGAGGATCACCCGTGCCGAGATGGTCGTGAGGACCAGCACCAACGAGCGGGTGGTCTCGGCGGAGGACTTCTTTCAAGGGCACTTCACGACGGCGCTCGGCGACGAGGAGCTGCTGACCGAGGTGCGGGTGCCGAAGGGCCCGGCCGGCGCCGGATGGGCCTTCGAGGAAGTCGCTCGCCGCCGTGGCGACTTTGCCCTTGTCGGGGTGGCCGCCATGATCGCGCTCGACGGAGCCGGCAAGGTCGGCGAGGCGCGACTGTGCCTGATCGGTGTGGCCGACCGGCCGCTCCAGCCGAGCGCCGCAGAGGCGGCACTGGTGGGAGCGGAGCCGTCTACCGAGGCCTTGGTCGCGGCAGCCGAAGAGGCGGTCCGGGACCTGCGGCCGTCCTCGGACATCCACGGCTCGGGTGAGTACAGGCGTCAACTGGCTCGAGTGACCATTCGGCGGTCACTGGAGGTCGCGGTCTCACGAGCAGGAAAGGCATCATGAGCGAGACCATCGAGTTCGATGTGAACGGACAGCACCGGAGCGCCGAGGCGGACGTCAGGACAACCTTGGCCGACTTCTTGCGGGAGCGGCTCGGACTGACGGGCACGCACCTCGGCTGTGAGCACGGGGTGTGCGGGGCCTGCACGGTCCTGGTCGACGAGGTGGCCGTCCGCTCTTGCCTCATGCTGGCGGTCCAGGCCCGCGGCCACCAGGTCACCACCGTCGAGGGCCTCGCCGATGGAGACCAGCTGCATCCGGTCCAGCAGGCCTTCCGAGAGAGCCACGGGTTTCAGTGCGGTTTCTGCACCCCCGGTTTCGTCATGATGACGACCGCGCTGTTGCAGGAGAACCCGCACCCCAGTGAGGAGGAGATCCGCGACGCCCTCTCGGGCAACATCTGTCGCTGCACCGGCTACCAGAGCATCGTCGAGGGTGTCCTACGCGCGGCGCAGTCGGCGAGCGGCTGAGGACCCCCTCGGGGCACTCGGAGTCCGGTTACGGCGGGAAGCCCCTGGCCGGCGACTTACTACGACTCCCTCCTCACGAGGTTGGTGAGGACGTTGCCCTCGTTCTTGAACGGCGTGTCCCAGTCGGGGAGATCGCTGGTCAGTTCGTCGGCCCTGGCCACGATGTCGGAGGGCTCGAACCCCACTCGGTCGATGTGCGGACGAAGTGCGTCGAGGTCGAAATCCAGCGCTCTGGCCGCTGTCGTCATCATGATCTTTCGGGCGTCCTCCTCGCTCACGCCCGGGGTGGTGAGAAGCGTCGCCACCTCGCCCATGTTGCGGTTGAAGCTCGACTCGAAGTGCGGGTAGTCGACGCCGAACATTGCCGCGTCGGCGCCGATGTGGAACCCCGGGAGCGGGTTCCCGTCCTCGTCCTTCCCGATCAGATCGTTGATCGGAAGCTGCCTCGGGGAGAAGGGTGACACGCCTACGAAAATGTTCCTGCCGAAGTACTCGCTCGGCTGGCGTTCGAAGACACGCTCGCGTCCCATCATCTTGGCAAAGCCCATCCAGTCGTTGGTGGGGTCGAGGGTGACGTCGAGCTGTTCGATGATGGCCTTCATGATGTGCACCTGGGTCTCGATGTAGGACACCCGCAGGCCGGGGAATCGATCGAACACTCCACCGGCGATGAGCATCCACATGGACCGGTTCGAGAAGAACCCCTGCTCAGCGACCAGCATCATGATGAGGGCGAACCCCGGCGGCTTGTACGCGGGGATACCGGCTCCGCCGTGCTGGGTGATCGGCAGGCCGACCTCTTGAATCGTCGCCCAGATGGGGTCAAGCGCCGGATCGAAGAAGAACGTGTCGCCTGGGTTGAGGCCGGGAAGGCTGATCCCCCCGAGGCCGTGCTCTTTGGCCCAGCGGACGTCCGCCACCGCTTGGTCGATGTCGGTAAAGTCCATCGTCATCTGACCCTTGCGGCGCTCGGGCATCTCGGCACAGAAGTCGACTAGCCAACGGTTGTAGGCCTGGCGACCCTCCTCGGTGAGCTCGCGGTCACTGCCACGGGCGAAGTCATCGAACGGATTCTCCTGGAACGGCACGCCGTTGGGGAAGAGCACCTCGGCGACGACCCCGATCGATTCCAGATTCTCCATTCTCAGCTTCGAGTCCCACTGCACGTCGATGCCGATGGCGGGGTTCATGTTTCCCGCGTCCGGCAGGCCCGATGCCTCGACGGCCTTGAGTCGCTCGTCGTATTCATCGAGGTACTTCTTCTGGATGTAGTCGCGGTACCCGGCGCGTGACGCCTTCACGTGCCCGTCCACTGAGATGATCGCCGTGCGGCCCATCACGCACCCCCTACTCCAGCCGGGCGGTCCTTGCCGCCGACTGCCGGATATGGCGCCGATGGTAATCCAGTTCGATTTGAGCGCCCCGGGTCCGCCACGTGCCGCGCCAACGCGGCGGTCGCCACGTGGGGCTGATGCCGACCTAGCTAATCGCACCCGGTCAAGGGACACCTGGAGGTGTCTTTCGGCAACGGAGTCCAGGAGTAGTGCGGGATAGAAACCGAAAGGAGAAGAAGACGGAGACCGACCTCAATCGCGCGCAACCGGGATCCCGTACGATTTCCTCGATGACGGGTAAGCGAGCCGACACGCTCCTCGAGGTCATGTACAGGATCGAGCAATTCACGCTGGGGCGGGTCTGGGAGTCCCTCTCCGACGAGGAACTCTTCTGGGAACCGGTTCCCGGCGCATGGAGCGTCCGGCGGCGGGCCGACTGCCGGACCCGACATCCCTTCGGAAGCGACGAGTGGGTCATCGACTTCGACGTGGACGTCTCGGCCTCGGACAACGAACCCATGACGACCATCGGATGGCTGCTTTGGCACGTGGCGTCGATGCCGGGACGGCTGACCGAAATCGACTTCCTGGGCGGTGGTCACTCGATGGCCAGCGGCTGGACGTCGCCCTACCTGACCCACCATCCGATCTTCACCAGAGCGACGGACGCGACCGAGACACTCCGTCAAGGCTGGGTGGCGCTGCGGTCCGCTCTCGAGGGAACTGACGACGCTCAGCTCGAGACCAGGACGCCTCGATACACCTACGCAACCGCACCCCCAACGGGTGGCCTGTGTGCCCTCGGACCGCCCGGTCCGGAGCACTCGGTAGTGTTCTTTGTCGCGGGAACGCTCAATGAGATCAGCCATCATGGATCTCAGATCTGCACCTTGCGCGACCTCTACGCTGCTCGCACTTAACGTTCCAGCGGTGGCGCCCGAATGGGCACTACTTCCGGCGGTTGCGCAGTCAGCGATGCCCTCACCTTCGACGGGATGCCTTGGAAGTCGGCGCGAATCAGTTCGACGATCACCGGGCTGCGCTTGTTGGAAAGCACATTGCCCGACTGGTCCCGAGGGCCCATAGGACGAACCCCGGAAGGCGACGATGCAGGCATCAGAGTTTCAGCGTGCGGTCGATGCGGCCAAGTTGATCGTTTCAGCGCTTGATCTGACGGTCGAAGACGTAATCGTTCTTCACAACTCGAACAAGCTCACATTGCACCTTCTGCCTTGTGACGTCCTGGCCCGAGTCGCGCCTCGAGGTCATCAGGTCGCACAATTCGAAATCGAGCTTGCCAACCGGCTCTCTGAGGCCGATTGCCCGGTAGCTGCTCTCGACCCCCGAGTGGAGCCGCGCGTCTACGAGTGGGACAGCTTCGCGATCACCCTGTGGACCTACTACGAACCGGTGTCAACGCGAGAGTTCTTGCCAGCCGACTATGCCAACGTGCTCCAGCGGCTGCACGCCGGCATGCGACAGCTCATCGTCACGACCCCGCACTTCACGGATCGAGTCGCGGCGGCGCAACAACTTGTGACGAGCCGCGATCGCACTCCGGAGCTTGCCGAGGTGGACCGGACGCTTCTCGGCAACACATTGGAGAGCCTGGGACGAGCGATCGGCCGCCGCGGCGCGACCAAAGAGCAGCTGCTTCACGGCGAGCCACACCCGGGCAACGTGCTCAGCACCAGGAGCGGGCTGTTGTTCATAGACCTCGAGACGTGTTGTCGTGGACCGATTGAATTCGACCTCGCCCATGTACCCGAAGAGGTCAGCGAGTGCTATCCGGACGCTGACCAAGAACTGCTTCACGAGTGCCGGAACCTCGTTCTTGCCATGGTCGCGGCGTGGCGCTGGGATGCAAGCGACCAACTCCCGGACGGGCGGCGAGCAGCACGCGAACTTCTTCGCGCTCTACGCGAGGGTCCACCGTGGCCGACGGCCGACGTCGTAATGCGGCGGCACCGTGATCCGTAGCAGCCCCCGCCGACCCTCCGTCGCCTGGTCCAGCTACGGGTCGAGAGGTGATCCGAATCGTCTCGGCTGAGTCTTGGTCGGGGGCTCACTTCAGGTCCAAGTGACTATGGTGTCCCCGTGCCTCCGGAGAAGCTCCACTGGGCCCACCTGTACCAAGAGGTCGTCACCTCGGGCCTCTGCACCGGCTGTGCGGCCTGCATCGTCGTATGCCCCTACGACGTCTTGGAGTACGACGACGAGGGCGGACGATACAAGCCGTTTCACGTCGCGGCAGACGGCGGGACGGACGACTGCACCCACGGGGTGAAGGGCTGCACGCTGTGCACGCGGGCATGCCCTCGTTTCAGAGACTGGGAGCCCGAGACCGACAACTATCTCTTCGGTCGGCAGCGCACCGAGGACGAGGTCGAAGGCATCAGCTCGGACATCGTGCTCGCCCGGGCCACCGACCCCGGCGTGCTCGAGGTCGGCCAGGACGGCGGCTTCGTCTCCGCGCTGCTCCTCTGGGCGCTCGAGCACGACGAGATCGACGCCGCGCTTGTCTCGGACCTCGAGGGCGACGGGACCACCTGGAAGGCGATCCCGGCGGTCGCGCGCACCCGCGAGGAGATCCTGGCCACCGCGGGCTCCCGCTACACCTACTGCGCCAACACCATGGCCTACGCCGAGGCGACCGGTGCAGGGGCCGAGCGCCTCGCCCTCGTCGGCATGGGCTGCCAGACCTCGGCGACCGCGATCATGTCGGCCCGCAAGGCCGGCAAGGTGGCCCGACGCTTCAGCCTCTCGATCGGGCTGCTGTGCTCCAAGACCTTCGACGACGCGATCTTCCCGGAGCTCTTCGAGGCCCGCTACGGGCTGGCCCGCGCCGAGATCAAGAAGATGAACATCAAGGGCGTCTTCCAGATCTGGATGCGCGACGGCACCTACCACGAGGTCCCGCTGAAGGAGGCGCACGGGTGGACCCGCGAGGGCTGCAAGGCGTGCCCCGACTTCGCGGCCGAGCACGCCGACATCTCGACGGGGGGCATCGGGGCCTTCAACGACTGGACCCTCACCATCATCCGCACCGAGCGGGGCCGCGAGGTCTTCGACGCGATGGTGAAGGACGGCGCGGTCGAGCTCCGCTCGATCGAGGAGGACCCGGGCGCCCTCGCCCTCCTGCGCCGGCTCAGCACCGTGAGCCGGAAGCGCTGGCCGGCGACGGCGGTGCCGATGCCGGGGCGGATCCCGGTCAGCTCCTCCTAGACCTCAGGCGCCGAGCGCGCGGGCCCGCGCGAACACGGCGTCGAACATCTC
>DAIUEV010000094.1:0-6093 GCA_036844945.1 Acidimicrobiales bacterium
TGGTTACCCTGGTTCGGTGTCAGAGCCGCCCCGGCAAACCCCGCCGCACGGGCGCGCCGCCCCCGTGCCCGAGCAGCTCGACGTGGTCGGCATCGGCTCCGCCTTGGTCGATGTGGTGGTGCCGGCGACCGAAGCCGACCTCCGGACCCTCGAGCTGGTCAAGGGTTCGATGTCGCTCGTGGACCGGGCGCGGGCCGAGTCGATCCACGCCGGGGTCGGCGGCGCGATCGAGATGTCGGGCGGCTCGGCAGCCAACACCATGGCCGGGGTGGCCTCGCTCGGCGGGGCGGCCGGGTTCGTCGGCAAGGTCCTGGACGACCGCCTGGGCGAGGTGTTCACCCGCGAGATCCGGGCCGCCGGGGTGACCTTCGAGCCGATCGGCGACCAAGCCGAGGTCGACGGGATCGGGACCGGCCGCTGCCTGGTGCTCGTGACCGACGACGCCGATCGGACCATGGCCACCTACCTCGGTGCCGCCACCTTGATGGTCCCGGCGGACGTGCCGCTCGACCTCGTCGTCCGGGCGAAGGTGCTCTACCTCGAGGGCTACCTGTGGGACCTCCCGCCGGCGATCGAGGCGATGCGCCGGGCCATCGCCGCCGCCCACGAGGCCGGGGCGTCGGTCGCGCTCTCCCTGTCCGACCCGTTCTGCGTCGGGCGGCACCAGCGGGAGTTCCTCGAACTGCTCCACGAGCACCTCGACGTCCTCTTCGGCAACGAGGAGGAGCTGGTCGCCCTCTTCGGGACGAAGTCGTTCGATTCGGCGGTCGAGGCCGCCCTCGAGACGGGCCTCTTGGTCGCGGCGACGAGGGGGGCGAAGGGCTCCGTGGTGACGACCCCGCACGGTCCGGTGGCGGTGGAGGCGGCACCCGTCGAGCGGGTCCTCGATACCACCGGAGCCGGCGACCTCTACGCGGCCGGGTTCCTCTACGGGCTCACCCACGGCTCGGAACCCGAGCACTGCGCCCGGCTCGGGGGACTCTGCGCGAGCGAGGTGATCAGCCACCTCGGTGCCCGGCCCGAGCGGAGCTTGCGCGAGCTGGTGGCGAACGCCGGCCTCGCCTGAGGCGGTCGCCCTCCGGGCCCTCGGTAGGATCGTTGCGTGCGCGAGCGGTGGTTGTCACGGCGTGCGCTCACCCTGCACGCGGCCGTCGTGCTCTGGGTGCCGGGATGCCTCATGGCCGGGTGGTGGCAGGTGACCCGCGCCCTCGGAGGCAACGGGCTCAGCTACCTCTACTCGGTCGAATGGCCCGTCTTCGCCCTGGTCGGGATCTGGATGTGGTGGTCGCTGATCCACACCGACCCCGAGACGGTCGGGGCCCGGGCACAGCGGCGGCTGGCGTCGGCCCGGGCCCGGGCCGGGATGCTCCCCGTGCCGCCCGAGCGGCGCCCCGAGGAGGAGGACGCCGAGCTCGCCGCCTACAACGACCGGCTGGCCCAACTGGCCGCCGACGGGCGGCCGAAGACCTGGCGGACCCCGCAGTGACCGGTCCGGGCGGCGGCCGGTGAGCGGCGCCCTGCTGCGCTACCGGATCATGGCGTACGCGGTCGGCGTCGGGCTGATCATCCTGGTCTTCGTGGGCATCCCCCTGCAGTACGCCGCGAACACGCCCGGGGTGGTGCGGGTGGTGGGCCCGATCCATGGCGCCCTCTACATCGTGTACCTGCTCGCGGCGGCCGACCTCGCCCGCCGGGCCCGCTTCGGTCTGCTCCAGCTGGCCGCGATGGTGGCGGCGGGCTTCGTCCCGTTGGTCGCCTTCCTGGTCGAACGCCAGGTGGTGCACCGGCTGCAGCGCGAGGCGGCGCAGCCCGAGGCCGGCGTCCCGGGCGGGTGACTCAGCCCGCTTCCTTCGGATCCGCCGGCAGGAAGGCGAGCGGCAGGTCGGCCAGCCGGACGAGCACGGACGCGACCCAGCGGGTCAGGGCGTCGACGACCGAGGCGATGGTCGCGGAGTCCTCGAGATGGGGCTCCTCGAACCGGAGCGACCCTTCGTAGGACGCCTCCACCGCCCAACGGACGGCCGAGGCTCCCTCGTCGGGTTCCTCGAAGACCTGCTCGATGCTGACCGAGGTCCGCACCAGCGCGTCGGCCCCGAGGTGGGGGCTCTCCGGCGGCAGCGAGGTGACGACGACTTCGAGGCTCGGAGCCGCGGAGAGCCGCTGGATCCGGAAGGTGACCTCGAGGATCACCTCGGGGAGTTCGCTCGGGGTCTCGCCGATGGACCAACTCCGGTAGGCGGTCTGGCTCCACGTCGGCCAGTCGATCGACAGGTCCGCGCGCACGCGCGGAGGCTGCTCCTCGCCCGGGAGGCTGTAGGAGGTCTCGAAGGAGATGTCACCCAGGAAGACGTCGACCTGGAACCGCTCCTCGACCGCCTGGCGCTGCAGGAGGGCCGCGTCGAAGGACCGGTGCAGGGCGTCGATGACGTCCATGAGCAGGTGATCGATCACAAGAGGTCGAGGCTATCCGGCCCCGCTGCGCCCCATCCCGGGTCGTTACGATCGTGAGGTGTCGTCGCGGAACCCCTGGCTCGACCGCCGCGTGCTCGCGTACGCCCACCAGGGCGGCGCGTGGGAGTGGCCGTCCTCCACGCTCTTCGCGATGCGGAGCGCGGTCGCGGCCGGCGCGCACGCGCTGGAGCTCGACGCCCACGGCACGAAGGACGGCCACGTCGTCGTCTGCCACGACCCGACGGTCGACCGGACTACCAACGGCACCGGTGCGATCGCCGATCTGACCCTCGCCGAGGTGAAGACGCTCGACTCGGCCTACTGGTTCATCCCCGGGGCCGACGTCACCGCCGACCGGCCGCCCGGGGACTACCCCTACCGGGGGAAGGCCGCCCACGATCCCGAGTTCACGATCGCGTCGCTGGCCGAGGTGCTCGAGGCCTTCCCCGATGTCATCTTGAACCTCGACATCAAGCAATCGGCCCCGGCCGTCGCCCCGTACGAGCAGGGGATCGCCGACCTGCTGGCCCGGTTCGGCCGGACCGAGGACGTGATCGTCACCTCGTTCGACGACAACGTGACCCGCGCGTTCAGCGCGCTGGCGCCGGACGTGCCGACCTCGGCGGGCACGGCCACCACCGCGGCCTTCTACCAGGCGGTGCGGCACGACGAGGAGCCACCCGCCATGTCGGCGGTCGCGTTCCAGGTGCCCGAGACCTTTGGCGACATCGTGCTCGTCGACCGGCGGTTCGTCGACGCCGCCCACGAGCTCGGTGCCGCGGTGCACGTCTGGACCGTGAACGACACCGAGTCCATGGAGCGGCTCCTCGACCTCGGCGTCGACGGGATCATCTCCGACGTCCCGACCGAGCTCATGGGCGTGCTCGGTCGCCGAGGGGTCGCCTGGACGGTGGAGGCCCGCTAGCTCTCGGCGCGGTCACCAACCTGCGGACGACGCTAGTGGCGACCGGCGCGGGCCGACGGTGACACCGGTCATGCGCGGGTTGCGGTCGGCGCGCAAACGCCGACGGCCGGAAAAGTCCGGACCGGAGTTCAGCCCCGACCCGCGTTGGGCCGCTTGCCGTGGTTCGCCTTGTTCTTCTTGCGCAGCTTGCGCTTGACGGTGCGCTTCGACATGAGCGCACCAGGCTAGTGCCAGCCGGGCCCCCGCCCCGACGGCGGCCGGGATCGTCCGACCGGGCGCGGCGGAGGAGTGGAGATCGAAGCCCTGTAGCGTCGGTCCGTGCAACGCCTGGGGCTCGTCGGGCTGGCCAATGCGGGGAAGTCCTCGTTGTTCAACGCCCTGACCGGGGGGCATGTGCCGGTCGCGGCGCACCCGTTCTCGACCGTCGAGACCTCGGTCGGAGTGGCCCCGTTGCCAGATGCGCGGCTCGAGGCACTGGCCGAGTTGAGCCACAGCGCCAAGGTGGTCCGGGCCGGGGTCGAGTTCGTCGACATCGCCGGTCTCGTCGCCGGATCGGCCGCCGGCGAGGGGATGGGCAACCGCTTCCTCGCCGGCATCCGCGAGGTCGACGCGCTCGTGCTCGTGCTGCGCTCCTTCGTGGACGACGCCGTGTCCGGCCCCGACGATCCGCTCGACTCCCTCGAGACCCTGGAGCTCGAGCTCGTCCTGGCCGACGTGGCATCGCTCGAGTCCCAGTCCGAGAAGCGTCGCAAGCAGGCCCGCCTGAAGGGCGACACCGACCTGGCCGCCGAGGCGGACGCGATCGACGCGGCGATGGACGTGCTCCAGGCCGGGGTGCCGTTGTTCCGGTCGTCGATCGATCCCGCGGTCCGTGCCCGGCTGCACAACTCGTTCCTCCTCACCAACAAGCCGGTGCTCGCCGTGGTGAACGTCGGCGACGACCAGCTCGACGACGCCGACGACCGGGTGGCGCCGGTGGCCGCACACCTCGGCGAGGCCGGCGAGGCGATCGCGGTGTGCGTGCAGCTGGAAGCCGAGGCCGCAAGGCTCGACGCCTCGGAGCGGGCCGAGCTGCTCGAGGGGCTCGGCCTCGGTCAGGGGGTGGTGCCGCGGGTGGCCCGGGCGGCCTTCGACCTGCTCGGTCTGCGGACGTTCCTCACCACCGGTGACAAGGAGTCTCGGGCGTGGATCTTCCGGGCCGGGGCCCTCGCGCCGGAGTGCGCGGGGGTGATCCACTCCGACCTGCAGCGCGGGTTCATCCGGGCCGAGGTCATCCACTGGGACGAGCTGCTCGAGCTCGGTGGCTGGAACGCCGCCAAGGCGGCGGGCAAGCTCCGGGTCGAGGGCAAGGACTACCCGGTGAAGGACGGCGACGTCCTCGAGATCCGGTTCAACGTCTAAAGGCAGCGCATGCAGGCCGGCTGGGTGCTTCGGGAGGGCGAGGTGTTGGCGGCGGCCGAGCGGGCCGACTCGTTCCTCGAACGGGCCCGGGGGCTCATCTGGCGGGGCAGCTACGACGGGGCGATGCTCTTGCCCCGCACCCGTTCGATCCACTCCTTCGGCGTCCGGTTCCCGATCGACGTCGCCTTCTTGGACCGCGAGGACCGCGTCATCGCGATGGTCCGTCTGCGCCGGTGGCGGGTCACCTTGCCCCGAATGCGGGCCGCCCAGGCGCTCGAGGCCCGGGCCGGGAGTTTCGAACGCTGGGGGCTCGGTCTTGGCGACCAGCTCGAGTTCCGACCGACACTGTGAGCGCGGCCCGGACCGGCTCGCTCATCCTCGTCGCGACCCCGATCGGCAATCTCGGGGACCTCTCGCCCCGGGCCCGCGACGCACTCGCCTCGGCCGACGTGGTGTGCTGCGAGGACACACGACGCACCCGGGCGCTGCTCGGAGCGACCGGCCTCCCGACCAATCCGAGGCGCCTCGTGTCCCTCCACGGGCACAACGAGGCCGCTCGGATCCCCGAGGTCCTGGGCTGGCTCGAGGAGGGCCGCACGGTTGCGCTCGTGAGCGACGCCGGCACCCCCGCGGTCTCGGACCCGGGCCGGCGGCTGGTGGCGGCCGCCGCGTCCGCCGGGCATGTGGTGACCGAGGTCCCGGGGCCCTCGTCGGTGCTCATGGCGCTGACGGTGAGCGGCCTCGCCACCGACCGCTTCTGCGTCGAGGGATTCCTCCCCCGGAAGGGGCCGGAGCGGCGGCGACGCCTCCGGGAGCTGGCCGGCGAGGAGCGCACCGCGGTGGTGCTCGAGGCCCCGGGCCGGCTCTCCTCGTTGCTCGCCGATCTCGCCGAATCCTGTGGGGACCGGGCCGTCACCGTCTGCCGGGAGCTCACCAAGCTCCACGAGGAGGTGTGGCGCGGCAGCCTCCCGGCCGCGGTGGCCGAGTTCGCCGAGCGCGAGGTGCGGGGGGAGGTCGTGGTGGTGCTGGCGGGGTCCGAGCGGCCCTCGGGGCCCGACGACGCCGCGATCGACGCGGCCGTCCGGGACCGGCTCGGTCGCGGCGACTCGCCGCGAGGGGCCGCCGAAGCGGTGGCCGCGGCACTCGGGGTGCCGCATCGGCGGGCCTATGAGGCGGCGATCGCGGCGCGCGACGCCGGAGGCTGAGCGGCCTCCGAACCCGGCGCGGGTCGCCGGTAACGTGGCGCGGTGGGCCGCTTCTTCCTCACCACGCCGATCTACTACGTGAACGACGCGCCCCACGTCGGCCACGCCTAC
>DAIUEV010000095.1:0-5752 GCA_036844945.1 Acidimicrobiales bacterium
CCGCACCGCCGGCTGCACCGCCCGCTCCGCCGGCCACCGCCGACCCGGGTGTCCGGCCCGAGCAACGGGCCCGTCCCGCCCGCCCGCCGCTGTCGCAGTCGGGCCGACCGATCCCCCCGCCGCCGGTGCGGCCGCCGACCTCTCCGTCGGGTCGACCGATCCCCCCGCCGCCCGGCATGGGCGGTCGGCGCTCGTCAGCCCCGCCGGGCCAGAGTCGTCCGGGCGGGGGCTACGCCCCGCGCACCGGGGGTCGTCCCGCCGGTGGCGGGGTCGGCCGACCGGGGGGCGGCTTCTCCGGCCGTCCGGCCGGCGGGTTCGCGGGCCGCTCGGGTCCGGGTGGCCCGGTGGGCTCGGGTGCCCCGGGTGGCCGCGGCGGCGGGTTCGGGCGCGGCGGCCGCGCCCCTCAGCGGCGAGCCCGGCGTCGGCGCCGCAACCTCGAAGAGCTCGAGCCGACCCAGCTCACGGCGTACATCCCGTCGAACGCACCGGTCCCCGAGGGCGAGATCATCGTGGAGCGCGGCTCCACCGCCCGCGACCTCGGCCCGAAGCTCAATCGCTCCGCCGGCGACGTGATTCGTTTCCTCCTCCTCCAGGGCGAGATGGTCACCGCGACCCAGTCCCTGTCCGACGACATGATCGAGCTGTTCGCCGCCGAGCTCGGTGCCGACGTGCGGCTGGTCGACCCGGGCGAGGAAGCCGAGGCCGAGCTGCTCGCCCGCTACTTCGAGGAGGAGGACGAGGAGGAGGAAGAGGAGCTGCGCCCGCGTCCGCCGGTGATCACGGTCATGGGCCACGTCGACCACGGCAAGACGCTGCTCCTCGACAAGATCCGCCAGACCGATGTGGTCGCCGGCGAGGCCGGGGGCATCACCCAGCACATCGGCGCCTACCAGGTCGACTGGAACGGGCACCTGCTGACCTTCATCGACACCCCGGGCCACGAGGCGTTCACGGCCATGCGGGCCCGGGGGGCGGAGGTCACCGACATCGTCGTGCTCGTCGTGGCGGCCGACGACGGCGTCATGCCCCAGACGGTCGAGGCGATCGACCACGCGGTGGCGGCCGACGTGCCGATCGTGGTGGCGGTCAACAAGATCGACCGGCCCGACGCCGACGTCGCCCGGGTCCTCCAACAGGTGTCCGACCGCGGGCTCGTGCCCGAGGCCTGGGGTGGCGACACGATCGTCGTCGAGGTATCGGCCCTCCAGGGGACCGGCGTCGACGACCTCCTCGAGCAGCTCATCCTCCTTGCCGAGGTCGAGGAGTACCGGGCGAGTCCCGAGGGGCGGGCCCGGGGCACCGTGCTCGAGGCCAATCTCGAGACCGGCCGGGGGCCCGTGGCCACCGTCATCGTGCAGCGCGGCACCCTGCGGGTGGGCGATGCGGTGGTGGCCGGGTCGGCCTGGGGGAAGGTGAAGGCCCTGATCGACGACGAGGGCGACCAGGTCAAAGAAGCCTTGCCGTCGATGCCGGTCCAGGTGCTCGGCCTGTCCGAGCCGCCCCAGGCCGGCGACGAGTTCCGGGCCGCCAGCGACCTCGGCACCGCCCGGACGCTCGGCGAGGCCCGGGCGCAACGCTTCCGGCTGTCGGGGCACCTGCCCGCGCCGTCGGCCACCGGCGCCCGGCTCGAGGACCTCTTCGAGCAGATCCAGCGGGGCGAGACCGCCACCCTGAACATCGTGCTGAAGGCGGACGTGCAGGGCTCGCTCGAGGCCGCCACCGAGAGCCTGCGCAAGCTCGAACGCGAGGACGTGAAGCTGAGCTTCGTGCGTCGGGGCGTCGGCGGGATCACCGAGAACGACATCACCCTCGCCAAGGCGTCGACCGCCACGATCATCGGGTTCAACGTGCGGCCGGACCGCCGGGCCCGCGAGATGGCCGAGTTCGCCGACGTGGAGATCCGGACCTACGAGGTGATCTACAAGCTCCTGGAGGACATCGAGGCGGCCATGCTCGGCATGCTCGCCCCGAAGTTCGAGGAGATCGTGACCGGCGACGCCGAGGTCCGGCAGGTCTTCCGTATCCCGCGGATCGGCGCGATCGCCGGGTGCTACGTCCAGAACGGCACCATCCGGCGCGGGTCCAAGGTCCGGTTCCTGCGGGAGGGCGTCATCATCTGGAAGGGTGCGATCACCTCGCTGCGCCGCTTCAAGGACGACGTGCGCGAGGTGCAGGCCGGGTTTGAGTGCGGCATCGGGCTCTCCGACTACCAGGACCTGAAAGAGGGCGACGTCATCGAGACCTTCGAGGAGCGCGAGATCCCGCGGGTCTGAGACCGGGAGTCGAACCCATGCCCGAGCGACGAGGGTCGTTTCCGTCCCGCGGGGGTGCCCGGTACGCCCGGTCGCTCCGCGTCAACCAGGTGCTCCGAGAGGTGCTGGCCGAAGAGCTCGAGCGCCTCGCCGACGCCGACGAACGCCTCCGGCTCCTCACGGTCACCTCGGTTGAGGCGGCGCCGGACCTGCGCACCGCGAAGGTGTACCTCTCCAGCCTGAACGACGAGGCGGCCGAGGCTCTCGAAGAGCGCCGGCTCCGGCTGCAGGCCAGCATCGGCCGCCAGATGCGGATCAAGCGCACCCCGCGGCTCACCTTCGTCCCCGACCCGGCCATCTCCTCGGGCGCGGCGGTCGAGGAGGCGCTGCGGCGGATCCGACGCCCCCCGGAGGAAGCCGACGGTTTGTGATCGGGTTCCTCGTCGTCGACAAGGAGGCCGGCTGGACCTCCCACGACGTCGTGGCGAGGTGTCGGCGCATCCTCTCTGAGCGGCGGGTGGGGCACGCCGGCACGCTCGACCCGTCGGCCACCGGGGTCCTCGTGCTCGGCGTCGGCCGCGCGACCCGGCTCCTGCGCTACGTGAGTGGCGCCGACAAGGAGTACCGGGGTGAGCTGGTGCTCGGGACCGCCACGAGCACGCTCGACGACGAGGGCGAGGTCGTGGCGCGCTTCGACATGGCGGGCGTCACGCTCGACGACGTGCGCTCCGCCGCCCGTGGGCTCACCGGCGAGATCGACCAGCGGGTCCCCATGGTGTCGGCCGTGAAGGTGGGGGGTCGTCGGCTGCACCGGCTCGCCCGGGAGGGCACGGAGGTCGAGACCCCCGTGCGACGCGTGCTCGTCGAGCGGCTGGAGGTGTCCGCGGGGAGCGAGCCCGGCGTCTTCGCGCTCGAGGTTCGCTGCTCGGCCGGGACCTATGTGCGGGTACTGGCGGCGGACCTCGGGACGGCGCTCGGCGGTGGCGCCCACCTGCGGCGCCTCCGACGCACGCGCGTCGGGCGGTTCACCGAGGCCGACGCGCGGACGCTCGGTGATCTCGAACGGGCGCTCGCGGCGGGGGAGACCGTCCTGCGCCCGCCACTCGAGGGGATCGGGCTCACAGCTGTGCAGCTCGACCGCGTGCAGGCGGGTGACGTCGCCCACGGCCGTCCGCTCCCGCTCGACACGTTCGTTGGCCCCGGTCCCTTCGCGCTCGTCGACCCGGCGGGGGAGCTGGTGGCCGTGTACGAGGCCGACCCGGCCGTCCGGACGGCGCGGCCGGTCGTCGTGCTGCGGCCCGCGTCGGTGCCCGGGACACCGACCCCCGCGGGTTAGGTTCTCCCGGATGGAGGTGGTCGGTCCCGACAGCTGTCGTCCGTCACCCTCCGGTGGGGCGGTCACCGTCGGTGCCTACGACGGGGTCCACCTCGGCCACCGGGCCGTGATCGCGCAGCTGCGGGAGCGCGCCAGCGGCAAGGGCCTCGAGACCGTCGTCGTCACCTTCGACCGTCATCCGGCGTCCGTCGTGCGCCCGGAGTCGGCGCCGACCACGCTCACCGACCTCGAGCAGAAGCTCGAGCTGCTGGCCAACTGCGGGGTCGACCGGACGCTCGTCATCCCCTTCGACCAGGCCCGCTCGGACGAGACGGCCGAGGACTTCGTCGAGACCGTGCTCGTCGGCGGGCTCGGGACCCGGCTGGTGGTGGTCGGGTCGAACTTCCACTTCGGCCACGACCGCAAGGGCGACGTGGCCCTCCTGAGCGAGATGGGCTCCACCGCCGGCTTCGATGTGGCGCCGGTCGCGCTCGTCGGCCAGGGCGGCGGCGGGCCGCCGATCTCTTCGACCCGCATCCGTCGGCTCATCGCCGAAGGCGACGTCGCCGCCGCCGCGACGCTGCTCGGGCGGCCCCACCAGGTGCGGGGCCCGGTCAAACACGGGGCGGGGCGGGGCGCCCGGCTCCTCGGGTTCCCGACCGCCAACGTCGGAGTGGCCCGTCAGATCGCGCTCCCGGCCGCCGGGGTCTACGCCGGCCGGTTCAGCTGGCCGGGCGGCGACGGGCACCCCTCCGCCATCTCGGTGGGCCAGCCGCCCACTTTCGAGGCCACCGGGGACGGTTCGCCCCTCGTCGAGGCCTATCTGCTCGACTTCGAGGGCGACCTCTACGGCCAGTCGGCCCGGGTCTCCTTCGAGGCCTGGATCCGCCCCCAGCGCGCCTTCGACGATCTCGGGGCCTTGGTCGAGCAGATGCGCGACGACGTCCAGGCGGCCCGCCGGATCCTGACGTAGCTCCGGCCCGGATCCCTTGAACCGGGGGCTCGCCGCGAGTACGTTGCGCGTGGCGTCTCGGGGGAGGTGACCGACCGTGCGGCAGACCCTGCGTGTCCTTCTCGGTGGGTGGGTGGCGCTCGCGGGCGCCACCGCCGCGCTGGTGCTCACACCGGCGACGGCCGGCGCCGGGTCGATCCCCGCCGCGCCGATCACCGCCACCCAGGTCTGCGGGCTCGTCAGCCCGAACGAGGTCCTGCAGCTGCTCAACTACGTGCCGGCGATCAGCCCGGGCTCGCCCCAGCCGCGGGCCGGCGGGGGGGCGTGCGCCTGGGGCACGGGGATGGGCGAGACGGTGGGCGTGAGCGTCGGTGGCTACCCGAGCGCCTTCCGGCTCCACCCGTGCAGGGGGTCGGTCGGCAGCCGGATCGCGGTCGGGCACTGGCAGGGGTGCGCGTCGGTGAGCTTCGCCAACGGCGAATCGATGACCGGCTTCGAGGGCCCCTACAGCGTCTCGATCGAGCCCGAGGTGAACGTGATCGGGCTGCCGTACCAGAGCGCCGAGGAAGCCGTCATCAGCCGCGTCTTCCGGGAGCTGCACGCCTGAGGGCCCCGGCCCCAGATACCGGGGCCGCCAGCTGCTAGGATCTCGATCTTGGAACGGGCCATCGGGGTCCGTCCCGGTGCGTGCACCAGGGCACGCCGCCGGCGCCCGCTCGGGCTTCTCGGAGCCGCGGGAGCCGTCCCGAACAGCTGAATAGGTTTTGCTGCATGCCCGACAAAGAGGCGATCATCACCGAGCACCGTCTCCACCCGACGGACACGGGCTCGCCGGAGGTCCAGATCGCGTTGTTGACCGACCGGATCTCCCACCTCACCGACCATCTGAAGCTGCACTCCGGGGACCATCACACCCGGCGAGGGCTCATGAAGCTGATCGGCCGTCGGCGCAGGCTGCTCGATTACGTCGCCCGCAACGACGTCGAGCGGTACCGGGAGCTGATCGGCAGACTCGGGATCCGCCGGTAACAGAGCAAGAACAGATCTTCCGCCCGGCCGATGGCCGGGCGGAACCATGACAGACGGGCACCGTCTCGGTGTCGGCTGCCAGTGGCCGATCACCTCGGCCGGGACACCCGGGCCGGGAGGTGGTCGACCACTGGGAACCGGCACGGGCAGCCCCTGAACACAAGGAGCAACATGGCCGAGGCCATCTCCGTGTCGGCGCCGATC
>DAIUEV010000096.1:0-5657 GCA_036844945.1 Acidimicrobiales bacterium
CAGCCGTTCTCGTAAGATCGGCTGAAGCGTTATCGGAAGGCCCGAATCTGGTCGAGATTCGGGTCTTTTCGCGCTGATCAGCGCCTCTGGGGTAATGGGAGTCGTCGACCGACGCTCATCCGGCGCTGAAATGGCGTTCCGAACCGTTGATCAGGCGCCTCGCGTCCAAACACGGACGCGCTGCATTCCCCAGCGGTGGCTGGGGAATGCAGCGCGTCGTTCGGTCGACTATGGACCGGCTCGGGGAGTGCCTAAGAACTCGAGGCCCTTCGGGCCCCGGCGCTTGGATGTCGCGCCATTGGTCGCCGGAGGCTCGGGCCGCAGTTCCTCGCCCACCTTCGTTCTCGTTGGGCGCGGCCGAAATGGCGTCAGAGCCATCCGGGCCCGCCAGGTCCGTTGCACGTGGAAGTTGTGGGCGACGACCGCGAAGATCGCGACCAGGGTCTCGCGGACCAACCCCACGAAGTGGTGGTAGTCGTGGCCCCAGTTGACGACGGCGAGGTTCTTGAAGATCCCGAAAGTGCCCTCGACGCGGTCCCGAGCGTTCCAGTGCGTGAACCAGTCAGGCTCGCCGAAGGCGTCATCTTGATAGAGGGCGAGCTCGTCGCGTGAGAACACCTTGGTGGCATGGGTGCAGCAGCGCGGCTTGGGCTGTCCGGTGACCTTGTCGATGACCGGGGTGCCATCGGCCTGCACGCAGTGGACGCATCCGCCGTCCTTGTGTTCGGGGTCCCAGTGGGGGGATTTGAACTGGCGGCTGCCGTCTTCTCGGAACCCGGTGTTGGGCTTCATCTCGAAGCGGCGGCGCTTGGTCACCTCAGCAGCGAACGCGTCGTATTGGGCCTTTCGGGCCGGGAACCTCGGAAAGGGAAGCTCGGCCAACTCGTTGGGGATGCACGGGCAATAGGGCCGTCCGTCGACGAAGGTCACCCCCTGGTGGAGCTGTCGGCCGGCCTGGTTGGTCCGGTGCAGCCGGAAGACGGGAGAGCCGCCGAGGTCGCGGATCGGGAGCTGCCAGTCTCTCGGGTTGGCGCTGTAGGCGGGGTCGGCCACCACCCGGCCGAGGGGCCGATGACAGCCCCGGTCCTCGCGACTCATCTGGATCTCTTGGAGGAGGGGAAACGCGGCGGTGGCCGGCAGCCCGGGAGCTGGGGTCACGGCGATGGCCTCGATGACCGGCGGGGCAGTGGGGGCGGTGGCGGTCACCGCGTGCAGGGCGATGCCATAGACGCTCTTTCTGGCGTTGGGTCGTCCCACCCACGCCGACCCCGGTCCCCATGTCGAGGCGCCTTTGGGGTGCTTGGGGCTGCGGGCCCGCAGCTCGGCCAGGGGGTCGCGGACGAAGACGACCCCCGAGTCGTCGATGATCTCGGTGAGGGTGGGCGGCGATCCGGCGTCGCCGTCACGGCCGTGGCGCTGGAGCTTCGCGTGCAGGCCACCCGGACGGTCCCACCCCCACTTGAGCGTGGCATCGACGGCCAGGTCCCCGGGACGGAAGCGATCGGTGATCGAGGCCTGGATGAGCCGGAACGAGAACTGCTGGAGGTCCTCAGCGCGCGCCTTGGCCTCTTCCCAGCTGATCGCCGGATCGAGTGGGTCGAACGCCCTCGCCATGGCGTGGAAAGCGCGGAGCAGCTGCTGGTAGGAGACCTGCTTGGGTCGGCCCCGCCGGTCCTTGTAGTCGACCCCGATCTGGCGCCGGGCCCGCCAGCTCAACGAGGCCATCAGCTCGGGCAGATTGAGCACATGGAAGTTCGACCCGCAGATCCCGAGCAGGACGAAGCAGATGAGCGCGGTCCGGACCGGGAGCTCGACCGGACGTCCTTCACCTCGCTGCGCGGCCCGGATGTGGGTCCCCACGAATCCGACCAGATCCCGGTCCCGGTCGACCACTGCGACGGCCCGGCGCAGCAACGTCGTCGAGATCCGACGAAGCATGAGGGCCGGGTCCCGCTCGGTCGGGAGGGCCCGGCCGAGCGAGCGGGCCTGGTTGGCCCGGGCGGCGGTCCCGGCCTGGGCTGCGGCCAGCCCGTCGGTGCGGGTGAGCGGAGAATCCACGATGCACTCGGGTCGCCGGATTACGCCGGCCGTCCGGTCCCGGCTCGCAGGTAGGGACGGAGGTCATCGAAGACTTCGAAGCTGACCACGCCGGCCCGCTCCAGAAGGTCGAGCGCGGTGTTGGGCTCCAAGGCAATCGTGCACAGGTAGGTGGCCCGTAGCCGGGCGGCGTCGAGGAGGACCGGCCAGGTG
This sequence comes from Acidimicrobiales bacterium, assembly GCA_036844945.1. Lineage (GTDB taxonomy): Bacteria > Actinomycetota > Acidimicrobiia > Acidimicrobiales > RAAP-2 > Palsa-461. Next base: position 2,251 of record DAIUEV010000096.1, read on the forward strand.
CCGGCTCGGGAGTGGTCGCAGAGGTCATAGACCCGGGAGTGCCGACTCTGGCCGCCACCCAAGAGATAGGTGTCGGCCGACCCGGCGAGCGACAGGAGCCGGGCACCGTAGTCGGGGAGCACATCGACGCTCCGCTCCCGCCAGCACCCATCGGTCTGGAGGCGCCGGAGTACCACCGAGATGGTGTTGTCGCGCTCGGACACGTCGGCGGGCACGGCCCGGGCCGCCTCCTGGCCGCTCGCGCCAGCCCCGAGGCCGAGGACCAACAGCGCGGCGAGGTCGTGGCGGCGTTTGGCCGACCGGGACCGCTCGGCCAGGTCGAACAGTTCGTCGACCTCATTGGGCGGGTAGGGGGGCTTGGGCTCCCGGGCCGGGTGCGGGCGGCGCTCGGCGGTGCCACCGGGCCCGACCACCTTGGCCATCGAGCGGAGGGTCGCGGCCACGGTGGCGGCCGAGCGGGACGGGACCACCTTGTCCAGCTGCCCCACGAACTCCTCGATCGTCTTTGGATGGAAGAGGACGTCGAGACGGAGCGGCAGGTACTCGCTGTCGCACCAGCCGGCGAGATAGGTCGCGTAGCGGAGGAGGTCCCGGGCCCGGGCCGGCGTGTCGGGCGCACAGCGCGCTACCGCGTCGCGCACCAGGCTCTCCACGCGACCGAACCGCTCGATCGAGACGAGCTCGGGGATGAACTCAGCGACCACAGCGTCGAGATCTGATCCATGTTGGGCCATGGAGGACTCCTACCGTCGAGCTGTGACACGCAAAGTCCCTGTTAGGAGCCCTGCAAGGTCATGGTGATGGCCGCGGGACACAACGTCTGGGTGTGCCGTCGGGTCGCTAAGGTCCCCGCGCATGGCGACTGAGAATCGAGACGGGTTGCGGCGGGCGATCGCAGCGATCCTTGAAGAATCGCCGCTTGCACTGGCCGAACTGATCGAGCGACTCGATGCGGGGCATCTCCTCGAGGCCCTCCTAGACCGGATCGGGCGTGACGCGCTGACTGCGGTCGTCAGCCAAGAGGTGTTCTCGATCGACCAGTGCTGGGTGACCGGGAGTGGGGTGGCGGGGCGGACCGATGCGCTCCTCGATGGATTGGTCCTCACCCACCGGCTGAGCGAGGAAGAAGTCACCACTGAACGAGTCCGGTGTTGGCCGGACCTGGTGGTGCTCGACTGGGACGCCGACGATGGACTCGAACTCCGAACCGGCGGGCAGTTGGCCGTCGAACTGGAGTACAGAGGTACCCACCGGGATGGCTCGGTGCTCTGCGGTCCGCCCGGCTGGCTCCACGACGCCGGGGCCGGGGACCTCCTCGCTTTCGTCCGATCGGAGGACGCGGTGGGTGTCGAGGTGGTCGGGACGGCACCTTCCCCAGACCAACGCGAGGTCGCGGCGCTGCGGGCGGGGGTGGAGAGCTGGCTGGCTGCGGGGGAGGGCGATGAGCTTGCCCCGATGATGATCGACGCGCTGGTGCTTGATCCGGGGAGCTTCCGGCGTGCCGTCCGGCCCTTGGGTGAGCTGGCCGTCGACGCCGGACTGGAGTGTCGCGGGTTCTCCTTCGGCCGTCGCGGCGAACACTGGTCAACCAGGGCCGAGCGCTATGAGGCTGAGGAGCGCCGGGAGGCCGCCGAGGGTCTGGCGTCGTGTTGTCGGGAACGCTTCGAGGTCCTCTGCGACACCTTCGTCGCCTACCGTGATGGTGAGGATTTCGATTCCGGAGCGATCCGGTCGGATCTCGCCCACGGTGACGTGCTCGCCGCGTTCGCGAACTATGCGCCGTCGTGGGACGCGCTTTTGGGATTCGCACAGACGCTGGCGGAAACCGCTCCGGGTGACGCTCGGGTCCAGTTCCTCCTCGGCCTGGCCGCCGAAGATGATGACGCCGTGCACGCCGAAGCGCGATTCCGCGCCGCACTGGAAGTGGATCCTGAGGTGGCGCCGGCAGCCGAGGCCCTCGCCCGTTGTGAGATTGACCGGGGACACTTTGACGCCGCGTTGGCGTTGCTGGCGCGTCCCGGGATGGATCCAGAGCACCCGACACGCAGTTTTCTCGAGGACCTCCTGGCGGAACCGGCGCCCTTCGCCGGAACCGGCCGCAACGAACCGTGTCCGTGTGGATCAGGGAAGAAGTACAAGCTGTGCCATCTGGGGTCTCGACGGCCGTGGCTTGACGACCCCTTGGCGCTGGTCTCGTTGAAACTGTCCCTCGACGCCGAACGCCGCCAGAGCTTCATCAACCTCGTCTACGAGCTCGCCGAGGTGGCCGGCCCCGGGGTCTCTTCGGACCCCGACGGATTCCCCGACGACCGGGTCATCTGGGACCTTGCGACGATCGAGGCGGGGCTGGCCGAGGAGTACCTGACCAGCCGGGGAGCCCTGCTGCCGGCCGAAGAGCGGGATCTTCTCCGCCAGATCATCGACGAGCCGCGGCGGCTGTTCGAGGTGATCGACGTCGGTCACGAGGACCTCCGCCTGCGCGAAGACGGCCAGAGCAACCAGACCCTGGCGCTGCACGGGCTCCGGGTGGCCGATGTCTCGAAGGGCGATGGCCTTCTTGCCCGGATGCTGAGGGTCAATGGCGTGCCCTCGCTGGTGGGCGCCGCCGTGCGGGTCCCCGCGTCCCAGATGGAGCCGACCCGGGTGCTCCTTCGACAAGGCCCCGGAGACGAGGAGCTGGCTCGGTGGTACGGGGAGCTCCGCCGGATCGCGCCGTCGGTGGCCGGAGCCGGCCATTTGTCGTAATACACTTATTGCGTGTGGAGATTCACCCCACTGCCCGACGGCACGGCGTCTCGGACGCGGACGCGCAGCACGCGGTCACACGGGCGACGGCCTGGGTGGAGCTGGATGACGATCCGCCGCGCTACCTCGTCGTCGGCCCGGCCAGGAGCGGGAACCTGCTCGAAGTGGTGGTGATACAGCTTGGCCGCCGCGAACTGGTCATCCACGCGATGGCGCTCCGGCGGAGCACCGAACGAGAAGTCTTTGGAGCGACCGATGACTGAGCGCATCTTTGGCCATACAAAGTCCGGGGTGCCCGTCACCGAGTCCACCATTGAACGATTGGCCGATGAAGCCGATCGTGGCTACGAGCCCGGTCAACTGCAGGGCCGCAAACGTGGTCGCGGACGACCGCCACTGGGTGACCGGGCCAAGTCGGTAGGTTCGGTTCGCTTGGAGCCTGACCTCCGAGAGGAGGTCCTCGCAGCGGCCAAGGCGGAGGGTGTCACCGTGTCAGAACTTGTCAGGCGGGCTCTCCGCAAATACCTGCGAAGCGCGTAGCTCCATTTGTGTTCGTATTGCGAGTGTGATCTTTTGCCGCCGTCCGTGTGATCGAGCAAGGTCGAGACCCGAAGACCTCCCTACTTAGGGGCTTCCGACAACACCCCACTACCAGCCGTTCT
>DAIUEV010000097.1:0-5647 GCA_036844945.1 Acidimicrobiales bacterium
GCTCCTGGTCGGTGCCGATCTCCTGGAGGACCGGGAGGACGGCCCGGGCCACATAAGGGATGGAGACGAACGCCGAGCCCATGACGATCCCCGGGATCGAGAAGATGACCTGGATGCCCCGGGCGGCCAACCAGCCGCCGAACCAGCCGGCCCGCCCGTAGACGAGGACGAGCGCAAGCCCGACCACCACCGGCGAGACGGCGACCGGCAGGTCGATCGCGGCGTCGAGCAGTCGTGCACCCGGGAAGCGGTGGCGGGCGAGGACGACGGCCGCGACCACCCCGAACACCGCGTTGAGCGGCACCGCGATGCCGGCGACCAAGAGGGTGAGGATCAGCGCGTGGAAGAAGCCGGCACTGGTCGCGCCGCTCGGGTTGGCGAGGTCGTGCCACGCCGTGCCGAGGCCGGGGGCGAAGGCCCGGTAGACGATGGAGCCGACCGGCACGATCACGAGGAGAGCCAGATAGGCCAGGACCGCGGTACGCAGGCCGAAGCGGCGCAGAAGGCGCCTCATCCGAACTCGGGCCGGGTCAGCCGACGGCGCAGGACGCCGCCGAGCAGCAGGACGACGAGGGACAGCGACAGCAGCGCCAGCGAGACCGCCGCCGCCTGGTTGTTCTGGCCGTTCTCGTAGAGCCCGAAGATCCGCAGGGATGCGACCTCGGTAGCGAACGGCCGGTCGCCCGAGATGAACACGAGGGAGCCGTACTCGCCCATCGCCCGGGCGAAGGCGAGCATGGCCCCGGAGAGCATCGCCGGCGCCAGGCTGGGCAGGACGATGCGCCGGAACACGGTGGGGGAGCGGGCCCCGAGCGAGGAGGCGGCGTCCTCGGCATCCCGCTCCAGCTCCGACAGCACCGGCTGCACCGCCCGCACCGAGAACGGGAGCGTCACGAAGGCGAGCGCGATCCACACCCCGAAACGGGTCCCGGCGGCGTCGAGATGGAACGGGCTGTTCGGTCCGTAAAGGGTGAGCAGCGTCAGGCCGGCGACGATCGTCGGGAGCGCGAAGGGGAGGTCGACCAGGGAGGCCACCACGCGTTTCCCGACGAACTGGTCGCGCACGAGGACCCAGGCGATCGCCGTGCCGGCGATCGTGTTCACCACGACCACGACCAGCGCGCTGAGCACGGTCAGCTTGAGCGCAGCCCAGGACTCGGGATCGCGCACCCCGGCCCAGAAGGCCGACCAGCCACCGTGGAAGGCGGCGACGCTGAGTGCCGCGAGCGGGATGAGGACGAGCAGGCTCAGGTAGACAACCGCGGTCCCGGGGGCGCCCACCCGGGCGGCCACCCGTCCCGCCGCGCGCCATCGGGGCGTCGTCGGCGCCCCGGTGACTGGAGGTGCTTCGAGCAGGGTCATCTCATCCGCTCGCGGTGCTCTGGCCGAGGCCCTCCTCGATCTTGGCCACGATCCCGGTGGTGGGGTCGAAGAAGGTCTTTTCCACCTTGGTCCAGCCGCCCAGGGAGGCGATGGTGAAGAGCTGCCGCGGGGTCGGGAAGGTGACGCTCGCCGCCGCCGCTGCGCCCGGGAGCACCGGGCGGTAGCCCTCGATGGCCCATAGCTCCTGTCCCTTCTTCGAGAGGAGGAAATTGACGAACGCCCGGGCTGCCGTGGGGTTCGCGGCCTGCGTGGTGACCGCGATCGGGTTCTCGATCAAGATGTCCTGGGGCGGGATCACGTACTGGATCGGATCGCCCTTGTTGATGGCCGCGATGGCGTCGTCCTCATAGTCCAAGACGACGTCGCCGGTCCCCGAGAGGAAGGTCGCGAGCGCGGCGCTGGCGCTCGAGGGCTGCGCCGCCGTGTGGGAGAGCAGCGCCTTCAGGTAGGCCTGCGCCTGGGCGGGGGTCCGGCCCAGCTTGCGCTCGGCCCCGTAGGCGGCGGCCAGGTTCCAGCGGGCCGAACCAGAACTGAACGGGTTCGGCGTCACCACCTGGACACCGGAGCGCACGAGGTCCTTCCAGCCGGTGATGTGCTTCGGGTTCCCCTTGCGGACGATGAACACGACGACCGAGTCGGTCACCATGCCGTGATCCGGGCCGACGGTGTCCCATTTCGCGGAGACGAGGCCCGCCTTCACGAGCTTCTCCATGTCCGGCTCGAGCGAGAAGTTCACGACGTCGGCGGCCTGGCCGTTGATGACGTTGGTGGCCTGGGTCCCCGAAGGCCCGTAGGAGCCAGCGACGGTGATCCCCGCCCCCGCCGGGTACTTGGAGAAGGCCACGTTGATCGCGGTGTACGCCGCCGCCGGCGTCGAATAGGCGACGAGGTTGATTGTCCCCTCAGCCGCACCGGCAGTGGGGACGCCGATGAGGGCGGCCAAGGCGCTGACCAGGAGCGCGGTCGGAAGGAGGGCGCCGACGATGCGGGGGAGTCGAGGCATTCGATGAATCTACTAAAATCAATCGAATCAATCAACTTTCCGTCGAACGTGACGGTCTGGGTGCGGCAGCGTGACGGTGCCAGCGGCCCCGAGTGCCGCACTTCGGGCCGCGGACATGGCGTCGCGGGCCACGGTGTCGTGCGGTCGCGGTGCCACACTGTGGCCGGTGAGCGACGAGCACGAGGGCGAGTCGCGGCGCACCCGGCTCTTCGAGGTCGCCGCGGCGCGGGGGATCCCGCTCGGCACGATCCTCACCACCGTGGCGGTGGTCGTCGTCGTCTACCTGGCCGGCCGCCTGGTCTACAAGCTGCGGGAGATCGTCCTCCTCTTCGTGGTGGCCGGCTTCATCGCCCTCTTGCTCAACCCCGCGGTGGTCGGCTTCCGACGGCTGGGGGTGAAGCGGCGCGGAGTGGCAGTGGCGATCGTCACCGCGCTCTTCCTCGTGGCCTTCGGCGGGCTCGTCTTCGCCTTCGGCTATCCGCTGGTCAACGGGCTGACCCACCTGGCCGGGAACCTGCCGAAGTACGTATCCCAGGCCGAGCACGGCAAGGGCTGGCTCGGCCACCTGGTGCTGAAGTACCACGTCAAGCACTGGGTGGAGACGAACCTGGCCCCCAAGCTGGCCACGTTCGCGAAGAGCCTGTCCAAGCCGGCCCTGTCGGTGGGGAAGGGGGCGCTGTCGCTCGTCATCGCCCTGCTCACGATCTTCATCCTCGTGCTCCTGCTCCTCCTCGAGGGCCACAAGATGCGCCGGGGCATCCTGCGGATGATGGAGCCGGCGCGGGCCGAGCGGACCAGCCGGATCGCGAGCGAGGTCAGCCGGTCGGTCACCGGCTACATGATCGGGAACTTCATCACCTCGCTCATCGCCGGCGTGGTGGTGTTCGTGACGCTCACCGTGCTCGGCGTGCCGTTCCCGCTCCTGTGGGGCCTCTGGGTCGCGCTCCTCGACTTCCTGCCGATGATCGGCGGCGCGCTCGCCGGGATCCCGACGGTCCTGTTCGCGTTCACCCACTCCGTCGCCGCCGGCATCGTGGTCCTGATCGTGTTCCTCTCCTACACCCAGATCGAGAACCACGTGCTGAACCCGATCGTCATGAGCAGGACCGTGAAGATCAACCCGCTCTTGGTGCTGGTTGCGATCCTGGTCGGCGCGAGCGTCGGCGATCTCGTCGGCGGCTTCTTCGGAGGGTTCGTGGGCACGCTGCTCGCCATCCCGCTCGCCGGCTCGATCCAGGTGATCGTGCGCGAGGTCTGGCAGGCCACGGCCCCCGACCCGGTGACCGTGCAGGCGGTCAAGCCGGTCCCCCCGCCTTCGTTGGGCCCCTGACCCCCGTGACCGACGACGCCGGCGGCGGCGGGTACCCGATCCTCGAGCACGACCCGTCGCGCGACGCCCTCATCGAGCCCCACCACGTCGCGGGCCCCCTCGAGGGGGACATGCGCGCGGCCGTGTTGTGCTTCTTCGCCGAGGTGGTCGAGGCCGCCTGTGGGGGAGGCCGGGCCGAGGTGCTGGTGTCGGTCGGGATGGAGGACCCGCGGCCGCTCTATCTCTACGACACGGGGGAACAGCGCCGCGTCGCGGTCCTGCACTGCGCGGTCGGGGCGCCGATGGCCGCCACCTTGATGGAGGAGCTGATCGCCCTCGGCTGCTCCTCGTTCGTCGCGTGTGGCGGCGCTGGGGCGATCGTCCCCGGGCTCGCCCTCGGCCACGTCGTGGTGCCCGACTCGGCGGTGCGCGACGAGGGCACCTCGTACCACTACCTCCCGCCGGCTCGGGAGGTGGCGGCCGACCCGGCCGACGTCCAGGCGGCGGTGGCGGTCCTCGAACGCCGCGGCGTCCCCCACACCGTCGGCAAGACCTGGACCACCGATGCCCCCTACCGGGAGACCGCGGCGCGCATCGCCCGGCGGCGGGCCGAAGGCTGCATCACCGTCGAGATGGAGACGGCGGCCTTCCTGGCGGTGGCCCGACACCGGGGGGTGCGGTTCGCGCAGTACCTCTACGCGGGGGACGACGTGAGCGGCGAGGCCTGGGACCACCGGTCCTGGCAGACCGCCTCGGTCCGGCGGTCCCTCTTCGACCTGGCGGTCGAGGCCAGCCTGGAGCTCTGAGCGGTGGCTCAGTCCGCCAGCGGGCGGACGGCGGCGACGTCGAGCTCGATCGTGACCTTCTCGGACACGAGCAGGCCGCCGGTGTCGAGGGCCATGTTCCAGCCGAGGTCCCAGTCGCGGCGGTTGACCGTGACCGAGCCCTCGAAACCGATCCGTCGGTTGCCCCAGGGGTCGTTGGTGGCCCCGGCCAGCTCGATGTCGAGGGTGACCGGGCGGGTCACTCCCCGGATGGTGAGGTCGCCGGTCAGCGCGTACCGGTCGTCGTCCTTCGCCTCGGCCGCGGTGCTGACGAAGCGGATCGTCGGAAACGCCTCGGCGTCGAAGAAGTCGCCGCTGCGCAGGTGGGCGTCGCGGTCGGGGTTGCCCGAGTCGATCGAGGCGACCTGCAGCGTGACGTCGGCGCTCGAGCGGGTGGGGTCCTCGGCGTCGAGGTGCAGCACGCCCTCGAACTCCTTGAACGCGCCCCGCACTTTGGTCACCATGGCGTGGCGGGCGACGAACCCCACCCGGCTGTGCGCTGGGTCCAGGGTGTAGTCGCCGGTGAGGGTCTCGAGGTCGGTGGTGGCGGTGGTCATGGGGTCCTCCTCAGAAAGATGCTTGCAGAAGCAAGTATAATCCCGGGCAGGAGAGAACGCAAGAGGAAAGGAAGGAGATGGCGCGAACGAAGGCGACGACGGGGGCGGGCGTGACCCCGCTCAGGCCCGACGAGGAGCGGGCGTGGAGGTCCCTGGCCAGGGCGTTCATCGTCGTGCCCCGGGTGCTCGAGGCCGAGCTCCAGGTCAGCCATGGCGTCAGCACGACCGAGTACTTCGTCCTGGTGAACCTCTCGGAGGCCCCCGACCGGGCGCTTCGGATGAGCGAGCTCGCCTCCCGCGGCGCCATGTCGCTGTCGGCGATCAGCCGGGTGGTCGACGGACTCGTCCGCCGGGGCCTGGTCGAGCGGGCCAAGTGCCCGTCGGACGGGCGGGGCCTCCTGGCCGTCCTGACCGACGAGGGGCTCGCCCTGCTCGAGGAGGCGTACCCCACCCATCTGGCCGGCGTGCGCGCGCACGTGATGGACCACCTGTCGGGTCTCGACCTCGACGCACTCGCCGACGCGGTGGCGCGGTTCGCCGGCGGATGTCCGCCGGGCGGGGAGTCCGAGGG
>DAIUEV010000098.1:0-5543 GCA_036844945.1 Acidimicrobiales bacterium
CTGACCCCCGATGAACAGGCGGCCCTGCAACTCGCCGTCGCCGGCGTGCACCTCGGCGATCCTAGTGGCCGGGATGCCCTGGCCAAGTTGGGTGCCACCGGGGTCGGCGACGCCCAGCCCCTCGCCTCGCTCGACCCGCCGCCGGCGCTCGTGCCCCTCTTCGATGCCGTGCGCATCCGCGCCTCGGTCCACTTTCGACACCGCGGCTCGGACCGCACGATGTCGCCGGCGGGCCTGTGGTTCCGCCGCGGTCACTGGTACGCGGTGGGGTGGGACGCCGACCGCGACGCGCCACGGAGCTTCCGCGTCGACCGCATCGAGGGGCTCCCGAGCGTGGGGGCGGAGGGCAGCGGGACCCTCCCCGAGGACTTCGACCCGTCCTCGTTCGTGCCTGACGAGCCCTGGCTGACCGGGGGAGAGGGGGCCGAGGACGTCGAGCTGTCTGTCGACCCGATCGAGGCGCAGCGGGTCCTCGACGAGCTCGGACCGGCGAGCCTCGTCTCGCGCGCCGAGGACGGCTCGGTGCGCCTGCGGCTGGCGGTGACCAACCGCGGCGGCCTGCGCTCCTGGGTGCTCGGCCTGGGTGACCATGCCGAGGTCCTCGGCCCCGACGAGGTCCGCGCCGATCTCGTGGCGTGGCTGCACGCCATCGTCGACACCGAGGTCGCCACCGGCCCGGCGCCCTCGTTGGCGCCTCCGGAGCCGTCGAGCGGCGCGACGCCCGAGCCGGCCGGCCCGCGCCGGGAGGGCCGCGACGTCCGCGACCGGCTGCGCCGCCTCATGGCCATCGTCGGGTGGCTGGCCAAGGTCGGCGCCGCGCCGATCGAGGAGGTGGCGGCGCGCTTCGGGCTGGACCAGGACGAGCTCGTCCGCGAGCTCGAGCTGGCCGCCTGCTGCGGGGTGCCCCCCTACTCGCCCGACGCGTTGATGGAGATCGTCGTCACCGACCACTCGGTCGAGGCGTTCCTGCCCGAGGGGATGGCCCGGCCCCGTCGGCTCACGCCGGCCGAGGGCTTCGCGCTGGCGGCGGCGGCCCGGACGATCCTCGCCGTCCCGGGCGCCGACGCCGACGGCTCGCTCGCCCGGGCGGCCGCCAAGCTCGAGGCGGTCCTCGGCGCCCGCGAGACCGTGACCGTGGACCTTCCCGCACCGCCGCTGCTCGCCGACGTGCAGCGGCTGGTGGAGGCGGGGCGTTCGGCCGAGATCGAGTACCACTCAGGGTCGAGCGACGAGGTCACCGAGCGGCGGGTCGACCCGGTGCAGGTCGTGTCGCTCGACGGCCACTGGTACCTCGACGCGTTCTGCCACCGGGCCGGGGGGCTCCGCCGGTTCCGGGTCGACCGCATCCGCCGCCTCACCGAGCTCGACCCGGTGCCCGGCGACCTCCCGACCCCCCGGGCCCCCTCCGAGGACTCCTTCATCCCGGGTCCCGGCTCCGAGGTGGTCCAGCTCGAGCTCGGCCCGGGTGCGACGTGGGTGGTCGACAGCGTCCCGGTCCTCGAGTCGACCCCCCGGGCCGACGGTGGAGCCGACGTCACCCTGGCGGTCGGCGGGACGGCCTGGTTCGAACGGCTGCTGCTCCAGGCCGGTCCCTCGGCCCGAGTGGTCGCGCCGCCCGAGTGGCGCGACCTCGCCCAGCGGGCGGCGGGGCGCGTCCTCGCTCGCTACGGCGCGTAGCGGCGACCGTTCCCTCGAGGCCCGCCGGGGCCGAGGAGCGCCCGTGCTGCACGTCACGACGGTGTCGGATCCCCGCGCCCGCTACTACCTCGACGACCTCGGCGACGAGCTCGCCCGCCTGACCCCCGCCCACGCGGGGCTCGGCGGGCGCTGGACCGGGACCTCGGCCACCGCGCTGGGCCTCGCCGGGCCCGTCGACGCCGACGAGCTCGGACGGCTCCTCGAGGCGCGCCATCCGGCGACCGGCCGGCCGCTCCTCTCGCGCCCGCGGCGGGTGGTCGCCTACGACCTCACCTTCTCGGCGCCGAAGTCGGTGAGCGTGCTCGCGGGCCTGGGCACCCCCGAGGCTCGCGCGCAGGTGCTCGAGGCCCACGCCGCCGCGGTGACGTCCGCGGTCGCCTACCTCGAGCGGCGGGCCGCCACGGTGCGGCGGGGGAGCGGCGACGAGCGGGCCGTGTGCGGCGCCGACGGCCTGGCGGCGGCGGGCTTCACCCACTGGCTGTCCCGGGCGGGCGACCCGCACCTGCACACCCACGTCGTCGCGGCCAACCTCGGCCACGGCGAGGACGGCCGGTGGAGCGCGCTCGACGGTCGGGGGCTCTTCGCGCACGCACGTGCCGCCGGTGCGCTGTACGGCGCCGCACTCCGTGCCGGGATCGCGCCGTCGGCGGGCGGCTCGTGGCGTTGGCACGACCGAGGAGGGTGGGAGCTCGGAGGCGCCGACCCCGCGCTGCTGGCCGCCTTTTCCGGCCGCGCCGCCGAGATCAGGGAGGAGGCGGCCCGCCGGGGCGGCGGATCGCCGGGTTCCCGCCGCATCGCATGGGCCGCCACCCGTGGCCCGAAGGATCGGCGGTCGGCGGCCGAACTGTCAGCCGACTGGGCGACGAGGGCGCGGATCGGCGGCCTCGCGCTCGGGCGCGACACCGTCGAGAGGGACACCGAGCGGCTCGACGAGCACCGCTTCGCGGCCGAGCTTTCGGCCGGGCCGCCGTCGGGCGTGACCCGTCGCGACGTCGTCGCCGCGTGGGGGACGGCGGCGGTGGCCGGCGCGCCCGGACGCGAGATCGACGCCGCCGTCGACCACTGGGTGCCGAGTGCCGCGGGGCGCGGCGTGGCCGAGCCCCGGCTCGCCCCGGCGGAGTGTGTGCCGGCACCCCACCTGCTCCGCGCGCTCGGGCCCCGGCCGGTGGTCTCCGACGGCCAGACGGTCTGGCGGGGCGCGGCCGCGGCCCTCGATGGGTACCGGGCGCGCTGGGGGGTCACGGGACCCGAGCCGCTCGGCGCGCGGGAGCACCTCGCCGCGTTCCCCACCGCGCGTCTGGCCGAACGTGTCGAGGTGGCCCGCCGCGTCCGCGAGGCGCGGCTCGAGCTCGGCGGGCCGGCCCTCCCGGTGCTCGCCCGGGAGGGGGTCGCGCTCGAGCGCTGAGGACCGAGAGGTCCTCAGCGGCCGAAGAGCTCGGGGGAGGGCGCGCGGGCGCGCCCGATGAGGTCGCGCCACGGCGGGTCACGGTGGGCCGGGGTGAGCCGGACCCACCCCATCCGCCGGCGGTTGTCGACTGCGAGCGCGCCGCCGGGGACGCCCCGCGCGATCACGTCGGGAGCCAGCCTCGGCCGGAACGCCCCGGTCGTCGACACCGAGCCCACCAGCCGCCGACCTCGGGTCTGACTGAAGCCGACGGTGTGGCTCGGCAGCTCGGCCTCACCGCCGAGGGTGCTGAGCGCGCGCAGCGTCGACACGTCTGCGATCCCGGGCAGGACCACCGTCGTGCCGAACAGCGAGAGGAACCCGTCGGCCTCGGGGCCCCAACGGCTGCGGGCCTGCGACAGGTCCTGGAGGCAGGCCAGCGTGAGCAGGCCCTGTCCCGCGCCCTCGCTGACAATCGTGGGGAGGTCGGGGAGGGGGGCGATGTTGGCCACCTCGTCCAGCGCGAAGAGCACCGGCGGGCTGGTGGTGCCGGCCCGGGCCCGGTCGTAGGCGGCCTCCCTGATCTCGGCCAGCATCCCGACGACCAGTGGCGCCAGCAGCTGCTGCTGGCGGCCGGCGGCGCACACATACAGCGTCGCAGTGCCCCGGCAGAAGCCGGCCGGGTCGAGATAGGGCGGCTCGGTCGAGGCCATCGCTGCATGCGAGCGGTATGCGGCCAGCACTCCCGAGGCAGTCGACCAGATCCCGGACTGCTCGCGCTCGTCGGTCGCGAGGATGCCCGCGAGCACGTCAGCGGCGACGTTGTGCGCCTGGTCGCGCCCGAGGGCCCGCAGCGCCGGTGCCCCGTCGTGGCGGTCGATCCACGAGAGCACGTCGCGCATCGGCAGGTGCGCAAGGGCTGCAGCATGCATGATCGGCGCCAAAAGTGCGGTCGCGCGCTCGCTCCAGTGGTCTTCGGAAGAAGCGCGCGCTCCGCGGTTGACCCCGCGGCTCGATCGCACCATCGCGTCGGCCATCGCCAGCGCCCCGTCCCACTGGCGCGCCGCGTTGAGCGGTGACCAGCCCACCCGCACGACGCCTTCTGGCACCTCGGTGGTCCCGCTCGGATCGAAGAGCATCGTCCACCCACGACGAGCGCGTGCCGGTGCGGTCGAGCGCATGACGTCGGGCTTGGTCGAAGTGCTCACGACGGATCCGCCCGCCGCGAGCACGTTCGGGATGATCACCGACGAGGTCTTGCCCGACCGCGACGGCCCGAGCACGAGCGCCGAGCGCTCGGGGCCCGTCCACGCCCAGCCCCCCCAGCCAACCCCCAGGTAGAGCCCCCTTTCGCCGGGAACCGCGCCGGCAGGAGGGGTCGGCCCGCCCAACCGGCCCCACCCCGATCCGCCCCACGGTCCAGTGCTCGGTCGCCGGCCGGCCGGTTGCAGACCCACCATCGTCGACGGAAGGGTCGCGCCGCTCGCTTTCGCGGGCGCGACGACCCATTCGAGCCCCTCATCCGGCCGCGTTCTCACCGCGTGCGTCTCATGTGTGGTGATGCAGGTGTTTTCGTCCGTGCGACGCAGCCGCAGTCGCTTCGCGCGCGGTGTGTGAGCGCGTGTTGGCGCTCGATTGAAGTGCGCGACGACCACGCGCGGTGACCAATTCGTGCGTGGACGCGCATGTATTCGTGCGCGCGTACGCACGCGATGACGCGCGAACGCGTCAGAACACGTGAATTCCTCGTAAAACGCGCGTTGACGCGGTATTGTGAACGTGCTGTGTCGTGTTGCTTCGTGCAACGCGCATCAGTTCACAACACGTCGTTGTGACTGGGGAGCTCGGAACGAGAGGGTCATGTCGAACGAGACACAGTCTGCGTCGACGGATGCTTTTGCCCCGAGTTATGGAACCGGTGCAGCGATGCGGCTCCCGATGACGTTGGTCGTCGGCGGCTCGCAGGCTTCACCTCGAGTCAACGATGAACCCACAAGGGAGGTACATCTGTGGTAACCGCAAAGAAGCGGGCCCCGGCCAGGAAGGCGGCCAAACGGGCTCCAGCGAAGAAAGCGGCCAAGCGCGCGCCGGCCAGGAAAGCGGCCAAGCGGGCTCCGGCCAGGAAGGCAGTGAAGCGGACCGTCAAGAAGGCTGCAAAGCGGGCTCCGGCTCGTAAGGCCGCCAAGCGGACCGTGAAGAAGGCCGCCAAGAGGCGGGCTCCGGCCAAGAAGGCTGCGAAGCGCGCCCCGGCCAAGAAGGCTGCGAAGCGGGCTCCGGCTCGCAAGGCTGCGAAGCGTCCGGCCCGCAAGGCCGCCGCGAAGCGCGCCCCGGCCAAGAAGGCTGCCAAGCGCAGCTGAGCCGGTCGACCGGCCGAGCGCCGGCGAACTTGGAGTCGGATCGGGGACCCTCCGGGGTCCCCGATCCGCGGTACGGCTGGCAGTTTCATCAGCAAGGAGGTGAA
>DAIUEV010000099.1:0-5462 GCA_036844945.1 Acidimicrobiales bacterium
TGATCCACCACTTCAAGGTGTTCACCGAGGGCTTCAGAGTCCCCGAGGGCGAGGTGTACGTGGCGGTCGAGTCGCCCCGCGGCGAGCTCGGCTGCTACCTCGTCTCGGACGGGACCTCCAAGCCCTACCGGATGCACATCCGCGGTCCGAGCTTCGTCAACCTGCAGAGCCTGCCGGTCATGCTGCGCGGCGGGCTGATCGCCGACGCGGTGGCCGTGATCTCCTCGGTCGACCCGGTCATGGGCGAGGTCGACCGTTGAGCCACTTCACCACGCCCATGGCGGCCCGGGCGCGCCAGCTGGTGGCGCTCTATCCCGAGCCCCGCTCGGCCCTCCTGCCGCTCTGCCACCTCGCCCAGGAGCAGGACGGCTGGCTGCGCCCCGAGGCGATGGTCGAGATCGCCGAGCTGGTCGGGGTGACCCCCGCCGAGGTCCGGGGGACCGCCAGCTTCTACGACATGCTCCACACCGAGCCGGTCGGCAAGTACCTCGTCTCGGTGTGCACCAACATCGCGTGCCTCCTCGACGGCGCGGCGGAGCTCCTGGCCCACGCCGAGGAGCGCCTGGCCGTGCGGGTCGGGTCGACCAGCGAGGACGGCCTGTTCACGCTGGAGGAGGCCGAGTGCCTCGCCGACTGCGATCACCCGCCGTGCGTCCAGGTGAACCACCGCTTCGTGCGGACGACCACCGCCGATCAGTTCGACGCGCTGATCGACGAGCTCTCGGCCGGTGGACGCGCCGACGAGATCCCCACGCACGGGACGCTCGTCCGGATCCGCCGCAACGGGGGCCTCCGGGTCGACCCCGAGGAGATCGCCCGCGAGCGGGCCCGGGCGGCCGGGCGGGCCGGCTGATGCCGCTCACCGACGCCCCCCGCATCGTGACGGCGCGGCTCGGCCAGCGCGACTCACACACCCTGGAGCGCTACCTCGCCACCGGCGGCTACGAGGGCCTGCACAAGGCGCTCACGATGTCGCCGGCCGCGGTCGCCGCCGAGGTGGACGCCGCGAGCCTGCTCGGCCGGGGCGGGGCCGGGTTCCCGGCCGGCCGCAAGTGGTCGATGCTGAAGAAGGACCCGGTCACCTACCTCGTGGTGAACGGCGACGAGAGCGAGCCGGCGACCTTCAAGGACCACCTGCTCTTGGAGAGCGACCCCCACCAGATCCTGGAGGGGGTCATCATCTCGGCCTACGCGCTGCAGGTGACCCGCGCCTTCATCTACATCCGCGGCGAGTTCGCCCTCGGTCTCGAGCGGATGGAGGAGGCGCTGAACGACGCCTACCGCCACGGCGCGGTGGGGCGGGACATCTTCTCGTCGGGCTTTTCGCTCGACGTGGTCGTGCACCCGGGAGCGGGCGCGTACATCTGCGGCGAGGAGACCGCGCTCTTGGAGTCCCTCGAGGGCAAGCGCGGCTTCCCACGCATCAAGCCGCCGTTCTTCCCCGCCGTCATCGGCCTGTACGGCCAGCCGACGGTGGTGAACAACGTCGAGACGATGGCCAACATCCCCTGGATCGTGACCCACGGCGGGGCCGCCTTCGCCGCGCTCGGGGCCGGCCGCTCCGCCGGGACCCGGCTGTTCGCGCTCTCGGGCCACGTGCAGCGGCCCGGTGCCTACGAGGTCGAGATGGTGAAGGTGTCGTTCCGGGACCTCATCTACGCCGAGGCGCTCGGGGGCGGGGTCCGGGAGGGCCGGGACCTGAAGGCCTTCATCCCGGGCGGGGTGTCCGCGCCGTGGTTCGGGCCCGAGCACCTCGACCTCCCGCTCGGGCAGGACGAGGTGGGCCAGGCCGGCTCCATGCTCGGGTCCGGCTCGGTCGTGGTGATGGACTCCTCGACCTGCGCGGTGCGGGCGGCCTGGCGGATCACCAAGTTCTTCGCGCGCGAGACCTGCGGCCAGTGCACGCCGTGCCGGGAGGGCGCGGGCTGGCTCGAGCGGATCCTGTACCGGATCGAGCACGGCGGTGGGCGCGAGGAGGACATCGAGCTCCTCATGGACGTGTGCGACAACATCAGCCCGGGGGTGCAGTGGCCCCCGCAGCAGACGACCATCTGCGTGCTCGGCCCCTCGATCCCGCCCTCGATCTCGGCGGCGATCTCGAGGTTCGGCGACGAGTTCCTGGTCCACATCAAAGACGGCGGCTGCCCCTATGACTGACCGCCAGACCGCCCCGATGCCCCCGGCGGACACCGACGACGGGTCGGTCTCATTCACCCTCGACGGCCGCGCCGTCACCGCCCGCCCGGGCGAGCTCATCATCTCGGCGGCCGAGCGGGCCGGGGTCTACATCCCGCGGTTCTGCTACCACCCGCGGATGGAGCCGGTCGGGATGTGCCGGATGTGCCTGGTCGAGGTGTCCGGGCCGCGGGGGGCGACGCTCCAGCCGGCCTGCTTCATCGCGGTGGAGCCGGGCGCCGAGGTGGTCACCGAGTCGGCGAAGGTCAAGAAGGCCCAGGACGGCGTCCTCGAGTTCCTGCTGGTCAACCACCCGCTCGACTGCCCGGTCTGTGACAAGGGGGGAGAGTGCCCCCTCCAGGACCAGACCCTCGCCTACGGGCCCGGCGAGAGCCGCTTCCTCGAAGAGAAGCGCCACTTCGAGAAGCCGATCGCGATCTCCGACCTCGTGCTCTTGGACCGCGAGCGCTGTATCCAGTGCGCCCGCTGCACCCGGTTCGCCGAGGAGATCGCGGGCGAGGCGCAGATCGACTTCGCCGGGCGGGGCGAGCGGGTGGAGGTCGCGACCTTCCCGACCGTCCCCTTCACCTCCTACTTCAGCGGGAACACCGTGCAGATCTGCCCGGTCGGGGCGCTCACCGCCACCCCGTACCGGTTCACCGCCCGCCCCTGGGACCTCGACCAGGTCGAGTCGACCTGCACGACGTGCGCCCTCGGGTGCCGGGTGGCCGTGCAGTCCTCGGCGAACCGGCTGACCCGGCTCCTCGGGCTCGACTCCGAGCCGGTCAACCACGGTTGGCTGTGCGACAAGGGCCGTTTCGCGTTCGAGGCGGTGAACGGCGACGAGGTCGCGGCCGGGCCCCCGGCCGACGACGCCGAGCCGGTCACCCTCGGCTCGGGCCGCCCGCCCGGACAGTTCGCCGGCGAGGTCGCCGAGACCGCCAGCCAGGTCGGCCGGGTCACCGAGCCGATGGTCCGAGACGGCGACCGGCACCGCCAGGTCGGCTGGACCGAGGCGCTGGCCGAAGCGGCCGCCCGCCTCGACGCAGTGCGCGAGACCCACGGCCCCGAGGCCATCGCCTTCATCGGCGGCGGCCGCCTCACCAACGAGGCGGCATACGCGTGGACGAAGCTGGCCAAGGGGGTGATCGGCACCGACTCGGTCGACGCGCAGGTCGGCGACGGTCTGCCGGCCGAGCTGGTCCTCTCGCTCCCCAGAGCGACCCTCGACGAGGCCTGCGCGGCCCCGGTCGTCGTGCTCCTCGCCGCCGACGTGCGCGAGGAGCTGCCCGTCCTCTTCCTCCGTCTGCGCAGCGCGGTCACCAAGGGCTCGACGGCGATCATCGAGCTGACCCCCCGCGCGACCTCGCTCAGCCCCTATGCGGCGGTGTCGCTCGGGGTCCGGCCGGGCGACGCCCCGGCCGTCGCCCGCGCGCTCGTCGGCGAGCAGGCCGCCGGACCCTCGCACCCGGCCGGGCCGTCCTTCGCACCCGAGGAGCTGGACCGCGCCCGCCGGCTGATCGAGCACCAGGGGGGCGGGGGCGACCGGGTCGTGGTGCTCTACGGCCGCCCCTCCCTCGCCGAGGACGGCTCGGTGACCGCCGCCGCGGTGGGGGCGCTGGCCACCGCCTGGCCCGGCGCCCGTTTCCTCCCGCTGCTCCGGCGGGGCAACGTGCACGGCGCCCTCGACATGGGGATGGCCCCGGGGCTGCTCCCCGGCCGGACCTCGCTCGAGCAGGGCCGGTCCTGGTTCCGCGACAACTGGGGGGCCGTGCCCGAGCGCCGCGGGCGCGACGCCACCGAGGCGCTGCGCTCGGCCGCCGAGGCCGGCGACGGCGCGGTCCGGGCGCTCGTGCTGCTCGGCTGCGACCCGCTCTCCGACTTCCCCGACACCGGGCTCGCCGACCGGGCCCTGCGGGAGGCCGAGGTGGTGATCGCGGTGGCCGGCCACCCTGGCCCGGCGCTCGACCATGCCGATGTCGTCCTGCCGGCCGCGGTGGCCCACGAGCGCCCGGGCACGACCACCAACATCGAGGGCCGGGTCACCCGGCTCGGCCAGAAGCTGGCCCCGCCCGGCCTGGCCTGGCCCGACTGGGCGATCGCCGCGGCGCTCTCCGACGAGCTCGGCTTCGACCTCGCCATCGGGACGGCCTCGGACATCGCCGAGGAGATCGAGCGGGTCGCCCCGGCCTACCGCGGCTTCGCGCCCGGGTTCCTCGACCAGGTGTCGGGGCACGACGGGATCGTGGTCCCGCTCGGGGCCGCCCACGTCCCGGCCGTCGACCCGATCGACCCCATGGCCATCCCGGGCGTCGAATCGGTGGAGCGACAGGGCGCGCCGCCCCGGGTGGGCCTCACCGAGCCGCTCTCGCGGGAGATCCTGGCCGCCCTGCACCCCGACGCGGCCGACGACGCCCCCGCGATGCTGCGCCGGCCCGCCTCGGCCCCGGTGTCGGTGCCCCCGCCCGACCACTACTCGCTGCGGCTGGTCTCGACCCGGCGCCTCTACGACCACGGCGCGGCGGTGTCGGCGTCCCCGTCGCTCGCCCAGCTGGTGCCCGAGGCGAACGCGGCGGCCAACCCCTCGGAGCTGGCCCGCCTGGGCGTCGAGCCGGGCGACCGGGTCCGGGTGAGCTCGCCCCGGGGCGCGGTGGTGCTCGCCGCCCGGGCCGACGAGGGCGTCCCGAAGGGGGTCCTCGCCATCGACTTCAACCTGTCGGGGTCCGACGGGGGCGGCTCGAACGCGGCGGCGGCCCTGATCGACGCAACCGCGGTGGTCAACGAGGTCCGCCTGGAGACCCTGTGAACCCGCTCGCCTCCTTCGCCACCGACCCGCTCTTCTTCCACGGGGTCCACTGGGTGGAGCTCCTGATCGTCGTGATCAAGGTGCTCGTCGCCTTCGTCGTCCTGCTCGTGTCGGTGATGCTCATGATCTGGTTCGAGCGCAAGGTCATCAGCGACATGCAGAGCCGGATCGGGCCCAACCGGGCCGGCCCCTACGGCCTGTTCCAGACCCTGGCCGACGGGATCAAGCTCTTCTTCAAGGAGGACCTCGTCCCCGATCAGGCCGACCGCTTCGTCTTCAAGCTGGCGCCGTACCTGGCGCTGCTCCCGGCGCTCCTCATCTTCACCGTGGTGCCGGTCGGCGGGGATCTCAGCATCGCCGGCCACCACTTCGAGCTGCAGGTGGCCGACCCGCCGTTCGGGATCCTCTTCGTGCTGGCGATGTCCTCGATCTCGGTCTACGGGGTGATGCTGGCCGGCTGGTCGTCGGGGTCGAAGTACCC
>DAIUEV010000100.1:0-4206 GCA_036844945.1 Acidimicrobiales bacterium
CGACCTCTTGACCCCCAGTCAAGCGCGCTAACCAAGCTGCGCCACAGCCCGTCCCTGGTCGCACCGTGTTTCTGTCGACCACGGAAGCCCGATCGGGGCCGGCTGCCGCAACCAATCTGCGACCCGACGCCTTTCAGGGTGCATAACCTACCGCTCCCTGCCCAGAGGGTCGTCGCTGCACCCGCAGGGTCGACTTCCCGACTGACCTGGCCGTCGATGTCTCCGGTGATCGACCTTGGTGTCTGGTCGAGGTCCGCGCCGTGTCAGCGGGGGCCGCCGGCGCGAAAACTGGGCGCGGGGCACGGCGGCGTCGCTGCTCGACCAGGCCGACGCCGAGTCGAACCGCGCCCACACCTACCACGGCGACGCGTGGGCGGCGCTCAGCGGAATGTTGCTCGACTCGAGGCCTCTCTCGCCCAGTCCCTAATCGCCGTCGTAACGGCGAGCCCGCCCCGACCGCGTGGCGACGCCGGGGCCGCTCGGGGCTCAGGCCCGCGGCTTCTCGTAGACGACGACCTGGGAGCGGCTCTCGGCGTCGAACGGCTGGCGCCGCCAGTCGGCCCAGCGGTGCGCGAGCCGCAACCCGGCGATCCGGGCCATGAGATCGAGCTCGGACGGCCAGACGTAGCGAAAGGGGGCCGCATGGTGCAGCCACCGGCCGTCCACCTGGAACCAGTGGAGCGACCAGCTGACCTGCCCGAGCACGTCGTCGAACGTGTCGATGCCGGCGTGGTCGGGTTCCAGGGCGAACACCCGGCCCGGCGCGCCCGGCGCGACCCCTCGGATTCCCGGCACCACGATCTCGAGCGCGAAGCAGCCCCCGGGCTCCAGGTGCGCGGCGGCGTTGGCGAACACCGCCACCTGCTCGTCCTGCGTCGTCACGTTCATGATCGTGTTGGCGACCAGGTATACGAGCCGGAAGGGCCCGGGCACGGTGGCCGTGCACATGTCGCCGACGACGACGTCGACCGCCTCGGCGCCCGGCTTTCGCTCGAGCCGCGCGGCCATGTGCGGCGACAGCTCGATCCCCCGCACGAGCACGCCCCGGGCCGAGAGCGCGAGCGCGACCCGGCCCGTCCCCACCCCGAACTCGAGCGCGGCCCCGTCGCCCGCCAGCTCCGCGAGTCCCGCTGCCATCGGGTCGAGCACCGCCGGGTCGAACTGATCGGAGAAGACCGTGTCGAAGGCCTCGGCCATCTCCTCGTCCCACACGACGGTGCCCACGACCGGAGTGTTGCAGGCGGCCGTGCGAACCGCCGCTACGCGTGGACCTCGGGGCGCCGGTCCGCCCACGGACGGGCCGCCTCGAGCTGGGCCGACAGCGAGAGCAGCGTCTCTTCGTCGCCGAAGCGGCCGGCCAACTGCACCCCGATCGGCAACCCGTCGGGCGACCAGTGGAGCGGGAGCGAGATCGCCGGTTGCCCCGAGGCGTTGTAGGGCGGGGTGAACGGGACGAAGGTGGCCGCCCGGAACAGCCCGTGGAGCGGGTTCTCCGGCGGCGAGTCGAAGGTCCCGAGCGGCACGGGCGGCTCGCCCAGCGTCGGGGTGAGCAGCACGTCGAGGTGCTCGAACACCGCCGCCATGGACCGCGCGACGAGCTGGAGCTCCTGGACCGACTTCAGGAACTGGCCGGCATCGAGCGCCCGGCCGACGCCGACGAGGGCCCAGGTGAGCGGCTCGACGTCCGCCTCGGTGGCGGTCCGGCCGATCCGCTCCTCCCAGTCGCCCATGATCCACGCGTTGCCCGCCGCCCACACGTTGATGAAGTGCGTCGTGAACAGGTCGCCGTCGACCCCCATGTCGGCGGGCTCGACGTGGTGGCCGAGCGACTCGCAGAGCGCGGCGGCGCCGGTGGCCGCGGCCACGCACTCGGGGTGGACCTCCACGCCGGTCGGGGCGGCGGTCACCAGCCCGATCCGCAGCGGCGGCGGGTCGCTCCGGGCGGCCGCGTCGGCGAAGGTGCCGTGCCGGGGACCCGGCGCGTAGTGCGGCTCGCCCGGGACCGGGGCCGAGACCGCATCGAGCACCGCGGCCGTGTCGCGCACCGACCGGGTGATCACGTGCTCGGCGACCAGACCGCTCATGACGTCGCCGTAGCGGGGGGCCAGCGACACCCGCCCCCGGGTCGGCTTCAACCCGACCAGCCCGCAGCACGACGCCGGGATCCGGATCGATCCACCCCCGTCGTTGGCGTGCGCGACGGGGACGAGCCCCGCCGCCACCGCGGCGGCCGAGCCGCCCGAGGAGCCGCCCGTCGTGCGGGTCCGGTCCCACGGGTTGTGGGTGGCCCCGAAGCGGCGCGGCTCGGTGGTCGGGAGGATGGCGAACTCCGGGGTGTTCGTCTTGCCACACGTCACGAAGCCGGCCTCGACAAAGCGTCGCGCCAGCAGCTGGTCGGCCGTCGAGCGGTAGTCGCCCGAGAGGTCGGTCCCCTCACTGAACGGGGTGCCGGCCAGCTCGGTGGCGAAGTCCTTCAGGAGGAACGGGACGCCCCGGAACGGGCCCTCGGGGAGGTCGCCGCCGGCCTCGTCCCGGGCCCGGTCGAACAGCGGGTGGATCACCGCGTTGAGCTGCGGGTTGACCCGCTCGATCCGCTCGATCGCCCCGTCGACGAGCTCCTTCGCCGAAACCTCGCCCGTGCGCACGAGCTCGGCCTGGGCGATCGCGTCCAACCACCAGATGTCGGTCATCGCCCGAACCTATCCGGCGGGATCGGGCCGATGCCCGGCCGGCTCACGCGTGGTGGATCAGCCAGTCGATCCCCTGGTAGCCGCGGTAGCCGAGGTAGATGACGAAGGCGACGAGCATCGCCTTGAAGGTCCAGGGGATGTGCCGCGGTGGCGCCTCGGTGAGCACCGTGCCGCAGGTCGGGCAGGCCCCCCGCTCGTCGAGCTGGTCGTCCTCGACCAACCGGTCGCACTCGTCGCACCAGGCCACCGCTCAGTGCCCCCCCACCCGCACCCGCAGCTTGACCGGGGTGGGCCCGAGGTCGAAGCGCTCCCGCAGCTGGTTCTCGACGTAGCGGAGGTAGTCGGCCGGGACCCTGGCGGTCGCGAACAGCGTGAAGGTGGGCGGGTCGGCCGCCCCCTGGACCCCGTAGCGGATGCGGGCCCGGGGGGCCGGGTGCTTCGCCTGGAGGTCCCGCAGCGCCCGGTTGAGCGCGCCGGTCGGGATGCGTCGGTGGTACGCCTCGACGGCCTCGGCGAGCGCGGGCAGCACCTTGTGGACGTTGCGCCCGGTGCGGGCCGAGATCCGGAGCACCGGCGCCTGGCCGAGGAACGCCAACCGGTCGCCGACGCCGGCGAGGACGTCGTCACGGGCCTCGGCGGCCACGAGATCCCACTTGTTCAGGACCACGACGGACGGACAGCCGGCCGCGCCGACCCGCTCGGCCAACCGCTGGTCCTGGTGGGTGGCCCCGACCGTCGAGTCGATCACGAGGATGGCCAGGTCGGCGCCGTCGAGCGCGTCGAGCGCCCGGAGCACCGAATGGTGCTCGGTCCCCTGCTCGGTGCGCGCCGGCCGGCGCATGCCCGCGGTGTCGACGAAGCAGAAGGTCCCCTCAGGCGTCTCGATCACCGTGTCGACCGAGTCGCGGGTGGTGCCCGGCTGGTCGTGGACAATCGAGCGCTCCTCCCCCACCAACCGGTTGAACAACGTCGACTTGCCCGCGTTGGGGCGCCCGACCAGCGCCACCCGAGGGATCCCCGACGCGTGCACGGCGTCGCGCTCTTCGTCCTCGTCGCTCGCGGCCGGCGTCCCGAGCAGTCCCACCACCGCGTCGAGCAGGTCGCCGGTCCCTCGCCCGTGCAGCGCGGACACGGGCCACGGGTCGCCGAGCCCGAGGGACACCAGCTCCCAAGCGGCCGGCTCACGGTTGGCGTCGTCGACCTTGTTCGCGACGAGGAGTATCGGAGTGTCGAGGCGGGCGACCATGCGGGCCGTCTCGAGGTCCTCGTCGGTGGCGCCGACGCTGGCGTCGGCCACCAACAGCACGACGTCGGCATCGCCGATGGCGCGCTCGGACTGCCCGGAGACCTTGGTGGCGAGCTCGTCGCCCCGGCCGAGCCATCCGCCGGTGTCGATCAGGGTGAACGCGACCCCGTTCCACTCCGCCTCGAGCGCCTTGCGGTCCCGGGTCACGCCGGGCTCGCGGTCGACGACCGCGGCCCGCCGTCCGACGATGCGGTTCACGAGGGTCGACTT
>DAIUEV010000100.1:4306-5426 GCA_036844945.1 Acidimicrobiales bacterium
CCCGCTCGGGCGGCGGGTCAGGCATGGGCGGGCACCGTCTCGAGGGCGCGCCGGAGCGAGAGCCCGTCGGTCGGGACCACCTCGACGGATCGCGGCAGCTCCTCGACGCGCCGCCCGTCGAGGAACACGCCCTTCGAGAGGCACGCGTCGGGGAGGAGGTAGCGCTCGTCGTCGGGTTCGGACTCGAGGACGGCCGCCACGTCGGTCCCGGTGAGCAGCCCGGCCACGCCGATGGTCCCGCCGAAGTAGCGGTTCTCGATCTCGAGCACCCGCACGCCCTCGCGTCCCTCGACGAGCGGGGCGAGCACCCGAGCCCCGAAGGCGCCGGTCAGGATCGCGACCGGGGCCCCGGCCGCCCCGCGCGCCGACGGGGTGGCCCGCCGGGCCCGGTAGCCGTCCGGCGGCGCGCCGTCGACCCAGGCGAAGAAGCCGGGCCGCACCCCGTGGGCGGAACCCGGGTCGCCCTCGAAGGCGGCCTCGAACGCCCGAACCATCCCGATGCCGTTCTCGTGCTGGGGGTAGCCCTCGTAGGCCTCGGCCGCCGGGAAGGACCGGCCGGCCATCAGGTAGTACTCGTCGGAGGCGAAGACGAGGCGCCGGCCGAGCGCGTCCAGGCACAGGTCCTGGGTGCGGGCGACGGTGTCGAGCACGGCGTCGGCCTCGCCAGTCGTGTGGGGCCGCATGTCGGGCTCGTGGGAGAACCGGCTCAGCCCGAGCGGCACGACGCCCACCGTCGCGAGCGCCGGGTACTCGTCGAGGATGCCGAGCATCGTGTCCTCGAGCACCGGCCCGTCGTTCACCCCGGGGCACACGACGACCTGGCCGTGCACCTCGATCCCGGCCTCGAGGAGGACTCGGAGCCAGCGCAGGCTGGTGGCGCCGCGGGGGTTGCGCAGCATCGAGGCCCGCACGGCCGGGTCGGTGGCGTGGATCGACACGAAGAGCGGGCCCAGCCGCTCGGTGATCACCCGCTCGGCGTCGAGCTCGGTGAACCGGGTGAGGGTGGTGAAGTTCCCGTAGAGAAAGGAGAGCCGGTAGTCGTCGTCCTTCAGGTAGAGGCTCCGTCGCATGCCCTTGGGCAGCTGGTAGATGAAGCAGAACGCGCAGTGGTTGTCGCAGG
>DAIUEV010000101.1:0-5389 GCA_036844945.1 Acidimicrobiales bacterium
CAGGACCCGGCAGGCCTGGGTGCCCGAGTAGTCGAACTCGCAGGCCTGGCCGATCACGATCGGCCCGGAGCCGATGACGAGGATCGACTCGAGGTCGTTGCGCCGCGGCACCTCAGGTCCGCCCGCCCGGCACCCCGGCCACCATGAGCGCCTCGAACTCGTCGAACAGGTACCGGGCGTCGTGGGGCCCCGGGCCCGCCTCGGGGTGGTACTGGACCGAGAACGCCGCCGCCGAGGGGAGCGAGATCCCCTCCACCACCCCGTCGTTCAGGTTCACGTGCGTCACCTGGGCGCCCGGGATCGACCCGGCCTCGAGCGCGTAGTTGTGGTTCTGGCTCGTGATCTCGACCGCCCCGGTCAAGAGTCGCCGGACCGGGTGGTTGGTCCCGTGGTGGCCGAAGAGCAGCTTGTAGGTCGTCCCGCCCATCGCGAGGCCGAGGATCTGGTGGCCGAGGCAGATCCCGAAGATGGGCACCCGGCCGAGCAGGTCGGCCACCGTCGCGACCGGGCCGGCGAGTGGGGCGGGGTCGCCGGGGCCGTTCGAGAGGAACACCCCGTGGGGCTCCATCGCCAGCACCTCGGACGCGCTGGTCGACGCCGGGACCACCGTCAGCGTGGCGGTGGCGGCGAGATGCCGGATCATGGTCTCTTTCACCCCGAAGTCGAACACGACCACGCGGCGCGGGCCGCTCCCCCGCGTCATCGGATGCTCGATGGTCACACCCTTCACGAGGTCCTGCCCCGTCGTCGACGGCGCCTCGGCGGCCGCCCGGCGCAACGCCGCCTCGCCGCTCGTCCCCATCGCGCACGGCAGGGCGCCGGCCTCGCGCACGTGCCGGGTCAGCCGGCGCGTGTCCACCCCGGTGATGGCGGGCACCTTGCGCCGCTGGAGGAACTCCTCGAAACCCTCCTCGGAGCGCCAGTTGGACCCGACCGGGACGAGGTCGCGGACCACCACCCCGTTGCAGAACGGCCGGCGGGCCTCATCGTCCTCCGGGGTGGTGCCGTAGTTGCCGATGTGCGGGTAGGTGAAGGCGATGATCTGGCCGGCATAGGAGGGGTCGGTCACCACCTCCTGATAGCCGGAGAGCGCGGTGTTGAAGACGAGCTCGCCGGTGGCCACCCCCATCTGGCCGAGCGCGCCGGCGGCCTCACCCTCGAACACCGTCCCGTCGGAGAGGACGAGCAACGCGTCCTCGCGCTCGCTCATGCCAGCTCCGAGTCGACGACCACCGGCACTCCCCCGAACACGGTGTGGCGCACCCGACCCCGCAACGTCGTCCCCGCGTACGGGGTGTTCCGGCTGCGGCTGGCCAGCGCGTGGGCGTCGACCGTCCACTCCGCGTCGGGGTCGAAGACACACAGGTGTCCCGCCGCCCCGGCGACCAGCGGTCCCCCCTGCGCGGTCGCGGCCGGCCGGTGGGCGACCGAGACCCCGGCGATGGCGGCCGGCGCCGCGGTCATCCGGGCCAGCACCTCCTCGGCGCCGAGCACCCCGGCCAGCGCGACCACCGACACGCTCAGCGCGGTCTCGAGGCCGAGCATTCCCGGAGCCGCCTGGTCGAACGGAAGGTCCTTCGCCTCCGGCGGGTGCGGCGCGTGGTCGGTGGCGATCGCGTCGATCGTGCCGTCGGCGAGCGCGCGGCCGAGCGCCGCGGCGTCGGTGGCCGTCCGCAGCGGCGGGTTGACCTTGAACACCGGGTCGTAGCCGGCCACCCGGGCGTCGGTGAGCCACAGGTGGTGGGGCGTGACCTCGGCCGTGACCGGGAGGCCCTCGGCCCGGGCCGCGGCGAGAAGGGCGACCGAGCCGCGGGTCGAGAGGTGCAAGAAGTGCATGGGCGCGCCGGTCTGGCGGACGAGGGCGAGGTCGCGGGCGAGCATCGCCTCCTCGGCGGCCGCCGGGACGCCCGGAAGCCCGAGGCGGCTCGACCACTCGCCGTCGTGCATCGCCCCGCCGCCGGCCAGCCCCTCGTCCTCGCAGTGCTCGGCCAGGGTCACCCCGATCCCCCGCGCGTACTCGAGCGCCCGGCGGAGGAGCGCGCCGTCCTGGACGCCGCGGCCGTCGTCGGTGAAGAGCCGGATCCCGAGCGCGGCCAGCTCCCGGAGCGGGGCCAGCCGCTCGCCCCGCCGCCCGAGGGTGATCGCCCCGGCCACCAGCACCTCGCAGGGCTGGTCGCGGCCGAGCGCCAACACCTCCTCGGCCACCGCCGCGGAGTCGATCGGCGGGTCGGTGTTGGGCATGGCGACGACCGCGCTGAACCCGCCGAGCGCGGCGGCCCGGGCCCCGCTCGCGACGGTCTCGGCCTCCTCCCCGCCCGGCTGGCGCAGGTGGGTGTGCAGGTCGACCAGCCCCGGGCTGACCAGGCAGCCCGACGCGTCGAGCACGGTCGCGCCCTTGGGGACCGCGAGCGATTCGCCGACCGCGGCCACCACCCCGTCGACGAGCGCGACGTCGGCCCGCGCGGCACCGCCGTTCCCAACGACGCGCCCCCCGCGGATCACCACGGTGGGGGCGCGCTCAGCCACGCTCGGTTCCGAGACCTTCGAACGCGGAGTCGGCGCCGAGCAGCAAGAAGAGCACCGCCATCCGCACCGCCACCCCGTTCGTCACCTGCCGCGTGACGACCACCGAGGAAAGATCGGCCACGTCCGAGGCGATCTCCACCCCCCGGACCATCGGGCCGGGGTGGGTGACGATCGCATGCGGAGCCAAGCGGGCCACCCGGTCGCGGGTGAGGCCCCACCCCGCCGTGTACTCCCGGAGGGAGGGGACGAACGAGCCGCTCCCCCGCTCCGCCTGCAGCCGCAGGAGCGAGACCACGTCCGCGGTGGCCAGGACGTCGTCGAGATCCGGGGCCACCTTGACCGGCCAGCCCTCCAGGCTCGGCGGCAGCAGGCTGGACGGGCCGGACAGCACCACCTCGGCGCCGAGCGCCGAATAAGCCAGCACCTCGGAGCGCGCGACCCGGCTGTGGCGGACGTCGCCGACGATCACCACGCGGAGCCCCTCGAAACACGAGACGCCGAGGGTGTCGGGCGGGACCTGGGCCCCCTCGGCGAGCGCCTCCCGCACGGTGAAGCAGTCGACCAGGGCCTGGGTCGGGTGCTCGTGCCAGCCGTCACCGGCGTTGATCACCCGGGCCCGCTGCACCCACCGTGCCACCTGCTCGGGGGCGCCCGCGGAGCTGTGGCGCAGCACCACCGCGTCGATGCCCATCGCCTCGATGGTCTCGACGGTGTCGCGCAGCGACTCACCCTTCTTCACCGATGAGCTCGCCACCGCGAGGCTGAGCACGTCGGCCGACAGGCGCTTGGCCGCCGTCTCGAAGCTGAGCCGGGTGCGCGTCGACTCCTCGAAGAACAAGGTGGCGACGACCCTCCCCCGCAGGGTCGGCACCTTGGGGATGGAGCGCCGCTCGACCTCGGCGAAGTGCTCGGCGACCCGCAGCACCTCGGCGATGCCCGCCGCGCCGAGATCGGCGATCGAAAGCAGGTGTGGGCCGACGGGCGTCCGCGGCGGTGCCTCCAGCGACGCGTCGAGCTCCCCGGTCGCGGTCACTTGGCCACCAGGGTGCCGATGGCCACCCCGTCCTCGCTCACGTCGACCATCTCGTCGCGCCGGGTCGGCAGGTTCTTGCCGACGTAGTCCGGCCGGATCGGGAGCTCCCGGTGGCCCCGGTCGACCATCACCGCCAGCTGCACCGACCGGGCCCGGCCGAAGTCGCCCAGCGCGTTGAGCGCGGCGCGGACCGTCCGGCCGGTGAAGAGGACGTCGTCGACGAGGATCACCACCATCCCGCTCAGGTCGATGGGGATCTCGGTGGCCGCCTCGGGGAGCACCGGCCGCAGCCCGATGTCGTCGCGGTAGAAGGCGACGTCGAGGGTGCCGACCGGCACCGTCTCCTCCTCGGTCTCGGTCAGGACCTCGGCGATACGCTCGGCCAGCCAGACCCCCCCGGTCTGGAGGCCGACCAGGACGATGTCGTCGAGGCCGCCGTTGCGCTCCGCGATCTCATGCGCCATCCGCACGAGGGCGCGCTGGACGTCCGTGCCGGAGAGCACCTGGGAGGTGGGAACGAAACGGGCGCCGAGCGGACGGGTGTGACTTCGCTCGCGTTCGGCCATGCTCCTCCTGTCCGTACGGGCCTCACGGGACCCACTTGACGGTCAGGCGGTCACCCTACCACCGCGCTCCGGCCCGCGATCTGCGATGGCCCGCCGCTCAGTCGTCTTCGGCCAGGAGCTCGCGGCGGGCCTGTTCGAGGGCGGCCAGCCCGGCCGCGTCGAGCTCGGGAAGGGCCAGGTCGAGCTCGTCCACGACGTGGACGAGGACGCCGGCGACGAGCGCCCGCATCGCGTGCTTGTGGTCGGCGGGGACGACGAACCAGGGCGCCCACGCCGTCGAGGTGGCGGTGAGGGCCTCCTCGTAGGCCTGCTGGTAGGCGTCGAAGTGGGCCCGCTCGGCCACATCGGTGGCCGAGAACTTCCAGTGCTTGTTCGGGTCGTCCAGGCGCTCCAGGAAACGGCGCCGCTGCTCGGCCTTGGACACGTGCAGGAAGAACTTGACCACCTTCGTCCCGTTGCGTGCGAGGTGCCGCTCGAACGCGTTGATGTCCTCGTAACGCTCCTGCCAGAGCCGGGCGCGCGCCCCCTTGCCGGTCGGCGACGGCAGGTGCGCCACCTCGAGCAGCTCGGGGTGGACCCGGGTGATCAGCACCTCTTCGTAGTAGGAGCGGTTGAAGATCCCGATCTGGCCCCGCGGGGGCAACGCCCGCTCGCAGCGCCACAGGTAGTCGTGGTTCAGCTCCTCGGCCGAAGGCTGCTTGAACGCCACCACCCGGCAGCCCTGGGGGTTGACCCCGGTCATGACGTGCTTGATGGTCCCGTCCTTGCCGGCGGCGTCGAGGGCCTGGATGACGACCAAGAGCGCGTACCGGTCGCTCGCGATGAGCAGCTCCTGGGCGGCCGACAGCTCCTCCCGGAAGGCCTCGAGATGGCCGTCGGCCGTCGTCTTCGAGCGGTCGCCGGCCTCCTCCCAACGCTCCGTGGTGCGGGCGGTGCTGCGGGCGGCGAGCCCGGCGGCCTCGCCCGGTCGCACCCGCAGCTCGTCGACGACCGGGCCGGGGAGCCTCACGACCGCCGCGCCCTTCGGTTCCGGGCCCGCCTAGCCACGGCGGGCGTCGATCGGGAAGGCCTGTTGGCCGTGGTCGGGGGCGGGTTGCGGCGTCCCGCGTCGCACCGGGCGGCGGAAGTGCTTGCCGAGCGTCTCCACCTGGTGCTGGTAGTTCGAACCCATGGCCGAGCCGTACAGGATGTCGGGCGGCTCGAGCATGCGGTCGAAGGTGAGCTTGCAGACCCGTTGGCCGTGCTCGATCATGAACGGCACGTC
>DAIUEV010000102.1:0-5323 GCA_036844945.1 Acidimicrobiales bacterium
CGGGCAACGCCCCGGCGCACGACGGCCCCGATCGGAAGGCCAGTCTACCCGGAAAAGGTCCCGTTCAGGACGGGTCCGACCCCCGACGACGCCTCGCGCGACCGAGGGCGAACACAGCGAGCACCGAGGCGCCCGCGACAACGAACAGCTGGGGGTAGTCAGGGAAGCCCCGGTAGACGAAGGAAACGGTGTGGGTCCCCGGGCCGACGGCCACCCCGACCGTCGCCGGGGCGAGCATCTCGGAACCCCGGGGGTGCCCGTCGACCCGCACCTGCCAGCCCGGGTCGAACGACGCGCTCAGCGCGATCACGGCGCGCCGAGTGAGCCGGACCGTCGCCTCGGCGCGCCCCGCGGCGAGGTCGGCGTGCTCGGCGAGCACCCGGCCGGGCGGACCGGAGCCCTCCGCCCCGGTCAGCGGGGCGGGCGCCGCCCCCGCGAACGCGACGACCAGGTCCCGGTGGTCAGCCACCAGGGAGGAATGGAGCACGCCCAGGGTCCTCGCCGCGATGTTCGAGCGGTCGGCCGTGACGATCCCGACCGTGCCGAGCACCGAGAGATAGGAGACAGAGGGGATCACGAAGAGCCGGTAGGGGCCCCGGGTCATCACCGGCCGGGCCGGCACGGGGGCCGGCATCGTCGTCGGCAGGATCAGGTACCGCACCCCGAACAGCACGTAGTCGCCCGGGTCGGACTGGTCGAAGAACGACTCGGGGTCGGTCATGAGCGATGCCGTCCGAAGGGTGTAGCCGATCTCGTCGATGTCCTGGCTCTCCAGGTACTTGAAGACCGACACCCCGCCCACCGTGAAGTTCTCGCCCCAGTTGGTCGGGAGGCCGGCGTAGGTGCGGCCATCCCCGTGATGCTCGACGTAGGCCAGCAGCGGCGCGATCAGCGGCCGGTCGGCGGCGGCGCGGGCCCGCTGGACGTCGATGTTCTCCGAGTTGGCGAGGTCGTAGCTGCGGACCTGGGAGTACACCGGCACGAGGGCCCCGACGCAGGCCGCCGCGGTGAGGAGTGCCACCACCCTCCGCTCGGCCGCCCCCCTGGTCCGCTCCCGGAGCCGGCGGAGCGCCCACCGGGCCGCGGCCGCGACCTCCCGGGCCAGCGCGATCGCCCCGGTGGCGCCGAGGTAGAGCCCGGCCAGCTGCGCGCCCATCAGGAAGCGCCGGAAGAAGAGGTCGCTCGAACCGGGGATCACGTCCACGAGGGAACCGAAGGTGGTCCGGCCGAAGCTCATGAGGAGGCTGACCGCCCACAGCACCAGCACGGCCCGCCCGAGCGGTTCGCTCCGCCATTTGATAAGGACCATCGCGACTCCGGCCAGGACGAGCAGGGTGACGACTGGGAACCGGCCGGCGTCGTAGACCCGGCCCTCGATCAACCACGAGAGCACCCGGCCGGCCCCGTAGCCGTTCACGAGCGGCGTGTCGTGCAGGACCTCGTTGATCGACGCCCATTTCCCCTGCGCGATCAATGGCACGACGGCCCACGAGCTCCCGAGCAACGCGAAGACGAGCACGACGGCAGCCCGCATGATCCTTCGCCGCAGGTCCGACCACACGACGAAGGGGAGCACCACGACAGCGGCAAAGGCGAGAAAGCCCGTCTCGAAGTGCAGACAAGCGGTCAGTGCCACGGACAGCGCTGCCGGGGCGAGGAACCGACGATCCTCCACCGCCCGCCAGGTCGTCGCCCAGGCGAGCGGGAGGAACCACGAGGCCCAGAGCTGCGCCCAGAGGCCGTAGCCGATCCAGAGGTAGGCGCCGCGCTCGTAGCCCACCGAGGGCACGCTCATCAGCACGGGCGAGAGGACGGACGCCGCGGCCGCCGCCCACGGAGTCAGCCGGAGCAGACGCGCGGAGAGGTAGATCACGAGGGGCCAGAGGGCGACCAGCAGGTAGAGCGACCAACGAAACGCCGTATCCCCCCCGACGAGCGCCCCGGCGACGCCGGTGAGCATCGCCCCGAGGCTCTGGTAGTGCAGGAACTGCGGGGAACCGGCGCCGAGGTAGGGGAACCACTGTCCCAACGGGTCGTGCCCGGCCTGGACCGCCGCCGTCGCGAAACGGACCATCTGCTCGTGGATCGAGGCGTCGTCGGGGTAGGCGACGGGGCGCAGCGTGGCCCGGAGGTCCCAGAGGTTCCATCCCGAGACAAGGACCGCCAGTGCGAGCGGCCAGCGCTGCGCGTCCAACCGGTCCAGCATCCGACGAGGCCGACTCGGGGGCGGGACCTCCGACAGTTCCCCCACGAGCCCCCACCTCACCTGGTGTCCAAGGGTCGCGCCGGCGACACCGCGGGCAGAGTCGCGGCCACCGCAACCGCGCTTGCGCCCGGTTATTGTACCGCCGTGGCTGTCGGCATCCGCGGGGGTTGGCGGCACCGCCGCGCGCTCAGTGCATTGACCGGTCTGCTGCTCGCCGGAGGCGCGATCGCCACCCTGACAGTCCTCGCCCTCGTCGGCCCGGCCGATGCCGCCAACTCGGGCCAGATCTGCAGCAGCTCCGCGGGGGGCAACAGCGGGGTGTGCCTCCTCGGCGGTTCCGGGTCAACGGGGTCGTCGGGGACGAGCAGCTCGTCGGGGACAACCGGGTCGTCGGGGACAACCGGGTCGACCGGGTCGTCGGGGACAACGTCGGGCTCATCGGGGGGCGGAAGCTCCGGGCCCTCTCCCATCGGGCTCTCCGGCAACAGCGGGTCTTCGAGCTCGGGGTCGGGCGGGAACAACGACGGGGCCATCGCCGGAGGGGCGATCGGGGTGGGCGGGCTGCTGGTCGGAATCGGACTCCTCCGCCGTCACCGGAACTCCTCCTCGGACGAAACCGACATCCAGACGGTGAAGGTCGGTGATCCCGCGGTCCAGGCCCTGATCGATTCGGGCGCCGCCACCTGGGACAACGACGACAACGGGAACCCGGTCCTCGTCGCGACGGGTGGCAGCCCGCCACCGAGCGGGTACACGACCTACACCGACAACTCGGGGCGGACGATCATCGATCTGTCCCAGCCGGTCGCGGTGGTGGTGAACGAGACGATCAAGGGTCCGCTCGTCACGCTGCACGACGGGAACGCGATCCAGAACCTGATCGACCAGGGCTACCCCACGGTCACGGTCCCGGACCCGAACGACCCGACGAAAGTCATCACCTACCTGCAGGTGCCAGAGAACCTCGGGAACACCGTCAGCTCCTTCTCGTTCAAGAACGCCATCACCCTCCCCGACGGCACCAGGTTGGTCGACCCGGCCGGACCGGTGGTCCTCGAGACGACCGCGCCCCAGCCGGCCGACCCATCGCCCGAGACCACGCCGCCGCCCACGACCACCCCGCCGCCCACGACCACGCCGCCGCCCACGACCACCCCGCCGCCCCCCCCACCCGACGATGACGGCGACGACTGGGACGAAGGGCCCTCAGAGGAGGATCTGGGCCCCGCGGCCCCGCCGGACAACAGCTACAAGCGGGCCATACTCAAACAGCACATTCAAGAGAGCCAGGCCGAAGCGGACGACGCGAATGCCGAGGCGAGCTGGTACGGCACCGCCGAGAACATCGCGAGCGGAGCGAAGTTCGTCGCCGACTACGGGGCGAGCGCGATCGCCGCGTTCGGCGGCCCGGCCGGCAAGGTGTTCAGCCACTTCTATACGACCGTCACCGACGTGGCCGGCGGGATCGCCGCCGGAGACGACAGCGAGGCGATCTGGCACCGCGTCGCTGTCGATAACACCCTCACGGCCATCACGAACGACATCTACCCTTCGGTCCCGTTCTCCGGCACCTGGCAGGAAGCACTGAAGACGCCGATCTCGACGTTCATCCACGGGGTCACGGAGGAGATCGAACAGGGGGTGTTCGAGTCGTTCCTCGCCGGGCAGGCGCTCAACATCGTCGAGAACAACGCAAAGGCGATCGGCGACGCGATCAACTCGGCGAACGAAGCGATCAATTCGGTAGGGGAGGCCGTCACAACGGCGGCGAGCCACGCCGCGCAATCGGTCGCCGAATCGATCGGGCAGACGGTCCACTCCTGGGCCTCGCACCTCTTCGGCTCGTAGAAAGGGACCCCCATGGCTGTCGACCTCACTGTCGAGCGCGAGCTCTTTGGCGCCCTCGGCGCGCTCGCGACCGAGACCCACGGGCCCCTGTCACCATGGGCCGCGGGCGGCCACCTGACCGAGGACCAGCGGCGACAGCTCCGCACTCAAGGAGCCGTCGACGCCCACGGCCATCCGTCCCGGGGTCTCGTCGCCGCGGTGGACGCGATCGCCTCGGCGAAGGCCATCAGCAAGATCCGCCTCTACGGCGGCGGCGTCGAGGTCGGCTACGCGAACTTCTGCGGGACGGACGGCTCGTCGGTCTCGGTGACGGACCGGGGGGAGACCCTCCGACTCGAGTCGCCGGCCCCTTTCGACCGCCAGATCGCGGCAATGGGCGACCTGGTCGGGCTGAGCTCGGTGCGCCCGATGCACTTCAGCGTCGAGGTCTCACCGTTCGACGCGCTGGTGTTGGCCACGCTCATCGACGCCGAGCGGCGCCAGTCGCTGACCGACCTCGCCAACGACGCCTCGAGCTCCCCGCGGCCGCTCACGATGAACGCCATCGTCACCGCGTTGAAACGCCCGCCGGCCGGGGCGTTCTGGCTTGTGAACGCGGTGGCCCGGGCGATCGACACCCCGCCGTCGGCCGCCGCGAGCGGGGCGTCCGACGCAACCCGGCGTCTGGCCGGCCGTGGCCTCGCCGAGATCTCCCGGGGCCGGGCGAAGGCGGCCGGGGAGGCAAAGGAGCTCGCCACCCGCTTCCTCGTCGTCCAGACCCTGATCGAGCTCGAGAACGACCGTGCCGAGGGCGGTGGCGCCGTCCGCAGCGGGCTCACGTGCGTGCGCGGCGGCGCGCAGGACTTCCTGTCGATCGAGCGGTCGGCACAGGGGGCCCGGCTCGCCACCCTGAGCGCAGCGGCGGTGCTCACCTGCGTCGACGTGTTCGGTCGGCGGCCGGACTGGGCCCCCGCGTTCGGGGCGACCCACGTGGTGCTCCCCGGCGCGCCGGCGGCCACCTGGTCGTCGCCGGACACCAACTCGACCTCGCTCGCGGCCGTCCCGGCGGGGACGCCGGTGCGGATCCTGCACGAGCTCGACGGCTGGGCGGAGGTCGAGTCCGGCGCCGGAAGGCTCGGATGGCTCGACCGTCGGTGCATCGGCGAGCTCGGGAGTCAGCCGGCCGGCCGCTGAGCTGAGCCCGGCCGGTCCATCGGACCGGCCGGGTCAACCGTTCAGACCCCGAGGGCGTTGCCCTCCGGGCGCCCGTTGGCTTCACCGTCGCCCGTC
>DAIUEV010000103.1:0-5006 GCA_036844945.1 Acidimicrobiales bacterium
TACGTGGCCCAGAAGCGCAAGATCTCCGAGGGCGACAAGCTGGCCGGCCGCCACGGCAACAAGGGCGTCATTTCCAAGATCCTCCCGATCGAGGACATGCCCTATCTGACCGACGGCACCCCGGTCGACATCATCTTGAACCCGCTCGGCGTCCCCTCGCGGATGAACGTCGGGCAGGTCCTGGAGAGCCACCTCGGCTACGCCGCCCGGTTCGGCTGGGAGGGTGCCACCCCCGCGGCCGACGCCGGCACGTCGGGCCGCGACGACGGGGTGGCCCGCAAGACCCGGCCCCGGACGATGCCCGCGAACTGGGTCGCCACCCCCGTCTTCGACGGCGCCCACTGGGACGAGGAGGAGGACGCCGGCCGGCACAAGACCATCAAGGGGCTGTTCGGCGAGCTGCGGTCCGACTCGGCGACCGGCGGGGTGCAGATCGGCACCGACGGCAAGGCGGTCCTCTACAACGGGCGGACCGGCGAGCCCTACGACAACCCGGTCTCGGTCGGCTTCGTCTACATCCTGAAGCTCGCCCACCTGGTGGACGACAAGATCCACGCCCGCTCGACCGGGCCGTACTCGATGATCACCCAGCAGCCCCTCGGCGGGAAGGCCCAGTTCGGCGGCCAGCGCTTCGGGGAGATGGAGGTGTGGGCGCTCGAGGCCTTCGGCGCCGCCTACGCGCTCCAGGAGCTGCTCACCATCAAGTCCGACGACGTGCTCGGTCGGGTGAAGGTGTACGAGGCGATCGTGAAGGGGGAGAACATCCCCGAGCCGGGGATCCCCGAGAGCTTCAAGGTGCTCATCAAGGAAATGCAGTCCCTCTGCCTGGACGTCGACGTGCTCTCGGTCACCGGTGAGGAGATCGAGATGCACGAGCTCGACGAGGACGTGTTCCGCACCGCCGAGGAGCTGGGCATCGACATCAGCCGGCCCGAGCGCGGGTCGGACGAGGAAGACGAGCGGCGCGCCGCCGAGAGGAGTCTCCTGTGACCGCACTCGACGTCAACACCTTCGACCAGCTGAAGATCGGCCTGGCCACCGCCGGGTCGATCCGCGGCTGGTCCAACGGCGAGGTGAAGAAGCCGGAGACGATCAACTACCGGACCCTGCGCCCAGAGAAGGACGGGCTCTTCTGCGAGAAGATCTTCGGCCCGACCAAGGACTGGGAGTGCTACTGCGGCAAGTACAAGCGCGTCCGGTTCAAGGGGATCATCTGCGAGCGCTGCGGGGTCGAGGTCACCCGCTCCAAGGTCCGCCGCGAGCGGATGGGCCATATCGAGCTGGCCGCCCCGGTCGTCCACATCTGGTACCTGCGGGGCACCCGTAGCTGGCTGGCCTACCTGCTCATGGGCACCGAGGTCCGGGAGGAGCTCAAGGCCAAGCAGCTGGAGAAGGTCATCTACTTCGCCGCCAACCTCGTCACCTGGGTCGACGAGGACCGGCGCCACGAGGACCTGCCGAACCTCGAGGCCGAGCTGGCCGACGAGATCGCCGACATCGAGAAGAAGCGCGACCTCGACATCGACCGGCGGTTCAAGGCGCTCGAGGACGAGCTCTCCCAGCTGGAGAAGGAGGGCGCCCGGGACGCCGAGATCAAGGCCCGCCAGCGGGCGGTGGAGAAGGAGATCACCGCCGCGCGCGACCGGAGCCAGGACGAGATCGAGCTGGCCCAGCGGGCCATCGAGGAGTTCCGGAGCCTGCACGGCCGCAAGATCATCGAGGACGAGCTCCTCTGGCGCGAGCTGCGGCTCCGCTACGAGGACTACTTCGAGGGCGGCATGGGGGCCGAGGCGATCAACCGGCTCATCGACCGGATCGACTTCGACGAGGAGGAGATCAAGCTCCGCGAGATGATCGACGCCGCCGACGGGCGACGTCCGCTCTCGGCCCAGCGCCGGCAGAAGGCCATCAAGCGGCTGAAGATCGTCACGGCGTTCAACCGCCGCGACGAGCACGGGCGCCGGATCAACGACCCCCGGGCGATGATCCTGGAGGCGGTCCCGGTGATCCCGCCGGACCTCCGCCCGATGGTCCAGCTCGACGGTGGCCGCTTCGCGACCTCCGACCTGAACGACCTCTACCGCCGGGTGATCAACCGGAACAACCGCCTGAAGCGGCTGCTCGACCTCGGCGCGCCCGAGATCATCATCAACAACGAGAAGCGGATGCTCCAGGAGGCGGTCGACGCCCTGTTCGACAACGGGCGGCGCGGCCGACCGGTGACCGGCCCGGGCAACCGGCCGCTCAAGAGCCTGTCGGACATGCTGAAGGGGAAGCAGGGCCGGTTCCGCCAGAACCTGCTGGGCAAGCGGGTCGACTACTCCGGCCGCTCGGTCATCGTCATCGGCCCGACCCTGCAGCTGCACCAGTGCGGGCTGCCCAAGCTGATGGCGCTCGAGCTGTTCAAGCCGTTCGTCATGAAGCGGCTGGTCGACATGGAGCTGGCCCAGAACATCAAGTCGGCCAAGCGCATGGTCGAGCGACGCCGGCCCCAGGTCTGGGATGTGCTCGAGGGGGTCATCCAGGAGCACCCGGTGCTGCTCAACCGGGCGCCGACCCTGCACCGCCTCGGCATCCAGGCCTTTGAGCCGGTGCTCGTCGAGGGCAAGGCCATCCAGATCCACCCGCTCGTGTGCACGGCCTTCAACGCCGACTTCGACGGGGACCAGATGGCCGTCCACCTGCCGCTGTCGGCCGAGGCCCAGGCCGAGGCGCGGATCCTCATGCTGTCGTCCAACAACATCCTCTCGCCGGCCACCGGCCGCCCGATCACCGTGCCCACCCAGGACATGGTGTTCGGCGCCTATTACCTGACCCTCATGGTCGAGGGGGCCAAGGGCGAGGGCCACGTCTACCGCCACAGCCACGAGGTCCAGGCGGCCTTCGACAACGGCGACCTGTCGCTGCACGCCCGGATCTCGCTCCGGCCGCTCCCAACTTCGGGCCTCTCGGCCCGCCTCGAGGCGGCCGGGGTCGAGCCGAACGAGGACGGCGACTTCAGGCTCGACACGTCGGCCGGCCGGGTCTTCTTCAACGAGGCGCTGCCGGAGGGCTTCCGGTACGTGAACGACCTCATCGGGAAGCGGACGACCGGGATCGGGGTGATCGTGGAGGAGCTCTCGGCGGGCTACCCCAAGCGCACCGTCGCGGCCAGCCTCGACCGGATCAAGGCGCTCGGCTTCCGCTTCGCCGCCCAGTCCGGCCTCACCATCTCGATCGACGACGTGCGGACGCCGCCCGAGAAGCAGTCGATCCTCGACCGCTACGAGAAGGAGGCCGAGAAGGCGGAGAACCAGTTCCGCCGGGGCATCATCACCGACGACGAGCGGCGCCAGAAGGAGATCGAGATCTGGACGTCGGCCAACTCCGAAGTCGGCCGGGCCATGGAGCAGACGCTCTCCACGATGTCGTTCAACCCGCTCGACATGATGGTCGACTCGGGGGCCCGCGGGAACGCCCAGCAGATCCGCCAGATCGCCGGCATGAAGGGCCTCGTGTCCAACCCCCGCGGCGAGATGATCCCCCGGCCGATCAAGTCCTCCTTCCGGGAGGGCCTGTCGGTGCTCGAGTACTTCATCTCGACCCACGGTGCCCGCAAGGGCCTGGCCGACACCGCGCTGCGGACCGCCGACTCGGGCTACCTGACCCGGCGGCTGGTCGACGTGGCCCAGGAGCTCATCGTCCGCGAGGAGGACTGTGGCACCGCCCGGGGCATCTGGATCGAGGGCGTCGTCCCCGACCAGGCCGGCCGGCGCAGCTACCTCGAGACCCGCCTGTACGGGCGGATCCTGGTCGAGCCGGTCACCCTCGCCGACGGCACGACCGTCGACGCGGGCACCCTGGTCGACGACGAGCTGATGGAGCGCCTGCGCGACGACACCGCGGTGGACCGGGTGCGGACGCGCTCGGTCCTCACCTGCGAGGCCACCCACGGGGTCTGCGCCGCCTGCTACGGCCAGTCGCTCGCCACCGGCAAGATGATCGAGCTCGGCGAGGCGGTCGGGGTCATCGCCGCCCAGTCCATCGGCGAGCCGGGTACCCAGCTCACCATGCGGACGTTCCACACCGGCGGCATCGTCGGCGAGGACATCACCCACGGCCTGCCCCGCGTGGTCGAGCTCTTCGAGGCCCGCACGCCCAAGGGCGCCGCGGTGCTGGCCCGCCACTCCGGGATCGCCCGGGTGGAGGAGGAGGAGCTGGGCCGCCGGATCACGGTGGTCGCCGACGACGGCACCGAGGAGTCGGTGGTCGTCGCGCCCCGCGCCCATCTCGAGGTGGCCGACGGCCAGGAGGTCGCGGCGGGCGATGCGCTCGTCGAGGGCCCGAAGGACCCGAAGGAGCTCCTCGAGGTGAAGGGCATCCGGGAGACCCAGCAGTACCTGGTCGAAGAGGTCCAGAAGGTCTACCGGGACCAGGGCGTGTCGATCCACGACAAGCACATCGAGCTGATCGTGCGCCAGATGCTGCGCCGGGTCCTCGTCGCCGAGCCGGGCGACGCGCCGTTCCTGCCGGGCGAGCGCGTCGACAACCAGGCCTACGCGGCGGTGAACAAGGAGCTGCTTGAGGAGGGCAAGCGCTCGGCCGAGGGACGCCCCGAGCTCATGGGGATCACCAAGGCCTCGCTCGCCACCGACAGCTGGCTGTCGGCCGCCTCCTTCCAGGAGACCACCCGGGTGCTGACCGAGGCGGCCATCGAGGGCAGCTCCGACCAGCTGTTCGGGCTGAAGGAGAACATCATCATCGGCAAGCTCATCCCGGCCGGGACCGGCATGGAGCGCTACCGCACCATCCGCCTCGAGATGCCCGGGGCCGAGCCGCTCCCGTTCTGGAGCGGGGGCACCGACGCCGACACCGAGGACCTCGCGGCGTGGCTGCGCGACGTGGGCGGCGAGGGCATCTCCGACGAGCCCTACGACCCGTCGATCGACGCCAGCTGGCTCGGCGCCGCCCCGACGGGCGACGGTGAAGCCAACGGGCGCCCGGAGGGCAACGCCCTCGGGGTCTGA
>DAIUEV010000104.1:0-4839 GCA_036844945.1 Acidimicrobiales bacterium
CCTAGTCTCGGGGCGAGCCGCGAGGTCGAACCGGGTAATTCTCCAGGGGATCTCTGTCTCGTTCATCAGCTCCGGATCGGCGTGCCAGCGCTCGGGCGCCAGGTCGCCGGTGCCCGTGACGACCCTCTGGGTATCGAGGAACCTGGCGACGGTGACCGGCTGGCCTTTGTGGTCGAACGAGGCGAGTGGTTGCAGCGGTGACGATGCGCCAGAAAGGGCATCACGGTCGGGCACCGGCCAGACGGACGTCCAGCCATCGCGGTCAGCGCTGACCAACCGGTGGCCGTCGGCGCTGAACACCAGCGCCGTGACCCGGGTATTGTGGGCCTTCAGCTCGGCGGCCTCATCTCCCGTGTCGATCCACCAGAGCTTGAGCGTGCCGTTCTCGGTACCGGAGGCGGCGATATCGCCGCCGGGCCGCAGCGCCAGGGCCGCCGCGGTGGGCACGAGGATTGGACCGCGGCAGGAGCCGAGCGGGTCGCCCTTCAGCGACCACTGCTGGAGCCGGTTCTCGCGGTTGAGCGAGAGGACCTCGGGCGATTCGCCTGTGCGGAACGCCAGGGCCATGACCCTGTCGCGCGGGCCCTGCAACGCGACGACTGGCTTTCCTGAGAGCTGCCAGACCTGCCCTATCGTTGCTCCAGCGTCGGAGGCGAGGTAACCTCCGTCGCTGATCAATTCCGAGCCGTTCGAGCTGAAGGCGAGTATGGGGGAAGGCCCGGTCAGGCCGGATAGGCTGTCGATCAGGCCGGACTGGATTCTGGGTGCCTGTTTGTCTTGAAGGGGCCAGGGCCAGAGCCGGCCAATGCCGTCCTCCGCCTCGGTGGCCAGGACCGTGCCGTCGGGGTTGAAGACCAGCCGTTCGACGCCGGCGGGATGTTTGATCGGCGGGCCAGTCTGGCGGTACCGGCCATGATCCGCTGCCCAGACGACCACCGAACCCGCGGGGCCCATCGTCGCGGCGGCGATCTGGCCAGTCTTCGGGTGGATCGCCAGGTCGGCTACCGGACCGGTCCTGCCGGCAAATTCCAGCTCTAAACGCTTCTGCGTCGCGACATCCCAGAGGTTGACGGACCCCGCGTGTCCCTTGACGCGAAGCAGGCCCGCGTTCGGGGTGACGACGAACCGCTCGTCCTTATCGAAGAGCTGCGGGGTGAGCCGGAACGCCGAGCCAGTCCAGGCGCCGGCAGGTTTCCAGTCCTCGCTGTCGCGGCGGAAGAGCCGCATCTTCCCGTCGGCCCAGGACGTGAGCAGGTACTTGCCATTGCCGGGGCTGAAGGTCACGCCCAAGGCCGCGGGAGCCATCGCCCCTGGTTCGGCCTTGATGACCTTG
Organism: Acidimicrobiales bacterium; assembly: GCA_036844945.1. Taxonomy (GTDB): domain Bacteria; phylum Actinomycetota; class Acidimicrobiia; order Acidimicrobiales; family RAAP-2; genus Palsa-461. The sequence goes on from DAIUEV010000104.1 coordinate 1,334, forward strand.
AGCTCTGTTCCGCTCTCGGCGTCCCAGACCCTGACCGTGCCGTCAAGTCTTGCTGTCGCCACCAGCGCGCCGTCTGGGCTGAACGCCGAGTCGCTCAAGGCGGCCCGGGGCTCCGGATGTTCGAAGCGGCGGAGGGGGGAATAAACCGCCCTGGGGATCTTCAGGTCCGAGACATCCCAGAGGCAGGCGACGCCATCGGCCCCGGTTGTCAGGGCCTGATATCGGCCCTCCTTGCCGGGGCGGAACTCGACGTCGCGAAGCGCCGCGTCGTGGCCAGGGAGCGTAGACTCGGCCTTGTCCTTGAGTGCCATGCCGTGGCTGGCGAGCAAAAGGCGAGGCGTCTCGACATTGCCGGTCGCCCAGACGCGGGCGGTGCCGTCGCTGCCGGCAGTTGCCAGCAGGAACCCGCGCGACAGGAACCGGGCCACATTGACCGCTCCGCGGTTGCCGACATGGGTCACCAGGCATTCGCCGGTCTGTGCATCCCAGACACGGACGTCGCGGTCAAAGCCGCCAGTGAGCACCAAGCTGCCGTCGTGGTTGAACTTCGCCGAGAGCAGCCCGGCCTTGTGCCCGACCAGTGTCACCTCGGACGACAACGACGGTGCCGACGTTCCTGCTGCCCTCTTGCGGTACCACGAGGCGGGGTCCCAGACCCGTGCACTCCGGTCGCCGCTGGCGGTCACCAAGCGAGTCCCATCGTGGCTGAAGTCGAGGGAGGTGATCGGCTGCGCGTGGCCGACCAGGGTGGCGAGCAACTGGCCAGTACCCGGGTCGTTGACCCTCCCGATTCCGTCGCTACCCCCCGAGACCACGACCCTCCCGTCCAGGCTGAACGCGGCTCGGACCGAGGGGTCGTCACAATCTTCCATGTCCGTTCTAGCGATCTTCTGCGAGTCCTTCAGATCGACCACGACCACCTGTCCCCATAGGTCGGGGTACGTGTTGTTGCGGTCACCGCTGGCCACGACCAGCCGCTCGGAGCGGCGGTCGAACGCCACGCTCTGGGCCGGCCCCTTGACGGTCCCCAGGTAGCGGGGCTTCAGGGTCTCCGTCTCGAAGACCTGAACCGTCCCCTCCCAGACACCGTCCTTTTTGGGGTCGGGCTTGTGCCAGAGCTTCATCTCATCGAGCTTGCGGAAGCCCGCCACGGCAATGAGCTTGCCGTCGGGGCTGAAGGCGATATCAGCAACGGGACCGTCACTGTTGTTCCCCAGGGAAAGCGTCTGCCCCTTGCCGCCCGGCGAATCGGGCGCGATCCAGAGCCAGGCACCGCCCCGGTCAGTGCCATCGACACTGGAGGTATAGCCAGTGGCGAAGGCCAGCATGGTTCGGCCCCCTGGATGGAAAACGACACGACTGATCCATCGACCGGTCTTTCCGGGATTCGGCAGGACCGGCTTGATCGGCGGGAGATCAGACAGGAGCTTGTCATCACCGGGGTCGTCGTAATTGCCCAGGTCCCACAGTTCGACCTGACCTTTCGCTCCCCCCAGGGAAACGACGGGGTAGCTCTCTTTTCGTCGTAGGGCAAGGCCCCATTCCCGCGGGGCGAAGGCGACGTCAGTGATCTCGAGGTTCCCGTCTCCAAGCTGGCTCCGCTGGTGCACCATCGAGAGAGCTCTGCGGATGAGAGTCGAAGTCCCGTCTTTATCGTCTCGCTCAGGTGCCGTTCCCTTATTCTTCTTGGAGAGCTCCATCGCCTCCAGGATATGCCCGAGCTTCAAGGATGGCTGGGTCTCCACGGCGGCCTGCATGGCTAGCATGCTGGCCGTGGCGTCCGCCTGCGCCGTTTCGGCCGCACGCCACCCGCGGGTGGTGAACCAGGCCACCAGGAGGAGGGAGACCGCGCCAAGAGTCAAACCACCGACCAGTAGGTTCATCCTCCGCGCGTGCCGACGTTCGGCCTCTTGCTTCGTCGCCTCTTCGACGGCGGCCCTGCTCGCATTCAGGAACCCCTGGAGACGCTCGCTCAACCCCAGTTCGGTGGCGTCGGGGGTGTTCTTCCAACCCTCGGCCTTGGCCAGGTCGGACTTGCCGAGCAAGATGGAGGGCTTCTTCTCCTCGGGGGCGGCGTCCCAGGCTGCGGCGCGGTCTTCCAGCCAGGACCAGAGGGCCTGGGTGGGTATCGCTTTCTGCCAGCGAATGTTGGAGTTCTTCACCGGTTCAATGAACCGGTCGTGCGACAGCTCGTACCACCGTGCGCCGCCCCGGTCCTCGCCCCGGATCAGATGGCGGATTTCGAACTGGTCGACCGCATCGTTGGGAAGCTCGCCGGTGGCGTCCTCCTCGCGCAGGATCAGTCCCCGCGTCCCGGCCGGAGTGATCAGCCGCTCCGTGAACCATCGTCGAACCACCCCTTCGCGCAGCTTGACCAGCTCGACCGCTTCCTTGATGCAGATCTCGTAGAACCGCGAGAGAGCCTGATCGACATCGCCGCACTGCTCCAGGTGCACAGCCGTGATCTCGACCTCGTCCGGACGGAGATTGGACCAGAGGTTCTGGGAAACCACCTGCAACTGCACAGGCTCGACAAACTCGGAGATGACCTCGAAACCCTCTGGGGGAGTGAACGCGGGCATCTCGAAGGAAGACGAAGGACCACCGCCCCCGGCAAGCAGGTCGGCATCCTCGTTGTCGTAGTGGGGCCTGGACGCGTCACGCTGGGGCCGGACGTGAATGGTCATCAGGCTGTCGAGAAGCTTCTCCGCGACCCCAGGCGCAAACCGCTTTCCCGTACCCTTCAGCGGGTTGACGACCGCTTCCAGGGCCGCATCGCGACGGAGTCGCTCGAGCCGAAACCTCGACCGCAGGTTCTCCGGCACCAGCTTCGCGTAAGGGTCCAGCGACGCCAGGTAATCCTCGCGCATCGCGAGCAACACCCGGAGATTCGCGATCGACTCCAGTGCGTCGGAGAGTTGTTCGAAGAATTCGCGACGGTCTTTCCATCGGCTGGAATAGGCCGTGAAGAGTTCTTCGAACTGGTCGAAGACCGCGATCAACGCTGAGTCGTCCTCTTCCGCGAGCTTTGCCCTGGACGTCAACTCGTCCGTGATGGTCTGGCTCTTAAGCCGTCCGGGAGTCTGAATGTCGCAGCAGTCTTGCCAGCTCATCAGGGCGTGAAACACGTAGATATTGGGGATTTCCCCAGGCAGGAGCCTGCCGATGGAACCCCTGACCCGCGCGGAAGGCAAAACGTGGCACCCCTCACTCTGAAGGTCGGGGACCAACCTGGCGTTGATCAGCGAGGTCTTGCCCGCGCCTGACATCGAGTAGAGCAGTGTGATCGGGTGGGCCATGACCCGGTGTTTCAGGTCGATGGCCTCGCGGTCTCGACCAAAGAACCGCTGGCAATCGCTGGCAAGGAAAGGACGGGGACCGACGTAGGGAGAGCCGGAGGTCGCCGCAACATCGGGACGCGCCGGGGTCTGGGTTGGCTCAACCGATGACGCTATTGACACGGTACTCCTCCCAGCGCTGGCGCAGCTCGGTGGTACTCCTCCCAG
>DAIUEV010000105.1:0-4650 GCA_036844945.1 Acidimicrobiales bacterium
CCATCTGGGCGAAGAGATCACCGTGCTGAGCGCCCTACCTGAGGCTCCCAGGCCCCGCCCGCGGCGGCGCCCCAACTATGAATCAGGGTGATACCGATTGCCCGGCGGTGTCCGGTTTGCGCTGGCAGCGTGGACCGCTCGTGCTTACCGGAGCCCGGTCAGGGCACGGGGAGCGCGAGGGCGACGACGAGCTCCAACACGCCGCGGGCATCGGTAAGCCGTTCACCGAACAGTTCGCGGAGCTGCGTCATCCGGTAGCGGACCGTTTGCGGATGCACGTGGAGGTCGGCGGCCACATCGTCGCGACGCCCTTGGTGCAGCAGCCACGAGCGCAGTGTCTCCTCCAAACGGCGGGCGGCCGCAGGGCGAAGGCTGGCAAGGGGTTGGAGTGCCCGGGCCCGCAGATCGCCGAGCGCATCGCCGTCGGCGCCGAGGACGAGCGTGACCAGATGCTCGTCGGTGTCGAGGGGCTCGGTCGTCGGCATCGGCAGGAGCTCTATGGCGCGCAGCACGCGCCGGTACGACGCGACGGCTTTCGTCCACGGGCGGATTGGGCCGATGACGGCGCTCCGTCCCTCGAGAGCGCTGAGCAGCGCGGCGCGGCTGCGGTGGACGTCCGGAACCAGCAGGACACCGGTGTCTTCGGGCGCGCCGATGCCTGCGATGTCTCCGGCGACGACGAGCGTCCTCGGGTCGAGCTGCAGGATCGCGCTGCGGAGGTGGGCGGCCGGCAGCACCACGACAGTGAGGGTATTGGGGGCCGGCCAGTCAGCCCTCTCGGCTCGGACCGCCAGCTCATCGGCCGATTCGCCGTCGAGCAGGGCCTGTCCGAGGCGCTCGAGATACTGCTCCCGCACTCGTCCCGTCGTCGCCAGCTCGTCCCGGTGTCCGGCAGCACTCGCCGCTGACAGCTCGTCGATATAGGAAAAGACGAGCTCAGCGAAGCGCGCCACGGTGGCCGCGGGGACGTCGCGTTGCACCATTCCGGCCGCCAGGTCGCGCCACGCCACGCGCGCGCCGACACGGTAGGCGGCGAGCAGGCCGTCCATTGTGCGCCCGGTACGGGCCTCGCCCCTGCCGAGGGCGTAGGCGGCCTCGAGCGCTGGTGCGAGCGGCGGCCCCGGGTCCGTGTCGCGCCCCTCGGCCACGCGCAGGAACGTCGCCAGCGCCATCAGCACCGCGCCCTCGATGTTGCTGGCCATATCGGTGCTGAGGGCGGAGCGGCTGTACTCGGGCACTTCGGCGGTCACCGCGGCCACCGTGTGCTCGGCGACGGCCGGCAGTCCTTCGCGGAGCGCTTCGAGCACCTGCGGGTCGAGGTCGAGGGGGCCGCTGCCGGCGGGGGCGCTGTCGGGGTCAATCATCATTTGTTCTCCACGAACAATTTTGTAGGAGAAGATCACCCTCATGGGGCAGGACTCTTGACTCCACAACATAGATCATGAGGCTATGACCACAACGGAGACCCTCCCTCAGACCGCCAGGCGCGCCGCCCAGCTCATCGCCGCCTCAGAGCGCACGACCCTCGACCCGTTCACCGAGATCGCATGGGACGTGCCCATCGACGACAGCGCCTACCACCTCCCGCCGGAGTGGCTACCGCTCTACGGCACCGACATCTGGGACGCGATGGACCCGCAGGCCCGCATCGCTTACAGCCGCCACGAGTGCGCCGCCCTCCTCGGTGCGGGCATCTGGTTCGAGAACCGGCTCATGCAGCTCGTACTGCGCCATCTCGCCACGCTGCCCGTCACCTCGCCCGCCCACCGGTACCTGCTGGTCGAGGTGGCCGACGAGTGCCGGCACTCCACCATGTTCGGCGAGTTCATCCGCCGGGCCGGCACGCCGGCGTACTCGCCCCCCCCCGACACCCCGACCGTCGACGCCCTTGGAGGCGTCCCCGGCAGCCACGCCCTCGGCTACGTGCTCATCCTCGCCGTCGAGGAGCTGCTCGACGCCATCAACCGGGCGACCATGAAGGACGACCGGATCCACCCGGTGTCGCGGCAGATAGCCAAGCTCCACGTCCTCGAGGAGGCACGGCACGTGAGCTTCGCGAAGACCTACCTCACCGAGATCTGGCCGACGCTCGACGACGAGGAGCGGGCGGCCGTCATCGACCTCGCACCCAATGCGGTCGCCGTCGTGGCCGACCTCACCGTCGACCCCGCGGTGTTCGAGAAGCTGGGGTTCCTAGGCGGCGCCGAGGCGGCTCGAGCAAATCAGCACCACCGGGCCCGGGTCGTCGAGGGGCTGGCCAAGCTGACCCGCTTCCTCGGCGAGCTCGGCGTCATCGACGACGTGACGCGCCCCAAGTGGCGTGAGCTCGGCCTCACGTCCTGACGGGCGCTCGCCCTGGCGTGGGCCGGCGCTGATGTGCGCCTTGTAACATCCGCACCACGCCTCGCACGACATATCGAAAGGACGCTCCGGTGGAGATCGATCTCATCAGTCCCGATCAGTGGACGGAAGGCGTCCCCCATCAGCAATTCGAGTGGCTGCGCCGCAACGTACCGGTGTTCTGGCACCCCTCTAACGACCCCGCCATTCCCGGCTTCTGGGCACTTACTCGGCATCTACCGGCAAGTGTGGGGCAGGCGATTTCCGAAATGAAAGGTACTTGCCACCAAACCTGGATGGCGGAACTGGCACCCGAACGACGATGCGATTGGGACTTGGGCGGTTGATGAGATTGGGACGTTCGGACCTCGACGCAACCAACTCCAACTCGGGATGATGGAACCATGGCAAATGTGCGACCGTCGGGCGGGCGTGCCAGGGACAACGGACCCATCGAGGCCATGAAGCAGATCACCCCCACAGAAGAGTTCGCAGTCGAATACATCTCTATCCACGGCCACCAGATCGGCTACCGCCGTGGTGGTCAGGGCCCGGTGCTGTTGCTGCTCCACGGCATCGCCGGCAGCTCTCTCACGTGGGTCCCCGCCATGAGCCTGTTGCAGAGCGACTACACGGTGCTGGCGCCGGACTTCCCCGGGCACGGGGCGTCGGAGAAACCTCTCGGCGACTATTCGCTCGGCAACCTCGCCAGCGCCATGCGGGACTTCCTCAACCTCCTCGGCATCGACCGGGCAACCGTGGTCGGGCAATCCTTCGGTGGTGGAGTGGCCCTGCAGTTTGCCTATCAATTCCCCGAGCGTTGCGAGCGCCTGGTACTTGTCGACGCCGGGGGCTTGGGCCGCGAGGTGAACTGGATCCTCCGTCTCGCCACCCTGCCAGGGGCCGAGTACGTGATGCCGGCACTGTTCCCAGCATCCGTGGGGAACTGGGGGGACTCGGTCGTCAAGTTCTTCGGCGGGCGAGGTTTCCCTAACGCCCAGGCGGTGGAGATGTGGCGCTCCTACAAGTCGTTGACGGAAGGCGAGAGCCGCGACGCCTTCGTCCGAACCATACGGTCCGTGATCGACCCGGGCGGCCAGTCGGTCAGCGCCGCAGACCGCCTCTACCTGACCGCGCACACGCCGACGCTCATCGTTTGGGGCGACCACGACAGGATCATTCCGCTCCACCACGCCTACTTAGCGCACGAGGCCATCCCCAACAGCAGGTTGGAGGTGATGGAGGGTGTGGGCCACTTCCCCCAGGTGGAGGAGCCCGTCCGCTTCGTCAAGATCCTGAGGGACTTCCTGCGTACGACGGAGCCCAGCAAATTCGACCCCAAGGAGCTGCTCGACTTGCTGCGACAAGGCCCGCAGGACGAGGCGGGGCCTACGAACACCACATCCGCTGACCCCCAGTTGTGACGTAAGGAGGAGGCTTGCGGGTCTACTTCTACAAGGGCGGCGTGAGAGCCTCACTATGACCGGTGCGGTTTCCGCCACATTGCGTAGTGCCCCCAAACGCCGGTTCGGTGGTCATGATCTGCCGTCTGACGGACGCTCGGTGCTGCCTATCGCCGAGCGATGATGAGGGCATGACATAACAGCTCGGCTTTGCCAGAGGCAGGTCGGGCAGCGACAGGAATGGGGCCCGGTAACACCCTGATCGGAGCGCCGGAGGGTGACCAGTAACCGCTCGACATTGCCGTACATGCGCTACCTGCTGGACCCCATTACGGGGCCTTACCCATCCGATAACGCCGGGCGGACATGCCTGCTCTGGTTAGGTGGCCCACGTCGCCCTGCCGGATTGCGCGGCCAACCCCGAGGTCGAGAACGAGGCGGCCCGCTCGCAAGTCTTCCGACCCGGCGATGCGGGGCGGTCTGCTGGGCGTCCGGGGGGAGCGAGTCAGATTTCGCGGCGGGGGAGACCCTGAATCGTTCTTCGGGCCCGCCAAGAGGAAGCCGGAGCCCAGAGTCGACTGCCGGGAGTCAATCAAAATGCCTGGTCAAGGCCCAGAGCGCGTCGATCTCTTCCTTGATTGCTTGGTTCGAGAGTTGCCCGCTCACCTCCACTCGGCCCACAAGAGAGTGCTGACTCTCGAACCATCGGCCGGAGCGTCAGGTGGTTCTATCTTTTCGGGCGACGGGAGTTCGAGGGTTCGATCCTACCGCACGTCCAGACCGCGACCAGCCAAAAGGTTTGTTCGGTACTGCTAGTGGCGGGGCGCGAAACGTTGACGGGGTAATTCCCAGGCGCTCGGGTCGTTGAGATAGAGACCGCACGCGCAGTCCATGGCTTCCTCGACCG
>DAIUEV010000106.1:0-4627 GCA_036844945.1 Acidimicrobiales bacterium
GTCCCGATCCGGCTCGTCCACGACCGGTGGGTGAGCAAGTACGCCGAGCCCTGGGCCGCCGCGCTCAGCGAACTCAAGGAGAACCTGGAGAGACAGATGGAAAAGGTGTTCGAGATCTACATCCGGACCACCCCCGAGCGGCTTTGGGAGGCGATCACCGACGAGGAGATCCGCAGCAAGTACAACTTCGGCGCCCGGATCTCCTCGGACTGGACGCCCGGGTCCGCCTACGAGATGGGGCACGGCAACGCGCCGAGCGCCCTCGCCCATGGCGAGGTCCTGGAGGCCGATCCGCCGCGCCGGCTGGTCCACACCATGACGGCGACCTGGAGCGAGGAGGTCGAGCGCGAGGGTGCGTCCCGGGTCACCTGGGAGATCGAGCCCATAGCGGAGGACTCCTGCCGCCTGCGGGTCATCCACGACCAGCTCCGCGAGGGCGCCAACGACCAGCTCTACGGCGGCTGGCCGATGATCCTCTCGGGCTTGAAGACCTGGCTCGAGAGCGGCGAGCTGCTCACCACGCCGGGCTCGCTCATGTACGGCGGCTGAGCCGCCGCCGCGGCGGGGCCAGCCCGTCGAGCAGCGCCGTGACGGCGAGGGACCAGCGGCGGTCGACCGACGACCGCGAGGTCCCGAGCCATCCGGCGGTCTCCTGGGCGGCCAGCCCCTGGGCGAGGGCGAGCACGACGTGGGCGATGTCGGTCTCGTCGCCGGCGACCGTCCCGGCCGCGACGGCGTGCCGGGCCCGTCCGACGATGAACTCCCGGACGGCCCGGCCCGCCTCGGCCTCCTCGGGACCCGGGTCGAAGTCGGCGAACGGCCGCGAGAACATCACCTCGGCGAGGACCGGGTGGTCGCCGACGAAGGACCGCAGTGCGTCGACGACATCGGCGAGGCCGCGCCGAGCGTCGAGTGGCTCGTCGAGCTCGTCGAGACGGAGCCGGAGCATGCGGAACCCCTCGAAGAAGAGCTCGCGCACCAGTCCGGCCTTGTCGCCGAAGAGCTCGTACACGGCCGGGGTGGAGGTGGCCGCGCCCGCCGCGACCCGGCGGGCGGTGAAGGCGCCCACCCCGCCGTCCTCGAGCAGCTCGAGGGCGGCCCCGACCACCCGCTCCCGGAGGGCCGGGGTCCGCTCCTTCACCCTCCCCACGGCGGCCTACGAGGCGCCGGCGAAGCTGGCCCGGAAGTCCCTGTCGTCGGCCTCGATCGCGTCGCGCAGCGTGGTGAGCAACCCTTCCCGGAGGCGCAGCTTGGTGAGGCGGTGGGCGGTCATGTCGAGGGTGCGGATCCAGGCCAGCTTCTCCTCGACCGCGGCGTCGAGCCCGGCCCCCTCCACCACCTCGTCGAGGATGCCGGCCGAGCGGGCGGCGTCGGGCCCGAACACCTCGGCCAGCACCACGGCGCGGTCGCGGTAGCCGGGGAGCAGCCGGTACCGGCAGATCTCGGTGGCCGTGCGTGGCAGCGTCATCCCGATGGCCACCTCGTTGGCGGTGAGCCGGTAGGGGCCGGCGACGCCGATCCGGTAGTCACCGGACAAGAGGAGGAAGAGCCCCATCGCGATGGCGTGACCGGGGCAGGCGATCACGACCGGGGCGGGGTGGGTCAGGACCCGCTCGGACAGCGTGAAACCCGAGTTCAGCAGGTCGGCGGCGGCGGGCCCGCCGCCGGTCAGGACCTTCAGGTCGAAGCCCGCCGACAGGATGCCGTCGCGGCCCCGCAGCACCACGGTGGCGCCGTCGCCGGCCGCTCGCTCGAACGCCCCGTGGAGCTCGGCGAGCATCGGGGGCGACAGGACGTTCACCTTGCCGTCGTCCATCCCGATGCGGGCGACCCCGTCCTCGGCCCGATAGCTGACCAGCGATGCCATTGGTTGCCCCTCTCCGTGCGGTGCGAGGGACGATATCGGAACATCGTTACGGAATCCACTGGGGTGGCCGGCATCCGACCGGAAAGAGCCAGCTCAAGGGCCCTTGCCTCCCGGGAGAATGCCGTTACAATGCGATTACGGAACGGTGTCGGCGGGTGAGCCCACACCATCCGGCCCGACAGCGCAGGAACCAGCTCGAAGACCCGCGGATCGTCGGTAGGGGGCGGCGAAACCGGGGAATGAGAGTTCGGTCGATGGCCACCGACAACGCGAGATCTGAGTGGGAGACCAACTGAGAAGTCAGACAGAGGCTTCCGCTCCCAACCCACCGAAGGCAGCCGGGGGGACGCTCGGGCGTACGCGTGCGAAGAGCACGGGTGCGTTCGAGCGCCTTCGGTGGGCGGTCGACCGGATACTGATGCTCACCGAGGTGGTGCGCGTCCGCGTCTCGTCGGTGGGCGCCCTCGGGCAGAACGTCGACCCCGACCACGACGACACCGACGACTGGCGCTTCCTGCGTCGGCCGGCGCTGCTCGGTTTCCTCGCCCTCGCCTCGCTCGCGGTGGGCGTCTCGCTCGACAGCTCGCCGTTCAAGCTCGAGATGCCGGGGACCTGGTTCTTCGGGGAACCGAGCCAGCAGGGGGCGACCTCGACGGCCTTCCTTCTGTTCGGTCTGGTCGCGGTCTACGGGGGGCTCGTCCTCCTCGCCCGGGTCTGGTACGGGCTGACCCGGGCCCTCGCCCGGCGGCCGGGCGTCCCGACCAAGCACCTCTGGATCATCCTCGGCCTCTGGCTGGTCCCGCTGTTCGTCATCGCCCCGATCTTCAGCCGCGACGTGTTCTCCTACGCGGCCCAGGGCGAGATGGTGAGCCACCACATCAACCCGTACAACTACGGGCCGTACACGCTCGGGGCCGGCCCATACGTCAACCCGGTCGACTCCCTGTGGCTCAACGCGCCGGCCCCCTACGGGCCGCTGTTCTTGATGCTCGACGGGTTCTTCGCCACCGCCAGCCTGCACCACGTGCTGGTGACGGTGATCCTGCTCCGCCTCCTGGCCGTGGCGGGCGTGGCGCTGATCGCGTTCTGCATCCCGAAGCTCGCCCGCGCCTATGGGAAGGACCCGGGCCCGATCTTCCTTCTGACCGCGCTCAACCCGCTCGTGCTCCTGACGCTCGTCGGGTCGGCCCACAACGACGCGATCATGGTGGGCCTCCTGCTCGCCGGGCTGACCGCGGCGAAGTGCAAGCATCCGGTGTGGGGGGTGGTGCTCTGCGCCCTGGCGGCCGGCATCAAGGCGCCGGCGGGGCTCGGCGTCCTCTACATCGCCTGGGAGTGGCTGGGGACCGGCGTCCCGTGGCGCCAGCGGATCCGACCGGTGCTCACCGGCGCCATCATCACCTTCGCCGTGCTCGCGCTGCTCTCGGTGGTGAGCGGGCTCGGGTGGGGGTGGGTGCCCAACCTCGAGACCCCCGGCACCGTCCGCAGCTGGCTCGCGCCGACCACCGCCATCGGTTTGGGGACGAGTGGGCTCCTGCACGCGCTCGGCTGGCACATCTCGACGACCGGGGTCCTCTCCGCGGCCCGGGTGCTCGGCTTCACGGCGGCCGGCGCGGCCGGCGTCTACCTCTTGAAGGTCAGCGACCGCATCGGCGGGCTGAAGGCGCTCGCGATCACGCTCCTCCTGTTCGTCGTGCTCGGGCCCATCGTCCAGCAGTGGTATCTCACCTGGGGCCTGATCCTGCTCGCCCCGGTGGCCACCGGACGGTGGCGCACGACGATCATCGCGGTGTCGGTGCTCGGGCCGTTCCTCGGCCTGCCGGGCGGCCGGGTCCTCGTCCAGCAGCTGATCCACTCCGATCCGCTGTCGCTCGCGCTCGCCTTCCTCGTCTGCCTCGCGGTCCTGCTGACCCCGCTCGGCCGGTGGTCGAGCTCCTGGCGGTCGGCCGACGGCGACGACAGCTGGGACGAGCCGGCGGTCCTCCCCCAGCTCGCCGAGATCTGAGCACTACAGCATCCGCTGCAGCTCGACCACGTCGAGCCAGCGGCCGTGCTTGCGCCCCACCTCGCGCTCGACCCCGACCAGCTCGAACCCGCAGGCGAGGTGCAGCTCGGTCGAGGCGGTGTTCGAGCCCTCGGTCCTGGCGATGATGGCGTGGAAGCCGTGGTCCTTCCCGAGCCGGATCAGCTCCTCGAGGAGTGCCCGGCCCACCCCCCGCCGCCGGGCGTGGCGGGCCACGTAGACCGAGTTCTCGACGGTCGTCGAGTAGCCCGGCTTCTCTCGGAACGGCGAAAGGGAGGCGAACCCGAGCACCGGCTCGCCCCGGGCTCCGAGGAGCTCGTCCCCGGACCCCGCCTCGTCCACCGCCACCACGGCGGGGTGGGCGCCGCGGTGCCGCTCCAGCCACTCGTCCTGGTCGGCGGCGGTCCACGGGATGATGTCGAGGGTCACCATCGACCCGGTGACCTCGGTGTTGTAGATGGTGCAGACCGCGTCGAGGTCGTCGCGCTCGGCGAGCCGGATCCGCATCGGTCGATGGTAGCGAGGGGGCTCACCGTGATCCGGGCTCGTGGCCTGGCCCGCCGGCGTCCGCCGGCGCCCGCCCGGGGGGCCGAGGGCGCCGCTCCGATGGGGTCGGCGGCCGCCCTGACCTAACATGGCCGGGCGGTCGGAGCGTGTGCCGCGCCCCCTTAGCTCAGTCGGCAGAGCACAGCCATGGTAAGGCTGGTGTCGTCGGTTCGATTCCGACAGGGGGCTCC
>DAIUEV010000107.1:0-4569 GCA_036844945.1 Acidimicrobiales bacterium
GAAGTACCGCCGGCTGGTCGAGCTGGCCCAGGAGGACTGGGAGCGGGACATCGCCCGCGCGTACGTGGCCCACGAGGAGGCGCTCGCCAGCTACGCCCGCCGGGCTCTCGGCCAGGAGGAGGGGGACCCGCTCGAGCCGGTCCTCGCCCTGCCCCACGTGCAGGCGGCCGCCGCGGCCTGAGCCCATTTTCCGGCCGGGGCACCCCTGGCGGGCCGCTTCGGCGGTCGTGTAGGCTTCCCCTTCGGGCCAATTCCCTGGTCCACCCGGCGTCCGCCCAGGTCGCCGCCCAGACAGACGTGCCCGAGCGCCCGGCCATGCCGTCGGGGACCTCGGGTCGCCACAGACGAGCGCTCCGCTCGGGCAACCGGGCGGAGCGTTGGCATGCACGAGGGCCCTCGGGCCCTGAGGAAAGACGCACGAGTGACTACGAAGGCCATCGTCGGCGAGAAGGTCGGCATGACCCAAGTTTGGGACGAGCAGAACCGGGCCATTCCGGTGACGGTGCTGCGCGTCGCGCCCGTCCGGGTGGTCCAGGTGAAGACCCCGGAGAAGGAGGGCTATTCCGCCCTCCAGGTGACCTACGGGTTCCGCCGTCGCTCGACGCTCAACAAGCCCACTGAAGGGCACTACCAGGCGGCCGGGGTCGAACCCGGCCGCCGTCTGGTGGAGCTGCGCCTCGACGACATCAGCGACTTCAGCGTCGGCCAGCAGCTCACCGCGGACCTGTGGAGCCCGGGCGAGCGCGTCGACGCCATCGCCCTCAGCAAGGGGAAGGGCTTCGCCGGCGGCATGAAGCGACACAACTTCAAGGGCCAGGGCGCGGCGCACGGCAACCACAAGCACCACCGGGCCCCCGGATCGATCGGCGCCTGCGCCACCCCGTCCCGGGTGTTCAAGGGGACCAAGATGGCGGGCCGCCTCGGCGGCCGCCGGGTCACCACCCTCAACCTCACGATCGTCTCCGCCGACCCCGAGCGCGAGCTCGTCCTCGTGAAGGGGGCGGTGCCCGGTCCCCGGGGCGGCATGGTCGTGCTGCGCAACACGGTGAAGGGCCCGGCCGCCAACGGGAGCGAGACGTGAGCCCGGAGACCTCGACCGCGCTGCGGGGACCGGTCCGCAAGGAGCGGCCGGACCCGGTGACCCGCACCATCACCCGCTACGACGCGGCCGGCACCGAGCTCGGCGAGGTCGACCTCGAGCCGACCATCTTTGGCATCGAGCCCAACGAGGCGGTCCTCCACCAGGTGGTGACCGCCCAGCTGGCGGCGGCCCGCTCGGGGACCCAGGCCACCCGCACCCGCGCCGAGGTGCGCGGCGGCGGCGCCAAGCCGTACCGTCAGAAGGGCACCGGCCGGGCCCGCCAGGGGTCCACCCGGGCGCCCCATTTCGCCGGCGGCGGGATCGCGCTCGGGCCGAAGCCCCGCTCCTACCGCCAGCGGACCCCGAAGAAGATGGTGCGGCTCGCCCTCGCCTCGGCCCTGTCGGACCGGGCCGCCGACGGCCGGGTCGTCCTGGTCGACCGCTGGCCGTGGGAGAGGCCGAAGACGAAAGAGGCCCTGGCCGCCCTCGACGCGCTCGACCTCGGCGGCCGGGTGCTCGCGGTGCTGTCGCGCGACGACCTCGTCGCCGACCGGGCCTTCTCCAACCTGAAGGAAGTCGACACCGTGCTCGCCGGCGAGCTCTCCGCCTACGACGTGCTCCGGAGCGACTGGGTCGTCTTCACCGACGCCACCCTGCCCGGCGGCGAGGGGGCCGAGGCCGGCGCGGCCGAGCCGACCGGAACGGAGGACGACGATGCGTGACCTCGGCAGTGTGCTGGTCCGGCCGGTCGTGTCCGAGAAGACCTACGGGCTCATGGAGCGCAACGTGTACGTCTTCGTGGTCGACCCCCGGTCCTCCAAGATCGAGATCCGCCGGGCCGTAGAGGACGCCTTCGGGGTCAAGGTCGACCACGTGAACACGCTCAACCGCAAGGGCAAGGCCACCCGCAACCGGCGGACCAACACGCCGGGCCGGCGGCCCAACACGAAGCGCGCCTTCGTGACGCTCAAGTCCGGCGACAAGATCAACCTCTTCGAGAGCTGAGGGTCAGGCCATGGCAGTCCGCTCGCGCAAGCCCACCAGTCCGGGACGCCGGTTCCAGAGCGTCGCCGACTTCTCCGAGATCACCCGGGACCGCCCGGAGCGCTCGCTCACCCAGCCGCTGCCGGGCACCGGCGGGCGCAACAACTACGGCCGCAAGACCGCCCGCCACCGCGGCGGCGGTCACAAGCGCCAGTACCGGGTGGTCGACTTCCGTCGGGACAAGGACGGCGTGCCGGCGAAGGTGGCCGCCATCGAGTACGACCCCAACCGCAGCGCCCGCATCGCGCTGCTCCACTATGCCGACGGCGAGAAGCGCTACATCCTCGCCCCGGGCCAGGTGAAGGTGGGCGACCGGCTGCAGAGCGGCCAGGGCGCCGAGATCCGGCCGGGCAACGCCATGCCGATGCGCTACATCCCGGTGGGCTCGGTGATCCACAACGTCGAGCTGCGCCCGGGCGGCGGCGGGAAGATGGCCCGGGGGGCCGGCATGAGCGTGCAGCTCGTGGCGAAGGACGGCGGGTTCGCCACCCTGCGCCTGCCCTCGACCGAGATGCGCCGGGTGTCGATCGACTGCCGGGCCACCCTCGGCGTGGTCGGGAACCCCGAGTCCGAGCTCATCAAGGTGGGCAAGGCCGGCCGCAACCGCTGGAAGGGGATCCGTCCCCAGACCCGGGGCGTGGCCATGAACCCGGTCGACCACCCCTTGGGGGGCGGCGAGGGCAAGTCCTCGGGCGGACGGCACCCGGTGTCGCCGTGGGGGAAGCCTGAGGGCCGCACCCGGGCCAACCACAAGGAATCCGACTCGTTGATCATCCGGCGGCGCCGCACCCGCGGCGCGCGCCGATAGGGGAGCCCGAGATGCCACGCAGCCTGAAGAAGGGTCCCTTCGTCGACGACCACCTCCTGAAGAAGGTCGACGCCCTCAACTCGACGGGGGAGAAGCGGGTCATCAAGACCTGGTCGAGGCGCTCGACGATCATCCCCGACATGGTCGGCCACACCATCGCGGTGCACGACGGCCGCCGGCACGTGCCGGTGTACGTGACCGAGTCCATGGTCGGCCACAAGCTCGGCGAGTTCGCGCCGACGAGGACGTTCCGGTTCCACGCGGGCCAGGAGCGGGCGGGGCGGCGCTGATGCCGGGGGTGAAGACCAACGAGCGGCCCGGGACGAGGGCGGTGCTTCGGCACTCCTCCATCCCGGCCCCGAAGGCCCGCCAGGTCCTCGACCTCATCCGGGGCGAGGACGCCGACCGGGCGGCCGAGATCCTGCGGGCCACTCCCCGTCAGGCCGCCGTCGAGATCGGCAAGGTCCTGGCCTCGGCGGTGGCCAATGCGGTCCACAACGACGGGCAGTACGCCGAGGACCTCTACGTGTCGGCCTGCTTCGCGGACGAGTCCGCCACCATCAAGCGGTGGCGGCCCCGGGCCCGCGGCCGGGCGACCCGCATCCGCAAGCGGACCTGTCACGTGACGGTCATCGTCAGCCGCATGGACGACGAGCGGCTGGCCCGCCGCCGGACCGAGCGCGACGCCAACCAAGCCCGCCGGTCCCGCCGGGTCACCGAGTCGCGGCGCCGGGCCGATCTGTCCGGCCGACTCACCCGGCGCCGGGCGGCCCAGGCGGAGGCCGAGGAGGCCCGCCAGCTGGCCGAGGCCGAGGAGGCCGAGTTCGAGGCCCTGGAGCTCGACGACGAGGACGTGGGGTTCGACGAGGAGCCCCCGACCGAGGAGGACTCGGCCGACGACACCGACGAGAACGAGGACGGAGACGCCGACGACGTCGACGCCGACGAAGAGAAGGACGACTGATGGGTCAGAAGGTCAACCCCTACGGGTTCCGGCTCGGCGTGACGACCGACTGGAAGTCGCGCTGGTTCGAGGAGCGCCGCTACCGCGACTTCGTGGTCGAGGACTGGCGCATCCGCGACTACCTCATGAGCCAGCTGGAGGCGGCGGCGGTGAGCCGCATCGAGGTCGAGCGCACCCGTGACCGGGTCCGCGTCGACATCCACACCGCGCGCCCCGGCATCGTCATCGGCCGGCGCGGCTCGGAGGCCGACCGCCTCAAGAAGAAGCTCGAGGAGATCACCGGGCTGCCCAACCGGATCCAGCTCAACATCCAGGAGATCAAGCGGCCCGAGATGGATGCCGCCCTCATCGCGCAGGGAATCTGCGACCAGCTGGTCCGCCGGGTGGCGTTCCGCCGGGCGATGAAGCGGGCCATCCAGACGGTCCAGAAGGCGGGCGCCCAGGGGGTGCGGGTCCAGTGCTCCGGCCGCCTCGGCGGCTCCGAGATGGCCCGCAAGGAGTCCTATCGCGAGGGTCGGGTCCCCCTGCACACCCTGCGCGCCGACGTCGACTACGGGTTCCGTGAGGCCCGCACCACCGCCGGCCGGGTGGGGGTGAAGGTCTGGATCTACAAGGGTGACATCCTCCCCTACAAGGTCTCGATCGACGACAAGATCACCCGCGAGGCGGCCA
>DAIUEV010000108.1:0-4429 GCA_036844945.1 Acidimicrobiales bacterium
GAGGACGAGCGGGGTGGTCGGCATCGGGTAAGGTGCCGAGCCGCAGCAATTCGAGCAACGGACGGACACACGATGACAGGAACGAACGACATCACCACCGCCGCCTGGGCGACGGGTGCATGCGCGAGTCCGCCCGACCTCGTGCGCGGCAACGGCGGTCTGGCCGACCGCTAAGCGCCCCGGGCGCCACCGCACCAGCCGCCCGCCGGCCCCCGCTCAAGGAGCGGCACCGGACCCTCGGACCGAAGCGTCCGACCCGTCTCTTCCTCCACCCTGGTCCACGGTTGACCGGCCCCAGGCCGCGCCGCAGAGGACCCCGCAACCAAGGAAGCCACTCGTGGCCGAACTCTCTGACTTCCCCTCCGCCTCGGCGAGGGACACCATCGCCTTCTGCTGGAAACAGGCCGAGGGCCAGCGACGTCCGCTGATCACCTCGTGGGTGGTCATGGTCATGGCGGTCGTCACGGCCGACATCGTCTGCCCCCTCATCTTCGCGGCCATCCTGAGCCGGGTCGCCACCATCCCCGCCCACGCACCGACGGGGGAGTGGCACCGCTTCGGGCCGCTCCTGCTTGCCTACGCGGTCGCCGGCATCGTCGCGATGGCGATGTGGCGCGTCGCGGGCTGGCTCGAATGGGGAGCCTGCGTGCGGGCGTTCGCCACGGGCCTCAACAACGGCTACCGGCACCTGCTCCGGCTCAGCTACCGGTGGCACATGGACCACCCGGCCGGCGAGGTGATCTCCTCGCTCGGCAACTTCTCGTGGGCCTTCGTCGAGATGGTCGACGTGGCGTCGTGGGGCCTGCTCCCCGTCGCAGTGATCGTGCTCTCCGCGATCGCGGTGCTGTCGGTCGAGGCCTGGCCCGCCGCGCTGGCTCTGCTCGTCATGGTGGCGGGGTTCGTCCTCGTGCTCGCGAAGCGCCTGCCCCAGGTGCGGGCGGCATCCCAGGAGTTCGAGGACCACCACTCGCGGGCGACCGGGGTGGTGGCCGACACCGTCACCAACCTGATGGCGGTGCGCACCGCCGCGGCCGAGCCCGAGGAGCGTTTCAGGGTGGAGGACCTGATGCGGCGATCGGTGGCCGCCGACCTGCGGGCCCGGTCCATTTTCATGCGGACCCAGCTGCAGCTCGAGACCTCGATCGTGGCCGGGACTCTCTTGGCCCTGATCGCCGGGACCACGATGGCCGTGCATCACTGGTCCTCGACGGCCGCGCTCTACCTGATCCTCTACTACTCGGCCCAGGTGGCCATGGCCATGCAGCAGTCCTTCGAGCACCTGCGCTCGCTGGCCCGCTCGCTCGGGCGGGCGGCGAAGTTCACCGCGATCGCCGGCGTCGCGCCCGAGATCAACAACCGCCCCGACGCCGCCTGCCTCCGGGTCGGTCGCGGCCAGGTCGAGTTCCGTAGGGTCGCCTTCGCCTACGGCGCCGGCCAGCGCCTGTTCGACGACCTGAGCCTGAGCGTGAAGCCGGGCGAGCACGTCGCGCTCGTCGGGCCCTCGGGCTCGGGCAAGTCGACGCTGTCCAAGCTCCTGCTTCGGTTCATGGACGTCGACTCGGGCGCGATCCTGGTGGACGGCCAGGACATCCGGGACGTGACGATGGCGTCGCTGCGGAGCCGCGTCTCCTATGTGCCCCAGGATCCCCAACTCCTGCACCGGACGATCGCCGAGAACATCTGCTACGGGATGGGCGGCGAGGGGCGCGGCGGAGAGCCGGCCCCGATCGACTACGACCTCGTGCACGCGGTGGGCAAGGCCGCCCACGTCGAGGAGTTCGTCTACGACCTCCCCGACCGCTACGACACGGTCGTCGGCGAACGGGGCCTCAAGCTGTCGGGCGGCCAGCGCCAGCGGGTGGCCATCGCCCAGGCGATGGCCAAACACGCGCCGATCCTCGTTCTCGACGAGGCCACCTCGGCGCTCGACTCGGAGTCCGAGCACCTGGTCCAAGAGGCGCTGTGGCGGCTCATGGAGCGCTCGACGGCGCTGGTGATCGCCCACCGGCTGTCCACCATCGCCAAGATGGACCGGATCATCGTGTTCGACCAGGGCCGGATCGCCGAGGAGGGCACCCACCGCGAGCTGTTGCGCGAGGGCGGGCTCGGCCTCTACGGCCGGCTCTGGCAGCACCAGTCGGGCGGATTCCTCGTCGCCTGATCCGCGTCGGCAGCGGTGCCGGCGGGGCGCCCTCCGGGCTTCCCGGCCTCAGGAGGCCGGGTCCGCCCGGACGGTCAGCACCACCACGTCGTCGGAGGCCCCGGAGCTGCCGGTGGCGAGCGCCGCGATCCGGGCGGTCGTCTCGGCCGCCGGGCCGGCCGCCTCGCGCAACACCGTCGCGATGCCGTCGGTGCCGAGCGGGCCGCCGTCGGCCGGGCACTCCGAGATCCCGTCGGTGAAGAGCACGAGCGAGGCCCCCGGAGCGAGCTCCACGGTGGTGGTGGCGTAGGAGGCCCCGGGGTCGACCCCGAGCATCATTCCCGGCTCGCACGCTGCCTCGAGCATCCCGTCGGCGTGGCGCAGCAACGGGAGCGGATGGCCGGCGCTGGCGGTGGTGGCCCACCAGCCCCGCCCGTTGCGGTCGAGCCGCACGACGACGGCCGTGCACAGCCGGGCGTCGTCCCACGGGTGTTCGGCGCTCTCGGCCCGGTCGATGATGTGGCCGATCAACGTGGCGTTGAGGTGGGCGAGCAGGGGGGCCGGGTCCGTCTCGAACAGGGTGGCCGACTTGATCGTCGTGCGGGCGATCCCGGTGACCGCGGCCGCCTCCACCCCCTTGCCCTGGACGTCGCCGACGGTCACGAGGACCGTGTCGGCGTCGATCGTGATCACGTCGTAGAAGTCGCCGCCCACCCCGATGTCCGAGCTGGCCGGCTCGTAGGCGACCGCCATGTCGAGCCCGGGGACCGAGGGCAGCCGGGAGGGGAGGAGGGACTCGACGAGGCGGTGCGACACGTGACTGGCCTCGGTGTAGAGCCGGGCGTTGTCGATGGCGAGGGCGGCCCGGGCAGCGAGCTCGCCGGCGAGGGCCACGGTGTCCTCGTCCATGGGTCGGCCCCGGCGGTTCACGAATGCGAGGGCGCCGAGGGTGTGGCCCCGGGCCCGGAGCGGCTGGATCAGGACCCCTCCGAAGCCGACCCGGGTGAGCAGGTCGAGCGCCCCGGGGTTCCGGACGGCGGCGGCCAGCATCTGGTCGTCGAGGTCCCGGATGTACTGGGGGGTCCCGGTCCGGATGACCGCCCCGACCCCGCCGGTCGCGCTGACGTTGAGCTCACCGGCCAAGAACAGCTCCCACTCGTCGTCGGTGAAGGTGGGCCCGATGACCCGGCGGTCGATCTCGGTCCCCTCGAGCAGGTAGAGCGCGCACCGGTCGGTGAGGCGGGGCACGGCGAGCACGGCCACGGTCTCGAGCGTGACGTCGAGGTCGAGCGAGCGGCTCAGCCGGTCGCTCGCCTCGGCCAGGAAGTCGAGCTGCTCGCGGCGCTCCTCGGCCTCTTGTCGGGCCTCGGCGAGGGCGGCCTGGGACTCGGCCCGGGCGAGCGCGAGAGCGGCCTGCTCGGCGATGGCCGTGAGGTACTCCCGTTCGTCGGGCGGGAACGGGTGGTCGCCCCGGAACCCGATCGCCAACAGCCCCAGCCGGCGACCCTCGACGATGAGCGGCAGGGCGCAGAAGGCCTTGGTCGGGAGGTCGAGCAGGGCCGGCCAGCGGGCGGTGAGCTCGGCCTCGGTCTCGACGAACAGGGGAGCACCCTCGTCGAGGGCGAGGGAGGCCGGCATCGAGTCGTCGAGCGGGATCTCGGGGAAGCGGGCACTCTCGCCCAACCCGGCCAGGAGCCGCAGGTGGGAGCCGCGCAGCATCCAGATGGCCCGCTCGCCCTCGTCGGTCGCCCCGGCGGCGGCGTGCTCGATGATGATCTTGCCGATGTCCTCCACGGTCGGCGCGCCGGCCAGCGCCGCGGTGATGCCCTGCAGACCCCGGATCCGCTCGATGGCCTGGCGGGACGCCGCGATTGCCTCCTCGGCCTCCTTGCGCGCGGCCCGCTCGGCCCCGAACAACCGGACCCGCTCGATGGCCACGGCGAGCGGCTCGGCGAAGTGGGCGAGCATGGCGGCGTCGTCGGGGCCGAAGGGGGCCAGTCGGCGCCGTCCCGCGTGCAGGACCCCGAAGACGCGCTCCGCCGTGGCCACCGGCACCCCTAGGTACGAGCGCAGGCCGCTGTTGCGCAGGACGTCGCTCCGCACCTCGACCTCGCGGAGGTCGTCCACGAAGCGGGGCATCCGGGTGGACAGCACCGGACCCGAGAGCCCGGCGCCGGCCGGGACCGAGACGTCGAGGTCGACCTCCCGGTCGAGGCCGTAGGCGGCCCTGCCCACGAGCTCGGTCCCGTCGTCGTTGGCGAGCAGGAGCGAGACGGCGTCGGCGTCGAG
>DAIUEV010000109.1:0-4346 GCA_036844945.1 Acidimicrobiales bacterium
CGCTCCGCAAGGTCGCCCGGGTCCGGCTCACGAGCGGCGTCGAGATCACCGCCTATATCCCGGGCGTCGGCCACAACCTCCAGGAGCACTCGATCGTGCTCGTGCGGGGTGGCCGGGTCCGCGACCTGCCCGGGGTTCGCTACAAGGTCATCCGTGGCGCCCTCGACGCCTCCGGGGTGCGAGAGCGGGCCCAGGCCCGGAGCCGCTACGGCGCCAAGAAGGAGTCCTAGTGCCCCGCAACGGCCCCGCCCAGCGGCGCGACCTCGCGCCCGACCCGGTCTACCGCTCGGTCCTGGTCACCCAGGTGGTGAACAAGATCCTGTCCCGGGGCAAGCGCACGCTCGCCGAGCGGATCGTCTACTCGGCCCTCGACCTCGTCAACGAGCGGGGCGGCTCGGACCCGATCGCCTCGCTCAAGCGGGCGATCGAGAACACCCGCCCCGAGCTCGAGGTGAAGAGCCGCCGGGTCGGCGGCGCCACCTACCAGGTCCCGGTCGAGGTCCGACCCCGCCGGGCCACCACGCTCGCCATCCGCTGGTTGGTCGGCTACTCACGCCAGCGCCGCGAGAAGACCATGGCCGAACGGCTGGCCGGCGAGATCCTCGATGCGTCCAACGGGGTGGGGAATGCCGTGAAGCGGCGCGAGGACATGCACAAGATGGCCGAGTCGAACAAGGCCTTCGCCCACTACCGCTGGTAGTCCCCCTCACCGAAGTGGACACGCATCATGGCTGACCCCCTGCCGATCCGCGAATTCCCGCTCGCCCGGACCCGAAACATCGGGATCATGGCGCACATCGACGCGGGCAAGACCACCACGACCGAGCGGATCCTCTACTACACCGGCCGGAACTACAAGATGGGCGAGGTCCACGAGGGCGCCGCCACCATGGACTGGATGGTCCAGGAGCAAGAGCGCGGCATCACCATCACCTCGGCCGCCACCACCTGCCGGTGGCGCGACACCTGGATCAACATCATCGACACCCCGGGCCACGTCGACTTCACGGTCGAGGTGGAGCGGTCGCTGCGCGTGCTCGACGGCGCGGTGGCGGTGTTCGACGCGGTGGCCGGGGTCGAGCCGCAGACCGAGACGGTGTGGCGGCAGGCCAACAAGTACGGGGTCCCCCGGATCTGCTTCGTGAACAAGATGGACCGGGTCGGCGCCGACTTCGTCCGCACCGTCGACATGATCCGGAACCGGCTCGACGCCGTGCCGGCCGTGGCCCAGCTGCCGATCGGGGCCGAGAGCCAGTTCGTCGGGGTGATCGACCTGCTCGAGCGGACCGCGCTCGTCTGGGAGGACGGGATGGGCGAGAAGTGGTCGGAGACCGAGATCCCCGCCCACCTGGAGACCGCCGCCGAGGAGGCCCGCCACCAGCTGGTCGACGTCCTCAGCAACTACGACGACTCGATCATGGAGAAGTACCTGGCCGACGAGAAGATCACGGGCGACGACCTCCGCCGGTCGCTGCGGGCCGCGACCCTGGCCTCCCAGGTGGTGCCGGTGCTGTGCGGGTCGGCCTTCAAGAACAAGGGCGTCCAGCCGATGCTCGACGCCGTGGTCGACTACCTGCCGAGCCCACTCGACCTGCCCCCGACCCAGGGGACCCGGCCGGGCAAGGACGAGCTCGAGGAGCGCACCCCCGACGACGACGCCCCGTTCTCGGCCCTCGCCTTCAAGATCATGACCGACCCCTACGTCGGCAAGCTCACCTACCTGCGGGTGTACTCCGGGACGCTGCGCAAGGGCGGGACCGTCCTCAACTCCTCCAAGGACAAGCGGGAGCGGGTCGGCCGGCTCCTGCAGATGCACGCCAACCACCGGGAGGACAAGGACGCCATCTTCTCGGGCGACATCGTCGCCGCGGTCGGCCTGAAGGTGACCTCGACCGGCGACACCCTCACCGCCCCGGACCACCCGATCCTGCTCGAGGCCCTGGTGTTCCCCGAGCCGGTGATCCACGTGGCGGTCGAGCCGAAGACGAAGGCCGACCAGGACAAGCTGTCCCGGGCCCTCTTCAGCCTGTCCGAGGAGGACCCGACCTTCCGGGTCCGCACCGACGAGGAGACCGGCCAGACCGTCATCTCGGGGATGGGCGAGCTCCACCTCGAGGTCCTGGTCGACCGGATGCTCCGGGAGTTCAGCGTGGACGCCAACGTGGGCAAGCCCCAGGTGGCCTACCGCGAGACCATCCGCAAGCCGGTCAAGGACATCCAGGGCCGCTACGTCCGCCAGACCGGCGGCCGGGGCCAGTACGGGCACGCCGTCATCAACCTCGAGCCGACCGGCCCGGGGGGCGGCTACGAGTTCGTGGACAAGATCACCGGCGGGTCCATCCCGAAGGAGTACATCCCGGCGGTGGACGCCGGGATCCAGGAGGCCCTCACCTCGGGGGTGCTGGCCGGGTACCCGACCGTGGACGTCCGGGTCACCCTGGTCGACGGCTCCTACCACGACGTCGACTCCTCGGAGATGGCCTACAAGATCGCCGGCTCCATGGCGGTGAAGGACGCCGCCAAGAAGGCCTCGCCGGTCCTTCTCGAGCCGGTCATGGCCGTCGAGGTGGTCACCCCCGAGGACTACATGGGCGACGTGATCGGCGACCTGTCGGCCCGGCGGGGCAAGGTCGAGGGGATGGAGTCCAGGGGGACCAGCCAGGTGGTGCGGGCGCAGGTACCGCTCGCGGACATGTTCGGCTACGCTACCGACCTGCGTTCTCGCACGCAGGGGCGAGCCACGTACACGATGCAGTTCGACGCCTACAGCGAGGTGCCCGAGTCGATCTCACGAGAGATCGTCGCCCGGGCCCGTGGGGAGTAGGGCTCAGGCCTCCACGGCGCACAGACACCCGCGACGGGCGACCGTCGTAGCGGGACCCCGAAGGGGCCCGCCCGAGAACAGGGAGCGGTTCCCAAGTCATGGCCAAGAAGAAGTTCGAGCGGACGAAGCCCCACGTCAACGTGGGCACCATGGGTCACATCGACCATGGCAAGACCACGCTGACCGCCGCCATCACGAAGGTGCTCTCCGAGACCAACCCGAACACCGCGTTCACGCCGTTCGACCAGATCGACAAGGCGCCCGAGGAGAAGCAGCGGGGCATCACCATCACGATCGCCCACGTCGAGTACGAGACGCCCAACCGGCACTACGCGCACGTCGACATGCCCGGCCACGCCGACTACATCAAGAACATGATCACCGGGGCCG
The DNA here is from genome assembly GCA_036844945.1 of Acidimicrobiales bacterium. GTDB lineage: Bacteria > Actinomycetota > Acidimicrobiia > Acidimicrobiales > RAAP-2 > Palsa-461. The sequence goes on from DAIUEV010000109.1 coordinate 3,215, forward strand.
CCCAGGTCGACGGCGCCATCCTGGTGGTCTCGGCGGCCGACGGCCCGATGCCCCAGACCCGTGAGCACGTCGTGCTCGCCCGCCAGGTGGGCGTGCCCTCGATCGTGGTGGCCCTGAACAAGGCCGACATGGTCGACGACGAGGAGCTCCTCGACCTGGTCGAGCTCGAGGTCCGCGAGCTGCTCACCGAGTACGGGTTCCCCGGCGACGACACCCCGGTGGTCCGGGTGAGCGCCCTCAAGGCCCTGGAGGGCGACCCCGAGTGGACGCCCAAGATCAACGAGCTGATGGAAGCGGTGGACACCTTCATCCCCGAGCCGGCCCGGGACGTCGACAAGCCGTTCCTCATGCCGATCGAGGACGTGATGTCCATCACCGGCCGCGGCACCGTGGTCACCGGCAAGATCGAGCAGGGCAAGGTCCACGTCGGTGACGAGGTGGAGATCGTCGGGCTGCGCGACACCCAGAAGTCGGTCGTGACCGGCGTCGAGATGTTCCGCCGGTCGCTCGACGAGGGTCAGGCCGGGGACAACGCCGGCTGCCTCCTGCGAGGCACGAAGAAGGAGGAGGTGGAGCGGGGCCAGGTGCTGTGCAAGCCGGGCTCGATCACCCCCCACACCAACTTCGAGGCGAACGTCTACACCCTGACCAAGGAGGAGGGCGGTCGCCACAAGCCGTTCTTCAACAACTACCGGCCGCAGTTCTACTTCCGGACGACCGACGTCACCGGGGCCATCCAGCTCCCGTCGGGCACCGAGATGGTGATGCCGGGCGACACGACCGAGATCACCGTCGAGCTGGGCAAGCCGATCGCCATGGTCGAGGGTCTGCTCTTCGCCATCCGGGAGGGCGGCCGCACGGTCGGCTCGGGCCGGGTCACGAAGATCCTGAAGTAGAGGAGAAGAGACCGTGGCCGAGGGCCCCCGCCAGAAGATCAGGATCCGCCTCAAGGCCTACGACCACGAGGTCCTCGACCAGTCGACCGAGAAGATCGTCCAGACGGTGCTGCGCACCCAGGCCAAGGTCCACGGCCCGGTGCCGCTGCCAACCGACAAGCACCGCTACACGGTCATCCGCTCGCCCCACAAGTACAAGGACTCGCGCGAGCACTTCGAGATGCGGGTCCACAAGC
>DAIUEV010000110.1:0-4259 GCA_036844945.1 Acidimicrobiales bacterium
GTGTCGGGGATGACCAGGCCAGAGGCGGTGGTCTCCTCGGACTCGCCGGGGCGAACGACGATGCGGTCCTCGAGGGGTTGCAGATTCATCGGGGAGGGCCTCCTTGGCGCTCGTTAGCACTCGAACCTTGTGAGTGCCAACGATAGCGGTCCCGGAGGGCGGCGGCAACCGGTCGTTTCGGTCAGTTCGGATCGGTCGGCCGCAGCACCCCGATCGCCTCTTTCAGGCCGTAGGCGAGGATCACGTAGCCGGCCAACGGGTCGGCCCACCACCACCCCTCGGCGGCATTGAGAAGGAGGCCGACCAGGACGGCGGTCGCCAACACGGCGTCGACCAGCGTCACCTTGCCCTCCGTCCGCAGGACCCGGTTGTCGAGCTGGCGGCCGGTGCGGGCCTTGCCCGCCGCCAGCGCGAACATGACCACGCCGGTCGCCCCGGTCCACCCGATGCCCAGTGGGCTGTGCCGGGGGTGAAAGTGAGACACGAGGACGAGGGTGCTCTGGGCCGCCAGGTACACCGCGAGGGCTGCGAACGCCCACCCGATGGCTCGGAGCGCCACCGCCTGTCGGCTCCCGTGAGCGTCCGACAGCTCCCAGATCACGACGGTGCTGGCCCCTATCTCGATCAGCGAGTCGAGGCCGAACCCCCCGAGCGCGACCGACCGGGCCGAGATGGCCGCGACGGTGAGCACGACGACGCCGACGACGTTCCACCCGAGGGTGATCCCCTCCAGCGCGATGCCCCGGCGCACGAGCCGCCGGCGGCCCGGCGCCACGCCGTCAGTGGCGCCCACCGGTCGGACGCTCCTCCCCGGCGAGCCGCACCGGGATCAATAGAGGCACGCGCGTGCCCGCAGTGGCCCGGGGTCCTCACCGCGACCCGGTCCCAACCGGCCGCCCCCTACGCCCGGATGACGACGGAGTTGACCACCTTGTCGTGGAGCGTCTGGCGCCTCGGGTCCCAGACCGGGAAGAGGAGGTCGACGATCAGGGGGATCACGAACAGGACCCCCAGCAGCCGCTCGAAGAGGTCCCGGCCGAGCGCCCGGGGGAACCCGATGAGCCCGCCGGTGGTGGCGTCGACGGCCTTGATCCGCAGCGCCATCATCCCGAGGGTCTGGCCCCGGAGCCCGATCATGAAGCCGGCGTAGAGCGCGCCGATGACCAGCAGCACGAGCACGCCCCCGGTCGAGATGGCGAAGCGGAAGTGGTGGGTCGTCCCGTTCGTGTCGTGCATGCCCCGGAGGGCGTGGGTCGGGAGCAGGAAGATCAAGCTCGCCAACCAGATCAGGATGCTGTCGATCACCGCCCCGCCCACCCGGGACCAGTAGCCGGCATAGGGGGCGCCGCCCGCGTAGGGGTCGAAGCCCTCCGGGCTCGGGGACCAGCCGGGCGGCGAGCCCGGAGGGGAATAGCCGCCGGGCTGGCCGGGCGGCGTGTACCAGGGGTCGGGCCCCGGGGGCGGCGCTCCGCCGCCTCCGGGATAGGGCGGAGGGGCGGTGCCCGGGTAGCGGGGCGGGCCCGGGGGCGCGCCGGGGGGGTCGGTGGGCTGGTCGGACATGGCCGTCTCCTCGGTGCCGTGCACCAGCGACATTAGGTGGTCGCTGCCTCGCCGAGGCGTCCGCTCAGGCCGGCCGGACCTCGTAGGCGCAGACGTGCGCGCCGTCCATCAGGTGGGCGACCCGCTCCACCCGGGCGCCCGGCAGGGCGGACCGGATGAACTCGAGCTCGCTCGAGCAGGCCTGTCGGTAGCCGGTGGCCACGGTGAGGATGGCGCAGTTGTGTTCGGTGATGCGCCAGCCGCCGCCCTCGAGCTCCTCCACATCGGCGAGGTAGCCGTCCTCGTCCAGGATCGCGGTGAGCTCCGCCACCTGGGCCTCGAGCGACCGGTCGGCCAGCCGGGCCTCGGCCCCCCGGAGCCGCCGACGCCGGCGCTCCTCGAACAGCCGGTCGACCTCGCCGCCCCCCGGGCCGCCGAGGTAGCCGAGCAGCTCGGCGGTGAGATCGCCGTAGCGCTTCGGGAAGAGCGCCTCGGCCGCCGCGGTCAGCTCGTAGCGGTGCACCGGCCGGCCCCGCCCGTCGGGATCGGGGTGGTGGCGGACGAGGCCGTCGGCGGCCAGGCGGTGGAGCTGCTGGCGGACGGCCGCCACGGTGATGCCGAGCCCGCCGGCGAGCTCGGCGGCGGTGGCCGACCCGGCCCGCTTGAGGGCGGTCAGGATCGCCCGGCGGGTGGTGGGCAGGTTGGCGAGCGGGGCCGCGTCGAGCTGGGTGGTCACGGCAGCACCAGGTGCACGTCGCCGAACTCGTGCCACAGGTACCCCTCGGCCACCGCCTCGGCGTAGCAGCGCTCGAGCAGCTCCCGGCCGGCGATCGCCTCGAGCATCGCGAGGTGCGAGGCCTCCGGCTCGTGCCAGCCGGTGAGCAGCCCGTCGACCGCCCGCACCGGCTTGTCGGGGGTGACGACGGTCTCGGTCCAGCCCCGGCCCGGGCTGACCACGCCGCGCTCGTCGACCACGGTCTCGAGGGCCCGCACGACCGTCGTCCCGATGGCGACCACCTTCCCGCCGGTGGCGCGGGTCTCGTTCACCCGCCGCGCCGTGGCCGGCGTCACCCGGAAGTACTCGGGGTAGGGCGCCTCGGCGGCCTCGAGCGAGGCCACCCCGGTGTGCAGGAGGACCGGGGCCACCCCCACCCCCCGGGCGATCAACCGGGTCAGCACCTCGGGGGTGAAGGGCCGGCCGGCGGACGGCATCTCGGCCGAGCCGGGCTCGGTCGCGTACACGTTCTGGTACATCGAGATCGGCCACTCCCCCTGGACGTAGCCGTAGCGGATCGGGGTCCCGTGGGCGGAGAGGTAGCCGAGGAGCGGCTCGGGGAGCGACAGCGCCGCGACCCACAGCCGGACCCCGCCGTCGTGCTCCGCGTACGGGGTGAGGAGCGCGACCCGGCCGCCGGCCGGGAGCTCGAGCTCCTCGCCGGCCCGCCCCTCGAAGTAGGCCTGGCCGTCCCGGCGCAGCTCGACGGTCCACAGGTCGGCGGGCAGCTGGGTCGAGAGGTGGACGGCCAGCCGGCGACCGTCCGGATCGGTCGCCGCGAGCTCGGCCGCCAGCGTCCCCGAGGTGTTCACCACGACCAGGTCGCCCTCGTCGAGGAACCGCGGCAGTTCGCTGAAGGACGCGTGCACGATCGAGCCGTCGGCGCGCTGTCCCACCATCATGCGCACCGCGTCGCGGGTGAGGCCGCGCGCTTCTGGCGGTGCGCTCGCCTCCAGCGCCGGCGGCAGCTCGAAGGAGAGCCCGGTCACCCGGATCGGCGCGGCGTGGGCGAGGGCGGTGGTCATCGTCCCGCCACCACCTCGGCCGCCCGGTGCCGACCGGACTTGGTGGGGCGCTCGGCCAGGGAGGCGAGCACCGGCGCCACCTCCTCGGGCAGCGGTCGGTCGCTGATGTCCTCGCCCGGGAACGCGTCCTGGTGCATCTGGGTGCGCATGTCGCCGGGGTCGACCGCCCAGACCCGGAGCCACGGCTCCTCCACCGCCAGCACCGCGCTCAGGTGGTCGAGCGCGGCCTTGGAGGAGCCGTAGCCGCCCCACCCCTCGTAGGCCTCGACCGACGCGTCCGAGGTGACGTTGAGGACGCGGGGGTCGTCGGAGTCCCGCAGGAGCGGGAGGGCCGCCTGGATGAGGGCGAGCGGTGCGAGGACGTTCACCTCGTAGACGCGGCGCAGCTCGTCGATCGGGTACTCGGCCAGCCACGGCATGGGCGTGGCCCCGAGCGTGCTCGCGTTGTTGACGAGGAGGTCGAGGCCGCCGAGCCCGCGGGCCGCCTCGACCAGCGCCCCGCGGTGGTCGGGGTCGGCGACGTCGCCCGCCAGCGCGACGAGGGTGCCGCTCGCCCGCTTCAGCCCCAGCTCGGCCTGGTTGAGGGCGTCGGGGTCTCGGGCGTCGATGACAACCGACCAGCCCCGCTCGAGCAGCTCGGCGGCGAGCGCCCGGCCGAGCCCCCTCGATCCTCCGGTGATCACGGCGACGGACATCGAGCCCCTCCTCCCGTTCCGGGTGGGCCCCCGGTTTCCCTATTAAACAGAGATTATTCTTTCCTTATTGCCGCGACAACTCGCCGCCCGAATGATTTGGCCTGTTCAGGGGGCGAGGCGGACCAGGTCCCAGCCGCCCGGCCGGCGGCGGTACGCCAGCCGGTCGTGCAGGCGGTTCTCCCGGTGCTGCCAGAACTCGACCACGTCGGGGGCGAGTCGGTAGCC
>DAIUEV010000111.1:0-4251 GCA_036844945.1 Acidimicrobiales bacterium
CCAGGAGGCCATCGCCCCTTCGAGCGACTCGAGTCCCATCCTCCGACGCTAGTCAGACACCTCGGCGCCCCCCAGGGCCGGACCGGCGCTCCCACCGGCGGAGCCGGGCTCGCACGGCCGACTTCTGTTCAGGCCAGCGCCTGCCCGCTGTGCCGGCGGATGAGCGCAGCCGCGTTCTTGGGCGGCTCGGAGAGTTGGGCTCCCGGGGCGGGCCCGGGGCCCGGCACCGCGGTGGCGATCGGGTGGAAGAGGGTCTTGTCCGACGATCCCGGTGGCGGCGAACCGATGAACGGGTTGAGCGGCGCGGCGAGCGTCGGTGGTTCGGCCAGCGGCCCGCGCCGGCCCGAGAAGTCGAAGAAGTCCAGCATGTTCTCTGCGTTGGCGTCGCGGTAGGTCATCGCCGGGAGGTTCCATTTCGTCTCGACCAGCTTGAGCACCGAGGTGTGGTCGTACACGACGTGGGAGACGAAGTCCTTCTTGCCCCACGGTGACACAACCACGCAGGGAACCCGGAACCCGGTGTAGTCGTAGCTGCCGGGCTGGTCGGGCGGCACGGTGATCTCCGGGGGGACGTTGTCGGGCCGGACAGCCGGCCGCGGCGGGACGTGGTCGTACCAGCCACCGTGCTCGTCGTAGTTGAGGATCAGCGCCGAGTGCTCCCAGTTCGGCGACTCGAGGAGCGCGTTGATCATCGTGGCCGCATACGCCTCGCCGATCGAGATGTCGCCGTCCTCCTCCGAGAAGTTGACGTAGGGGTCGATGATCGAGAACGAGGGCAGGCTGCCCGACTTCGCGTCGGCGAGGAACTGCTCGAAGTGGACGACCTTGCCGTCGGTCTGGTTGTCGAGGAAGTTCGGCAGGAAGAGCCCGCAGGTCGGCGCATCGGGGTAGTAGTCCTTCCAGCTGATCCCGTGGTTATCGAGACGGTCGAAGATCGTGCCGTTGGGAGCGTCGGTGTGCGAGATCCCGCTGCCGTTGGTCGCGATGTTGCCGAGCGCGGTCGCGGCGATGAGGAACCGGCGGTTCGGGTAGGTCTGCGCCATGACCGAGCTGAAGTACCGGTCGCCGATCGGGAAGTGGCTGGCGAGCGAGTAGTAGAAGGGGAGGTCCTGGCGCTCCCAGTAGCCCATCGACGCGGCGCCGCAGGCCTCGACGAAGCCCATGTTGGTGCCGTTGTCCCGGCTGATGTGCGAGGCGTTCCAGCTCTGGGAGATGTGGGTGTCGGCGTAGCCGACGGTGTTGGGGTTGTGGAACGACCGGACATACCCTCCGGCCGGGTTGGGGTTGTAGTTCACCGGGACGCCGCCGCGGCCGAGGGTGAGGCCGTCGCCCCGTCCGAGCATGCCGAGGTGGTCGTCGAACGAGTGGTTCTCCATCATCAGGACCACGATGTGCTGGAGCTTCGGCAGCATGTCGGTCCCCGCTGGAACGTGCGGGAAGGGGCGACTGTCCGGCTTCAGCAACGTGCCTCCCGGCCCGAGGCCCTTGGCCCCCGACGGGGCCCGGCCCTTGGGGTCGGTCGCCGCGTAGGCGCGCGCCCCGGAGAGGCCCGCTGCCACCGTGCCGGCCAGGCCGGCCTTCAGGAACTGGCGCCGCGTGAGATGGAACGGTTCGCGACCGTGCGTCACGGTCCGCGAACGTAGTGGTGGGAGCGGCGGCGCTGGAGGCGCCGCCGGTGATCCGACCCCGGCCTTCTACAGCGAGCGGGCCATCCGTGTGACCGCCTCTTCGAGAATCTCGGCGCTCGTCGCGAAGTTCAGGCGGACGAACCCGTCGCCATCCGGGCCGAACCGTGGGCCGGGGGCGAGCGCCACCCGCCCCCGATCGAGGAACCGGTCGCACGGCTGGGATCCCCGGCCGATTGACCGGCAGTCGAGCCAGGCGAGGTAGGTGGCCGACGGGGGGTGCCAGGACACCTGCGGGAGGCGTTCGGCGAGCAGGCTTGCCAGTTGCGACCGCCGGCGCCGGAGAGTGGCCAGCAACTGGTCAAGCCACGGCTCACCCTCGGTGAACGCAGCGATCGAGGCGAGCACGCCGAAGTGACCCGTGCGCCAGCGCACGTCGGGCGAGAAACGCCCGACGACCGCCGCCATGTCGGATGAGCCGGTCACGATCACGGCACACTTCAGCCCGGCCAGGTTCCAGGCCTTCGACGCCGAGAGCACGCTGGCCGACATCTCGGCGGCTCCCGGGACGGTCAGGATCGGGGTGAACGGCGGACCGTCGAGCACGAGCGGGGCGTGGATCTCGTCGCTCACGATCGTGACCCGGTGGCGGCGAGCCATCTCGACCACGGCCGCCAGCTCGTCTGCCGCATGGGCTCGTCCGACGGGGTTGTGGGGGTTGCACAGCAGGTACACCGCTGGACGTGTCGCGAACGCAGCCTCCAGCGCGGCGAGGTCGAGGTGCCATCCGTCCGTGTCGTGGGCAAGCGGCACCTTGAGGGCCGTGCCGCCCGCCTCGGGCACCCAGTCGAAGAACGGCGCGTACACCGGGGTGTTGAAGACCACCGCCTGTCCGGGCTCGATCAGCGCCCTCAGCAGCTCGACGACGCCCACCCCGACATCGGTCACCGCGGTCACCGCGCTCGGGTCGATGAGCCATCCCCACCGCCTCTGCGCGAAGGCGGCCAGCGAATCACCGAGCCCGCACGCTGCCGTCGCATATCCCGTATCGGAGAGGTCGACGGCGGCGCGGAGGGTCGCGGCGATGGGCGGAGCCAGCGCGACGTCGGCCTCGGCGACGAACAGGGGAAGGACGTCGGGCGGGAAGGAACGCCACTTCTCGCTTTGACGGAGTCGGAGCCGGGCGAGGGGGTCCATCGGGACATCGGGTGCTCCGGAGTCCCGGTCGTCCGCTCCCACGCGGCAAGGTTGGCACACGCTCCCGTCCGGCTTGGTCCGACCCGGACGGGCGAGAACAGCCGGAGCTGGCGAGCCCGACGGTTCGTGGTGGTGCCACCGGGAAGGCGGAGCCCAGAGTCCTCGGGCACCGCTCTTCGGGGCGGGAGCTAGACGCCGAGCTCGGCCAGGGCCTGCATTGCGTCGAGCTCCACGAAGGCAGTCGCGTACCGGAGCGCCAGGGTCAGGGAGACCTCCCTCGACTGGAACCCGTCGGACCCGAGCGTCGAGAGCCAGATGGCCAGGCCGTACGCTGCCGACGCTCGGTAGCGCAACCGTTCCTCTCGCCCGCCGGATCGGGCACCGCGCGAGGCGTCGAGCGCCCCGAAGTAGTCGTCGACGAGCGTGAACTCATGGGCCCGACGGTCGTCTTCGGTCATGGCCCCCATGAGGAAGTAACCGACGTCCTGGGACCAGTTGCCGCGCCTGGTCACCTGCCAGTCGAGGAATCCGACGTCGCCGCCCGGCAGGACGTAGGTGTTGCCGATGTGTGCGTCACCGTGGAGCAAGGTCATGCCGCCGTCTGCGAGGGTCGAGACGAAACGGGCCCACTGGTCGACGATCCCGTCTCCGTTGAGCCCTCGCACCGCGTCAGGCAGAAGGCCGCCGGCGCGTTCGAGGCCGGTGGGGAGACGCCGCCGGAGCCCGACTTGGAAGCCCTCGGTTGGTGCCCAGGTCTGCACCCAGCTGAGTGCCGGATGGGTGCGGGCCGAGAACCCGAGGTACTGGGCGTGAAGCCTGGCCAGTCCGTGCAGTCCGGCGGACACCTGGTCGACCGAGAGAGGTCGGGTCGCGTCGCGCGGATCGCCACCTCGTGCCGCCAGGTCTTCCATCACGATCACGTAGTCGAGCGCCGGGCGGTCGATGATCACCCGGTACGGGAGCGGATGATCGACCGGCAGGGCCATCCCGGACCCGTACAGCTCCGCCTCGTTGAACAGGTTGCCGTTCCGGGCGTGGAGCTCTCGATGGGCATCCGCCTCCGCCTTGAGGAACACGGTCGCAGGGCCGTTCCCGGCCGCGTACCGGAGCCCGAAGCGCGCCCGGCGATTGGTCCCGTCGTCCCGGACCAGCAGCGAGACGTCGGCGACCTCAGCCTCGGGATGCCGAGCCCGAATCGCGGCGTTCATCCACTGCGCCGTGACGTCGTCCCAGTCGGCAGGGATGTGATCGGGGCCTATGACCATCGCCACCTCCGCCGACCAATGTACGGACTGACCCGCCCCGTCGGACCAATCCCGGGGAAGGGACGAGACCGTGCCGACTGAGGGTCGTTACGACTCCGACGAACCGCGCAGAACGGGGGTCGTCCCGACGATCTCCTCTCCTCGAGAAGTAGAGAGAGCCTTAG
>DAIUEV010000112.1:0-4073 GCA_036844945.1 Acidimicrobiales bacterium
TCCGCCGCAGCAGGGCGCCGACCCGCATCATCGACCACCCGTAGGACCACTCCCGGTCCCACGGGTGCTTCTTGCCCTCGGCCCGGTTGATCTCCTCCAGGCTGAAGAACTTCCAGTGCACCTCGAGCCCGAGCTCGTCGCGCACGGTCCGCATCCACAGCGACGTCTGGTACGCCCACGGGCACATCACGTCGAAGTGGAAGTCGACGCTGGTCGGTCCTCCGCTCATGTCGCGGCGATGAACTCGGCGATGACCCCGGCCAGCTCCTCGCCCTTGTCCTCTTGCAGGAAGTGGCCGCCGCCCTCGATGGTCGTGTGCGGCTGGCCGGCGGTGCCGGCCACCTGCCCGATGAACTGGCGCTCCCCGCCCTTCGTGATCGCGTCGCCGTCGCTGAACGCGCAGAGGAACGGGCGGTCGTAGCGGCGCAGCACCTCCCACGCCGCGACGTTGTCGGCGTGGGCGGGGTCGTCCGGCGAGGTCGGCACGAGGGCCGGGAACTTCCGCGCCCCCGCCTTGTAGGAGTCGTCGGGGAACGGGGCGTCGTAGGCGGCCACGACGTCGTCGGGCAGCCGGTTGGCGCACCCCCCCGACACGATTCCGCCGACGTGGAACCGCTCGGTCTCGCGGGCGAACTGCTGCCAGGCGAGGAACGCCTCGGTCGGCGGCCGGTCGCCGGTCGGGAGACCGGTGTTGCCCACCACCACCCGGGCGAACCGGTCCGGGTCGGCGGCGACCAGCCGGAGCCCGATGAGGCCGCCCCAGTCCTGTCCGAAGAAGGTCACTTCGCGCAGGTCGAGGCGGTCGAAGATCGCCTCGGACATCCAGTCCACGTGGCCCTTGTACGAGTAGTCGTCGGGGTCGGCGGGCTTGTCGGACCGGCCGAAGCCGACCAGGTCGGGGGCGACGCAGCGGTGACCGGCGGCGGTGAGGACCGGGATCATCTTGCGGTACAGGTACGACCACGAGGGCTCGCCGTGCATCAGCAGGACCGGTGGCGCCCCGGCCGGACCCACGTCGACGTAGTGGACCCGGATCCCCTCCCCCACCTCGACGTAGTGGGGAGCGAAGTCGTAGCCCGGCAGTGAGGCGAACCGATCGTCGGGTGTCCGCAGCATGTGCATGGGTCCTCCATCGGGCCGGTCCACCGGGCTCTCGCACCGGATCGCCGGGCGAAGACTACCGGGGGCACCAGCCTCGCCCACCGCCGACGGCGGGCGCAACCGCGGTTGCGCTTTCGCCGGATGCGTCGCTCCAGCCTCGGTAGAGTCGCCGTCGCCCGCAACGTCGGGCGAGGGAGGTGCAGGCCGTGACGATGGCGCCCAACGAGCCCGACTTCGGCGGCCACATCGGCCGCACCTACCGGGAGTCGACCCCCTGGTGGCCCGATCCGCCCGCCGGTCTCGGCGGTCCGAACGTCGTGGTCGTCGTCCTCGACGACACCGGGTTCGCCCACTTCGGGTGCTACGGCTCCGAGCTCGCCACCCCGGAGATCGACCGGCTCGCGGCCCGGGGCCTGCGGTACACGAGCTTCCACACCACCGCGCTGTGCTCCCCCTCGCGAGCCGCGCTGCTCACCGGGCGGAACCCCCATGCGGTGGGCATGCGCGGCGTGTCGAACTGGAACACCGGGTTCCCCCACATGCGCGGCGGGATCTCACCGCGCGCCGCCACCCTCGCCGAGCTGCTCCGGGCCCACGGCTACGCGACCTACGCGGCGGGCAAGTGGCACCTCGCCCCGATGGAGGAGTGCAGCGCCGGCGGGCCGCACACCAACTGGCCGCTGCAGAAGGGCTTCGACCGCTTCTACGGGTTCCTCCAGGGCGAGACCGATCAGTTCCATCCGGAACTCACCCTCGACAACGGCCACGTCGACCCTCCGTTCGGGCCCGAGGACGGCTACCACGTCTCGGAGGACATCGTCGACCGGGCCACCGGATGGATCGGCGACCTCCAGTCGGTCCGCCCCGACCGGCCGTTCCTCCTCTACCTCGCCTTCGGGGCGACCCACGCCCCCCACCAGGCACCGCTCGAGTACCGGCTGCGGTGGCGCGGGCGGTTCGACGACGGCTACGACGCCACCCGGGCGCGCTGGTACGAGCGCCAGCTGGAGATGGGGGTGATCCCGAAGGGCACCACCCTCGCCCCTCGCAACCCGGGGGTGCCCCCGTGGGAAGAGCTCACCACCGCGCAGCGCGCGTTCTCGGCCCGGCTGCAGGAGGCCTTTGCGGCCATGCTCGAGCACACCGACGCCCAGATCGGCCGGCTCGTGTCGTTCCTCGAGCGCCGTGGGCTCCTCGACGACACGCTGCTGGTGGTCCTCTCCGACAACGGTGCGTCGCGCGAGGGCGGGCCGTTCGGGGTGATGGACGAGTTCAGCTTCTTCAACGCCCGGTGGGAGGACATCGACGAGATCGTGGCCACCCGCCTCGACGACATCGGCGGGCCGCACTCGCACAGCAACTACCCGTGGGGCTGGGCCCAGGTCGGCAACACGCCGCTCAAGTGGTACAAGCAGAACACCTACGGGGGCGGCGTGCGCGACCCGCTCATCGTCCACTGGCCGCGCCGCATCACCGACGGCGGCGGGTTCCGGCGGCAGTTCTGCCACGCGGTGGACCTCGCGCCGACCATCCTCGAGCTCACCGGCGCCCCGGTGCCCGACCACTTCAACGGGGTGCCGCAGATCCCTCTCCACGGCGCCTCCCTCGCGCCGACCTTCTCCGACGCCGAGGCGCCGAACCCGCGCTCGATCCAGTACTTCGAGCAGATGGGGCACCGCGGTCTGTGGGCCGACGGCTGGAAGGTCACCACCTACCACGAGCCGGGGCACCCCTTCGAGGACGCCGAGTGGGGCCTCTTCCACCTGGACGAGGACTTCTCGGAGTGCCACGACCTCGCGGCGGAGCAGCCCGAGCGGCTCCGGGCGCTCATCGACGCGTGGTGGGGGGAGGCCGGCACCCACGGCGTCCTCCCGCTCGACGACCGCTCGATCGAGCTGTTCGCCGCGGTCCCCCGGCCCGGCACCGTGCACGCTCGGCGCGACTACGTGTACTACCCGCCGATCGCCCACATCCCCTCCGACGCGGCACCGCCGCTCGGCGGCCGGACCTGGGAGATCACCGCCGAGGTGGAGGTGGCCGACGCGCACCCCGAGGGGGTGCTCTACGCCCGTGGCTCGCACAACGTGGGACACACGTTCTTCGTGAAGGACGGTGCCCTCCACTTCGACTACAACGCGCTCGGGACCCACCACCGGGTCACCGCGCCCCTCACCCTCACGCCAGGGCGGCACTCGGTCACCGCCCGCTTCGAGCGGGAGGGAGGGGGTGGCACGCTCACCATCGGGGCCGACGGCGCCGACCTCGGGTCGGTGGTCATCCCCGTGTTCGTCCGGATGCTCGGCTCGACCGGGCTGGACGTCGGGCGCGACGCCCTCTCGACGGTGGTCGACGACTACGAGGGGCCCTTCCCGTTCACCGGGACGATCGACCGGATCACCTTCGCCATCTTCAGCCGCGCCGACGCGGCCGAGGTCGAGGCGATGGCCCGGGCGGAGATGGCCAAGGAGTGAGGCGGGTCCGGGTCCTAACCTGGACGCCGTGCAGCGGCGGGCGCTCGAGCGGCGGGTCCGGTCGGTCTGCCTCTCGTTCCCGCAGGCGACCGAGCGGCTGAGCCACGGGTCGCCGGCGTTCTTCGTCGGCAAGCAGTTCGTGGCGCTCTGGTCGGGGGGCCACCACGAGCACGACTTCCCCCACCTGTGGTGCGCCGCGCCCCCCGGCGCCCAGGAGGCGGCGGTCGCCGAGGACCCGGCGCGCTATTTCCAGCCCCCCTACGTGGGCGGGCGGGGCTGGATCGGGATGCGGCTCGACGGCGAGCTCGACGACGAGGAGCTGGCCACCGTGCTCGAGGAGGCCTACTGCGCGGTGGCGCCCAAACGGCTCGTCAACGAGCTGGCCGCTGGCCGGGACGGCACGACCGGCTCGCGATGAGCGCCGCGCCCACCCCGGTGCGCGAGCCCGCCCCCCCGTACCGCGGCGAGGGCCCGTTCGGGCTCTGGCACTTCAGCGAGGAC
>DAIUEV010000113.1:0-3989 GCA_036844945.1 Acidimicrobiales bacterium
GTTGCCTTGCTCCAGCGGCCCCGGTCGCCCAATCGCCCGCGAGGGCCAGAGCATGAGGAGGTGTGGGATGCGCCGTGACGAACCCCCCAGTAGACGCGCCCGCCCGCCTCTCTCCAGCGCGAGCTAGTCCACCGCCCGCCCACTGACGGGCGGTCCCATCGCATCGCCACGGCGAGAGCACTTCGCCAGTCCGAGCGCTTCGGCGCGCCCCGAACACGGATCGATGGGAGGAACGATGGCCAACAGCACGGGCGACCCGGGCAACCCCGGGACCGAACCGCACGACCGCGAGGGCCGGGCCCGCCGCGTCCTCGGACGGGTGCAGCCGCGCCCCGCCCGCCGGCGCCGGACCCGGCGCCTCCTCGAGTCCCGCGGCGTCTTCGACTCGATCGTGTCGTTGGTCGGGGTGATCGGGCGACCGGTCCGCAACCAGTCCGGTCAGGAGATCGGCCGCCTCGTCGACGTCCTCGCGCGTTGGTCGGACGGCCAGACCTATCCGCCCGTGAGCGGGCTGGTCATCCGGGTCGGGCGTCGACTCACTTTCGTCGACGCCTCGTCGATCGCGACGTTCGAGCGCCGCCAGGTCCTGCTCCGGTCGGCCCGCCTCGACCTGCGGGAGTTCAGTCGACGCGAGGGCGAGGTCATGTTGGGCAAGGACGTGCTCGACCACCAGCTCGTCGACGTGGACGGTGTCCAGGTGATCCGGGCGGCCGACCTCTACCTGGCAGAGGCCATCGGCCGGGTCCGTCTCGTTGGGGTCGACGTGAGCACCCGGACCCTCCTGCGCCGCCTCGGCCCGAGCCGTCTGTGGGCTCGGCCCACCCCCGAGCGGGTGATCGACTGGGCGGCGATCCAGCCCTTCGGCGAGGCCGAGGCGGGTGCCTCCGAGGTGCGCCTGCGCACCACCCACGAGGGCCTGCATCGGCTCCGGCCCGGCGAGCTGGCCGACCTGCTCGAGGACCTGCGCCGTGAGGAGCGGGCCGAGCTGTTGGCCGTGCTCGACCCCGCCGAGGCGGCCGACGCACTGGAGGAGATGGAACCCGAGGAGCTGGCCTCGCTCCTGCGCGAGGCCGACCGAGGCGTCGCATCGCGCTTGCTCGCCTCCATGGAGCCCGACGAGGCGGCCGAGGCGTTGCGGGACCTGCCCGAGGACCATCGGCGCTCGCTCCTCGAGCGGATGCCGTCGGACGACGCGTCGCGCCTGTCGACGCTGCTCGGCTACGCCGAGGACACGGCCGGTGGCTTCATGACCACCACGATCGTCGTGGCCCACGTCGAGGACACGGCGGCCGACGTGGTGGATCGGCTGATCGCGGCGCGCGACCACGACGCGGACATCGACGCCGTCGCGGTCGTCGACAGCCGCGGCCGGCTGATCGCGGACCTGCCCTTGCTCGACCTGCTGATCGCGCTGCGCGAGCGGGCCGACATGCGGGTCGGCTCGCTCGTTGGCGACGAGGAACCGATCACCGTCGCCCCCGACACCCCGGCCGACGAGGTTGCCAAGCAGCTGGTGGAGGCACGGCGGCTCTCGCTGGTGGTCACCGAGGACGAACGGCCCATCGGTCGGATCCTGGCGGACGACGTCCTCGACACGCTCGTTCCGACTGGTGGCAGGTTCCGCTTCCCGCGCCTGTTGCAATGAGGCGGGGTCGCCGCCTCTGGCCGTATGCCGCCGCGGCCGGGCCGGGCCTCATCGCCGCGGCCGCCGGCAACGACGCAGGCGGCGTGGCGACCTATGCGTCGGCGGGCTCGCAGTTCGCCTACCGGACGCTGTTCCTCATGGTCCTGATCGGAATCGCCTACGTGGTGGTCCAGGAGATGGTGGCCCGTCTGGCCGCCCACACCGGCAAGGGACTCGTCGCGCTGATCCGCGAGGAGTTCTCGCTCCGCCTGACCGCCTTCGGAGTGTTGTGCTTCGCGGTGGCCAACGTCGGCCTCGTGGTCACCGAATTCGCCGGCATATCGACCGCCTTCAGTCTGTTCGGTGTGTCCCGGTACTTCTCGGTGCCGCTCGCCGCCGTGGCGATCTGGGCGCTGGTGCTCTTCGGCTCCTACCGCTACGCCGAGCGGGTCTTCCTGCTCCTGACGATGGTCTTCGTCACCTATCCGATCGCCGCGATCCTCGGCCACCCGAACTGGACGAAGGTGGCCGAGCAGTCGGCGTGGCCCCACTTCCTCGCCTCACGGTCGTTCCTCCTCCTCACGGTGGCCCTCATCGGTACCACCATCACCCCGTACATCCAGCTCTACGAGGGAGGTGCGGTGGTCGACAAGGGCATCGGCCCCGACGAGTACAGGTTCCAGCGGGTCGATGCGATCGGCGGGGCACTGGCCGCGATCTTCATCTCGATCACGATCATCGTGGCCACCGCCGCGGTGCTCGGGGGCAGCGGGCCCCTCCAGTCGGCGGCCCAGGGTGCCCACGCCCTCCGGCCGCTGGCCGGCCCGGCGGCCGAGACGCTGTTCGGGCTCGGCCTGCTCGGCGCCTCGGCGCTGGCGGCCGCGGTGGTGCCGCTGTCAACCTCCTATGCCCTGGCCGAGGCGCTCGGGGTCGAGCGCTCGGTCTCCCGGAACTTCCGGGAGGCGCCGGTGTTCCTCGGGATCTTCAGCGCCCAGATGCTGATCGGCGCGGCGGTGGTCCTCATTCCGGGGAACCTCATCCACTTGATCGTGGGAACCCAGGTACTGGAGGGCATCATCACCCCCCTCACGCTCGGCTTCGTGCTGGTGCTGGCCAACCGGCGCAGCCTGCTCGGTCCGGCGGCCAACGGGCCGCTCGCCCGGTGGCTCGGCGGGATCAGCGTCGTCGCAGTCGGCACCTTCGCCACGATCCTCGTGGTGCTGACGGTGCTCGGCTGGTTCGGGGTCCACTGAAACCCGCCCGCTGACCAGGGCGGACGGCAGCCTCGTTTGCGGAGGGACCCCGGGCCGGGGGAGGCTCTCGGCCATGTTCGGGGTGGCCGGGGGGCCTCGGAGGTGAAGAGTCCCCGCCGCTTCTGGCACGAGACGCGCGAGTCGGCGGCCCTCAGCGCGACGATCGAGGTCCCGGACCACGTTCCGGCCCGCCCCCCGGCGCCGGGCGGTCTGCGGATCGCCTTTTTGATCTACCGGGGCAACCCGCTGTGCGGGGGCCAGGGCGTCTACACCCGCCACCTGACCCGCGAGCTGGTCGCGCTCGGGCACTCGGTCGAGGTCTTCGCCGGCCAGCCCTGGCCGGAGCTCGACGAGGGGGTGGGCTTCACCCCCGTCCCGGGCCTCGACCTCTACCGGGACCCGGACCCGTTCCGGGTCCCCGCCCCCCGCGAGTTCCGCGACCGGGCCGCCCTCACCGAGTTCGCGGTCATGTGCTCGGCCGGCTTCGGCGAGCCGCTCGCCTTCTCCCAGCGCATCCGCACGGTGCTTCGACCCCGACGCGGGGAGTTCGACCTCGTCCACGACAACCAGTGCCTCGGGTCGGGCATGCTCGGCCTGATCGAGGACGGGTGGCCGCTCCTCACGACGCTGCACCACCCGATCACCGTCGACCGCCAGCTGGCCCTCGACCACACCACCAACGCCTGGCAGCGCTTCACGACCAGGCGGTGGTTCGGGTTCCTCCGGATGCAGTGCCGGGTGGCGCGGCGGCTGCCGGCGGTCGTGACGGTCTCGGAGTCCTCCCGCCGGGACATCTCGGCCCAGCTGGGTGTCCGGCCGGAGCGGATGAGCGTCGTCCCGGTGGGCGTCGACCACACCGTGTTCGAGCCGATCGAGGGGGTCACCCCGGTCCCCGGGCGTCTCATCGTCACCTCCTCGAGCGACGTGCCCCTGAAGGGCCTGGTCCCGCTGCTCGAGGCGGTCGCCAAGCTCCGGACCGAGCGCGCCGTGGAGCTCGTCGTCATCGGGCGCCCCCGGCCCGGCGGCCGGGTCGACCGGGCCATCGCCCGGCTGTCGCTCGCCGACACGGTCCGCTGCGTGAGCGGGATCTCCGACCGCGAGCTCGCCACCCT
>DAIUEV010000114.1:0-3803 GCA_036844945.1 Acidimicrobiales bacterium
GCCTGCGAACCCCTACATGAGCCCCCGGCCGCGCAGTCCGGCGTACGTTGCGCACCAAATGAGCCAACTCGGGAGGGAGTAGACACCCGCGGGTAAATGACTCGGTGCGTCAGGTTGCCGACTGTCTGCCGGCCCACTTTGAGCAGTACGGGCACCCGGAGCGTGGAACGTCTTTCGAGAGTGTTACCCGCGGGATGTCAGCGCGGTAGACGAGTTGCGGTGCCGGTGGCCTGATGCCGGTGGCATGCGCCATGAACTCGGTGACTGCCAGAGAGGCGACCACGCCGTTGACGGAGACGATGGCGGGACCTGTGCCGCCGAGGAGGTCGCCTTTCAGTCCGTATAGACGCCGCTCGTTTTCGACCTCGGCATCGGTCATCTGCTCGATCCGGATCAGGCGCTGGTCAAGGAGATCAAGGCAGGAGAGGCAGCGTGTGCCGTCGCAGTAGACTACCCGCCCGCCGTACCAGTCTTCGTCTTCCCCGCCTGTATCCGTGGCGAGGTCGAAATATGTGATCTTGGAGGCCGAGCATAGGTCGGTCAGGAACAAACGCGGCGACTCGCGGTCGAGGCAGCCGAAGACGACATCGGCCCTCCGTATCACGGTGGCGGCGGCGTCCTCTGAACTCCGGGTTACGCGGGCTCCCAGGACGGTGACGGCGGCCTCGGGCTGGAGTGACTTGATCAGTCGCTCTGCGGCCCTCACCTTTGGCGTCTTTGACGGGACGTCTTGCGGGACGGCACCGATCACCCGGTTGAGGCTTGATTCGGTGATCGCGTCGTCGTCGATGAGCGCGTAGCGGATCACCCCGAGGTATGCAAGCTGTTGCGCCACATGAGACCCCAGCCCGCCGAGCCCCACGATCGCGACAGTAGTCGCCGCGATCTTCCGCTGGCCTTCCTCGCCAAAGAGAGCGATGTTGCGGCTAAAGCGACTCTCGTCCATCGTCACCCCTCCGGCTGAACAACCGGGTGGCCCCAGTTGCCGGGAAGAACACGTCGGCTGCTATCCCGTCGACCTGCTCGATCTCACCCGGGCCGTCGATCCAGGCGAGCGCGTCCAGATCACGGGCTGAGGTGACGATCGCCGCGTAGGGGCGACCCCGCAGGCGCCACCACAGATGGGGAACCCACTCTCCGAGGTTCTGCAGGTCGTATACCGAGAAGGCGGCCGGACCCCACCGCCCGTGTGAGTGCGCCTCGATCAGGCAGGCCTGTTCAGCCCACGCCCACTTGATGATGGCCGAGCGCGTCTCGTCGGGCAACGACACGTGCAGTTGGCCGTGCACGTCGGCGGCCCCGTCAAGGACCGGCTGCCAGCCACGAATCCTGAACTGGCGCTCGGCGGGCGACCAGTCCGCAAGGAAAAACCCGACTTGCTCAGCGCGTTCGTCGAGGTGCTGACGCGCGGCTTCCCATAGTGCTGGGTCAACGGTGATCTGGATCATCAGGGTCCTTCGCGCAGCCGGTCGGCGAACGAACGGACGAAGTTCAGCATGTTGGAACCGCGGGTGATCTCCACGTGGGGCGCCCACACCTCGGGCGCCCACGAAAACTGCGCCCAGCCATCGCCGAAGCAGGTCGAGGTTGGGTAGGTGTAGTTCGTGATCTGCCGACCGCCGACAGCCGTTAGTCCGGGCCGGACCCAAAATGCATACGGCTGTTCGCCCACCGTCGGCGGGATGCGAAAGGCCACTTCTACCTCCGGCGGCTCCCATAGCGCGACGGGCACCGGGTAGTCCGGTATCCGGACCCAGAAGGCATCGGGACGCCACTCCAGGTCCGGGTACACGGCGCGGAGCAGGGTGAGCTCTTGCTCGATCCGCTCGGTCACGATCATCCCCGCTTGAACTTGATCTTCTTGCCGAAGCCCATGCCGGGTTTGATGTCGACGACCTCGTCGTCGGTCAGCGTCCGCTCCGAGTTGTCCTTCAGGTCGACCTCGATTACCGGATCCGTGGCGGCGAACCCGCCCAGATTCCGGATATTCGCCGCGGTGATCGTCGGGCTGGGCCAGTCGTGGTCGATGCCCTCGACGTTGACCACGTAGGTCGGCCCGCTCGCCGTGGCCGTTCCCTCGACCGCAACCTCTGTATCCATAGAGCGCCTCCGTAGTAGGAGTCGTGGTACCGGCACCGCCTCAACGGGCGGAACCGCTACCGTGTTGGAACCCCATCTGGGGAGCTCGCCAGCTACCTGGCTCGCTTGTGCTACTATACCATATAGTTCCTTTACCAATCCGGTACATGAGCAGGGACCGATGGAGATCGCCTTCGAGACCGAGAGGCTGGCCCGGCTGTGCAACAGCCAGGCAGCGCTCGACCGGGCCTATGGCGCGGCTTGCGCCAAGCGGCTTCGCCAGCGTCTTCAGGAACTTGAGGCCGTCGAGTCGCTTGCCGACATGGTGTTCGGTCGGCCGCACGAGCTCAAGGGCAACCGGACAGGTCAGCTCAGCGTCGACCTGGTTCACCCGCTCCGGCTGATCTTCCGGCCGACTGCCCAGCCGCCGCCAACGAAGACCGACGGGGGTCTCGACCGTTCGAAGGTAAAGAGTGTGACAATCATCGAAGTGACCGACCCGCACTAAATAAATAGGAAGGAGGTAAATAACCAATGACCGACAACACGGAACCGGTGTTCAGGTACGAGCCCGACTACGCGGTGCCGCCGGGTGAGACTCTGGCCGAGGTCCTGGAAACGCGCGAGATGTCACAAGCCGAGCTGGCGCGCAGAACTGGCCTGTCAGCTAAGCACATCAACCTGATCCTCAAGGGATCAGCCACCATCACGCCCGACACGGCACTGAAGCTCGAACACGTCCTTAACATCCCGGCCCGGATCTGGAACGCCCTTGAGGCGAACTACCAGGGCCACCTGTCACGGCTGGGAGAAGCAAGGGACCTCGAAGAACACATCGGGTGGGCTAGCCCGGAGCTCATCAAGGACCTCGCGAGCCGAGGCTGCATCCGGCGAGTAAGTGACCGCATCGAGCAGATTAGGGAGGTACTCAAGTTCTTCGGGGTGGCCTCTATAAGCGCATGGAGCACTGTCTGGAACGAGTCATCATCGCTGAACTCCTATCGCCTTGCCAAGCAGCAAGGAGACCCCGTCGCGCTCGCAGCATGGATGCGCATCGGAGAACTCTCCGCAGCCGAAATCGAAACCGGACCCTTCGACCGCGAGGTGTTCCGCGAGGTGCTCCTCAAGGCCCGGGCGCTGACGAGGACCACGGATCCGCATGACTGGCTTCCGCAGCTCCAGGAGATATGCCGGCGCGTTGGCGTGGTCGTGATCATCGAGAAGGAGCTCCCTAAGGCCCGCGTGAACGGCGTGGCGAGATGGCTCAGCCCCTACAAAGCCCTCATCCAGCTCAGTGCCCGCTACCTGCGTGACGACGTCCTGTGGTTTACGTTCTTCCACGAGGCCGGGCATCTGCTGTTGCACGGAAGAAAGAGCGGCCCACGCGATGTGCCGGCCACCTTCATCGACACTAAGGACTCAGCAGGACACGCCGAGGACGAAGCGAACACGTTCGCGGCCGACCTGCTGATCCCGCCCCGCTACGCGGAACGCCTGCCGCATATCAAAAGTCTCGACGAAGTCCGGCAGCTCGCCAACGACCTTCGAATCTCGCCGGGAATCATCGTCGGGAGACTCCACCACGAGAAATTGAAGCAGCCAAGCTGGGGAGCAGGCCTGATCGTTCGCTACCGATGGTAGGCCAAGCGGCCCCGGTCGTCGCAATCATGAAGATTTTCTACGTGCGGTGCAAGTAATCGCTCGGCTGTGGTAAGTCCCTCAGA
>DAIUEV010000115.1:0-1181 GCA_036844945.1 Acidimicrobiales bacterium
CTGGAGGCTCTGGGGGCCCCGGCGGGCGAGCGCGTGTTGGTGACGTCGGGCTCGGGCGGGGTCGGGCATCTGGGCGTGCAGATTGCGGTGGCTCTGGGCCTGGAGGTGATCGCGACCACTGGGCCCGCCAATCTGGACTTCGTGCGGGGCCTCGGTGCGGCCGAGGTGCTGGACTACCGGGACGAGGACCACCGCCGGCGGCTCCGGGGGATCGCGTACTTGCTCGACAGCGTCGGGGCCGGAAACATCGGGTCGTACCTCAGCTGCCTGTCCAGCGGGGCGAAGGTGGCGGCGGTGGCCGGTGTGCCGAGCGAGGTGCCCGAGGGAATCACCGTCACGCCCATCCGCTGCGAAGCCAGCTCCGCGCGTCTGACCCGGCTTTCCCAATTCATGACAGAGAGACGGTTGTCGGTGACAGTGCAGGAGGTGTTCCCGCTGGAGCACGCGACCGAGGCCCATCGCCTGTTGGAAGGCGGCCACGTCCGAGGCAAGCTGGTCATCGCCATAGGGGCATGAGCATTCGGGCCGGTGGTCCCCGCCGACCCGCGCATGCTGTTAGAGCGAGCTCCAATCCGTCGCCATGTCGATGAGCTCGGATGCCACGGTCGCGGTGGCGACGGAAGGGTTGCGGAAACATCCGCGAGGGTGATGGACCGCTCGATCTGGTCGTTTTGCCATCCGCAGCCGAACTGACGACCGAGGAACGCCCTATGAGCTCGGTTGTGGAATGTGGCACGCCACCTTCGGATTGACGCCGGCATAGTTCAAGGGGCCAGCGAGGATCGTGACCGCGATCGTTCCGGCTTTCGCGCAGTTGGTGATCGACCCGCTGTAGTAGTGGCGCTGATCGGCTGCGACGGCTCCGATCGCGAACCAGATGAGGAACAACAGTGAGACCAGAGACATGATCAGGCGCATGGCTACCTCCCGGCGCACGGCAGTGTAAGGGACTTCCGGAGTTGCCCGCGCGACCACCCGACCGAGCTCGCACCGGGCTCGATCGCGAAGGAACAACCCGGACCGGTCGACCAACGAAGGTCTGAAGTCGGTTGGCTCCGGCGCAGCCGACCGTCATGCCAACTGCTCAATGTCGCGAGTCAGACACTGTTCGCGAGGTCGATGACGAGGCCGTCATGGGCCACCTCCATCTCGACGGAGTCGAGCCTGGCGAGCATGTCGGC
>DAIUEV010000115.1:1281-3801 GCA_036844945.1 Acidimicrobiales bacterium
CCGCAGTCGAGGAGGCACCTCCAATCCCCGTCCTCGACCAGGATGCAGGTCTGCAGACGCCCGCCGCTCCCGAAGGCGTCGCCGCTGCCTATGAACCGGACCAAGGCCAACGATGGGCCCCCTTTCGGGACTCGGCGTCGGTCAGTTCACCGACGAGTAGCTGATCACGTGCAGGTGGCGGGTCATCGTTCCAGTCTTCCTCACTCGGGGCTGTTCAGGTAGGCCTCGGTCAGCCAACCCCTGATCTCGTCATCGAGGTCGTCTTCGTCGCGGAGGTTGGCCACGTGGAAGAACCGACCGTGATAGGTGACGACCCGTCGGGTGATCCTCGGGTGCGAGACGGTTCGGGGGAGCGAGAAGGACAACGCCACCCATCGCTGCATGGGCCGCAGCTCCGCGAAGGAGCGGGACCGCTTGAGGAAGATGCCGACCGAGACCGGCTCGACGTGCACCGGCCCGACGGTTGCCATGTGCTGCATCACGGCGTCGAAGATGGGCTGTTCGCGCTCGGGGCCGGTCGAGAAGTACTCCTCGAGGGTCATCGCCGGCTCGCAGTCGTGCGACTGCCCCCGCCGCCCGAATTGGCGGCTGCAGTCGGGGCAGACCCAGGCGGGCAAGGCTCAGCCGTGGCCCGGCACTAGCGCGGCTGCCACGCGTCGGGCTTCGAGACGAGTGCGGTGATGTGCGGCGGGAGGTCGCCCGACACGACGTCGGCGATAGTGACCTCGTCGAGCACGTCGCGCAGGCAGGCCCGCACCGCGACCCAGAGGGCCTGCAGGTTGGTCGCCGCCGCGTCGTAGCTGGCGTGCTCGGGACGCAACCCGCGGACCTCGGCCAGCGGTCCCTCCAGCTTGCGGAACACCTCGCCGACGGTGATCGCAGAGGCCGGCCGGGCCAGCTGGTAGCCGCCCTCGTTGCCCCGCTGGCTGGTGACCACGGCCCCGCGCCGGAGCTCGTTCAGGATCGCCCGCAGGAACCGCACCGGCATCCCCTGGGCCTCGGCGAGCTGGTCGGCGGTCTGGGGTCTCCCGGTCGACGCGAGCGTGCACAGGGCTCGCAGCCCGTAGTCGACCTTCGCCGAGATGTGCACCCCCGAATTCAACCCCAGATCGCCGCGGTGGCCCCGGATCGCCCGGCCCGCTCAGCCGACGGCGGCCGGCTCCTCGAGCGGGTCGGGACCGGGATCCGCCGCGTGGGCGCCGGGCTCGTCGCCGACCACGTGGACCCGGTCGCCGGCCGAGAGATCGAGCGACCGGGCGCGGTCCCGGTCGAGCTGGGCCCAGGCGAAGGCCCCGGCCCGGTCACCGTCGGAGTCGAGCCGGAGTTCGACGCGCACCTCGAAGCCCAGATGCACCACCCGGAGCACGGTCGCCGACTGGGACCCGGGCGACGGGCTGCGGCTGACCGTCAGGTCGTGGGGCCGGACGTAGGCGCCGCCGACCGAGGTGGCGGGCCCGACGAAGGTGAGGACGAAGTCGTTCACCGGCTCGTCGTAGAGCTGGCGGGGCGTCCCCACCTGCTCGAGCGCTCCGTGGTTGATGACCGCCAAGCGGTCGGCGACCTCCATCGCCTCTTCCTGGTCGTGGGTCACGAGCACGGTGGTCACGTGCACCTCGTCGTGGAGCCGGCGGAGCCAGGCCCGGAGCTCCTTGCGCACCAGCGCGTCGAGGGAGCCGAACGGCTCGTCGAGGAGCAGGACCCGGGGCTCGACGATGAGGGCGCGGGCGAGCGCCATGCGCTGGCGCTGCCCGCCCGACAGCTGGCTCGGGTACCGCTTCGCCTGGCCGTCGAGGCGGACCAGCTCGAGCAGCTCGGCCACCTTCGCCGCGATCTCGGGCTTGGGGCGGCGCCGGACCTTCAGGCCGAAGGCGATGTTCTCCCACACGGTCATGTGGCGGAAGGCCGCATAGTGCTGGAAGCAGAACCCGACGCCCCGGTCCTTCGGGGCGAGGCCGGTGACGTCCTCGCCGTCGATCCGGACCTGGCCGGTGTCGGGCGTCTCCAGCCCCGCGATGACTCGGAGCAGGGTCGACTTTCCACAGCCGCTCGGCCCGAGCAGCGCGGTGAGCGAGCCGGACTCGATCTCTAGGGAGACGTCGTCGAGAGCGACGACGTCCGCGAACCTCTTGGTGACCGCGCGAACCTCGATAGCCACGACCGGCTTCCTTTCTCTCTCCCGGCCAGGCTGAGCACGCCGAGCACGGACAGTGCCAGCACGGCCAGGATGACCGCCCCCACCTCGGCCCCGACCGTGTCGAGGTTGCCCTCGAACAGGTAGCCGACGTAGAGGGTGAGCGTCTGGGTGTGCCCGACGACGTTGCCCGAGAGCACGCTCAGCGCGCCGAACTCCCCGAGCACCCGGGCGGTGGTGAGGGTGACCCCGTAGGCGAGCCCCCAGCGGATGGACGGGAGGGTGACCCGCCAGAAGATCTGCCACGGACTTGCTCCGAGCGTGGCGGCCGCCTGCTCCTGGTCGGTGCCGATCTCCTGGAGGACCGGGAGGACGGCCCGGGCCACATA
>DAIUEV010000116.1:0-3562 GCA_036844945.1 Acidimicrobiales bacterium
GCAGCACCCCGAACACCCCCGCCTCGGCGCACGACGGGGCGAGCTCGGCCGGCGGGGGCTCCGGGATGAGGCAGCGGTAGCAGGGGCCGTTGTACGGGTCGAACACGGTGATCTGGCCCTCGAAACGGAAGATCGAGCCGTGCACCACCGGGATGCGCTTCAGGAGCGACGCGTCGTTGACGAGGTAGCGGGTCGGGAAGTTGTCCGTCCCGTCCACGATGAGGTCGTAGCCGTCGATGATGTCGAGGATGTTGTCGGCGCCGAGCCGGACGTCGTAGGTAGCGACGGTCACGTCGGGGTTGATCGCGGTGAGCGTCTTCTTGGCCGAGTCGACCTTGCGCTCGCCGATCCGGTCCATGTTGTGCAGGATCTGGCGCTGCAGGTTGGAGGCGTCAACCACGTCCATGTCGATGATGCCGAGCGTGCCGACCCCCGCCGCGGCCAGGTAGAGCGCGGCCGGGGACCCGAGCCCGCCGGCCCCGAGCAGCAGGACCTTCGAGTCGAGCAGCTTCTGCTGTCCCGCCTCCCCCACCTCGGGCAGCAGCAGGTGGCGCTGGTACCGGTTGCGCTGGTCGGGGGTGAGGGTCTGCGGCGTGGTCCACGGGTGCCCCTGGTCCTTCCAGCGGTTGAACCCACCGAGCATGGACGTCACGTCGCGGTAGCCGAGGAGGCCCATCGTCTGGGCGGCGAACGCCGAGCGGACCCCGCCGGCGCAGTAGACGATGACCGGCGCGTCCTTGTCCGGGAGCCTCCCCTCGACCTGGAACTCGAGGTTCCCGCGGGGCAGCGGGATGGCGCCGGGGATGGCCCCCTGTTCGTACTCCTCGGGCTCGCGGACGTCGAGGAAGACGGCGCTGTTCAGCCTGGTCACCGCCGCCTCCGGCTCGATCTCTTGGATCTCGGCCTTGGCGGCGCTCAGCAGATCTCTCGGACTGGCCATGGGGGTCTCCGTCTCGGGACGCTCGTTCCGGGAGGTAAAACCCTACCAGCGCGCTCAAGATTCCCGGCTGTAAGGCGGCCGGGCGGACCAGGAGGAACGGCGATGGAGCTCACCCAGGCCATCTCGACGCGGCGCATGGTGCGCAGCTTCGCCCCCGACCCCCTAGAGCCCGAACTGGCGATGCAGCTCGTCGAGCGGGCGCTCCGCGGGCCGTCGGCGGGCAACACCCGCGGGGTCGCGTGGGTGCTCCTCGAGGGGACCGAGACCGCCGCCTACTGGGAGCACGCCACGACCGAGGCGTGGCGCGAGTCGTCCGACCGATACCCGAACCTGGCCCGGGCGCCGGTGGTCGCGCTCTCCCTGTGCTCCCCGGGGGCCTACGTCGAGCGCTACGGCGAATCCGACAAGCTGGGCTCGGGCCTCGGCCCGGACGAGGGGGGCGAGGATGCCTGGCCCATCCCCTACTGGTTCGGAGACGCCGCGTTCTCGGCCATGCTCCTGCTCCTCGGCGCGGTCGACGCCGGGCTCGGCGCGGTCTTCCTCGGGAACTTCCGAGGGGAGCCGGACCTGCTCAGCCTCCTGGACGTCCCGGAGGGCTGGCGGTTGTTCGGCGCAGTGGTGATGGGGCGGCCCGACGGGCACGACACCCCCTCGCCGTCGCTCGGCCGCCGACCCGCCTCGGGCGCGGGGCTCGTCCACCGCTCCCGCTGGTGAACGGCGAACCGGATCGCATCCGGCATCCCAGCCCCGTTGATTTCGTCCGGGCCCCCGGCGCCGCCTCCGCGAGCCGATCGCAGCTCGTCAGGTGCCGAACGCGCTGAAGAAACCCTTGTTCCGCAGCCGCTCCCAGAACTCGACGTCATACGCGCGTTCGGGGTCCGCTCGGACCTCGGCGTCGATGCCCTCGGCGTCCTCGCCCACGAGGATGCGCCAGCGGTGCTCGCGGACTCCGTTCAGGATGATGGTGGCGGCCCGGGCGGCGCTCGTCGGCGCCGTGTCCCGGAAGGCCTCGCCCATCATCTGAACACCCTTGCGGAGGTCCTCGTCGGAGATCCCGTCGGCGGGGATGCCCCGGTCGTTCAGCTGCTTGCGCACCCGGGACAGCTGCTCCTCGTCCATCGAGTCGGCGTCACGACCCGAGATCTTGGCCGAGTTGAGGACGATCGAGGTTCCGATGTGTCCGGGCATGACCACCGAGACGTGGAGGTGTGGCGCGTTGACCCGGAAGTCGGCGATCAGCGCCTCGGAGAACCCGCGCACCGCGAACTTGGCCGCGCTGTAGGCGGTGTGGGGCGTCGTCGGCCCGATCGACCCCCAGACCCCGTTGATGCTGCTCGTGTTCACCAGGTGGCCGTGGTCGGACTTGGCCAGCATCGGCAGGAACGTCCGCGTGCAGAGGTAGACGCCGCCCCAATCGGTGTTGAAGGTCCGCTCCCAGTCGGCCCGGTCGTCGACAAGCATGCTGCCGCCGCCGCCGATGCCGGCGTTGTTGAACAACAGGTCGATGTGATCGGTGCCGTGGTCGGCCGCGACCGCGTCTCGGAACGCCTGCACGCTGCGCTCGTCGCCGACGTCGGCGACCCAGGTCGTCACCCGGGTGCCTTCCGGTGCGTCCGCGAGCGCGCTCTCGCGCGTCTCCTCGACCGGCTCGGCGAACACGTCGCAGGTCGCGACGTGGCACCCCTCGCTGGCCAGCTGGCGCACCAGCTCGCGCCCCATGCCGGTGCCCCCGCCCGTCACGACCGCGATGCGGCCCTCGAATCGGTCCATGGCCCCTCCTCGTCGACGCCGTGAACCCTACGCGAGGGACCCGGCGTCGGCACCCGCCAGGGTCAGCCGCGGTCGAGGTCGAGGGCGACGCGAAGCGCTGCGGCAGCCAAGAGCACCACGACTCCCGCGATCTCGACGGCGAGGGCGAGGCCGGCGAAGTTGGCTCCGAAGCGGTCGTGGAACCCGAATAGGCCCCACTCGACGCTCCAGACGAAGCCGCCGATCGTCGACGCCAGGAACCCGACGCCCGCCAACGCGGGAAGGAGCCGACGGGATGCGACGATGACGGCGGCGAGCGCGAACCCCCCGATCGACTGGGCGAGGAACAGCGGCCGATGGTGGGGACGGCAAGGTAGCCGTTGCGCCAGAGATCGAGATGGATGGCCGCCGACCACGTCACCAGGCCGGCCCCTGCCAGCATCAGCAGCTGCATGACGCCGCGCCACACGAGCGGCGCCCTGGACTCTTGGGCCGAGCGGCGCGTCGAACGAGCGCGCCGAGGTTGTTCATGTCCCTACATACGGACGGGCGCGCCGGAGGGTTTCATTTCGCGACTCGGAATGTCCGCTCGCTTTCCCCTCGGTGAGGTCACCTGCAAGGTGCGCGTCACCTGCCCGTCACATCCTCGGGCGATGGACCTCCTTATCCCCGCGCCGCCCTCGCCCGAGGAGCGGCCGACCCGCGTCCGGCACTCGGCGACGCTGCACGTCGTGGCCTGGAAGATGGCTGTTCCCGATGAGATGACCTTCGACCCCCGCTCGCACTACGTCGAGGCCTTCTGGTTGCCGGTGCTCGGCCCCACCACCACCTGGTTGCTCCGCCGGCTGTCCGACGACCTCGATGCGAACCCGG
>DAIUEV010000117.1:0-3451 GCA_036844945.1 Acidimicrobiales bacterium
CCTCGGGGCGCATGACCTACTCCGAGATGGTCAACCTGTCGATGAACCAGACGCTCGCCCGGTCCATCAACACCTCGCTCGTAGCGATCATGCCGGTCTTCGCCGTGCTCGTCATCGGGGCCGAGTTCCTCGGCGCGGTGACCCTGCAGAACTACGGGCTCGCCCTCCTCGTCGGCCTGCTGAGCGGTGCCTACTCGTCGATCTTCATCGCCTCGCCGATCCTCGCCATCTTGAAGGAGCGCGAGCCGCGTTATGTGACCATCCGCCAGCGGCTGAACGCCCGGGCCGACCGGGTCGGCCAGCTGTCCCCGGCTGCGGCCGCCCTGCTCGTCGGCCAGAGCGCCGGCGGGGCCCGACGGGCGGCGGCGGTGAGGGCCGGCCGGCCGGGCGTGCTGCGCCCTGGGGCGGCCCGGACCCGTCCCTCGGCGACCGCCGCTCCGGCGAACGAGGCCGGGCCGGCGCGGTCGGCCGGCAACGGCCAGGGGAGGCCGCGCCCGGGGGTGGCGGCGGGACGGCCGGTGCCGCGGCCGCGCAAGGGGTCGAAACGGGGCGGCCGGAAGCGCCACTGAACCGGCAAATCCCCAGTTCGCGCCCTGCAGGGGGCGCCGGTGCGCACAGGGTGTCGGGTAGCGTGGGGCAATGGTGAGCCTGGCTCGGGTCAGCGCCGCCCCGGACACCGAGGACGGCGCCCGGTTGGGTCTGCTCGCGCCCATCCTCGAGGCCCTGGCCCGGGAGCGCCCCGACGAGGACGTCTCCCTCGTCCTCGAGGCCGGCCGCACCGCCGCCCTGGCCCACGCCGACCAGGTGCGCCGGTCGGGGGAGCCATATGTGACCCACCCGGTCGCGGTGGCCACCATCGTCGCCCAACTGGGCCTCGACGCGCCGACCGTGGCGGCGGCGCTGCTCCACGACGCGGTGGAGGACACGAACCTCACCCTCGACGACATCGAGGCGCGCTTCGGCCCCACGGTCGCTCGGGTGGTCGACGGCGTGACCAAGCTCGACCGCCTGCAGTTCGACTCCAAGGAGGCCCAGCAGGCCGCGACCATCCGCAAGATGCTCATCGCGATGGCGAGCGACTGGCGGGTGCTGCTCATCAAGCTGGCCGACCGGCTGCACAACATGCAGACGCTCGCCGTGATGCCGGAGTGGAAGCAGCGGCGGACCGCCCAGGAGACGCTCGACGTCTACGCGCCGCTCGCCCACCGGCTCGGCATCGAGCAGGTGAAGTGGCAGCTGGAGGACCTCGCCTTCGCCACGCTGCACCCGAAGCGCTACGCCGAGATCGAGCAGATGGTGGCGACCCGGGCGCCCCAGCGCGAGGAGCTGCTCGCCCGGGTGCTGGTGGCGGTGCGCGAGCGGCTCGAGGTGGCCGGCATCGCGGCCGAGGTGACCGGGCGGCCGAAGCACCTCTGGAGCATCTACGAGAAGATGGTCATCCGGGGCCGCGAGTTCGACGACATCCACGACCTGGTCGGGATCCGGGTGGTGGTGGGCGCCGAGAAGGACTGCTGGGCGGCGCTCGGCGCCATCCACGCCATCTGGCCGCCGGTCCAGGGCCGCTTCAAGGACTACATCAACACCCCGAAGTTCAACCTCTACCAGTCGCTGCACACGACCGTCATCGGCCTCGACGGCAAGCCGATCGAGGTCCAGGTGCGCACCGAGGAGATGCACCGGCGGGCCGAGTACGGCATCGCGGCGCACTGGGGCTACAAGGAGCAGGGCGACCCGGCCGGCGAGATCGCCTGGATGCAGCGGATCGCGGACGTCGACCAGGAGACGAACGACCCGGTCGAGTTCCTGCGGGCTCTCAAGTTCGACCTCGAGCAGGACGAGGTGTACGTGTTCACCCCGAAGGGCCGGGTGATCGCCCTTCCGGCCTTCTCCACCCCGGTCGACTTCGCGTACGCCATCCACACCGAGGTCGGCCACCGCTGCATCGGGGCCCAGGTCAACGGGCGGCTCGTCCCCCTCGACACGAAGCTCACCTCGGCCGACACGGTGGAGATCGTCACCTCGAAGTCGCCGTCGGCCGGCCCGTCGCGTGACTGGCTCCAGGTGGTGGCGTCGTCGAGGGCCCGCAACAAGATCCGCCAGTGGTTCAGCCGGGAACGCCGCGAGGACGCCATCGAAGCGGGCCGCGAGGAGCTGGCCAAGGCGCTACGCCGCGGCGGGATGCCGCTGCAGAAGGTGCTGGGGTCGGCCGCCCTCAGCACGGTCGCCGATGCGATGAACCTGGCCGATCTCGACGCCCTGTACGCGGCGATCGGCGAGCACCAGGTGTCGTCCCAGACGGTGGTGCAGCGGCTGGCCCGCGAGCTGCGGGGCGGCGAGGAGGAGCAGCTCCCGACCACCGCCGCGTTCGGGGTCCGGCGACCCCAGTCGCCCCGGCGGGCCGCGGCCGGCGTCTACGTCGAGGGCCTCGACGACGTCATGGTGCACCTGGCCCGGTGCTGCACGCCGGTCCCGGGCGACGAGATCGTGGGCTTCGTCACCCAGGGCCGCGGGGTGTCGGTGCACCGCTCGGACTGCTCGAACGCGATGGCGCTCGGCAAGCGCAGCCACGAGCGACTGATCGAGGTCGAGTGGGACCGGGGGAGCGAGGGGATCTTCCTCGCCACCTTGGAGGTCCTCGCCTTCGACCGCTCCCGGCTGCTCGCGGACGTGAGCCGGGTGGTCTCCGAGCACCACCTGAACATCGTGGCGGCCCGCACCATCACCACTCCCGACCGGGTGAGCCGCATGGCCTTCGACGTGGAGCTGGCCGACCCCGCCCACCTGCAGTCCCTGGTCAGCTCGCTCAAGTACCTCGATGGCGTCTTCGACGCCTATCGGCAACTCCCCGGCAAGCGTCCGTGACCACCGGAGCTCCGAAGGGTGCGCCCCCGCGCGCCCCGAGGGGGACCCATGACGTGCTGTGGCCCGAGTCCACCCGCTGGGAGTCTTTCGTGGCCGTGTTCGCCGCGCTCGCCGAGTCGGCCGGCTACGGCCTGACCGAGACCCCGACGTTCGAGGACGCAGCGGTGTTCCGGCGGGGCATCGGCGAGGAGTCCGACGTGGTCGGCAAGGAGATGTACGAGTTCGCCGACCGCGACGGGACCGTCCTCGCCCTGCGCCCGGAGGGCACGGCCTCGGTGGTGCGGGCCTACCTCCAGCACCGTCCGGTGCTCCCCTGGAAGGCCTGGTATGTGACGTCGGCCTTCCGCCACGAGCGGCCCCAAGCCGGCCGGTTCCGCCAGCACCACCAGGTCGGGATCGAGGCGCTCGGGTCCGCCGACCCCGACGTCGATGTCGAGGTGATCTGGGTGGCCGACCGGTTCTTCCGCACCCTCGGCCTCGCCCACTACGTGCTCTCGGTCAACTCCATGGGGGATGCCACCTGCCGGCCCGCCTACGTCGAGCTGCTCGCCGCGTACCTGCGCGCGCACGCAGACGAGCTGTGCGAGGA
>DAIUEV010000118.1:0-3362 GCA_036844945.1 Acidimicrobiales bacterium
ACTACCCGGGCGGGACTCGCACCCGCTGGTCTGGTCCAGCTTCCAGGACGCACCACCCGGTCAGGGTACGCGCGGGCCCGGCGGAGAGGCCACGACGATGTCGATGACCCGGCGCTCGAGGAAGCCGAGCGCCTTGTAGAGGCGGATCGCCGACTCGTTGGTCGACGCGACGTGCAGCATGGCCCGGTCACCCCGCTCGACGATGTTCGACACCACGGCCCGCACCAACCGGGAGGCCAGTCCGGCCCCGCGGACCGACTCGTCGGTGCACACCGCGCTGACCTCGGTCCAGCCCGGGACGCGCATCCGTTCACCCGCCATGGCCACGAGGGCCCCCTCGCGCCGCACCCCGAGGTAGCCACCGAACTCGACCGTCCGGGCGAGGAACGGGCCTGGGCGGGTCCGTCGCACGAGGGCCAGCATCTCTTCGGCCTCCGGCGGGCCCAGCGGGACCGCCTCGGGGTCGGGCTGGCCGTCGAGCGCGGGTGCCACCATCTGAACGGCCTGCAGGCTTTCGTCCACCCGCCAGTCCTCCGGCGGTTCGGAGAGCGGGGCGATCACGACGATCCTGCGGCCGTCGGCCAGCCGGGCCGCGTCGGTCCATGCGCCCGGGTCCGCGTCACCGAGCCCGGCGAACCGTGAGAGCGCCGTGTCGTAGCGGGCGGCACTCCCCCGGCGGATGCCGAGGTGGGCCTGGGGCCCGGTGAGCGCGGCCCAGACGGGGTTGTCGAGCGCCTCGTCCACGGCC
Organism: Acidimicrobiales bacterium; assembly: GCA_036844945.1. Taxonomy (GTDB): domain Bacteria; phylum Actinomycetota; class Acidimicrobiia; order Acidimicrobiales; family RAAP-2; genus Palsa-461. The sequence goes on from DAIUEV010000118.1 coordinate 749, forward strand.
AAATCACGGGTCACGCTGGTGCCGGCACCGGGCCGGTCGAGAAGCGGAGCCGCACCTGGACGACCTCCTGCTCGGGAGGTCCGAGCACCACGCGGTCCAGCTCGCCATCCGCGGCCTCGGCCACCACGTCCGGCCAGAACGCCGCCGCCTCCCCGTTCGCGACGTCGAAGCGGACGTCCCACGGCCCCGGCTGGGCGGCGAACACGAGCGCGGCGGCGCGGCGGCCGACCCCGGCCCGGCGGTGCGCCCGCATCACGAAGAACTCGGCCATGTCGATCCGCCCGTCCACCTCCCGCGTCACGGCAAACCCGGCCAGGCGGCCGCCGTGGCGGATGAACCAGGCCCGCCGCTCGGGCTCGGTGAAGATCGCGTCGAAGTAGCGGTAGGTGAACGTGACATCGTCGGACATTCTCATCGGCCGGATCGACGAGAAGTCGTGCAGGTAGAGCTGGAAGAGCTTCGCCAGCTCGCTCCGGCCGGTTGCCGCAATCCGGTCGAGGCTCACTTCCATCTCGTCGGACGTCGGCCCGAACGGCGGGGCGATGGCCAGCGAGAGCTCGATCTCATCGCGGACCGGGATGCCCCGCGCGCCGGCGAAGGGGATCCCCGGCTTCAGCACCCTGGCGGTGTCGACCGCCCCGGGGTGCACGGCCACCATGCGGAACCCCCGCCTCTGGTAGAAGGCAATTGCGTCGAGATTGTCGTTGGTCGTGGTCAGCCAGATGCGTACACAACCCCGCGACATGGCGATCTCGCGGACGCGAGCAAGCAGGGCTGTCCCGATGCCCTCCCCTTGACGGAGCGCGTCGATCGTGACCACCTCCAACAGCCGTCCGCCGACCTCGTAGGTGAGGAGGCCCAGCCGCTCACCGTCGACCTCCGCCACCAGGCCGGGGAGCAACGTCGCGTCGCGGGCGCGCCCTCGGTTCACAACGATCCGTGCTCCCCACCTCGACGCGACCAACTCCTCGACCCACTCGCGGTCCTCCGTCGCGACCTCTCGCACCTCCATGCACCAAGCTTGGCCGAGGTCGGAGGGGACTCCTGCCGACCTGGTTAGATCGGACGATGCGACCCGACCTGTGCGTCCCGCCCAAGGTTTCGCCCGGAGACCGGGTCGCCGTGCTGTCCCCGTCCTTCGCGGCACCGGGTGCCTTCCCTGAGGTGCACGGGCTGGCGATGGAGCGCCTGCGCACGGAGATCGGCGTCGAGCCGGTCGAGTTCCCGACCACGAGGCGCGTCGGTTCCAGCCACGAGGACCGGGCCGCCGATCTCATGGCTGCCTTCGCCGACCCGACCATCGCCGCGGTGCTCGCCACGATCGGCGGCGACGACCAGATCGCCCTCCTGGGCCATCTGGACGCCGAACTGGTCTCGACCCATCCCAAGGCCTTCTTCGGCTACAGCGACAACACCAACCTCCTCAACTGGCTGTGGAACCTCGGGATCGGGGGGTTCCACGGTGGCTCCACGATGGTCCACCTCGGCCGGGGTGCCGGCCTGCACCCGGTCTCGACCAGATCGCTGCGGGCGGCGCTCTTGGACGGGGGCGACTTGGAACTCCACCCGGTGGATCGCTTCAACGAGGAGCCGATCCACTGGGGGGACCCGAGGGCACTGGTCCAGTGCGGGCCGACGGTCGAGAGCCCGGGGTGGAGCTGGCACCGGCCGGAGGTGGTCGTCACCGCCCCCACCTGGGGCGGGAACCTTGAGATCCTCCACTGGACCATGGCCGCAAGTCGCTGGATGCGGCCGGTCGAGGACTATGCGGGCTGCATCCTGCTGGCCGAGACCTCCGAGGAGATGCCGTCGGCCGTCGAGGTGTTCCGCATGTTGCGTGACGCTGGCGAGCGCGGCCTCCTGGAGCAGTTCCCCGCGGTCGTCTGGGGCCTGGCCAAGGCGACCGCTCACGACCAGCACCGCGACCCGGCGGAGAGGACCGGTTACCGGGAGGACCAGCGAGCGGCGGTGCTCCGAGCTTTTGACGCCTACAACCCCGGGGCGATGATCGTCTTCGACGTCGACATCGGCCACACCGACCCCCAGTGGGTCCTCCCCTATGGCGGCTTGGTGACGGTCGACGGGCCCAACCGCTCCATCACTGCCCACTACTCCTCAGGACGGGTCCAGACGTGACCGAGGCGGGCGACCGCTACCGGCGGCGGGCCGATGCGTTCGAAGTGCTGATCACGAACGTGGCTCCCGGGCAGTGGGCGCAGCCGTCGCCGTGCGCGGGGTGGAACGCGCGCGACGTGGTGGCCCACGTCGTCGACTACTCGGCCGTCGTCCTATGTGAGCGCGTCGGGCTGCCTGAGCCACCGGTGATGAGCGAAGCCGACGAGCCGCTCGACAGCTTTCGGCGGACTCGAGCGCTGGTCGAGCGCGCGCTCGACGACCCGGACACCGCGGCCGATGTCGCGCACTACCTCGACCTCGCGCTCAGTTTTGACCTGCCCCAGCACGGCTGGGACCTCGCCAAGGCGACGGGGCAGGACGCGACGATGGATCCAGCCGAGATCGAGCTCCTGTGGGACACGCTCCGGCGGCACCCCAAGGTGTGGGACTGGCAGCGCGACCAGGGATGGTACGCGGCACCGTTGGCGGTTCCCGACGA
>DAIUEV010000119.1:0-3342 GCA_036844945.1 Acidimicrobiales bacterium
ACGGTCTGACGACGATGACCTCAGGATGAGAATCTGACGCGGATGACGCTCGCCTCCGAGATGTTGCCATCCTTAGCTGAGACAGTCTTCAGGACAATTGCACCTGCCTTGGCGGTGGGTTTGGCGAAGTCCACCGTGCTGGCGAACGGGCCCATCACCCCGTTGGAGCCGCCCATGACGATCGCCTCCTTGAGCGGGGCCAGTACCCCGTCTTGGCGGATCTGCACATTGACGGTGGCTTCGTACGCGGTGCTCTGACCCGAGAGTATCAATGGCGAACTGATCGTGTCCGACGTCTTGGGCGTCTGCAGCTGGAGACCGGGGGTCGAGGCGCCGAGCACCCACCAGGTGTTGTCGGCGGTGAGCATTCGCACGATCACCGTGGTCACCGGCCCCGTCGGGGTCGCCTGCACAGGAACCTCGCCCGAGCGACTGTCTCCCTGCTGGAAGGTACCGACGACCGGGTCGACGAAGCCGAGGAAGGTGACTGCAAACGACCGGGCGACGCTGACCGGATCGGAATAGCGGGTCCGTTCGGATGCAAACGGCCAGACCGCGGTGGAGGGCTGAGCGGCAGACGGGGTTGTGGATGTCGAGCTATTCGCGGGGGTCGTTGTGGTGCTGGTCGAAGACGGCGTGCTGTTCCCACAACCTGTGATCACGAGCGCTATCCCGACGAGTGCAGCGAAAACTGGGCGTCTCCAAATAGCTTTCATGGCTCAGTTGTTAACCCTGAATCGACCGATCGATAGAGGCAAACGTCCTCCCCCGGTTGATAACGGCTCAAGTGTTTCCTGGCCGAACTCATCGACGACCGGCACCGTCGGGTTTGCAGCGGAGGGGTCAGTCACAATCGGGACCTATCCGCCTCGCGCTTATGGGGTGCCGCACAGCACGTACGGCTTCATTGTCATCGTCTGTCCGAGCTCGCTGGCCTCTTCATTACGAGCCTGCGACGGGGTGCGGCCGCGGAATAGAGCCGAAGGTCCTCGCCGGGCGTAGTTGGCGAGACACCCCGTCGACGATCTGTGGGTCTCCATTCCCCAACCCCGCCGAGTCTTGGGTCTCAGGGTTCCTGGGACACCATGTCTCAGCATTTCTGGGACACCTGATGCTGAGGTGTCCCCCATGGATCTGGCCCTCTACGCCACCCAGGCGGTGCTGGTCGAACGCCCTTCGATGCGCAAGGTGGCCGCCGCCACCGGACGCTCCAAGTCGTGGGTGCAGCGCCAGGTGGCGCTGTTCCAACAGGAGCGTGAGGAGGCTCTCATCCCGAAGAAGCGGGCGCCCAAGGTGACACCCAATCAGACTGCTGATCTCCAGAACTACCCTCTGAGGGTTCGTCCGTCCCAGAAATCATGAGACTCACAACGGTGGAGGCGAAGGGACTTGAACCCTCGAACCTCTTGACTGCCAGTCAAGCGCTCTACCAACTGAGCTACGCCCCCGGGCGGCAGGCAGATTATCAGGCGGTCAAAACGCCCAGGCCGGGACACCGCGCGCAACCGGTCGCCCCCATCGCTTGATTTAGCATCTGTCGATGGCACAGGCCTACGACGCCGTGGCCGTCGAGCGGAAGTGGCAGAACCGCTGGCGGGAAGAGCGGACCTACGAGGTCGAGAACGACGACCCGCGCCCGGCCTTCTATTCCCTGTGCATGTACCCCTATCCCTCCGGGCCGGCCCATCAGGGTCACGTCCGGAATTACACCCTCGGCGACCTGATCGTCCGCCGCCGGACCATGCAGGGCTACGCCGTGCTCTCGCCGATCGGCTTCGACTCCTTCGGCCTCCCGGCCGAGAACGCCGCGATCAAGACGGGCACCCACCCCCGGATCTTCACCGACGAGCGGATCGCCGAGCTCAAGGACTCGCTCAGTCGCCTCGGGGCCGTCTACGACTGGCGCCGGGAGCTTCACAGCCACGACCCCGAATACATCCGGTGGAACCAGGTGATCTTCCTTCGCCTCCTCGAGGCGGGTCTCACCTACCGGGCCAACGCACCGGTCAACTGGTGCCCCGGTTGCCAGACCGTGCTGGCCAACGAGCAGGTGCTGGCCGACGGGCGCTGCGAGCGCTCCGGTGACCTCGTCGAAAAGCGCGATCTCGAGCAGTGGTTCTTCCGGATCACCCAGTACGCCGACGAGCTCCTCGCCGCCTTGGACGGTCTCGAGTGGCCCGAACGGGTGAAGGTGATGCAGCGCAACTGGATCGGGCGCTCGGAAGGCGCCGAGTTCGACCTCTTCGTCCAGGGGGCCGAGGGAGACGCGGCGCTCCGGGTGTTCACCACGCGGCCCGACACGAGCTTCGGGATGACCTACGCGGTCCTCGCGCCCGAGCATCCGATGGTCGACCGCCTGACGACCGACGAGCACCGCCGCGAGGTCGAAGAGCTCCGGCAGCGGGCGGCCGGCGCCACCGAGATCGAGCGGACCCGGAGCGCCGAGGGCCGCGCCGAGCTCGAGCGGCGGGGTGCCTTCACCGGCAGCTATGTGATCAACCCGTTCAACCGCGAGCCGGTCCCGGTCTACGTCGCCGACTACGTGCTCATGGCCTACGGCACCGGGGCGATCATGGCGGTGCCGGCCGAGGACGACCGCGACTTCGCCTTCGCGCAGGCCTACGGACTCCCCGTCGTCCGTACGGTCAAGCCGCCGGACTCCTTCGAGGGCGGGGCCTATACGGGCGACGGCGAGAAGATCAACAGCGGGTTCCTCGACGGCCTCGATGTCCCGACCGCCAAGACCCGCGCGATCGAATGGTTGGAGGAGGAGGGGATCGGGATCCGGAAGGTCAACTTCCGGCTCCGGGACTGGCTCGTGTCGCGCCAGCGCTTCTGGGGGTGCCCGATCCCGGTCGTCTACTGCCCCGACCACGGGATCGTCGGGGTCCCCGAGGACGAGCTCCCCGTGCTCGCCCCCGACGACGTGGAGTTCCTGCCGAGCGGCCAGTCCCCGCTCGCGCTCCACGAGGGGTTCCTGCACACCACCTGCCCGAAGTGCGGCGGCCCGGCCCGCCGCGAGACCGACACGATGGACACCTTCGTCGACTCCAGCTGGTACTTCCTGCGCTTCTGCGACCCGTGGTTCTCGCAGGGGCCCGTCGACGGGGAGGCCGCACGCCACTGGATGCCGGTCGACGAGTACATCGGCGGGGTCGAGCACGCGATCTTGCACCTCCTCTATGCGCGCTTCTTCCAGCGGGCGCTCATCGACGTGGGGCTGCTCCCCGAGATCGAGCGAGAGCCGTTCCGCCACTACTTCGCGCAGGGGATGATCCGCATGGACGGATCGAAGATGTCCAAGTCGAAGGGCAACCTCATCGCGCCGGCCGCCTACTACCA
>DAIUEV010000120.1:0-3319 GCA_036844945.1 Acidimicrobiales bacterium
AGGGGTCTGACGTCGCCCAGGAGGCCAGGCTCAGAGCGAGCGACGGAGTGCCGCATCAAGCAGGGACTTTGGTCCATAGACCAAGGAAATCTGAACTGGCAAGCTAGCGGCATGTCCACCGCGAGTGAGCCCCTGAGTGGTACGCGGGGGCCGGGTCGCTCACTCCGTGAGGTATTGCCGGAGGCCCGCCACGACACCTCTGAACTGCTGGATTCCGCCGCGGACGGCGGGAGGCACGAGCGTGTCGGGCAGGCGACCCTGGTGGCCACGAAGCTGCGGCCGCCGCCCGTGCGCGAACAGTCGATCCCGCGCGATCGCCTTCTGGAACGTCTTCGAAGCGGGTCGGACCGCAGGCTCACTCTCATCGCCTGCCCGGCGGGCTTCGGGAAGACCAGTCTTCTCTCGGCCTGGTACGGGGCAGAGGCCGCCCGGAGGCGCGTTGCGTGGCTCACGCTGGACGAGGGCGATAACGATCCTGTGGTCCTGTGGTCGCATGCGATCGGGGCGCTACGCCGCGCGAACCCCGACGTCGCCAGGTCGGCGTCAGTGTCCTCGGTCGTCGCACCGGTAATTGATCTGGTCCTGCCTCGTCTGGTCAACGAGCTAGACGGCCAGGACGAGATCACGCTCATTGTGGACGACTTCCACCGCGTTTCCAGCGAACCGGCCCGCGCCAGTGTGCGGTGGTTCATTGAACATGCACCACCGGGTTTCCATCTTGTGCTCGCCAGCAGGACCGAACCAAGCCTGCCGGTGGCCAGTCTGCGCGCGCACGGCGAGCTCCTCGAGCTACGAGCCGCCGATCTGCGATTCAGCGACGAGGAAGCGGACGCATTCCTGAACGGTCGCCTCGGGCTCGACCTCACAGCCGAAGACGTCGACAGTTTGGTGAGGAAGACGGAGGGATGGCCGGCGGGGCTCTATCTGGCGGCGCTCTCGCTGCAGCCCACCGCCGACCGCCAGGCCTTCGTGCGGACATTCGGCGGGTCGAACCGTCACGTGGTGGATTTCCTCGTGACGGAGGTGCTCGAGGCGCATGACCCTTCGGCGCAGGTGCTGATGCTCCGCACCTCGATTCTCGACAGGTTGACGGGCCCACTCTGCGATGCCGTGATGGAGCATGAAGGCTCGGCGGCAATGCTCGATGCGCTGTCACGGACCAACCTGTTCCTCGTCCCGCTCGACGACGAAGCCGGGTCGTACCGCTTCCACCCCGTCTTCGCGCAGCTGCTCCGGGTGGAGCTCGAGCGGCGTGAACCGGGCCTGGCCCGTGGGCTGCACCGCCGCGCCTATTGCTGGCATCGTGATCACGGGACGCCCGACGAGGCGATCCAGCACGCCGTGGCGGCCGAGGCCTACGCCGAAGCAGTCGAGCTGATCGAAACCGTCTGGATCAGATACGCCAACACGTGGAGGTACGACACCGTCCTGGCCTGGCTTCGGCAGCTCCCCGACGAGGTACTGAGGAGCGAGGTGCATCTGCTCCTGATTCAGGCGTGGGTGCTCTCACTGTCTGCAAGGCAGGAGGAGGCGGGGCGGGCCCTGATGGCGATCGACCGGCTGGGCGATCTGGACGCGGGGCCGCTGCGCGACGGCTTCAGCTCCGCTCGGGCGAGCCTGACCATGCTGCAGGCCGCATTTCCTTGGGGAGATGCCGGCGCCCAGCTGGAACATGCCCGCCAAGTGGTCGAGCTCGAGGGCCCGGGGTCGCCGTGGCGATCGTTGGCGTGCTGGGCGGTTGGCGTGGGCCTGTACTTCGAGGGTGAGCGTGACGAGGCCGACGAGTGGTTTGCGGAGGCGGCGGCGCTGGCGCCCGCGAGCGCCCAGTGGCTGTCTGGTACGTCGTCGCTCGCTTATCGATCGCTGATCGCCGGCGAGCGGGGCCGTGGAGACGAGCAACGCACCCTGGCCGAGTCGGCGGCCCAATTCGGACGGGAGCATGGCACGGAGGAGGCCGTCGGCACGGTCCCTCTGGCGGTGGGGGCATCGCTGGCGGCGCGTGGCAGGCCCGAGGAGGCGCTGCCGCTGATCGAGCACGGGATCTCGCTGGCGCGGATCTTTGGCCAGCCCCTCCAGGTGGCCCATGCGCTGCTCGGGCAGGCGCCTGTGCTTGAGGCCCTGGGCCAGCACAATGGGGCCACCGCCGCGATAGCCGATGCGAGATCGATCCTCGAGCGGTGCCCTGATCCGGGCATCCTGGCCCAGACGTTGTCCACCCTCGCGCGGCCAGCGCCGATCCGCCTCGCCCCATGCGAGGATCTCGAGCTGACGCCACGGGAGCTCGGGGTGCTCAAGCTCCTGCGCAGTGATTTGTCGGAGCGAGATATCGGTCGTGAACTGTATGTGTCGTACTACACGGTCCATAGCCACGTTCGGTCGATCTACCGCAAGCTCGCCGTGCGCTCGCGGGCCGACGCGCTCGAACGTAGCCGCGAACTGGGCATTCTCTAGCGAGTGTCCAAGGGCGAACGCAACGGGCGCCGCCGGACGGCAGCGACGCCCACGTCTGTCTTTGCATTGTCTGATCATTGGCCGTGTCCGGTCGGGTGGGGGGCGTCGGTCTGGCCCTCCGGCCAACAGCATCCCCTAGGTGAATCCGCGCTGAAGGTGATGACGGGTCGCCTGCCGGACTGTAAAGCTGCGTCGAAATGGACCACAAATGGGCACAACCTCGCAGCTATCGGCTCGTCCTTCGCGGGGAGCTCGGCGATTCGTTCGGAGTCCTGTTTGACGGCATGGAGTTGCAGCGGCTCGCGGGGACGACGGTGCTGACCGGCGACGTGACAGATCAGGCGCACCTTCTCGGGCTCATCGAGCGGGCCCAGGAACTTGGCGTCGAACTCGTGTCCGTCAATCCAGACCACGCAACGGACGGGTGAGGGCCCGAAACATGCCCGGACCTGCCCGAGTCGGGAGGATGGACGAGATCCGGCCTCGCCCTTGCCGGTCGCATCATCAGCGGTCGCAGGCGATGAGCCAACTCACGAAGGCCTTCTGGGTCAACAAGACGGGGTTCAGCCCGGCCGGGTGCGCCGCCGTTGGCGTGGTACCAGAACCAGAGCTCTCTGCCGTGAGTGAGCCCGTCGGGGCAACGGGAGTTCTTTCGGCTCCGATGCGTACCGTCGCCCAACGAGTCGAAGGGGAGCCGCCATGAAGGTGGTGATTGTGGGAGGAGTAGCCGCGGGCGCGTCTACCGGTGCCCGGGTACGACGGCTCGACGACTCGGCCGAGATCGTGATCCTCGAGCGGGGCCACTATGTCTCTTTCGCCAATTGCGGCCTTCCGTACCACATCGGCGGTGAGATTCCCGACCGCAACA
>DAIUEV010000121.1:0-3155 GCA_036844945.1 Acidimicrobiales bacterium
CTCCCCGAGCTGGTCAAGATGTGCACCGGCTGCTCGCTGTGCTGGGACTTCTGCCCCCGCGGCGGGCTCCGCTACGAGGCCCTGTGGCCGCCGTCCACCGCCGAGGACGGGGAGGAATCGGTGGTGCGGTCCGACTCCTCGGACACCTACTGGAAGATCACCGGCGGACCGCCGGCCGAAGGGCTCGGGGCGGTGGTCGAGCGCTACGCCGTGCGCGCGGCGGCCCGCAACGACGCGGCCCAGGACGGTGGCGCGGTCAGCGCGATCCTGATCGCGCTCCTGGCGGCCGGCGAGATCAACGGGGCGCTCGTGGCCAAGCCGAGCGCCGACCCCGACGAGCCGTGGAAGGGCGTGCCGACCATCGTCCGGAACCCCGACGAGGTCCTGGCCGCGTCGGGGAGCTTCTACAACCAGACCATGGGCCTGGCCGAACTCGACCTGGCCAAGTACAAGCTCGGACCCAATCCGAGGATCGCGGTGGTCGGGACGCCCTGTGAGATCCAGGGGATCCGGGCGATGCAGGCCCGGCGCTGGGCGACCGGCGCCCACCGGGTCGACTCGGTCGTCCTCACCATCGCCCTCATGTGCACGAAGAGCTTCGACTACGAGGGGCTCATCCTGCGCGAGCTGCGTGACCGGCGCCGCGTCGACCTCGACCGGGTGGCGAAGATCGACGTGATCCACGGGAAGATGATCGTCGAGTACCGCGACGGCCAGCTCGCGGTGAACGAGCCGATCAAGAACTTCCACGGCACCGCCCTCAAGGGCTGCGACGAGTGCGCCGACTTTCTCGGGCGCTCCGCGGACATCTCGATGGGGAGCGTGGGGTCACTGGCTGGATGGACGAGCACGCTGATCCGGACCGAGCGCGGCCAACTCGCCTTCGAGAAGGCCCGGCCCCGCCTCGACGTCCGGACCCTCGACGACCCCGACGCGCTGGTCAGGCTCGACAACCTCGACAAGCGGATCGCTCTGCGCTCCCTCGAACGCCCCTTCGATCCCGACGGGCCACTTTTCATCGACTACGAGGACCACGTGGCCAACTACGCCGGGACCGAACGGCGGACCATGGTGTCGATCCGGTGAGCACCCTGAACCTGCATCTCCCGAGCGAGCCGGACGCCTCCGGCTGGCGGCGACGCGCGCTCGAGAACGCGACCGTGGACGAGGTGATCGAGAAGGAGGACGGCATCGCGTCCTGGCTGTGGGATCGCTGGCGGGTCCTCGAGTCGGCCGGCATCGACCGGACCCGCTTCGGGGCGATCGTCACCGGATATCGGCGCGAGATCTGGCTGTGGCTGATGGGGGAGCGGACCTGGGCGCAGTGCTGCTCCGGACTGATCGGCCGGATCGAGCGCCGGCTGACCTCGACCTGAGGCCGGATCCCGTCCTCCGCCTCCGGGGCGTCCGGGTCACCCGCGACGGTCGGCCGATCCTCGACCAGGCCGACTGGGAGGTCCGCGCGGGCGAGCGCTGGGCCGTGCTCGGCCCGAACGGCTCGGGGAAGACCACGCTGCTGCGGGTGGCCGGCGCGCGGCTGTGGCCGACCGCAGGCGTGGTGGAGGTACTGGGCGAGCGCCTCGGCAGCGTCGACGTGCGCACGCTGCGGAGCCGCGTCGCGTTCGTGAGCGCGGCGGTGGCCCGCGAGCTCCGGGCCAGCCAGCCGGTGCGCGAGGTCGTGGCGAGCGGCAAGCACGGGGCCCTCGAGACCTGGTGGCACCGGTACGACGACGACGACTGGGCGGAGGCGGATCGCCTTCTCGAGTCGGCCGGCGTCGGCGGACAAGACGGGGTGGCCGGACGCGAGTTCGGGGTCATCTCCGAAGGCGAGCGCCAGCACGTGCTCCTGGCGAGAGCGCTCATGAGCCGACCTGAACTCCTGCTCCTCGACGAGCCGGCTGCGGGCCTCGACATGGGTGCGCGGGAGCGGCTGCTCGGCGTGCTGGGCACACTGGCCTCCGACCCCGGTTCTCCTCCGATCGTCCTCGTCACCCACCACACCGAGGAGATCCCGCCCGGGATGACCCATGCGGTCCTCTTGGCGGGAGGGACGATCGAGCGGCAGGGACCGATCGACGAGGTCCTCACGTCCGAGGCCGTGTCGCGCTGCTTCTCCGTGCCGGTGACCGTCGGACGAGACGGCGGCCGGTGGTGGAGCCGCGCCGATTGACCGGCCGCGAACGCGTTGCTCACCATCCACCAGGCCAATTCGGCAGGTCAGTAGCGTGGGAGCCCGAAAGGTCGACGATCGAGGGGAGTCTCGCCGAGTGATCGTGCTGATCCTGGTGGCGGTGCTGTGGATCGCCGTGCTGATCCCGAGCGTGATCTCGAAGATCCGTGAGCGCCGGTCTGCCGGCTCGATCCTCCGCTTCCATCAGCGCCTCGATCTCCTCGAGCACACCGGCCCGAAGCTGGTCGAGCCCGCCTACCGGTTGACGGGCACCGACTCAGCGGCCCGCGGACACGATCCGATCGTCGTGGCCTCGCCGCCGCCGGTCCGCCCGAACCTGACGCTCGTGCCCCCGCCGGCGGACGACCCGCCCTACTCGGATGCCCCGGCCGAGGCGTGGGCACCGCCCCCAGTCCTTGAGGAGGTCGTAATGCGTGCTCGAGAGGCGACCGACTGGGCCGGGGAGGTTCAGGACGAGGGCATGGAGCCGGTTGAGCTCTCGCCCCGTGACCGCCGTGAGCTCACCGCCATCAAGCGGCGCAACGCGGCTCGCCGGCGCCGCCGCGACGTCTTCGCATCGCTCTGCGCGCTCGCCGCGCTCACTGGTCTTCTCGGCCTCGCCCACCCCCTCCGGGGCGCGTGGGTCGCGTCGGCGGTCTTCCTCGCGCTGCTGTGCGCGTTCGTCGGGCTGGCCGTGTACGGGCAGCGGATCGAGGCGGAGCGGCGCCATCTGACCAAGCTCCACCGGGTCGAGCCAGCTCGTGACGAGGACGAGCCGACCGCCATCGTGAAGTACCTCTCCGAGGATGAGCTGACGCAGTACCGAGAAGCCATGGCCAGCTACTACGAGGAAGAGGATCGGCGGTTCGCCGCCGAGGCGTAGCGGACGTCAGCAGCTGCCGGGCCGGCCATCCCCGGTAGACCCCGGGGTAGCCTAGGAACGCCCCGGGGGTGTAGCTCAGTTGGCAGAGCGCTACGTTCGCAA
>DAIUEV010000122.1:0-3068 GCA_036844945.1 Acidimicrobiales bacterium
AGTCTGTCGGAGTGTCCAGATTGCGGCAAGGGGCCGCGCCGCGGCTCGAGATCACATGGGCGGCGGCGCTACCGGTCGGGCAGTTCTGCACGGTCCCGCGAAGAACGAGAGAACGATGCGCCGCGTTTTGCGCTGCCCATCGACCCGCAAGTCGAGCGGAACGCAGCCCCGCCGTCGACCGTCGGTGAACCGAAAGCTCTGCGGGAAGAACCCACGCTTGTGCAAACAGGCCCGGTATGTCACCGACACGCTCCCCTGGCGAGGTGACCATGGGTTCTGTTGCACGACGTAGGACCGCGCGCCACGCGCGATCGTCATGGTCACCGTGGCTCCCGGATAGACCACCGGGGGGAGCTTGTACCCGGTGAGTTGAGCCAGTCGGTTCGAATTGGGTGGATTCATGGACGCGAGCAGGCGTGCCTGAGGGAAATACCCGGGGCCGAATCCGACGTCATTTGGCCCGATTGGGGACAGAGTGCCCGTGAAATGCGTCGCTTCTTCATAACAGGTGAGGATCTGAGGGTGCGTTGGAGTCCCGACAACAACAGAAGAACCGCTGACACCCGAGACGCCACCGACGACATAGGCGAGAACGAGAACTGTACTGACAGCCCTGCACGGCCACCGTGGGTGTCGGTGAATTCTCGCCGCCACATGACCATTATGGCCACCGGTGGCCTGCCCCATCATGCCGTTCCGGGCGACGTAACTATCGCGACCCCGTACTTGCGGGCGACCTCGTAAGCGCTCATGCTTTTCTTCGCGGCCTGGGGCAATCTTGGGACGGTTAGCATGCCGCCGCGATGGCCGTGTTCGCCTCGATCCGCCGCCGCATCGTGGCGCTGTTCCGGCGGGTTGTGCCGTTCCGGGTCCGGGTGACGGTTCTCTCGTTGGCCCGGCGGCTATCGCGCCCGGGGGTTCGGGCCCTCGCCACCCCGGCCGATCTGCGGGCCAGTTATCGGCTCTTGTTGGGCCGGGAGCCCGATCGCAGGGGGGAGCTCGACTTCTTGAGCCTGATCGAGCTTGGAATCACGAGAGACGAACTGGTCAGGCACTTCACGAGTTCACCGGAGTTCCGCCAACGTCAGCTCGGTGACGAACGCGGATCGCACCAAGCACCGACGACGGTGGTCATCGACGATCTGGTCTTCCACCTGGACCCGGCCGACTTCGCGATCGGGCCGCACCTCTCGCGCCATGGCAACTACGAGCCCGACGTTTTGTCGGTGCTCCGCCGGCGCCTGGTCCCGGGCAACACCTTCGTCGATGTCGGCGCGTCGTTCGGATACTTCGCGACCCAGATCGGTCGCCATGTCGGCCCATCGGGATCGGTGATCGCGTTCGAGCCGGGACCACAGAACCAATCGCTCCTCTTGCTCAACCTCTATGCCAACGGCGTCGTCGGGGCCGAGGTCCACCAGATCGCGCTCAGCGACCACCCGGGCCTGTTCGCCTACAGCCGCTCGGGCGCCAACGGCGTCGTGTCTGTCTTCGGCGGCGATCCGAGGGAACTGGCCAACCACGACCTGGTGCGGGCCTCGACGTTGGACCGGGAATTGGGCGGACGGCCGGTCCATGCCCTGAAGATCGACGTCGAGGGGGCCGAGGGAATCGTCCTCTCCGGTGGCCGCTCGACCCTGGAATCGAGCGAACCCACGATCGTGTTCGAGTTCTCGCCGCCCGCCTTGGAGTCGGTCTCCAAGATGAGCGGCGAGGACGTGCTCGGCATATTGGTGCAGCTTGGGTATTCGATTGACGTGATCGAAGGGCCCGACGCGTCGCCGGCCAAGAGGTCGATCAAAGAGGTGATGGACCGATACGAGCGCGCTCCCGAGGGCCATCTCAATCTCCTGGCCTGGCAGGACTGCTAGGTGCTGAGCGGCTGTCGCTCGAGGACTGCCAGGGGTGATCGGTCCTGCCGGTGGTGGATCAGGTTCGTCCCGGGGATCGGGTCTCCTCTCACGCCCACGGAGTGTGAGTGGGCGCCAAGCTGATCGCCGAACCGGTCGGTGTTCGGAGGCTGATCGAGCCGGCCAAGTTCCGTGCGTCATCAGACCGGCTGGGTGGCGGCACGACCAAAGGCACCTAGTACCGCCACTTTCGCTCCCCGGCCACCTGGGAAAGCCGCGGCGAGTACAGCGCTCAATCCAAGCTGCTTTGCAAGCAGGAAGTCGCGGGTTCGAGTCCCGTCGTCTCCACTGTGTGCCCTTGACCCCGTTCAGTGGACCACGGTTATGACAACGTGGCCGGCTGATGTGGGTTGAGTGTCGATCCTCGAATTCGTTCGGGGTGAAGTAGTTCAGGCGCCGTGGCGCCGGGCAGGGTCGTAGAAGTTCTCGATCAAGCGGCAATGGCGTGGCTCAGCTTGGCGACGGTTGTTCACCTGCGCTTGGTTCGTTCGGGCGTCTCACGTCGATGGGTCGCCGCTGGGTGTGCCTAGCCATGAGCTGCTCTGCGGCACCGGATGAATGTGGACCGTATGGCAGATTGATCCGATGGCCGGCTACCCCGAGCTGCCCGAGCTGCCCGAGCTGCCCGAGGTCCAACGGGCCGAACCGCGTCGGACGTGGAAGCTCGGCCGCAGCGCGCGGCTCGACATCACGCCGATTCGGACGTCACGGGACCTGCGCCTGCTCTTCATCGGCGGCGGGATCTCGTTTGCCGGCAGCATGCTCACGTTCGTGGCGATCCCGTACCAGGCCTATCAGCTCACGCACTCCTCGCTCATCGTCGGCCTGCTGAGCCTGGCTGAGCTCGTCGCCCTCCTTCTCACCGGATTTCTCGGTGGCGCGCTCGCCGACGCATTCGATCGCCGACGCCTCCTGCGTGTCAGCGAAACGGGCTTGCTTATCGGCTCGCTGATCCTCGTCGTGAACGCTGCTCTGGGGCACTCCCAGCTCTGGGTGCTCTTCGTCATCTCCTTCCTCCTTGCAGCGCTGGACGGCATCCAAAGCCCAGCCCTGAACTCGTTCGTGCCCCGGCTGGTGTCGCCGGACCAACTGCCAGCCACGTCGGCGCTCATGTCGTTACGTTCCCAGGTCGGCATGATCGCCGCGCCGGCACTAAGC
>DAIUEV010000123.1:0-3056 GCA_036844945.1 Acidimicrobiales bacterium
CGCGGCTTCGACTACTACACCCGCACGACGTTCGAGTTCGCCTCGGGCGCGATCGAGGCGGCCCAGAACGGGATCGGCGGCGGTGGCCGCTACGACGGACTGGCCGAGGCGATGGGTGGCCCGTCGACCCCGGGCATCGGGTTCGGGATCGGCATCGAGCGGGTCCTGCTCGCCTGTGACGCCGAGGGCTGCTTCCCGGTCGAGCCGCCCGCGCTCGACGCGTACGTGATCGACCTCACCGGCGGCGACAGTGCGCGGGACCTGAGCGTCGCACTGCGCGACGCCGGCCTCCGCGTCGACCGGGGCTTCGACGGTCGCTCGCTCAAAGCCCACCTGAAGGCGGCCGACCGTTCCGGCGCCCGGGTCGCGCTGATCGTCGGGCCCGACGAGCTGTCGGCCGGGACCGTCACCCTCCGGCCGCTGCGCGGTGGCGAGCAGCGGGCGGTGCCCCGCGCCGAGGTGGCCGACGCGGTGTCGGCAGGGAGGCCGGGGTGACCGCCGAGCGCCCCACCTCGATGCGGACCGGTTTGTGCGGCCAGCTCGGGGTCGACGACGTCGGGACCCGGGTGGCCCTGTGCGGCTGGGTGGCGCGCCGCCGCGAGCACGGCGAGCACCTCGCCTTCCTCGACCTGCGCGACCACTCGGGGCTCGTCCAGTGCGTGGTCGACGGGGCGGTCGAGGTGCGGGGCGAGGACGTCGTCCGGATCGAGGGGGAGGTGCGGCGGCGGCCCGACGGCACCGTGAACCCGAAGCTCGCGACGGGCGAGGTGGAGCTGCACGACTGCCGGGTCGAGATCCTGGCCCGGGCCGAGACCCCGCCGTTGCCGATCGAGGAGCGGAACGAGTCCGACGAGGCGCTCCGGCTCCGCTATCGCTATATCGACCTCCGTCGCCCCCGGATGCAGCGGAACCTCCGGCTGCGCGCGGTGATCAACTCGGCGCTCCGGCGGGCGATGGAGCGCAACGGGTTCTGCGAGGTGGAGACCCCGCTGCTGTGGGCCCCCACCCCCGAGGGCGCCCGCGAGTTCGCGGTGCCGTCGCGCCTGCACCACGGCTCGTTCTACGTGCTGCCCCAGAGCCCCCAGCTGGCCAAGCAGCTGCTCATGGTGGCCGGCTTCGACCGCTACTACCAGATCGCCCGGTGCATGCGCGACGAGGACCCCCGCGCCGACCGGCAGTACGAGTTCACCCAGCTCGACCTCGAGGCGTCCTTCGTCACCCAGGACGACGTGCTCGGCTTCGTGGGCGAGGCGGTCGCGGATGCCTCCGAGGCGGTGACCGGCACCCGGCCGGCCGAGATCGGGCGGATCACCTGGGCCGACGCGCTCGACCGCTACGGGACCGACAAGCCGGACCTCCGCTTCGGGATGGAGCTCGTCGAGCTCTCCTCGGTGTTCGCGTCGACGTCGGTGCGGGCGTTCGCGGCCCCGGTGGTGAAGGCGATCGTGCTCGAGGGCGGCGGGTCGCTCGGCCGCGGCCGCATCGACGCGCTGGTCGACCGGGCGAAGGAGCTGGGAGCGGCCGGGCTGGCCTGGTTCCGGGTGCAGGGAGGCGAGGGTGCGACCGCGCTCGACTCGCCGCTCGCCGGGCACCTGAGCCCCGAGGAGCGCGACGGGCTGCTCGCGGCCACCGGCGCGGCCGAGGGGGACCTCGTGCTCGCCGTCGCCGGCGACGACCACCACCTGGTCTGCCGGGTGCTCGGGACCCTCCGGGTGCAGCTCGGCGGCCAGTCGGTCGCCGACGGGCCCCACCGCTACGTCTGGGTGGTCGACTTCCCCATGTTCGAGGGGCTCGACGAGTCGGGCACCCCGGTCCCGGCCCACCATCCCTTCACCATGCCGCACCGAGACGACCTCGAGAGGCTGGAGACCGACCCGATGTCGGTGCGGGCCCAGGCCTACGACCTCGTGCTGAACGGCTGGGAGCTCGGCTCCGGGAGCGTGCGGATCCACCGCGCCGACATCCAGCAGCGGGTGTTCGGCGCGCTCGGCATCGCACCCGACGAGGCCCAGGGTCGCTTCGGCTTCCTCCTGGACGCGTTCAGGTATGGGGCGCCGCCGCACGCGGGCTTCGCCATCGGGCTCGACCGGATGGTGGCGATCTTCGCCGGCGAGGAGTCGATCCGCGAGGTCATCGCGTTCCCGAAGACCCAGTCGGGGGCCGACCCCCTGACTGGGGCGCCCAAGCCGCTCGCCGACGGTGTCCTGCGCGAGCTCGGCCTCGCGCCGCCGCCTAAGCGGACATGACCCCGGGCGACCTGTTCGGCGCGGCCGCCGACAAGGCGCTCTCGGAACGGTCGCCGCTCGCAGCCCGGCTCCGGCCCCGCTCGCTCGACGAGGTGGTGGGGCAGGCCCACCTGGTCGGCCCGGGCGGTCCGCTGCGGGCGCTGGCCGAGTCCGACCGGATCGGCTCGGCCATCTTCTGGGGCCCGCCCGGCACCGGGAAGACCACCCTCGCCCGGGTCCTGGCCGAGTCGAGCGCCAAGGCCTTCGTCCCGCTGTCGGCCACCGCGTCGGGGGTGAAGGACGTGCGGGCCGCCCTCGACGACGCGCACCGCCGCCTCGGCGAGCACGGACAGGGCACCCTTCTGTTCATCGACGAGGTCCACCGGTTCAACAAGGCCCAGCAGGACGTGCTGCTGCCGGCGGTGGAAGACGGCCTGGTGGTGCTGATCGGGGCCACCACCGAGAACCCCTACTTCGAGGTGAACGCCCCGCTCATGAGCCGCTCCACGCTGTGGCGGCTGGAGCCGCTCACCGAGGCCGACCTGCGGGTGATCGCGGGGCGGGGCCTCGAGGCGGAGGGGGCGAGCGCGGACGACGACGCGCTCGACGCGCTGGTCGCGTCGGCGGCGGGCGACGCCCGCAGCGCGCTCAACACCCTCGAGGTCGCGGTCTCGCTCGCCCGGGCCGGCCGGCCCGACCCGCACGCGCCGGTGCACGTGACCCTCGACCACGTGGCGGCCGCCCGGGACCGCCGGATCTTCCACCAGGGGGTCTCGGAGCACTACGACCAGATCAGCGCGCTCATCAAGAGCGTGCGGGGCTCGGACCCCG
>DAIUEV010000124.1:0-2999 GCA_036844945.1 Acidimicrobiales bacterium
TCGGAACTATTTCGTCCGGGATCAATCGGAACCACCACGGGTTGTCGGTGGGGCTAGCTGGAATCGAACCAGCGACCTCAGCATTATCAGTGCTGCGCTCTAACCGGCTGAGCTATAGCCCCGGAGACGGACACGTTACCGATCTCGTCGGCCTTCAACATCTCCGGCTTGGGCGTCCGACGGGCTGACCAGGTCTTCCGCGACGTCCTAGCCGTAGGCTGATCGGCGTGCGAGCGGTCGCCGATGCCTTGATGGGTGGGCTGGGCAGGCTCCTCATCCGCATCTTTTTTCGTGAGGTCGAGGTCGAGGGGTGCGACCGGATCAGGCCGGGGGTCCCGACGGTCCTGGTCGCCAACCATCTGAACGGTCTGGTCGATGGGATCCTCTTGATGGCGATGATGCGGCGGTTCCCGCGCTTTCTCGGGAAGTCGACCCTCTTCAAGATCCTCCCGCTCTGGCCGCTTCTGAAGCTGGCCGGTGTCGTGCCGGTGTACCGGGCGAAGGACGGCCAGGCGACCAGCAGGAACGCATCGACGTTCCGGACCTGCCGAACGATGTTGGCGAAGGGCGGCATGGTCGCTCTGTTCCCGGAAGGGATCAGCCATGACGAGCCCGATCTCCAGCCGCTCAAGACCGGTGCGGCCCGGATCGCGCTCGGCGCCAATGTCGATGACGGAGTGGCCGGGGTCGTGGTCCAGCCGGTCGGGATCGTCTACGACGAGAAGGCCCGATTCCGTTCGGCCGCCCTCGTCCGGGTGGGGGAACCGGTCCCCGTCGAGGCGTGGTCCGCCGCCTACCACCGGGACGATCACGAGGCAGTGCGGGCGCTCACCGACGAGATGGCGTCGATGCTCCGCGAGCTTTCCCCGTCCTACCAGTCCTGGGCCGAGGCGTGGACGTACCGTGAGGTCGCGGAGCTCCTGGTGCGCGACACGGATGGCGCGGCCCCACGGTCCGTCGCGCTGTCCGACGGTGACCGGGTGGCCCGGGCGCTGTCGGCGCGCTCCGGAGGCGGAGCGGCGGCGACCTCCCTGCAGGAGGTGTTCGACAAGTACCGCGAGGACTTGACCCTGGTGGGCCTCACGGACGCCCAGCTCGCCGCGAACTACCGGGGGTGGCGCCTTCGGGTGGCCTTCGTCTGGTCGGTGGTGAAGATCCTGCTCGGCGCGCCCTTCGCGTTGGTCGGCGCGGTGGTGCACATCGTCCCGTACGAGATCATTAAGCAGATCGCCAAGAAACCCACGAACGAGGGGATGAAGGCGACCGTCAAGCTGCTGAGCTGCTTCACCGCGTTCTCACTCCTCTATGCCGGGTTCGGTACGGCGATGGCGGTGAACTTCGGGACCTGGGAGGGCTTCGCGGCCGGGCTCGGTTCGCCGGTCTGCGGGTACGTGACCGTGCGGTTCTCCGAGCGGGTGAAGCGGCTCGGTGGCGCGCTCGAGGGCTATCGCGCCGCCCGTCGCACGACACTTGCCCGCGTACGCGCCCACCGTGACGAGGTGGTCGCGGCCGGCCGTTCGCTCCTCAAGGGCGCGGACGAGGCGTCCCTTCCGGCCTAGTCCTCACCCCGCGAACGGGCGCGCCGACATCGATTGACTGGCCGTCGCCAGCAGCCTTTCCTCCTCGGACCACATGAAGGCATGCCCCTGGGCGTAGCCTCCACCGAGGGCGACGATGTGGATGTCGCAGAGCACCCACTCGGTCGGGGAGAGCTCGGCGATGCGGATGGTGTTGTCGAGGCTGCTTCCGTGGCTCGGGCGACCCACCACCTGGGAGACGCCCCCTGAGACCAGATCCCCGAACACCGCCAGCGCCCCGGCTTCCATCCCGAGATGCCCGGGCATTCGCGCCCAGATCGCCGAGTTGGAGGTGGCCGGCATCGGCCGACCCGAAAACAGATCCTCCATGGAACGGCCGAGGGCCTGGCGGGTCTCGAGCTTGTCGAAGATCGTCTGCGACATCGGCGATCCGAAGGAACGACGCGGCTCGCAGTTCTCCGGGCGGTCCACCGACGGGGGCTTCACCCAGACCCCCTCCATTTCTCCGCGGTGCTCCCCGAGGGCACCGTTCACCGTCAGGATCTCGTTCTCGCCGACGTGCCCGACCGACCGCGCCTGGGTCGTCCGCCGACCGGTGACGGCCAACACGACGTCGAGATCCAGATGGCTGCCGGTCGGGGCGAAGGAGAGGTACTGAGCGGTGGCCCAGATCGTCGGGCGGCCCGACGCAAGCTCCATCGCGACGATGCCGGCGGCGAGCCCGCACCCACCGAAAAGGAAGTCGCCGGGGGTCGACAGACCGGGTTCGACGTCGAGCTCCCAGTGAAGACGCTCCTCATCGAGCGCGCGCATGCCGAGGAACTCACGGGTGTCCATCGCCGGGCACCCTAATGGGCCGTTCCCGGGTCGATGCGGAAGGCCAGACAAGACGATTTGGGTGGACCAGTCCACGAGGTGGCCGTGGCGTCCAATATCACGGCCAACCCAGGCTGCCGATCCGAAGATCGGCGAGCTTCCCGCGTGGTGAAATGGGTCATGGCGCGCAACGTCTTGGGTGAAGAGCTGGAACCGTGCAGTAACGACCCGCTGACCGGTTTCTACCGGGACGGGTGCTGCAACACCGGCGCCGAGGATCTCGGAGTCCACGTGGTGTGTGCGCGGATGACCGAGGAGTTCCTCTCGTTCTCGAAGGCGAGTGGGAACGACCTGAGCACCCCGCAGCCTGAGCTCGGGTTCCCGGGGCTGGTAGCCGGCAACCAGTGGTGCCTGTGCGCGTCCCGCTGGAAGGAGGCCTACGACGCCGGCGTGGCGCCGCCGGTCGTCTTGCCGGCGACCCACGCCTCGGTGCTCGAGTGGGTCGAGTTAGACGAGCTTCGCCGACACGCCACGACATAACGGGCGTGCTGGGTATCGTGGACAGACTGGCGTGACCAGACGCCGGCCAAGGGGACGTAGCTCAGCTGGCTAGAGCACCTGCTTTGCAAGCAGGAAGTCGCGGGT
>DAIUEV010000125.1:0-2635 GCA_036844945.1 Acidimicrobiales bacterium
GCCTGAGTCCTCCACGAGGGTGAGCCGGGGAACCCCCGGCAATCTCCGTTTTCGCGCGTCCGTATCCCTGGGCTAGGAGGAAGGGGCGGCATCGAGCACGCCGGTCCCCGCACCGACCCCGAGGAGCGCCATGACGTACCGCGACGCATCCCGCCCGAACGACGAGCGCGTCGAGGACCTGCTCGCACGGATGACGATCGACGAGAAGGTCGCCCAGCTGGGGTGCGTGTGGGTGACGAGCCTCGTCGAGGGCGATCGCATCGACACGGAGGCGACCTCACGGCTCTTGTCCCACGGCATCGGCCAGATCACCCGCATCGGCGCCGGCACCGGCCTGCGGCCCGCCGGGAGCGCCTCGCTCATGAACGGGCTCCAGCGCGTCGTCGTCGAGGAGACGCGGCTCGGGATCCCGTTCATCGTCCACGAGGAGTCGGTCGGCGGGTACTGCGCGCGCGACGCGACCGTGTTCCCCCAGGCGCTGGCGCTCGCCAGCAGCTGGGACCCCGAGCTCGTCGGCGAGGTCGCCGGCGTCATCCGCGCGCAGCTTCGGGCAGTCGGCGCGCGCTTGACCCTCGCCCCGGTCCTCGACGTCGCGCGCGACCCTCGGTGGGGACGGGTCGAGGAGACCTACGGTGAGGACCCGGTCCTGAACGGGACGCTCGGGACCGCCTATGTGCGGGGCCTCCAGACCGACGATCTCGCTGAAGGGGTGGCGGCGACCGGCAAGCACTTCCTCGGCTACGCGATGTCGGAGGGCGGCAGGAACTGGGCGCCGTCCAGCTGGGGCCCCGCGAGCTGCGCGAGGTCTATGCGGAGCCCTTCGCCGCCGCGATCCGCGATGGGGGCCTCGCCAGTGTCATGAACTCCTACGGCTCCGTCGACGGGCTGCCGTGCGCGGGCTCTCCGTCGATCCTGACCGGGCTCCTCCGCGACGAGCTCGGCTTCGACGGGGTCGTCGTGGCCGACTACTTCGCGGTGGGGCTTCTCCGCGAACACCACAAGGTGGCCGGATCCAACGCCGAGGCGGCCTCGTTGGCCCTGGCGGCGGGTCTCGACGCCGAGCTGCCGGCGCTCGACTGCTTCGCGGAGCTGCCGGCCGAGGTGGCCGCCGGCCGCGTCCCCATGGAGCTGATCGACCGGGCGGTCCGCCGGGTCCTCTCGCTCAAGTTCGCGCTCGGGCTCTTCGAGCGGCCCTACGTCGACGCCGGTGCGGCCGCCGCCGTGTTCGACACGCCCGCGCAGCGGGCGTTGGCACGCCGCGCCGCTGCCGAGGCCGTCGTCCTCCTCGCCAACGACGGCGTCCTCCCGCTCGCCGACGACCTCGGCTCGATCGCGGTGATCGGGCCCGGCGCCGACGACCGTCGCCTGCTCCAGGGGGACTATCACTACCCGGCCCACATCGAGCTCCAGCTGGGCGCTGCGACCACCCCGCCGGAGTCCGAGCCCGGCACCGGGAGCGGTGAACCGGTCGGGACCCCGTTTCTCCCGCCGGCCGGCGGCGAGCTCGGCCTCGGCATGCACTACACCGACCACGTGACCCCCCTGCAGGCGATGCGCGCCGCCTTCGGCGAGGAGCGCGTCGTCCACGCGCGCGGGTGCGACGTGACCGGTGACGACCGCTCGGGGCTCGACGCCGCCGCGGCCGCCGCCGCGGCCGCGGCGGTCGCGGTGGTCGTCGTCGGTGGGCGTTCCGGGCTCGATCGGGCGTCGACGGTCGGCGAGGGGCTCGACGCCATGGACCTCGGGCTCACCGGCGTGCAGCCCGAGCTGGTCGACCGCGTCGTCGCCACCGGCACGCCGACCGTCGTGGTCGTCCTGTCGGGCCGCGTCCACACCCTGGCCGGCCTCCCGGAGGCCGGGGCCCTCCTCTACGCGGCCCCGCTCGGGGAGGAGGGAGGTCACGGGTTGGTCGACGTCCTGACCGGCGCGCTGCCTCCGTCCGGTCGGCTTCCGGTGACCCTGCCCCGGTCGGTGGGGCAGGTCCCGGTCTTCGCCGGTCACCGGGCCGGGGGCGGGAAGGCGATGTTCCACGGCACCTACTCCGACGGGCCGACCGATCCGCTCTTCTGTTTTGGCCACGGGCGTTCCTACACGACGTTCGCCTACTCGGACCTCTTGGTCTCGGCCACCGACACCGGCGCCGTGCTCGAGGTCGCGTGCCGCCTCGAGAACACCGGCCGCCGCGAGGGGGTCGAGGTCGTCCAGGTGTACGTCTCGGATCTGGTCGCCTCGGTGGCGCGCCCGGAGCGACAGCTGGTCGGGTTCGCGCGGGTGTCCCTAGCCCCGGGCGGAGCGGCGACGGTGCGCTTCACCGTGCACCCGAGCCGGCTCGCGTTCTACGACCAGGACATGCAGTTCGTGTGCGAGCCCGGGGAGTACCAGGTCAGCGTTGGCGGTTCGTCGGCCGACCTGCCGCTCGCCGCCACGGTGGGGCTCGGCGGGGGGAAGTCGCCGTACCTCCAGCGCGAGGTCGTCGCGACGGCCTCGGTGGTCGAACCCGCCTGACCGGAGATCCTCCGACGCGACGCCGTCCGATGGCAGAAAGTTATACTGACCGGTATGACTTCCCGCGTAGGACCAAAGGGCCAAGTCGTCATTCCGAAGGCATTGCGGGACCGGCTGGGGATCGTTCCCG
>DAIUEV010000126.1:0-2618 GCA_036844945.1 Acidimicrobiales bacterium
CCCACCACCACCTGGTTGCTCCGCCGGCTGTCCGACGACCTCGATGCGAACCCGGAGGGGTTCGAGCTGGACCTGGAGGCGACGGCACCCCGCCTCGGGCTAAGAGGCGGGAGGGTCTACCCGTTGCAGCGGGCCGTCGACCGGTGCGTCCGGTTCGGCACGGCCCGCCGTGTCGACCCTGGGACCCTGGCCGTCCGCCGGCGGGTGCCGACCCTGCCGGCCCGGCTGCTCCTCACCCTCCCGCTCGACCTGCAGGCCGCCCACCGGGCCGATGGCGCCGGAGAACCAGGAGCGCCCGAGTCCGTCCGCCTCCGGCGGCGGGCCCGTCTCATGGCGCTCGACCTGCGAGAGCTCGGCGTGGAGGACGCCGTGATCGAGCGCCATCTACTCCGGCGTGGTGTGCATCCCGCCACCGCCTTCGACGCCGCCCGGTGGGCCTGGGGACCCGAGGACGCGCACGACCGGCCCTGGTCGGCCCCGGCTCGCTGACCGTCAGGCGGGGTCGGCGGTCGCCCCGGTGCGGAGGAACTCGAGGAGGGTGCGGGCCCCGAAGGCGGTTCCCCCCTTGGACAGGTAGCCCGAAGGCTCGGCGACCCGGGACGGTCCGGCGATGTCGAGATGGGCCCAGGGGGACTCGCCGACGAAGCGCGACAGGAGCATGGCCGCCGCGATCGACCCCGCCTCGCCGGCGCGGCCCATGTTCTTCATGTCGGCGATCTCGGAATCGATGTGGTCCGCGTACTCCTCTGGCAGCGGCATCTGCCAGAGCGGCTCTCCGGCCGCGTCGCCGACCTCCTGGAGGCGATCCTTCAGGCGCTGATCCGAGCCGAATAGCGCTCCGATCGACCGGCCGAGCGCCACCACCTGTGCGCCGGTCAGCGTGGCGACGTCGATGATGGCATCGGGTTCGAGTTCGGCGGCCAGCGACAATCCGTCGGCCAGCACGAGCCGGCCCTCAGCGTCGGTGTTGAGCACCTCGATCGTCGAACCGTTGCGCGCCCGGAAGACGTCGCCGGGCTTGACGGCGTCGGGACCCGGCATGTTCTCGGTGACCATCGCCAGCGCGGTCACCTTCACCGGCACCTCGAGGGCACCGCAGGCCGACACGACGGCCATCACGATCGCGGCACCGGTCATGTCGGTCTTCATGGTCATCATCCCGTCGGCGGTCTTGAGCGAGAGGCCGCCGGAGTCGAACGTGATGCCCTTCCCGACCAGTACCACGTGGGGAACCGACCCCCGGTCGCCAGTCGGCGTGTACGTCGCGCGCACCACCCGGGGCGGCTGCACCGAACCGCGGGCCACCGTCCTCAGCCCACCGAGGCGTTCCGCCTCGATACGCGACTCGTCCCAGACCTCGACGCCCACCCCCGGGCGGCCGTCCAGATACTCGGCGACCCGCGTGGCGAAGTCGGTGGGGTTGAGATCGCTCGCCGGGGTGTTGACGAGGTCCCGGGCGAAGCTGACCGCCTCCGCGGCGGCGAGGCCGCGGGCGACCGCCGGTCGCAGCTCTGCCGCGGCCGACGGGCTCGCCACCAGCAACACCCGGTCGGGCGAGCCGGGCGAGGGCTTCGTCCGGTAGGCGTCGAAGCGGTAGGCGGCGAGGGCAGCCCCCTCGGCGAGGGCGGCGCCCGGGGCGCCCTCGGGGACGACCAGCGCGGCGTCGCCGCCTTCGCCGGCGGCCCGGACGAAGGCCGCGGCGGCCCGCCGCCATGCGTCCTCCCGCGGCGGCCCCGAGGGGCCGAGTCCCAACACGAGCACCCGGTGCGAGATGTCTTCGGGGAGCCGCAGCACCTGGCCGACCTTGGCCCGGAACCCGTCCCGGGCGCAGAGGGCGGGGTCGAGGGCGTCGGGCAGCCCGGCCACGTCGGCCGCGCCCCGCAGGAGCACCGGGGTGTCGTCCCCCGGGCCGCCCTGCGCGAAGACGCCGACGGTCGCGACCGCTCCGAGCCCTTCCGGCTCGACGACGTCCACCGGAAGGCTCATCGCCGCTCCTTCTTCTTGGTCGTGGTCCGGGCCTCCAGGTGCACCTCGCCCTCCTGCCACCGTGCCATCGTCCAGACGAGGTCGGACAGCCGGTTGAGATAGGTGGTCACGAGTGACCCCTCGACCGGCTCGCCGACCGCCACCCGTTCGGCCCGGCGGACGGCGGTCCGCGCGACGTCGAGGGCGGCGGCCCGGCGGTTGGCCCCCGGGATGACGAACTCGGTGGGCATCGCGGTCCGCTCGGTCAGCTCGTCGATCCGCCGCTCGAGGTCCTCGACCATCGCGTCGGTCACCTGGGAGGTCCCGGCCACCAGCTTGTGGCGGTTCTCGTCGGCCGTGGCGACCTCGGCCATCAGGACGTAGAGGTCCCGTTCCAACCCGACGAGGAGGCCGTCCAGCTCGGACCCGGGCTCGGCCTCGGCCCTGGCCACCCCGAGCGCCGCCTGGGCCTCGTCGACGGCGCCGTTGGTCTCGATCCTCGGCGAGTTCTTCGCCACCCGACCGCCGAAGAGCAGCCCGGTCGTGCCGTCGTCGCCCTTGCGCGTGTAGATGCGCACGTGGCCGATGGTATCGGGATGCCCCGACGCTCCTATTGGTTTTGTCAAGAGAAATCTGCAGCCGCTGGACACCGG
>DAIUEV010000127.1:0-2582 GCA_036844945.1 Acidimicrobiales bacterium
AAAAAGCCCTAGTCCAGCGGCGCCAGTAGGGCTCATCGCAGAAGATGTTCAAAATCATTCGGCATAACCCTCCTCGGTGACTGCCAGATTTCCCATAGCTCAGCTTACGGCCAAATTGTCTCGTTCCACGGTTACTCCACCGGGGTCGAGAACCAGTGGTTGGGGGCGAGGCCGCTCGAGGCGAGGAGCCAGGGAAGTGCGTCCGGCCCGACGGTCCATCGAGCAGCCAGGCGGAGGGCGGTCTGGACGAGGTCGGCCGTGACGGCCCCGGGATGGCCGCACCATCGCATACAACTCTCGCCGGTGTCGAGCCTGAAGACCGAACGACGGAGCTCGGGACGAGCCTCTGGAAGAGCCTCGGGGACTGGCCCGGCGATGAACAGGCTGGCGGACGCCAGTGCCCCGCCTAAGTACCAGTCGGCGTCCTCGAGGTCCCAGGGCCCGTCCCATCGGAAACGGTCACGGTAGACCAGCCGGCTGGCGCGGCGGATCTCGAGGTCCTGGACAATTCGCTCGAACTGGAACCGCTCCGACAGCTCACCACGGTCGTAGCGGCCGGGCAGCCAGATGTCGCCCCAGATTAACCGGGAGCGAGGGGCGAGTTCGACGCGGCCGCGCTGATAGTATCGGCTGCCTCGAAACGGGATCGCCGGCCCGGGTAGAACGACCAGGCAGGCATCGTCTTCGACCTTCACCACCCACTGCTGGGTGGCGTGGCTCTCCAGGGCCGGATGGATGCGGGTGGCCGACTGGCCGGTCACCACGGCCCGCGTTCCGGCCCGCGCCGTGAGCTCCACGAGGTGGGCGTCGCCGTCCAGCAGTCCGGCGGTGAGGTTGATCAGGTAGAGGAGCGCTGCCGGTTCGGAATCCAGCTCGAACGGAGGAAAGAGGCGAACAGGAATCTGCTGGTAGCAGGTTCCCAAATGCGTCTTATTAGCGGAACGGATCAGCTCGATTCGTGCTCCTCCCACTCTTCCCGCCGGGTTCTGGGTCGGGAGCACGCCAAGGAATTCGGGCGGCGTCAAGAGCTCTTCGCGCGTGATGCGAGCTGCTCGCGAACCCACGTGATCACCTCCTCGACCCCTTCCTTCTGGCGGAGGCTGACCATCAGGAACGGTCGCTCGCCACGCATCTTCAGGCTGTCTCGTCGCATCACATCCAGGTCGGCCCCGACGTGCGGCGCCAGGTCGATCTTGTTGATCACCAGCAGGTCGCTGTTGCAGATGCCCGGCCCCCCCTTGCGGGGGATCTTGTCCCCCTCGGCAACGTCGATGACGAAGATGAAGCGATCGGCGAGCTCACGCGAGAACACGGCGGTGAGGTTGTCGCCTCCGGACTCGACCAGGACCAGTTCGATGCCCGGGAACTGCCGCTGGAAGTTGGCCACGGCGCTCAGGTTGGCGCTGGCGTCGTCGCGGATCGCGGTGTGCGGGCAGCCGCCGGTCTGAACGCCAACGATGCGCTCCACCGGCAGTGCCTCGCGGCGGGACAAGAACTCGGCGTCTTCGTGCGTGTAGATGTCGTTGGTGATCACTGCGAGATTGATCTCGGGCCAGAGGGCGCGGCAGAGCGCCTCGACCAGAGCCGTTTTGCCGGAGCCGACGGGCCCGGCCACGCCAAGCGTGAAAACCTTTCGTGAAGGCCCCGCATAGCGAGCTGGGCCGGGCCGTCCCATGTGGTCATGGGGATGGTCGTGGTCCTTGTGGAATGCCGCGCCCCTTCGGAACCGTCGCCGTGTCGGCCCTGCATGCCAATCCGATAAGGGATCAGGAGCGGTACATGCGTGCGTAAAGTCGTGTTTGTTCATCACACAAGATCTCGTAAAAAGGGCAACCCCCGCCGGCCGTCTCGGGAGCGCGGTCGACCAGGGCGCCTGTCAACTTGCTGATCTCGTCGTGGAGATAAGCCAGGATTTGCTGGCCGTGGGTATGACCGACGGGGATGGCGCGAACACCTGCCCCGATCATCCCCAGCGCCGCCTGGTGCAGGTAGGCCGTCAGCACGTCTCCGGGCTCGTTTCCGCCCAAGGCCCCGAGCAGCCCGAATGCCACCGAATGGTGCCACCCCTGAGGCTGCCCGGTGGGCGGCTCGAGGAACTGTGCCAGCTCTGTCGCACACCACGCCCAGGTGATGCCAAGCGCCAGCAATTGCTCCCCCATCTCCCGGCTGGCGGTGCGGATCGACGGGGGGACGATCGAGGCGTCGGCCAGGCGGTTCAGCGCCACCAGGTCGTCCTGTCTTCCTGTTCGGGCGCCGCGACAGCCGGACGCGACGAGGATGCCCTCGAGCGGGCCAAGCGACGTCCGAAGCCATCGCAGGGTCCAGCGCTCGAGGCTCTCGGCATCGTGGACCAAACCGCGGGCGATCGCCCCCTCCAGGCCCCAGGAATGCGTGTATCCACTAATGGGCAATGCAGAGTCGGAAATCTGGAGCAGGCGCAGGTTCACGAGTCTCCGCGCCTCTTCAAAAGAGGAAGTAGAGCTGGGTCATGGGCAGCTCTTCCAGCGGGTCGCTGCCGACTTTCTCGCCGTCGACCCAGACCTGGTAGGTCTCGGGATCGACCTTGATCTCGGGAGTCGCCT
>DAIUEV010000128.1:0-2473 GCA_036844945.1 Acidimicrobiales bacterium
ACCTCCATGCCGAGGCGGCTGATGTCGTAGTCGGCCGCGCCGACCGACATCATCTCGATGGCACAGCAGGCCAGGCCGAAGGTGGCCGGCCACACGCTGTTGCGGCGCGCCCACTTCACCAGGTCCTCGAGGCGCCCGGTCAGGAAGTTGTGCTGGAGGTCCTCGAGACCCATTTCGGTCCCTAGGCGGCCCGGGAGGGCGGCGGCGGTGCGGCCGTCACCCGGGCGATGGTCGACTCCGAGGTGCGCGCGGGCATGCCCTCGCGCAGCCGCTTGGCCGGCCCCCAGCTGAATGCTCCGTTGCTCACGAGGTAGAGGAAGGAGACCAGCACGACCACCGCGAACACCAGGACCTCGACGAGGCCGAAGGTGTGGAGCTGCTTGAAGATGACCGCGAAGGGATAGAGGAACACGATCTCGATGTCGAAGATGATGAAGATCATCGACACCAGGTAGAACCGGACCGGGAACCTCATCGGCGGCTCGCGGTCCGGGACGATCCCGCACTCGTAGGGCGCGAGCTTCGCCGCGCTCGGCTTCTTCCTCGGTCCGAGCAGGGACGATCCGACGAAGGACAGCGCGCCGAAGATCAGCCCGAGGACGAGGAGCGCGAAGATCGGGAGGTACTGGGCCACGCTTCGTCCGGTCTACCACGGCCCCCCTGGCCAGGGCACATCGAGGTCAACGGCCCCGGCACCGCCGCCTACGATCGTCGCGATGGCGCGAACCGCCGACCAGTTCCACGACGTCCTCGTCGTCGGGGGCGGCCCCTCCGGGGCCTCGTGCGCGTACTGGCTGGCCGACGCCGGCTGGGACGTGGCGGTCGTGGAGAAGAAGGTGTTCCCGCGCGAGAAGACGTGCGGCGACGGCCTCACCCCCCGGGCGGTCCGGCAGCTGTCCGACATGGGCGTCGAGGAGGCGATGGTCGGGGCCCACCGGTACCGGGGGCTGCGCTCGGTCGCCTTCGGCCGCACCATCGAGCTCGAGTGGCCCGAGGTGCCCGGCTTCCCCACCTACGGCTACACGATCACCCGCCACGACCTCGACGAGCTCGTGATCGACCGCGCGTCGAAGGCCGGCGCCACCGTGCTCCAGGGCACCGAGGTGACCGAGCCGCTCGAGGCGACGGCCGGGGGACCGGGCAGCCTGGGCGCCTGCGCCGGCGCCAAGGTGTCGTCCAAGACCTCGCCCTCGACGACCGAGGTGCGGGCCCGGTACGTGGTGGTGGCGGACGGGGCCAACTCGCGCTTCGGCCGCGCCCTCGGCACCGCCCGCGACCGGCAGTACCCCCAGGGGATGGCCCTGCGCGGCTACTACCGCTCCGAGCGCAGCGACGACGACATGATCGAGTCGCACCTCGACATCCGCGACGCCGACGGCGACGTCGTGCCGGGCTACGGCTGGGTCTTCCCGCTGGGCGACGGCCGGGTGAACGTGGGGGTCGGGCTCCTCTCGACCGAGCAGCGTTGGAAGGGGCTCAACACCTCGAGGCTCATGGACGCGTTCGTCGCCCAGGCCCCCGAGTCCTGGGGCCTCTCGCCCGCATCCGCGTGCGGCCCGCCGACCGGGGGCCGGCTGCCCATGGGCATGGCGGTCGGGCCGCGCACCGGGGCGAACACGGTGGTGGTCGGCGACGCCGGCGGCCTCATCAACCCGTTCAACGGCGAGGGCATCGCCTACGGCTACGAGACCGGGCGCCTGGCCGCCGCCTACCTGGGCGAGGCGCTGTCGGGGGGCGGGTCGGAGGCGCTGGCCGCCTACGAGCGCCGGCTCGAGGACGCCTACGGCGACTACTACCGGGTCGGCCGGGCCTTCGTGCGTCTCATCAGCGACCCCGCCCGCATGCGCTTCTGCGTCGCCACCGGCATGCGGTCGAAGGCGTTCATGGCCCAGCTCATGCGGATCATGGCCAACCTCATGCGGCCCCGCGACCTCGGCCCCGCCGAGATCGGTTACCGGGCGATGGTGGGGACGGCGGCGGTGCTCGAGCGCATGGGGAAGGCGGGCGTCGGGCCCTGAGGACCCGGCCGGCTCAGCGCCAGGCCGCCGCCACCTCGCTCGCCGCCTCGCCGGCGGCCGCGACCACCTCGTCGAGGTGGCGGTCCTCGTGGGCGAGGCCCGGGAACAGGACCTCGTAGGCGCCGGGCGCGAGCGCCACCCCGCGGGCGACGAGCGCGTGGAACAGCGCCGAGTACGCCCCGGTCCCGGCGCCCGCCCGCACGTCCTCGAGGTCACGGGGCGCGGCCGGGGGCTGGCCCGGCGGTCCCACGAGCAGGCCGACCAGCGGGCCGACCGCGCTGGCCCGGACGCCGAGGCCCCCCGCCGAGATGGCCGCGCCGAGAGCGGCGGCAAAGCGCGAGGCCCGCTCGGCGAGGGCGCGGTAGTCGGCCTCGGTCACCGCGCCCAGCACCGCGTGGCCGGCCGCGGTGGCGAGCGGGTTCCCCGACAGGGTGCCGGCCTGGTAGACGGGGCCG
>DAIUEV010000129.1:0-2390 GCA_036844945.1 Acidimicrobiales bacterium
CGCGTGCCTATTCGCGGGCCAGCATGGCCTGAGCCTCGCGTTCGAGGTCGACGTATGGATCGCCGCTGACGTCGACAGCGACCCGCTTGATCGTGCCGCCGGTGAAACGGTGCGGCGATCCGTTCGGGTAGTCGCTGGTGACGGCCTCACCGCTGTCACGGCCCACGCACAGGCCCTCGCCCGCGAGCATGAACATTCCCGGCTGGGTCCTGATCCGGCCCTCGCCGACCTTCTTGTCCCCGTGGTAGAGGGACAGGATTCCGGTGGACACGTGGGGCGGGTCCTCACCGTCCTTGTCGAACGAGGCCGACAGGATCAGGTTCTGCCCGGTGGGCAGGTCCTGGGTGCTGTCGATCTTCTGCTCCGCCATGCCGACGAAGTTGTTGACGTAGTGCAGCCGGTTGTCCTTCACGTACAGGGCATGGCCGCCGAACCGCGACCCGTGTGCGAACAGCACGCCTTCCGCTCCCGGGGCAGGGATGTCCACCAGCGCCCCGATCGCGAAAGACCGGTTGCGGACGTTCACCGCCTGCGCCTCCGGTACCTCCGCGGTGTCGGGGAAGTAGGTGTAGCGGTTACGCGGCGCGGCCAGCTGTGGGCGCGGCGTGATAATGATCTCTAGGGGAGACCGGTCATCCAGCGGGAAGGCGTCATTCTCGCCGGCCTGGGCGAACCACAGGTTGACCAGCTCCCGCACCTTCTCCGGATGCTCGGCCGCCAGGTCGTGCAGCTCGGCCCGGTCGACATCGGTGTGGTACAGCTCCCAGGTGTCGTCGTTGAAGTCGCTCCAGCCGCTGAGCGTCGGGTGGGTGGTGACCGCCTTCCAGCCGTCATGCCAGATCCCGCGTGAGCCGAGCATGGAGTAGAACTGCGTCCTGCGGGCTGACGGCGCGGACGGGTCGGCGACGCTGTAGCGCATGCTGACACCGTCAAAGTGGCTCTGCACGTGCCCCTTGATCGTTTCCGGCGCCTCGACGCCGAGAACGTCGAGGATGGTGGGCACGATGTCGATCGCGTGGTGATACTGGTGCCTGATCTCGCCATTGCCGGTTGTGGTCGAGGGCCAGGAGATGATGCACGGGTCGGCGGTGCCACCGTTGAACTCGTACCGCTTCCACATCTTGAATGGCGTGTTGAACGCCATCGCCCAGCCGTTCGGGTAGTGGTTGTAGGTCTTGGTCCCGCCGAGCTCGTCGATCATCGCCAGGTTCGCCTGGATATTGTCGGGGATGCCGTTGGCGAACAACATCTCGTTGACCGACCCGTCGGGGCCGCCCTCGCCGCTGGCCCCGTTGTCCGACACCACGATCACCATCGTGTTCTCGCGTAGTCCGAACTCCTCCAGGTAGTCCAGCAGCCGTCCGATGTGATGGTCGGCGTGCGCCAGGAAACCCGCGTAGACCTCGGCCATCCGCGCGAACAGCCGCTTCTCGTCGGCGGAGAGCGAATCCCACGGCCGGGTGACGTCGAGCGGCGGGAACGGCTGGCCCTTGGGTCCCTTGCGGGTCTCCGGGGTGCCGATCGGGTTGACAGGTGGCAGCTCGGTGTCGGCCGGGACGATGCCCATCTCCTTCTGCCGGGCCAGCGTCTGCTCCCGCATCGCCTCATAGCCCATGTCGAAGCGGCCCTTGAACTTATCGGCCCATTCCTTCGGGACGTGGTGCGGCGCATGTGCCGCCCCTGGCGCGTAGTACAGGAAGAACGGCTTGTCGGGTGCGACCGACTTCGCGTCCTTGATGAACTCCATCGCCTTGTCGGTGAGGTCCTCGGTGAGGTGGTAACCCTCCTCCGGAGACTTCGGCTGGTCCACCGGGTGGTTGTCGTAGACCAGGTCCGGGTACCACTGGTTGGTCTCGGCGCCCAGGAACCCGTACCAGCGCTCGAACCCCCGGCCGCTCGGCCAGTTCCGCCGCGTCGAGGCGACGTTCATCTCCACGGTCGGGCACAGGTGCCACTTGCCCACCATGTAGGTGTTCCAGCCCTGCTCGCCCAAGATCTCGGAGATCATGCCGTTCTCCGGCGGGATCGTCCCGCTCGCGTTCGGGAACCCGATCGCGGCCTCGGTGATGCAGGCCATCGAGTTGCGCGTGTGGTTGCGGCCGGTGAGCAGGCAGGACCGGGTCGGCGAGCACAGCGCCGTCGTGTGCCACTGCGTGTAGCGGATCCCGCTGTTCGCGATCCGGTCGATGTTCGGCGTCTCGATCGGGCCGCCGTAACACGACATGGCCGAGAACCCGACATCGTCCAGCACGATGTAGAGGACGTTCGGCGCCCCGTCCGGCGCGGTGGGCGGCTCGAACGGCTCCCAGTCGGGCACCGAGTCCCGGATATCGATGCTGATCGTTCCCTTGAAGGGCTTGCTCATCCTGCGCTCCTTGAATCGGACCTGA
>DAIUEV010000130.1:0-2359 GCA_036844945.1 Acidimicrobiales bacterium
TGGTGGGCCGCAACGGGATGCACAAGTACAACAACCAGGACCACTCGATGTTCACGGCCATGCTGACAGTCGAGAACATCCACGGCGCCGACAACGACATCTGGGCCGTGAACGTGGAGGAGGAGTACCACGAGGAGCGCCGCGAGGCGCCGGCCGGGTCATCGGGCGGCACCGGGCGCGACGCCCCGGTTCTGCCCTGGCCCCAGGAGTCCGGCGCGTCGCGCTGATGGCGATCCTGGCCACGCGGCGGCCGGGGCCGGGGAACCGGCGGGCGGTGCCCTGCTTCCCGGCCTTCGTCCACGACTTCGTGGCCTGGCTGGCCCCCCGACGCGGGGCGAGCCGGCTGCTCGCGCTCGGATGCACGCCGCCGGACCTGCTCACCCAGGTGGCGTCGCAGTTCGAGGTGGTCGGCGTGGACGTGCCTTCGGTGCTCCGCATGCTGCCGGCGGTCCCCGGCGGCCGGTGGATCTCGGCCGACCCCCGACGCGGGCGCTCGGCAACGGCCGTGCCTGACGCGCTGCTCGAGTCCTCGGCCGTCCTGTGCACCGGGCTGTTGGAGCGCGGGGCGACCCCGGCGCTGTGGGCGACCCTCCGGCGCTGCGCCGAGCGGGCCCCGGTCCTCGTGGTCACCTGCGCCGACCGGCTGGCCCCCGACCCGAGCGACGAAGCCGGGGCCGAAGCCTGGTTCGCCGACCTGCTCGGCCGCCACGGCCTGTCCGCCGCGTTCGTGGGCCGCGCCGTCGGGACCCCGAGCGTTTCGCGGCACCGGCGCAACGTGCTGGTTGCGGTGGTCGACGTGCTCGCCGCGCCGCCGCGCCCGGCCCCGCCGGGCTTCCGGGTCCGGGCCCTCGTGCGGACCTTCAACGAACTCGACATCGTGGCCGCGGTCGTCGACCGGCTGATCGAGGGGGGAGTCGAGGTGTCGCTGATCGAGAACTGGTCGACCGACGGAACGGCCGAACTGGTGCAGGAGCGCTACGGCGGCGCCCCCGGGTTCTTCTTCGAGCGCTACCCGGAGAGCGGGCCGAGTCCGGCGTTCGACGAGTTCGCCAGCCTGGAGCACCTGGAGAAGGTGGCGGCCGCCTCCGGGGCGGACTGGTGCGTCAAGATCGACGCCGACGAGGTGCGGGAGGCCCCATGGCCCGGCGTCTCCTACCGGGACGCCCTGCACGCGCTGCACGAGCGCGGGTACAGCGCGGTGGACCACACCCAGATCGTCTTCCGGCCGACCGCCGCCGAGCCCGGGGGCGAAAACCCCATCGACGCGATGGCGCACTTCGAGTTCTCGGCGCCCTTCCCGGCGCAGCGCTGCGCCTGGCGCAACGGCCCCGACCCCGGGCGGCTCACCCCCTCGGGCGGGCACCGGGTCGAGTTTGACGGGGTGTCCGAGTATCCATACAAGTTCCTGGCGCGCCATTACCAGCTGCGCTCGCCGGCGCATGCGAAGCGCAAGATTTTCATCGAGCGCCGGGGGCGCTGGTCCCATGTCGACCGTCGGGAGGGCTGGAACGTCCACTACGACCGGTACGGGCCGGACGACTCGTTCCTCTGGGACCCGGCCGTGCTCGAGCGCTACGACGACCGCTTCTCCGGCCGCTTCCTGGTCGAGCGGCTGTCGGGCGTGCGGGTGTTCTGATGGGCCGCGCCGCGCCTCGGGCGGAGGGGCTGAGGTGAGCGACCCCGGGCTCCGCCGGCTCTACGAGGACCCCTCAACGACCGTCCGCTCGGGCGAGGAGCGGGCCCGCCGCCAGGCCGCCATGCTCGTCGCGGCGCTGCGGGCGGCGGGGCGACCGGCCCGGGTGGTCGACATCGGGTGTGGGGACGGGGCGTCCACCGACATCGCCCGCTCAGTCTGCCGGGCCGCCCCCGGGGTCGAGGCCCGGATCCTCGGGGTCGACTGGTCCCTGCAGGCCGCCGGCCGGGCCCGGGCCCTCGGTCTCCCCGTCGCCTGCGGCGGGTTCGATGGCCCCGGCCTGCCCCTCGGCGACGGCAGCGTCGACGCCGTCGTCATGGGGGAGATCATCGAGCACCTGGTCGACACCGACGCCGCCCTCCTCGAGGCCCGCCGCGTCCTCGCCCCCGGGGGGACCCTCCTCCTCTCCACCCCCAACCTGGCCGCCTGGTACAACCGGGCCCTGCTCGTCCTCGGCATCCAGCCCCTCTTCACCGAGGTGAGCATCCGGGGCATCCACGGTCGGCCCGGCACCGAGGTCGTCGGCCACCTGCACGTCTTCACCCGGCGCGCCCTGGTCGGCCTCTTGGCCGCCTGCGGGTTCGAGGACATCGCCCTGTCCGGCGCCCCCTACCACGACGTCCCCCGGCTCTTCCGGCCCCTCGACCGGCTGGCCTGCGCCGTCCC
>DAIUEV010000131.1:0-2115 GCA_036844945.1 Acidimicrobiales bacterium
AATCAAGCCCGCCCCTGCCGCCGCCGGCGGCTTCGCCGCCGGCCAGCGTCCGGTGCGGGACGACGCAGGGCCGTCTGGCCCCCCCTACGGGATCGCTGAGCCCCCTCAGGCGATGTCGCCGGCGAGGGCCTTCATCCGGGTCTTGGCTACCAGCGCGTCGATGAAGCTGACCACGAGCGTGAGGTCCTGGTCGCCGAGCTCAGCGACTGCAGCGAGCCGGTCACCGAGGGCGTCCTCGGCCGAGTGCAGCGGCCGCCGGGGGATGCCGTCGATCAGCAGGTAGTCGATCGAGACGTTCAGGACCTCGGCCAGGCGGACGAGGGTCTCGGCGCCCGGGGCCATCCGCCCGGCCTCGTACTTGTTGACCCGGCCGGCGTCGGCGCCGATCTTCTCGGCCAGCTCGGCCTGTGACCACCCGGCTTCCTTGCGGAGCTGACGGATGCGTTCTCCGAGGGGCATGGCTGGACAGTCCTCCTGGTCGACGTGCCAGCCCCATTGTGCGCCCACGAGTTCCCTCCCTGCATGGAGTCTTCAGCTGGAAATCCCTACCGGATATGGTGAGTGTGCCATAGTGACGGAGGTCTAGTCACCATGTGCAAAATTTCCCTGAGGAGGTGGCCCGGTGGCCCGCATCCCCGACGAGCTCGTCCGGCGGCTGAAGGAAGAGATCGACCTGGCCGCCCTCGTGACCCGGTCGGGGGTGGCGCTCAAGAAGGCCGGCCGGGACCTGGTGGGTCGGTGCCCGTTCCACGACGACGACACCCCCTCGCTGATGGTGAGCCCCTCCAAAGGCCTCTGGCACTGCATGGGGGCCTGCCAGAGCGGCGGCACGGTCATCGACTGGGTGATGCGGGCCGAAGGGGTGAGCTTCCGCCACGCCGTCGAGCTCCTCCGGGCCGGCGAGCAACCGGTGGTGACCGGGTCTGCTCGCTCGACGGTCCGTCGCCTCCCCGCCCCGGTCGAGGCCACCGCCGGCGACGCCGAGGCCCTCCTCCAAGTCGTCGCCTACTACCACGCCACCTTGACCGAGTCCCCCGAGGCCCTCGCCTACCTGGCCCGGCGCAAGATCGACGACCCGGCCGCCCTCGAGCGCTTCTCCTTGGGCTACGCCAACCGGACGCTCGGGCTGCGCCTGCCCAACAAGAACCGCAAGGCCGGGGCGGAGCTGCGGGGCCGGCTCGGCCGTCTCGGGGTCTTCCGGGAGTCCGGCCATGAGCACCTGGCCGGATCTGTCGTCGTCCCGGTGATCGACACGGCCGGGGTGGTCACCGAGCTCTACGGAAGGAAGATCCGCGACGACCTGCGGGCCGGCACGCCGCTGCACCTCTACCTGCCCGGCCCGCACCGGGGCGTCTTCAACGAGGCGGGGCTCGCCGGCGGCGAGGTGATCGTCACCGAGTCCCTCATCGACGCCCTGACGCTCTGGTGTGCGGGCTTCACCAACACGACCGCCGCCTACGGCACCACCGGCTTCACGACTGACCACCACGAGGCTTTCGCCGCGCACCGCGTCACCCGGGTCCTCATCGCCTACGACCACGACCGGGCCGGCGACACCGCCGCGGCGTCCCTCGCGAGCGAGCTCGCCGAGCGCGGCATCGAGTGCTTCCGGGTGCTGCTCCCGTCAGGCCAGGACCTCAACGACGTGGCCATGGCCGCCCGCTCGCCACGCGACACGCTCGGCCAGCTGGTGCGCTCCGCCGCCTTCATGCACAAGGGCACCGCACCGGCGCCGGGGCGATCGAGGCGCTCGGCCGGGCCGGCCCCGCTTCCTTCTTCAGCCGCCCCGCCCCCTCCCGACGAGCCGGTCGACGAGCCCGCCACGGCACCCGGGCCCCCGGCCACCCCGGTGCTCGCACCCCCCGACCTCCCCGCCGCCGCCGCGTCCCACGACGAGCTCGTGATCGAGACCGGGCCCCGCACCTGGCGGGTGCGCCACATCCCGAAGGCCGCCATCGCCGGCGCTCTCAAGGTGAACGTCATGGTGCGCGCCGGCGAGCGGTTCCACGTCGACACCGTCGACCTCTACTCGGCCCGGGCCCGGTCGGGGTTCTGTGACGCGGCGGCGACCGAGCTGCGGGCCACCCGCGATGAGGTCACGGCCGAGCTGGGCCG
>DAIUEV010000132.1:0-1835 GCA_036844945.1 Acidimicrobiales bacterium
GCCCCTGAACACAAGGAGCAACATGGCCGAGGCCATCTCCGTGTCGGCGCCGATCTCAGGCACCGAACGACACCTTTCCTTCGAGGCCGGCAAGCTGGCCCAACTGGCCGACGGCGCGGTCGTCGGCCGCATCGGCGACACCGTCGTGCTGGCGACCGCCACGGCGTCGCGCTCGGTGCGGGAGGGCACCGACTTCTTCCCCCTCACCGTCGACATCGAAGAGCGCGCCTACGCGGCGGGCAAGATCCCGGGCTCGTTCTTCCGCCGGGAGGGCCGGGCCTCCGACCAGGCCATCCTCACCTGCCGGCTGATCGACCGGCCGCTGCGCCCGTCGTTCCCGAAGGGCTTCCGCAACGAGGTGCACGTGGTCGGGACCATCTTCGGGGCCGACCAGGTGAACCCCCACGACGTGCTGGCCATCAACGCCGCCTCGGCCGCCCTCATGCTCTCGGGCATTCCCTTCGACGGCCCGATCGGGGCCGTGCGCATCGCGTACTCGGTGGACGGGACCTGGATCCCGCATGCCACCTACCAGGAGGGTGACGAGTCCACCTTCGAGCTGGTGGTGGCGGGCCGGGCGCTCTCGGAGGCCCCCGACGCCGAGATCGCCATCATGATGGTGGAGGCCGGCGGGACCGAGCGCTCCTTCGAGTTCTACGACGAGGGCGCGCCGAAGGTCACCGAACAGGTCCTCGCCGACGGGCTCGAGTCGGCCAAGACCTGGATCCGCGAGTCCATCAACCTGCAGCGGGAGCTGGTGGCGGCCTTCACCGCCGAACGCGGTCCGATCGAGACCATCGAGTTCCGCACCTTCAGCGACTACGGCGAGGACGTCTGGCCGCGGGTGGAGGCGCTCGGCGCCGGCCCGCTCGCCGAGGCGAACACGGTGACCGCCAAGGCGGAGCGCAACAAGGCCATCGACGACGCGACCGCCCAGGTGTTCGCAGCGCTGGCCGAGGAGTTCGAAGGCCGCGAGGCAGAGGTGAAGGCGGCCGTCCGCGCGCTCACGAAGAAGCTGGTCCGCAAGCGGATCATCGAGGACGGGGTCCGGATCGACGGCCGGACCACGACCGACATCCGGCCGCTCTCGGCCGAGGTCGACCTGCTCCCGACCGCACACGGCTCGGCGCTCTTCCAGCGGGGCGAGACCCAGGTCCTGAACGTGACCACCCTCGGCATGCCCCGAATGAACCAGCTGCTCGACACGATCGGGCCCGACGATTCCAAGCGCTACATGCACCACTACAACTTCCCGCCGTTCTCGACCGGGGAGGCCGGGCAGATGCGCGGGCCGCGCCGCCGAGACATCGGCCACGGGCTCCTCGCCGAGCGGGCCCTGCTCCCGGTCGTCCCGAGCCAGGAGGACTTCCCCTACACCCTGCGCCTCGTCTCCGACGTCCTCGCCTCCAACGGGTCGACGTCCATGGCGTCG
Source organism: Acidimicrobiales bacterium (assembly GCA_036844945.1). Taxonomy (GTDB): domain Bacteria; phylum Actinomycetota; class Acidimicrobiia; order Acidimicrobiales; family RAAP-2; genus Palsa-461. The sequence goes on from DAIUEV010000132.1 coordinate 1,433, forward strand.
GTGTGCGGGTCGACCCTCTCGCTCATGGCGGCGGGGGTGCCGATCGCCGCCCCGGTGGCCGGCATTGCGATGGGCCTCGTCTACGAGGGCGGCGACTACGTGACCCTGACCGACATCCTCGGCGCCGAGGACGCCTTCGGCGACATGGACTTCAAGGTCGCCGGCACCGCCGAAGCGGTGACCGCCCTCCAGCTCGACACGAAGATCGACGGGCTGCCCGCCGACGTGCTGGCGAAGGCGCTGCACCAGGCGAAGGAGGCCCGGCTGCAGATCCTGGCGGTGATGCGCGAGGCGATCGCCGAGCCCCGGTCCGAGGTGGCTGCGAGCGCCCCGAAGATCGTCTCGATGGAGATCCCGATCGACAAGATCGGCGAGGTCATCGGCCCGAAGGGCAAGGTGATCA
>DAIUEV010000133.1:0-1802 GCA_036844945.1 Acidimicrobiales bacterium
AAGCGAGTCGCCATGTTGTCAGCGAGCGCCAGGTCCAGCATCACGTCGAACGGTGCGGTTCCCCTTTCTTGGGCCAAACGGTCCAGCGGAATGCCCACGACGTCGTGATGCGCGCTAGTCTCCTCGACGTCGATCTTGGACCAGCGATGGCTCCAGGCGGCGAGCGTCGCTGGCCGGGCCCGGTCTCGCCATGCGACGTCCCGGTGCAGGGCGGCCCGCTCGGAACGGGGACGCGCCAGCACCTCCTTCCACTCGTCGATCTCGGCGAGCGGAGTCGGATCGGTCATGCTGATCTGCATGACGATCGGCCGGCAGGCGATCTGCGGATAGACCTCACCAGGCAGCGAAGCGCCGCGCTCCACCGTGCGCAACGCCGCGCCAGGTTTGTCGGCGCGGGTCACCAGCGCCGTCCACGTCACGGGAATCCCGTAGCGCACCGCCAGTTCGGAGAACTGATTGACGAACAGGCCCGGCCCGATGGAGATCTGCATGATTCCCCGGCCGGCCTCACCGAGCTCGGCGGCCACGGCATTGATCTCGTCTATCCCGGCGAACCGGCTCGGCACTGGCCGGCCGAACGCACCCTGATGGGCTGGCTGCCGCGAGGTCGAGAATCCGATCGCGCCGGCGTCGATGGCTTCGCGCAGCAGGCGGCGCATCGTCTCGATCTCGCCGGCGGTCGCGGCCCGCTCCTCACCGCCCAGCACGAACAGGCGCAGCGGCGTGTGCCCGATGAAAGCGCCGGCGTTGAGGCGCTTGCGGCGCCGCTCGAGGAGCTGCTGCGCTACGAGCCGCCGGGGACGCACATCGCGCGGTACGTGGCGCGGGACGTCGAATGGCACGGACAGCAGGTGCCCGAGGGCAACGCCCTGGAGGAGATCCTGAAGCGCTTCCCCGAATGGGAAGTCGACACCGAGGCCGCCAAGCTCTCCCCGACCTCCACGGTCCGCGGCTGGGAAACGCTCCCGGTGGTCATCCCCTGACGCTCCCTGCCCATTCCCTGAGGAAACGAGGTAACGATGCCTGGACGTGTGGAAGGCAAGGTCGCCTTCATCACCAGCGCGGCCCGCGGCCAGGGCCCTCGGGGTCGTAGATCATGTGCTCGTAGAAGACGGCGCCGATGCCCTGGACGACGCCGCCGGCGATGAGGTTCTCGCTGCGGTCCTCGATCCACTTCACCGGTCGGCCGAGCTTGCGGGCGGCGGCGACCACCGCGATCTCGTCGTTCACCGGGAAAACCTTCTGCCCGAAGCTGCCCCCCACGTCACCCATGACCACCCTGATCCGGTCCTCGGGTATGCCGAAATACCGGGAGTAGAACAACCGCACCTCGTGCACGCCCTGGCCGGAGATGACCAGCTCGAGCCGGTCGCTCCAGCGGTCCCACGAGGCGACCAGGCCCCGGGTCTCCATCGGCACCGGCAGGTAGCGGTGCTGCTCGAACGTCTCGGTGATCACGTGGGCGGCCGACGCGAACACCTCGTCCACGTCGGGGCGCGGCATCTCGGGCAGCTCGTCGGCCACGTTCGTGCCGAGCTCGGGATGGACCAGCGGGGCGCCCGCGGCGGCGGCAGCGGCCGGGTCCAGCACGCTCCCTCGCGCATGGCTACCGGCCCCAGGGCAGACGTCGGACATGCGAGCCAGACGAGCGCCCGGCCTTTGTCCGTTGACGCTCACACGATATTGGTGTCAGAGCACTGACGTCAATATCGTGTGAAGCCAGGGGAGCGTGTTTCCGCCCAGCTGATCGCCATGGCCAGCGATGGCGGCCGGTACCGTGAGGCATGCCCGCTTCGGCGGTG
>DAIUEV010000134.1:0-1773 GCA_036844945.1 Acidimicrobiales bacterium
CCCTGCGCGGGCGTCGCCGTCAGGGCCGCTGTTCCGGCGATCGCTCCTCCGGCCAGCGCCCCGCTCAGCACCAGACCGGCCACCGCCCGCTTGATCCTTCGTGTCATGCGTCCCCTCCCCACCGGCGCCACCTGCGCCGGGCCGCGTGGTCGGCACTGTCGCACAGACATGCGGCCGTGTCGACCCCGGTCCGGGGCGGACGGGCCGCCCACCTCGCTCCGATCCGTGGGGCTCCGGGGGCATGTCGGGAATAACGTCGGTGGCGACGGCGGGCGTGGGAGGGCACATGGGCGAGATCGACACCGGAACCGAGGACCTGTTGGCGAGGGTCGAGGACGGGGTCGGGGTCCTCACCATGCACCGTCCGCACCGCCGCAACGCGCTCTCCCCGGCCATGCTCGCGGCGCTCGGACGCATGCTCGCCCGTTTCGAGGTGGACGACGAGGTCGGGTGCGTCGTGGTCACCGGGGCCGGCGGCGCGTTCTGCTCGGGCGGCGACGTGAAGGCCATGGCCGGGGTGGCCGACGAGGGTGCGGGAGCCGGGGCCCGCCCGGTCGGCCTGGACGAACGGATCCATGTCCAGCGGCTCGACCAGCGGGCGGTCTCGGGGCGCCTGTTCGAGATGCCGAAGCCGACCCTGGCCTCGCTGCCGGGCCCGGCGGCCGGCGCTGGCCTGTCCATCGCCCTGGCCTGCGACCTCCGGTATGCCGCTGCGAGCGCGGTGCTCACGACGGCGTTCGCCCGGGTGGGGTTCGCGGGGGACTATGGGGGCACCTGGTTCCTCACTCGGCTGGTCGGGCCCTCCAAGGCCCGCGAGCTCTATTTCCTGTCCCCCCGGCTCTCGGCCGCCGAGGCCGAGTCGCTCGGCATGCTGAACGGGGTCTTCCCCGACGAGTCGCTCGAGGACGAGTCGATGGCCATCGCGAAGCGACTGGCCGCCGGGCCCCGCGTCGCCTACCGCTACATGAAGGAGAACCTGAACCGGGCCGTGTTCGGTGAGCTGGGGGAGTGCCTCGACATGGAGGCGGCCCACCACATCCGCACCGGCCTCACCGAGGACCACCGGGAGGCGGCGGCCGCGTTCGTCGAGAAGCGCGACCCCGTCTTCAAGGGGCGTTGAAGGTGGCCGGGGTGCGTCTCCGGCAAGTCGCGCTGGTCGCTCGTGCCCTCGCGCCGGTCGTGGACGCCGTCCGGGCGGCCCTGCCCGACGCCGGGGAGCCCTACGCCGATCCGGGCATCGCGGTGTTCGGGCTCGAGAACGCGGTGATGGCCCTCGGCGACACCTTCCTCGAGGTCGTGTCGCCGGTGCAGACGGGGACGACGGCCGGCCGCTACCTGGAGCGGCGCGGCGGCGACGGCGGCTACATGGCCATCTTCCAACTCGAGGACCTGGAGGCGGCGCGGTCGCGCGTGGACGAGCTCGGTATCCGGGTGGTCTGGCGGTCCGACCACACCGACATCGCCGGCACCCACCTGCACCCGAAGGACCTCCCCGGCGCCCTCGTCTCGATCGACTGGGCGAGCCCCGCCGAGTCGTGGCGCTGGGCCGGGCCGGCGTGGACCGGTGGCGCCCCAGCCCACGCCGAGGGCGGCATCACGGCGGTGACCGTCCAGACCGAGGATCCCGCCGGCCTCGCCGGGCGGTGGGCCGCCGTGCTCGGCCGTTCGTGCGATGTCGACGGACGACGCGCCCGGGTCGGGCTCGACGGCGGCGAAATCCGGTTCGTCCCCCTCCTCGACGACCGCGGTGAGGGGATCTGCGCGGTGGAGGTC
>DAIUEV010000135.1:0-1644 GCA_036844945.1 Acidimicrobiales bacterium
AACTCGGTCATCTCCGCGGCCACGATCGAGGCGCGGAACTCCGGGTGGGACGTCGTGGGGATCATGGACGGCTTCGAGCACCTGATCGAGGGCCGGACCGGGGAGGCGCGGCCGCTGTCGATCACGGACGTGTCCAGGATCCACGTCCTGGGCGGGTCGGTGCTGCGGACCTCGCGGGCCAACCCGACGGTGCGGGACCAGGACGCCGCCGACCCGGACTGGCGGCTGCACGCCTGCCTGGAGTCGCTGCGCACGCTGGGGATCGGCGCGCTGGTGACGATCGGCGGGGATGACACCGCGTTCTCGGCGTCCCGGCTGGCCCAGACGGCCGGCGGGGGCCTGCGGGTGGCGCACGTGCCCAAGACCATCGACAACGACCTGCCGCTGCCGGGCGGCATCCCGACGTTCGGCTTCGAGACCGCGCGGAGCGTGGGGGTCCAGCTCGTCAACAACTTGATGACCGACGCGATCACCACCCACCGGTGGTACCTGGTGGTGGCCATGGGCCGCTCGGCCGGGCACCTGGCGCTGGGCATCGGGAAGTCGGCCGGGGCCACCCTCGCGGTGATCGGGGAGGAGTTCCCCGGCGACGACCCCATCCCGCTGTCGCGGCTGGTGGACGTCCTGGAGACCTCGATGCTCAAGCGGATCGCCCACGGCCGCCCCTTCGGCGTGGCGGTGCTCGCCGAGGGCATCGGCCTGCGCCTCCCCCAGGAGGAGCTCGCCAAGGCCATGCCGGAGGTCGAGCGAGACGAGCACGGCCACGTCCGGCTGGCCGAGCTCGAGCTGGACCGCCTGCTGGCGAAGCAGGTCAAGGACCGCTTCAAGGAGCGAGGGCAGAAGGTCACGGTCGAAGGCAAGAACATCGGCTACGAGCTCCGGTGCGCGCCCCCCATCCCGTTCGACATCGAGTACACCCGCGACCTCGGCTACAGCGCCGTCGACTACCTGAAGCGGGTGCTGGAGGGCGACGAGCCCGGCGGCATGATCACGATCCAGGAGGGGCACATGGTGCCGCTGCCCTTCGGGTCGTTCACCGACCCCGAGACGGGGCGGGTGCGGATCCGGCTGGTGAACGTCGAGTCGAGCTCGTACCGGGTGGCCCGCGAGTACATGATCCGGCTGGACCGCGAGGACCTCGAGGATCCGGAGAAGCTCCGCCCGATCGCAGAGGCCTCAGGGCTCACGCCCAAGGCCTTCCGCGACCGGTACGGCTATCTAGCCGAGGGCTGAGCCCCGGCCGCCGAGCCGCCCGGCCCGTCGGAGGGAACCCCGATAATTCCATGGCGGCCCGCCCGAGCGATCGGGCGTGCACAGAGTCTTCGGAAAAGGACTGAAGACCCTCGTCTGGCGCGCGCCGCGCGGGGTGTAGTAGAGGCCAGACGGCTTTGATAAGCACGCCGCCGTCACGGTGACAGCTTCACAAGTTCCACCGCCCGAGGTCTGGCTGGACGAGCGCGGTGGCCGACCGTGTACCTGCTAGACGAAAAGGCTCCACAACATGACCAGTAACGTGATCCAGTCGGCCGGTATCCGCGAGGTGGCGGTGATCGGGCTTGGCCTGATGGGCTCGGGCATCGCCGAGCTAGTCGCCCGCAGCGGCCGCCGCGTCGTCGCGATCGAGATCAACCAGGAATTCCTGGA